>CAZVSC010000015.1:15851-22873 GCA_964629325.1 uncultured Enterobacteriaceae bacterium
TCCCTGACTACTGCCGGCTCACTCATGCCTGTCTCTGCAGGCCTCATCGGGAAATTCCAGCTCGATGGTGGTGTGGGTCAGCGAAAACGGCGCCAGCTTGTCTGCAATGCGTTTTTTCAGGGCATGCTGCTCGGCGGCATTGAGCGCCTCATGCAGCAGCAGGTGCGCCGTATAGACATGATGCTCGCCGTCCAGTGACCAGCAGTGTTCATGGTGGATGCCGGCAATATCGGTGATTTTCATCAGCTCAAGATTGATCTTGCTGGCAAGCAGCGACTCGGGCACTGCCTGGAAAAAAATCTTCAGCGTCTCCTTGAAATGCTTGTAGATATTGAACAGGATGAAAGTGGTGAAGATCACCGCCAGCAGCGGGTCGAGGATCGGCCACTCCACGAACATCAGTACGATGGACACAATCAGCACCGCTGCCCAGCCCAGCACATCCTCCAGCAAGTGCCAGTTAAGCACCTTCTCGTTCATTGAATTGCCGCCGCTCAGTTTCCACGCAGCAAAGCCGTTAACCGTGATGCCAAGCACTGCCAGACCCAGCATGCCTGCGGCCATGGGCATCTCGGGCCGGAACAGCCTGGGCACCGACTCCAGCAGTACCCAGGCGGAACCGATGACCAGGATGACGCTGTTTATCAGGGCGCCGAACAGGGACAGCCTGCGATAACCGTAGGTAAAAACTTCGTCGGCGTCTTTGTTGGACAGGCGATCCAGCACCCAGGCCGAACCGATGGAAAGGCTGTCACCGAGGTCGTGCACGGCATCGGCCATGATGGCGGTGGAATTGGTCAGCAATCCACCGATGAACTCAATGATCGTAAACCCGGCATTCAGGAAAAATGCCCAGCCGATGCGATCGGAGCGCGAATGATGGTGATGATGACTGCCCATGCTTGCTATTTTGTCACTTATTACATGTCAAATCAGGCACTAATTCCGGTTGCTTTGTCAGTTTCGTGACGTTGTAATGGGACTGAAATACAGGCTTACAACCGGGGAGAATGACTTGGCTGAACTGCAATTTCTTGGCGCCGCACAACAGGTAACGGGTTCCTGTTACTTGCTGGAAACCGAATCACTGGGCCGCACCCTGCTCGACTGCGGCATGCACCAGGGTGGTGATGCGGTCGACCGCCTGCAGGAAGAAAGCTTCCCCTTCGACCCCACTTCCATCGACAACCTGATCCTGTCCCATGCCCACCTGGACCACAGCGGCCTGATACCGTTGCTGGTGAGCCGGGGGTTCAGCGGCACTATCTACTGCACACCCGGCACCCTGAAATTGCTGCCGATCATGTTCAACGATGCGGCCGGACTTTACGAGCGCGACCTCAAGCATGAAAACCGCCGCCGCCAGCGCAAGGGCCTGAAGCCCCTCAAGCCCATCTATACGAAGAAGGATGTGGAAACCGCCATCGAATTGTGCCGCCCCGTGCCATACGGCAGGGACTGGCCGGTCGGCAAGACCGGCAAGGCCAGCCTGCGCTTCCTCGATGCCGGCCACATACTGGGCGCCGCCATTACCGAACTGACCTTCCCGGAGGACGGCCGCGACAAGAAGCTGGTTTTTTCGGGCGACCTCGGCAAGAAGGTGGCCGTGCTGATGAACGAACCGGCAACGGTGAAAAGCGCTGATCTCCTGCTCATGGAAGGCACCTATGGCAACCGCAACCATCGCAGCCTCGCGAATACCATGCAGCAGTTCGAGGAAATCCTGCGGGAGAGCTGGAAGCGCAAGGGCAACATCCTGATTCCCTCTTTCGCCGTCGGCAGGACGCAGGAAGTCCTCTTCCATCTCGGCCAGCTGCACCACGCCGGCAAACTGGACCCCTGGCAGGTCTACCTGGACAGTCCCATGGCTATCGCGGTGACCGATGTCTACGACGAATGCCTGCACGTACTGGACCGCCAGGACGCGGCAAAGATCCGGGAAATGCACAAAGGCTCGCTGAAAAACTTCCTGCCCAACCTGGAATACGTCGATACGCCCGAGGAATCGATGGCACTCAACGACATCAAGCACGGCGCCATCATCATCGCGGGCAGCGGCATGTGCACCGGCGGCAGGATTCGCCACCATCTCAAGGAGCGGGTATGGAACAAGAACAACACGGTGATGTTCGTCGGTTTCCAGGCGGCTGGTACGCTGGGCAGGATCCTGGTTGACGGCGCGAAGGAGATTCGCCTGTTCGGCGAGGAAATGATCGTCAAGGCGAAGATCGAAACGCTGAACGGTTTTTCCGCCCATGCCGACCAGGCGGAGCTGGTCGACTGGCTGCTCCAGGTGGAGGGCAAGCCAAGAGTGATGCTCGTACACGGCGAACTCAACGCACTGGATACCCTGTCGATGAAACTGTGGCGCGAACACAAACGGGCCACCGAGATTCCCTATATCGGCCAGCGCATCTTTTTCTGAGATTGATTAACGCGCCTGCAGTGTACCGAGCCAGGCGTCCACGTCATTCCAGTCCAGCGGGAAAGTGTGTCCCGTGCCCTGCAGAAGCTTTGCATCCAGCACCACCCCGGCCCGCTCGAGGACACGCACCGTGTCGTCGAAACGACTGCCCCACCCCAGCCTGTCCTCGCTGCCGATGCGCAGGAAAACGGGAAAGTCCTTCAGGGCGGCCAGTTGCGGTGAATCGGATGCCAGCGCCGGCACGGCGATGATGCCCAGGTAATCACGGGGGCTTCTCGAGGCGATATCGAGGGATGAGATGCCGCCGTTGGAGATCCCCATCAACAGGACCGGGCCATCGGCGATATCATCGCGTTTTTTGAGGGTGGCAATGAGATCGTAGACCTTGCCGCCGTTTTCTCCCCAGAACGACTGCCCGTTCGGCGATACTGGCGCCACCACGGCCCAGCCGCGGTCGATGAAGCCATCACCGTGGTTGCGAAAGGCGCTGCTGGCGATACGGGCATCCCCCGGACCACCGCCCAGGATCACAACCAGCGGATGCTCCCCTGCACCGGGGGTATCGAAGTAGGCCCGGAAGGCAGAGCCGTCCGACAGGGTGAATTCGGATTGGGTATAGGCGGAAATCGGCATCAGCAGTAAAAGGGTCAACAGGAAAGAGCGCATCTCTCATCCTCCATACATGTATGGTCAATGCTGACACATTTCAGGCACTGCTTGAAGCCGGGGTTTCAGGCATTACTCGCTGCCCCGGGATTTTTACAACAGCAGGGTTTTCCTTGATTATTGCACCCGGATAGATTGGACATGACCGTAACGGCAGATTATTCTGCCGTGTCGATAGGGGAATCTTCATGAAAGTACGCCAGTTTTTGATCTGCCTGGTGCCGCTCTTGGCCGGTGCATTGCCGGCAATGGCCCAGGACATTCCACGCACCACTGACGGCACACCCTTCCTGCAGGGTATCTGGCAGGCCCAGACCCGGGCCGCTTACAGCCTGGAAGACCATGTCGCCCGCCATGACATGCAGGCCGGACAAAGCGTCGTCGCCGGCGGCAGCATCCCTTACCAGGACTGGGCGCGGGCCAAACAGCAGGAAAATTTCGCCAACCGCGCCGAACTCGATCCCCTCAACAAGTGCTACCTGCCCGGCGTTCCGCGCATCATGGCCATGCCCTGGCCCTTCCAGATCTTCCAGACTCCCGAGCATGTCGCCATCACCTTCGAATGGACCCAGGTATACCGGCTTATCTATGCCGACGGTCAGGAGCAGATGTATCCCGGGTTCGAGCACTGGATGGGCGATTCCCGCGGCCACTGGGAAGGCGACACCTTCGTGGTGGTCGTGCGCGACTCCAATGACCGTCACTGGATGGATGCCGCGGGCAACTTCCACAGCATCGGCGCCGTGATCACCGAGCGCTACACGATGGTCGATGCCGACACCATCCGTTATGAAGCCACCATCGACGACCCGGAAGTATTCACCGAACCCTGGACAATTTCCTACCCGCTGGTGCGCCAGACCGACATGACCCGCCTGCTGGAATACCAGTGCCAGGCGGAGGTCGAGGAAGCCAACGGCGCCTTCGAGCGCGTGGACAGCCTCTGGCATCCGGCACCCATTCCGGAAGCGAACATTCCCTTCGATGCAAACGCGGGCGCCGACCTGCCGCTGCCCGCCGTGCCCGCCGGCATTCCCCGTCATGCCGACGGCACGCCCGACCTGACCGGCCTGTATACCCAGGGCGGCATCGCCAACTACGGCCTGGAAAAGCGCGAGAACCTGGCCCTGTTTCCACCCGCCAACGGCGTCATCATCGATCCCATAGATGGCATACTGCCCTACCAGCCGTGGGCCCGTACCGAGATGCTGGAACGGCGCGAGCCCTGGCGCGGCTACGACGATCCCACCGCACATTGTTTCGTGGCCGGCATCCCGCGTTCACATTACGTACCGTCGCCCTACATGATCCTGCAGCCGCCCGGCTACACCGTCGTCCTGCACGAACGCATGTCCTACCGGGTCATCGACATGAACCGGCGCGAGCACCTGCCGGACAACATACGGTTGTGGATGGGTGATGCGCTGGGCCACTGGGAAGGCGACGTGCTGGTGATCGATTCGGCCAACTACAACGGCAAGGCCTGGCTCAACGAGCTCGGCGATGTGACGAGCCATGCCCAGACCGTGCGTGAATACTATATTCCCCAGGCCGATCAGATCATCTATCGCGCGGTCGTGTCCGACCCGATACCCTACTCAAGGCCCTGGACCATGGAGATGCCCATGCCCCGCCAGGACGGCGAATTGCTGGAAGTCGCCTGCCTGGAAGATAATAATGACCTTGAACACCTCAGAGACGTGCGCGACGAACACCGCGCACAGCAGCAGGAGTGAGTATTACTATGAAGACAACACTGTCCCTGGTTTTGTGCACCGCCGCCCTGGCATTCGGTGCGGGTCCTACCCTGGCCCACCATTCCTTTTCCGCGGAATTCGATATCGAGCAACCGATCGCGCTGACCGGCAAGGTGACGCGCATGCAATGGTCCAACCCGCACGGCTGGATCTATATCGACGTGGAGAACGATGACGGCAGCGTCACCAACTGGGCCCTGGAAACCAGTGCCGCCAACAATCTCATCCGCCGCGGCTGGAAACGGGAAGACCTGCCGGCGGGCACGACCATCGTGGTCGAGGGATTCCGGGCCCGCAACGGTACACCCACCGCGAATATCCGCGGCATCCAACTGGAAGACGGCCGCCGCCTGTTCTCAGGCAATGCGGAAGAGCTGCGCAACTAGCCACCTGTCGCATGCCAGCAGCACACCAGTATGACCTGATCGTTCTCGGTACCGGCCCGGCCGGCGAAAAAGCCGCCGCCAAGGCCGCTTACTTCGGCAAAAAGGTCGCCATCATCGAGAAGGAAAAGTGCTATGGCGGCGCCGGCGTCAACACGGGCACCCTGCCCTCCAAGACGCTGAAGGAATCCGCCCTCTACTATTCCGGCAAGTACGACACCGGCATCTACGGCCACGACCGCGTTCTCGACGGCAAGACCACTATCCAGGATTTCCTCTACCGCAAGAACTACGTCATCGAGACCCTCGAACAGGAGGTGCTGAAGAACATCCAGCGCCACAAGATCGACCTGTACCAGGGCACCGGCTCATTCGTCGACGCACACACAATCAAGATCACCGAGGGCCCGGATGAAAAAACCATTACGGGCGATCACATTCTCATCGCCACCGGCTCCTACCCCTTCCATCCCGACAACATCTATTTCGACGGCATCATCGTCCACGACTCCGACACCATCCTGAACATCATGCGCATACCGGAGTCGCTGTGCATCGTCGGCGCCGGCGTCATCGGCTGCGAGTACGCCACCATCTTCGGCGTCATGGGCTGCAAGGTCTACCTGGTCAACAACAGCGACCGCATCCTGCCCTTTCTGGACAATGAAATCTCGCAGGCGCTGGTCACGCAGATGCACGACGACGGCGTCAATATCCTGTTCAACGCATCCATCGACGAAATGAACGTACCCGAGAATATCGAGGACGATATCCAGATCCGCCTGAAGGACGGCATGGTGTTCGATGTCGACATGTTCCTGTTCGCCGCCGGACGCAGCGGCACCACGAGGGAATTGCATTGCGAAAACGCCGGCGTTGAAATCGGCAAGCGCGAGGCCATTATCGTCAACGAGCATTACCAGACCTCGCAGAAAAACATCTATGCCGTGGGTGACGTCATCGGCTTCCCGGCGCTGGCCTCCACCAGCATGGACCAGGGCCGCGTGGCGGTATCACACATTTTCGGCATCAACGACCTGGACGCCCTGCCCAAGATCATCCCCTACGGCATCTACACCATCCCCGAAGTGTCCATGGTAGGCATCACCGAGGAGCAGGCCCAGGCCGAGGGCATGGACTACGTGGTCGGACGTTCCCACCATTCCAAGATCCCGCGCGGCCGTATCATGGGCGCTCGTTCCGGCGTACTGAAAATGATCGTTTCGAAGGAAGACCTGGTGATTCGCGGCGTGCACATCATGGGCCGCATGGCCAGCGAACTGATTCACTATGGCCTGGCCATCGTCGAATCGGAAAAAACCGTGAACGAGGTGGTCGCCACGGTGTTCAACTACCCGACCCTGCACGATCTCTACAAGTATGCCTGCTTCGATGCGCTGGGTAACCTCAGCGGGCACAAGATCAAAGACTTCTAATCGTTGGCAACCGGCCTTGCAGGCCGGTGCCGATAAACACCGTTTTCAACTTTAGCCGACACTCTTGATCCATATAGCTCTGCACTTCCTTGTCCCGCTGGCCATCGCTGGCACCTTCTACCTGAAGAAATGGCTGAAGGCCTTTGGCCTTCTGCTGTGCGGGCTTCTCATCGACGTCGACCACCTGCTGGCAGACCCCATCTACGACCCGGACCGTTGCAGCATCGGCTTTCATCCTTTGCACACGTACTGGGTGATTCCCGTGTACGTGGCAATGCTGTGCCATCCCAAAACGCGCCTGGTGGGTATCGGGTTGTGCGTTCACATCCTGCTGGATGCGGGGGATTGCTGGCTG
>CAZVSC010000015.1:22973-39994 GCA_964629325.1 uncultured Enterobacteriaceae bacterium
ACCTGCACTAACATGTCCGAAACTGGGCAATAGCAAAATAACAACAGGTAACTCCATGACCAGTCGCCGAGCATTTCTCTCCGCCAGCCTTGCCTCGATGGCAGCATTCAGAATCACGCCGCTGCGTGCACAGCAAACCGAACTGACCTCCCTGTCGGTCATGGAGGCATCCAGCCTGATCCGGCGCCGCCAGCTTTCCCCGGTCGAACTGACGCAAGCCTATCTCGATCGCATCGCGCTGCTGCAGCCCCTGGTGAATTGCTACAACACGGTGACCGCGGATGTGGCCCTGTCCCAGGCGCTGATCCTGGAGCAGGAACTGATGCGCGGCACCTGGCGCGGACCGCTGCACGGCATACCCATCGGGCTTAAAGACAACATCGATACCGCCGGCATACTCACCACCGCCTCCAGCACGTTGCTGAAGGATCGCGTGCCGGATACCGATGCCCCCATTTACATACGTTTGCGCGATGCCGGCGCCATCCTGCTCGGCAAGCTCAACATGCACGAATTCGCCTGGGGCGGCACGTCGGCCATCACCCATTTCGGACCAGTGCACAATCCGTGGAACCTCGATCACATTCCCGGTGGCTCCTCCGGCGGTTCCGCTGCTGCCATGGCGGCGCGCCTGTGCTGTGCAGCACTGGGTACCGATACCCTGGCCTCCATCCGCCTGCCCGCCGCCTACTGCGGCGTCACCGGTCTCAAGGCCACCCATGGCCTGGCGTCGATTCGCAACATCATTCCGGTCGCCGAGTCCCTCGATCACGTCGGCCCCATTACCGGCAGCGCAGCCGATGCCGCCGTCATGCTGCAGGCCATGGCCGGATTCGATCCGCGCGATCCCGTGAGCATCCAGGCGGGCGCAGTGGATTACCTGGATGCCCTGTCGCGGCCGGTGAACAGCCTGCGCATTGGCCTGCCGTCCGGCGATTATTTCCCGCGCCTGCACCCGGACACCGAAACGGCGGTGAATGCGGCGCTGGACGTACTGAACGGCATCACCGCCGGCTCTCGGGAAGTGAACTTGCCGGAAGTACCGAACTTCGCCCCGCTCCTGGCGGAAAGCTACGCCTGGCATGAAGACTACCTGGCCGATCAGAACAATCATGCCCTGTACGATGCGGTTACCCTTGAGCGACTGCTCGCCGCCGGCGCGGTCAGTACTGCAGACTATATTCGCGCACAGCAGGACATGATTCGTGCGCGCAATCTCATCGCCGATGTGTTTGCCGAAGTGGACGTGCTGGTGACGCCGACGGCGCCGGGTTTACCCGAGCGTATCGACAGTGCAATCAATCCGGCGCAAGCATCCGGCGCGGAGCCGTCCACGCGCAACACCGCCCCGTTCAATCTTTATGGCATCCCGACGATTTCGGTTCCGATTGGTTTCAGTGCCGACGGCCTGCCCATCGGCTTGCAGATTTCCAGCGCACGCTTGCGCGAGGACGTGATGTTCAGCCTGGCCCATGCCTTCCAGCAGGCATCGACATGGCACTTGCAGGCCCCCGTGCTGGCCTGACAAGAGAATTCCCCAGAATGAGGTGGCTGTGACAAAACAACAATATCCCCGGCTCATTTCCCTTTTACTGGCAATCATGCTGTCACTGCCCGTAGTGGCACAGCCACCTGCCTTCACGCCCGTCACCGATGCGATGATTGCCACGCCCGACCCGGCCGACTGGCTGCTCTGGCGCCGCACGCTGGACAGCTGGGGTTACAGCCCGTTAGAAGAGATCAACCAGACCAATGTGAAAGACCTGGCGCTGGTCTGGCAGCAGCCGGTTGGCCCGGGCATGCAGCAAGGCGCCCCCATCGCCCATGACGGCCGCCTGTTCGTGCCCAGCGCCAGCGATTACATCCAGGCCTTCAACGCCGCCACCGGCGAGGTGCTCTGGGAATACCAGCGCCCCTATCCGGAGGGCGTCGGCGGCGGCACCAACCGTACCCTCGCCCTGTGGGGCCGAACGATCATCAATACCGGCAGCGACAATACTGTCTATGCACTGGATGCATTGACCGGTGAACAGGTCTGGCAGACGCAGGTGTTCGACCCGGAAGTGAGGGCACGGGCAACCTCCGGCCCGATCGCTGTCAACGGCAAGGTCATCGCCGGACGGCAGTGCCAGCCGGACGCCACCAACAACGGCTGCATCATCAGCGCCTACGATGCGGCCACCGGCAAGGAATTGTGGCGCACCAGCACCATTCCCAAACCGGGGGAACCCGGCGATGAAAGCTGGGGAGACGTGCCCATCGACAAGCGCTACCAGGTCGGCACCTGGATGGTGCCCAGCTACGACCTGGAACAGGACCTGGTGCTAACCGGCACGTCGGTCACCATGCCCGCCCCCAAGTACCTGCTCGACGGCAATGACAAGCAGTACCTCTACCACAACTCGACGCTGGCGCTGGACGCCAATACCGGTGAGATCGTCTGGTATTACCAGCACATGGTGGACCACTGGGATCTCGACCATGTCTACGAGCGGTTGCTCGTCGATACAGTCGTTTCACCGAACCCTGATGCGGTGGACTGGATCAATCCCGACCTGGTGCCTGGGGAAACCCGCAAGGTCATGACGGGCGTCCCGGGGAAAACCGGCATCGTCTACACGCTCGACCGCGAAACCGGCGAGTTCCTGTGGGCCCGGCAAACCATCATGCAGAATGTCGTTGCCAGTATCGACGGCGAAACGGGTGAAGTCTTCATCAATCCGGACGCCACCTTCACCGAAAAGGGACAGACCCGTTTCGTCTGCCCCAGCGGCCTCGGCGGCAAGAACTGGCAGGCCGGTGCCTACAGCCCGCGCACCAATGCCATGTACATGCCGCTGTTCAATGTCTGCATGGACGCGACGGCGAATTCCGCCCCGGGAGAATGGGACCGTTCAAAGAGTTACGGCTTCGATTTCTTCGACACCATGCGCCTGCCCGAGGGTGTCGAGAATGCCGGCTCCGCCTGGGCCATTTCCGCCGCCACCGGTGAAACACTCTGGCGGCAGGAGCAGCGCAGCGGCATCATGTCCATGGTTGCCACTGCTGGCGGACTGGTGTTTGCGGGGGATATTGCGGGCAGTTTCAAGGCGTATAACGATGAGACCGGGGAAGTCCTGTGGGAAGCCTGGCTCGGCGCGCCGGTCAGTGGTTACCCGATCAGTTTCGCGGTGAACGGCAAGCAGTACATCAGCGTAACGACAGGCCCTTCGCTGTTGTCGCTCGGCATCGGCGGCCTCACACCGGAGGTACTGGAAGGACAGGAACCGGGCGGCAACATATTTGTTTTTGCCCTGCCCTGAATGCAAGAAACCATCACTGAATGTGTATATATCACTCACCATAATTAATACTTAAGATCAAAGACCAAAAGATTTTTTATTTCTGAATTATGGAATCACTCATTGGCAGCATATTTTTTCTGATTCCCGCCCTTGTCCTGTTTTTTTTCGCCTGGGAATCATTCAGGCTTCTGATTGAAGCAATCACTTTAAAAAGGTCCAGAATCAAAGATCTGCCGCTGGATACTCTGGTTAAAATTTCCGGCAAGGCAAGTACAGAAGCGCTTTTAAAAGCACCCGCGACAGACATTGAAAGCATTTTTTACACCTATGCCATAGAAAGAGAAACTTTATCCAGCAACAGCGGCAAGGGAGGGTCCCGTTATACATGGAACCTCGCATGGGCTGATGAAAGCATTCCAGCTTTCGAAGTTTCCGATGAGACGGGAGTGGTTAAGGTTATCCCCGAAGGCGCATCAGTTGACCTGAGAAAAATCGTAGACGGGCTTCGAGCCACCCCGGAATATTTGGAAGAAAACGGATTAATGACTATAGATAACGAACGATGGAAAAAAGCACCCCACAGGATAAGTGTTTATGCAGTTTTACCCGGAGATAGGCTATTTGTGATCGGCACCACAAAAAAAGTCGGCGACCAGGTTGTTATCCATAGAAGCGAGGGGGGGGGTATTTATATTTCAGTACTAACTCCGAGCTTCGTATTTTTGCCTTGAGAGTTTTTTATTTTGTTTTATTGCTTCTTTCTGGTTTGGTTTCATTGGGAGCAAGCATAATCTTCTACATGAATGATTAAATTAACGCCAGACGGAATACTGCGCGAATAAAACCTCGACCAGCCCTCTATTTAAGCCCTATCCCTAGATATTTTCCTCGGTCACCACTTCCGTCAGTATCCCCGCGAACTTGTCCATGGCGATCGCCTTGATATCGTAAGACAGCTTCTGAAACAGGTGCCGTGACGACGAGTTGATGCGCCACGCGGCCACATGGTTGCGCACCACCTCCTCCTCTTCCAGGTTCAGTACGCTCAGGCTCGCGCCCTTCTTTAACTCGCTCTGCACGAACAATTCCGGCAGGAAGGCCACGCCGAGATCCATCATCACCATCTGGCTCAGCGTATCCAGGCTGTTGCCCTCGAACTCCCGCTTCAGGCTGGCGCCAAAGCGTTCGCACAAGCCGGCGATCTGGCGGTGCAGGTGGTAATGATCGTCGATGGTCAGCACCGACTGTCCGTGCAGTTCCCTGCCACTGATGGTGCCGCGCCCGGCCAGGGGATGCTGTTGCGACACCACGATCTTGATCGGCTCGGTGAACAGGGGTCTTACCCGGTTCTCGGTGGATTGCATGGGCAGCACCGTCATGATGAGATCGAAGGTACCTTTCGCCAGCCCGGATTCCAGGTCGCGCGGATCGCCCTCACGCAGGTGCAGTTTCAGTTTCGGGTAGCGCCCATGCAAATCCGGCAACAGGTGTGGCAACAGGTGCGGGCCGATGGTCGGGGACACGCCCAGCTTGAAAGTGCCGCCCATCTCGCGATTGCTGCTGTGCGCGGTATCCATCATGTGCTGGTAGCGGTCGAGGATGTCGCGCGCCACGGGCAGCAGTTCCCGGCCTTCCGGTGATAACAACGTGCCGGCGCGGGAGCGTTCGAAGAGCTGGACGCCAAGCGCTTCCTCCATGGCCACTACCTGGTTGGTCAGGGTGGGCTGACTGATGCCGAGCTTGGCTGCAGCCTTGCGGAAATTGGACGAGCGGGCAATGGTGACGAAGTATTCGAGCTGCTTGATGGAGGGTTTTTTGGCAGTCATGACGCGTATGCTCTCCCTGCGGCTGACAGACGGCTTTCTTGACAGCCTTTCTGATAGCTGTGGACTATATAAATTGATAGTTATTATAGCCAAGGACTCAAATTTGCCCAGCAAAACCTGCTGCACGAACACCGGGACAGCCTTCAGCGGAAAGCCCCAAAATGGACCAAAAGAAGCCCCCTAACCCCCTGAAAAGGCAAAGATTTACCCAAAAACCCCAAATAATAAAAAAACTGCTTTACACACGGCCAAAAAATCCTACAATGCGCGCTCGCCAGGAATTCAGCACCTGCGTTTCCCCAGGGAATCCGGTTGCTCTGGCGCCTTGTTTGGTTGCCTATACGGTGATTTATGAGATGCATAAGTTCAATTCTGTATACGCAATGGTCAAAGCAACGCGGCCGGAACAACCTGTTTACTGTCTCCGCCCCTCAGCCGTAACCATTGCCACGAAGTGGTTCCAGGATAATTTTCCTGGTCGTGTTCTATTTGCGGTAAAAACCAACCCGGAATTTGTCCGCACGGTCTTCGAAGCCGGCCTTGACCATTTCGATGTCGCCTCTTTAGGCGAAATCGAACTGGTGAATCGTGTCGCCCCCGGTGCCCGCATGTCCTTCATGCACCCGGTGAAAAGTCGCGAAGCCATCCGCCGCGCCTATTTCGATTACGGCGTGCGGGATTTCTCGCTCGACACCCAGGACGAACTGGACAAGATCCTGACCGAGACAAACGAGGCACAGGACCTCAACCTGTTTGTACGCATCAGCGTGTCCAACCGCCACAGCAACCATTCGCTGGCCGGCAAGTTCGGCACCCGCGGCAAAGAGGCGCAGCGCCTGTTGTTCCGCGCGAGACAGTACGCCGACAAACTCGGTATCTGCTTCCACGCCGGTTCTCAGCTGATGAATCCGGAAGCCTTCCGCATTGCCATGCAGGAAGCCAGTGCGCTTATCATCAAGTCCGGCGTCATTATCGACATCATGGACGTAGGCGGCGGTTTCCCGTCCGTCTATCCTGGCCTGGTGCCGCCGCCGCTGAAAGACTACATCAAGGTCATCCACGAGAGCTTTGAGGAATCCATGGTGCTCGAGACCTGTGAGCTGTGGTGTGAACCCGGCCGCGCCCTGGTAGCCGAAGGCGCCTCCCTGGTGGTGAAAGTGGAACTCAGGAAAGGCAATGCCCTGTACCTGAACGACGGTACTTACGGCGGCCTGTTCGATGCCGGCCAGCCCGCCATGGTGTACCCGGTGCGCAAGGTCAGCCTGTTCGATCCCGCCGTACAGATGGAAGAATTCAGTTTCTTCGGCCCCACCTGCGACAGCATCGACGCCATGCGTGGCCCGTTCGTACTGCCTGCTGATATCGATGAAGGCGACTACATCGAGATCGATAACATGGGCGCCTACAGCGTCAGCATGCGCACCGCCTTCAATCATTTCGGCGAATGCAGCCAGGTCATCGTGGATACGGTGCCGGCGCTGTCCCTGTACCAGGGCGATGCCGATACGCTGGTGCCGGCCATGCCTGCCAGCACCGCCCCCGGCAAGGCCTTCCAGGCCGGCGGCGCCCTTGTACCCTTGAAGAACGCCAAGCCCGGCGCAAACATCAAGGCCCTGAAACAGGAGACCAATCATGACGCAGGTTAATATCAAATCCGAACAGGATTACCGCGCAGCGCTGCTGTCAAAAACCGTCGAGCACATCGACATCACCAGTTTCGACGCCCGCCCGATCATCGATTCCATGGCGAAGATGTCCTTCACGTCCCGTGACCTGGCCTCTGCCACTGAAATCTTCAACGAGATGCTGGCGGACAAAAACTGCTCCATCATTCTGACGATAGCTGGCTCCACTTCTGCCGGCGGCTGCATGGACCTGTACACCGATCTGGTGAAATACAACATGGTCGACGCCGTCGTGGCTACCGGAGCCAGCATCGTCGATATGGATTTCTTTGAGGCCATGGGCTTCAAGCATTACCAGGGTTCGGCCGACCTCGATGACCGCCAGCTGCGCGACATGTACATCGACCGCATCTACGACACCCTCATCGACGAGAACGAGCTTCAGGCCGTGGATCACACCATTGCCGACATCGCCGACTCCCTGCCGGCCAAGCCCTATTCCTCGCGCGAATTCATCCGCGAGATGGGCCGCTGGTGCGTGCAGAATGCGAAGAAGCACAATTCCCTGGTCGAAACCTGCTTCAGGCACGACGTGCCGATCTTCTGCCCGGCATTTACCGATTCCAGCGCCGGTTTCGGCCTGGTGGTCCACCAGGACCGCAACCCGGACCAGCACCTGACCCTGGATTCCATTCGCGACTTCCGTGAACTCACCGACATCAAGATCAAGGCCGGCACCACCGGCCTGCTCATGATCGGTGGCGGTGTGCCGAAGAACTTCACCCAGGACACCGTGGTCTGTGCGGAAATCCTCGGCAAGGAAGTGGACATGCACAAGTACGCTATCCAGATCACCGTGGCCGACTCCCGCGACGGCGCCTGTTCCAGCTCCACGCTGAAGGAAGCCTGCAGCTGGGGCAAGGTGGACATCGCCCGTGAACAGATGGTCTTCGCCGAAGCCGGTGCCGTACTGCCGCTGCTCGCCAGTGACGCGTACCACCGCAACCACTGGAAGGCCCGCGAAGCCCGCAAGTTCTCCAGCCTGTTTGCCTGAGCGCTCGTCAGGGCAAATCCAATTTATAGAAAAGCTAATCAATAGCTATATTGATTAGCTTTTTTCTATCATTTCTGATTATTCGGTGCCTGGTAGACGGTCAGCAAGCTCTACCAACCGGTATCACCTGTCAATTTTGACCTTTTCGGAAAAAAGTTAGTAATTACTGACTTTTCTTGCGGGCCAGTAAGAATAAGACTTTCTGTGTAACAGCTCAGCTTTGGGGTGCCGGGGAAGCTGCAGTTGCCACCGGCGCGGTTTCTTCCCTGAACTGGAACTCCACCAGCTTGATGTCAT
Source organism: uncultured Enterobacteriaceae bacterium (assembly GCA_964629325.1). Lineage (GTDB taxonomy): Bacteria > Pseudomonadota > Gammaproteobacteria > Pseudomonadales > Pseudohongiellaceae > Eutrophocola. The sequence continues at coordinate 31,060 of CAZVSC010000015.1, forward strand.
CCAGCCCCATCTGGTCGAAGGGGTCCTCGATATGTTCCTGCAGGTTGTACAGGGACATCAGGATAAAGCCGTGAAAGACACTCAGTGCATAAATCAGCCAGACATCATGGTTGGCCAGGTTGTAAACCAGCGTGGGGGTGAAGATGAACGGCAGGACGTAGATGAATACCAGGCAATAGGCACGCAGGCTGACCGGCGTACCGTGGATCTTGATGCCGTTGAGGTTCTCGATGCACTCCTGGATATCCTGCACCAGACGGATGAGCTTGAGGGACGAGTTGCCGGAGATGGAATTGCGATTGGTGTCCACAAATACATAGATGTTGCGCACCTGCTCGCGCACGGCACTGATATTGCCGTTATCCCTCTTCTTCAGGCCGTCGATGAATGTCCGGGACAGTTTGTTCATCATGTCATGTACTTCCAGCTTTTCCTCCTGGGTCAGCTTGTTGCTGTTTTCCAGGCTGAAATAGAAGGCGCTGATGGAGGCCTTGAGCGTACTCAGGAGCTTGATGGCGTTCTGGCGCCGGCGAAAGGCTTCGCGGATAGTGAACACCAGAGGAAAAATGATGGCGATGCTGAAGATGATCAGATCGACATTGTAGCTGATGCCAAAACGCAGGCAGCCCCAGGTCACGGCGATGCACAGCACCGAAATGCCCAGGCTGCGGTGGTCAACGATATCCAGGTATTTTTGCATGTTATTTTTCTGGGGTTTCGCGTTAAAACAGGTTCCGGTAATAGTAATGCCGGATATTTAATAAGTAAATTATTGTTTTTGAATGCTATTTTCATCAAAGCCGGGCTGAACGGGAGTCGTTGAGCACCCCGGGGTCTGGCGGTACACTGAAAGCAAACGGACACGGGAAGACGCCATGGCCCAATTTCTGACAAGCACCGGACTGCGTATCCACGACCTGGCATTCATGGCCCTTTTCCTGCTGCCTGCCATTTTCCTGCCCACCGCGTTGCGTGCCGCCGCGGAACCCGACCCGCTCTTTCAGAGTGGCGACATCCTCGACATCAGCCTGACCGGCCCGTTCACCACCATCGACCGTGAACGGGACAAAGACACCGAGTACACCGGCGGCACACTCACCTACATGGAAAACGGCTCACCGGTGACACTGGAGGCGAAGTACGAGGTGCGCGGCAATTTCCGCCTGCGCGAGGATATCTGCAATTACGCCCAGCTGTGGGTCGACCTCGACAAGGATGACGTGGCGGGTACGCTGTTTGAGAACCAGAACAAACTGAAGCTGGTGGTGCAATGCAGGGATGGCGAACGCTACGAGCGCTACGTGGCCAAGGAGGACCAGGTCTACCGCCTCTACAACGTCCTCACTGACCTCAGCTACCGCTCACGCCTGGTCAATGTCACTTTTGTTGATACCGACCGTGGCCGCGAACGCATCTCGCTGGGCGCTTTCATCGAGCACAAGGATCGCGTGGCTGCCAGGAACGGCCTCGACAACGTGGATCTGAATGCCATTCCGCTGGAACAACTGGATCGCGAACAGGGCAACATGGTGGATATTTTCATGTACATGGTGGCCAACACGGACTACTCGATCATATCGGCACCGGAGGATGAGTGCTGCCACAACGCCAAGCTCTTTCACCCGGAAGGCGGCAGCCGTTATTACCCGGCACCCTACGATTTCGATTCGTCCGGCTATGTCGATGCCTCCTATGCCCAGCCGGCGCCACAACTGAAATTGCGCAGCGTGCGCCAGCGCCTGTATCGCGGCTTCTGCGTGCCGCAGGATGTCCTCGACGCCACCCTCGGCATTTACCGCAACAACCGTGATGCCATGATGGCGATTGCAGGCGACACTACCCACATCAGTGAACGCGAGGCGCAAAGTTCGGTCAAATACCTCGAGGACTTCTATGAAATCATCGATGACCCGCGCAAGCTGGAGCGGGAAATACTCAGGGATTGCCGGGGTTAACCTATGCTGCGCAAGTTCACTCTCCTGACACGCTGCTTACGCACGGCACTGCTTTTGGCGGTGTTTGGCGCGGCCGCCGCCCACGCCGCGGATGCCGTCCAGGCGGAATGGGACGGCGTGGAAAGGCTTGTCGTTATCGGCGACGTGCATGGAGACTACGACAATTATGTCGCGGTGCTGGAAGAGGCCGGCCTCATCAACCGGCGCGGCAACTGGGCAGGCGGTGAAACCCACTTCGTGCAGGTTGGCGATGTGCCGGACCGCGGCCCGGATACCGACAAGATCATCGAGCACCTGCAGAGACTCGAGCGCCAGGCGGAACGCGCCGGCGGCATGGTCCACGCCCTCATCGGCAACCATGAATTCATGAACGTCACCGGCGACCTGCGTTACGTCCACCCGGGCGAATACGAAGCACTGACTTCCCGCAACTCGGGCCGCCTGCGTGACGCCTATTACCAGCAAATCGTGCAGGCCACCGAGGCACGCAATGAAACCCTGGAAGAGCCCGTCATCATCGACGACGCGTTCCGCGACAAGTGGTACGCGGAATTTCCCCTGGGTTACGTCGAGCATCGCCTCACCTGGCAGCCCGGCGGCGACTTCAACACCTGGGTGAGCACCCACAACAGCGTCATCCGCATCAACGACATGCTGTTCATGCATGCCGGTCTTGGCCCGGACATGCTCGACAAGTCCATCACTGCTATCAACGACACGATCCGCGCCGAGATCCTGGGCGCCTACGATTACAACAACAGCCTGGGGGATTCACAGACCGGTCCGTTGTGGTACCGCGGCCTCGCACAGAACCCGGAAGCCGCAGAAAGAGAACATGTACGGTCGCTGCTGGAGACCTACCAGGTGAACACGGTGATCGTCGGACATACGCCCGACCTCGGCATCATCACGCCCCGCTTCGGTGGCAGCGTCATCATCACCGACACCGGCATTGCCGCCTATTACGGCAGCCACAAGGGCAGCCTGCTGGTGGAGAATGGTCAGAAATTCGCGCTGCAGAACGGGGAATACGTCCCGTTGCCGGTGGACGAGGAAGGCATCATTCCCTATTTCCGGGAGATGCTGGAACTGCAGCCGGACAACCAGCGTCTTGCCGCCCGGATCGAAAGATTGCTTAACCCGCCGCCTGAGGGAACCGCAGAAAACGTCAGTGCGGACTTCAATAACGACGTTATTGAAGAGGCTGCCGAAGCAGTTATTGAGTAGACCCTACTCGGCAATGATTTGCTCTATCCATTCCAGGTGACTGGAAATCCGTTCGTATAACTGGATGGTGCCGTACAGGCCCTGTACTTCTGGGGGTTCGCCGACTTCCAGTTCTCCCAGGGCGATGCCCACCAGCATCGGACCCTCATCAGTTTCGAGCAGCGCTGGCCCGCCGCTGTCGCCGAGACCGGGAATGCCTTCCAGTTCCAATGCGTCGTTACCCGGTTCGCGCGGGTCGTCGAAGACGAACGACAGCCACTGTCCCGCCTCCTCCACCCGGTTCTGCGCCCGGCGCAGGCGACCATCGTTGTTGCGCATGCCCAGTGTGCCGATGCCGGTAAAGCCCCAACCGACCAGTGACAATACCTGGCCGGTTTCGTTGACATCGTGATTCAGCCGCAACGGCGCGATGCTTTCCACATCGCGATCCAGCCGGATCAGCGCCAGGTCGACATCCTGCATCTGGTCGCCGGTGTCGTGCCGGGGATGCATGACCAGTGCCGCTACCTGGTATTGCTTGCGGGCGATGGTCAGGGTGTATTCCTCCTGGCGGGTGACGGCGTCCAGCAAGGGAGTTTGCCGGGCGCAATGGGCGGCAGTGATGGCCCAGTGCGGGCTGATCAGGGTGGCGATGCAGATCTTGTTGTCGAAACCGGTGTGCAGGTAGAACAGTTGCGGGTAGCGGGAATCATCAACCCGGTAGCGTCGATCGGCCTTGTCATGGCGGATGATGATGGCCTGCGCGGTCGCGAATGGAAGCAGCAGGACCAGGCAGAGCAGCAGTCGTGTGTATGGAATGTGCCTGCCCATGGGATTAACGTGGTGCCGGCTCAGGCGTCCTGCCTGTCGGAGTCTTCCTGTTCCTGGATGCGGTTGAGACCGATGTTCGGCTTGTACTTGTGCTTCGCGGAATCGCGGATGACCACCCAGGTGCGGTAGACGAAATAAAGAATACCGATGACGATGAAGGCGAGAATGCCCACGATCATCCACTGGTCCTGGGTCATCTGGCCTGGATTCATGAGTGCTTCGAGCATGGCTTGTCCTCCAAAAAGTGCCGATTATGAAGAAACGCGCCGCCGAATGCCAACCGCGGGCGAATGTGCGCGTCAGGTGCCGCGATTATCCTGCTGGTTGATGGCGCTGATATACAGCTCGATCTGCTCCAGCCGGTCGAAGGGATCGGACAGCTCGAGCAGGGCCTGCTTGTCGCGATTGGATATGGGCAGCAGTTCACTCAGGCGCCAGGCGATCTCCCGCAGGTTCTCGAAACTGATGTCGAGCTTGAGCTCCTCGATGGCGGGATGCTTCGACAGCCCCTGCAGCAGGTCGACATACTCGCGGAACTGCTCGCCCACGTCGACGGGATCGGAATCCACGGAATCGAATTCCCGGAACACCACCTCGGCCTTGCACAGGTCGTTGCCCTCGCGCCAGGATTCGATGATCTTGAAGGTGGTGTGACCCTCCACCGTGATGCCGAGCAGGCCGTTGGGCAGCTGGTTCCAGTCCACCACGTTGCTGTAGGTGCCGATGCGGTGGATATCCAGCTTCTGACCGGGTCGCGCCACCTCGCTGCCGGTTTCAATGAGCACCACGCCGAACCCGGTCTGGTCCTTCAAGCACTGGCGAATCATGTCCACGTAACGCGATTCGAAGATCTGCAGTGATATCCGTCCCTTGGGAAACAGAATGGAATTCAGCGGAAAAAGCGGGATTGTTTCCAACAATTCTCTCCAGCATTATGTTGTTGGCTTGTATTAACGATACTATCCGGAAGATAAAAGATAAAAGATAAAGGATAAAAGGGGTAAACTTCCGGTCCCACCTGAACCCGCCTGCTTTTATCCTTTATCTTTTATCCTTTATCCCCTGCTCTTTAGCGCTTCGGCAAGGCGTTGGTGTATCCCCTCGAAACCGCCGTTGCTCATGATGACGACATGGTCGCCGGGAATGGCTTCGCTGACAACCGCATCGATGATCTCATCGGTGGAAGCGTAACTGCGAAAATCCGTTGCCGCCTCCCTGCCTATGGCATCGAGATCCAGACGCGTGGCTTCCGACTTGTACCAGATCACCAGGTCTGCACCTGACAGGGATGCTGCCAGGGTGTGTTGATGGTAACCCATTTTCATGGTGTTTGACCGGGCCTCGATCACGCACAGAAGCCGGCCCTGTTCGCCGCTTCCAGTGAGGCGGGCGCGGAAACCGTCCAGCGTGGTCTTGATGGCGGTAGGGTGATGGGCGAAATCGTCATACAGTTTCACACCGCCGTATTCGCCCAGCAGCTCCAGGCGCCGCTTCACCCCTTCGAAGGCCGACAGGGCCTCGCAGCCTTTGGCCAGGCTGACGCCGGCATGGGCTGCGGCAACCAGGGCTGCCACTCCGTTCTGCATGTTGTGATCGCCCAGCAGCGACCATGCGACCTCTGCGTTGTCATCGCCGTTGGTCACTCGGTAATGCGAGCCCTGGCTGTCGAGACGCTCCACCTGCCAGCGGGCGTCGCCGGCACCGTCCAGCGAGAAAAAGGTCTGGTCGCTCCAGACGCCCCGGCTGAACACGGCAGCCAGGTTTTCGTTGCCCGCCGGTGAAATAACGAGGCCATTGCGCGGAATGGTTTTCATCAGGTGGTGGAACTGGGTCTGGATGGCACCGAGGTCCGGGAAGATGTCGGCATGATCGAATTCGAGGTTGCCAAGGATGGCAGTCCTGGCATGGTAATGGATGAACTTGGAACGCTTGTCGAAGAACGCGCTGTCGTATTCGTCCGCCTCGATGACGAAATAGGGCTGCCTGCCCAGGCGTGCGGAGCAGGAAAAATTCTTCGGCACGCCGCCGACCAGATAACCCGGCTCCAGGCCGGCGTACTCGAGGATCCAGGTCAACATGCTGGTGGTCGTGGTCTTGCCATGTGTGCCGGCTACCGCCAGCACCCAGCGGCCCTGCAGCACATGCTCGGAAAGCCACTGCGGGCCGGAGGTATAGGGCAGGTTATGCTCCAGCAGGTATTCCACGGACGGATTGCCGCGCGAACAGGTATTGCCGATGACGACCAGGTCGGGGATGTTGCCGGGCGTGGTGAAGTGGGCGGGATCGTAGCCCTGGGAAAGTACGATACCCTGCTCTTCCAGTTGCGTGCTCATGGGCGGATACACGTTCTGGTCCGACCCGGTCACTTTATATCCCAGTTCCTTGGCCAGAACGGCCAGGGAGCCCATAAAAGTACCGCAAATGCCCAGAATGTGTATATGCATGGACGCCGATTGTCTCAAATTGACCAGATGCAATCTATTTGAAATATATGAATCGAGACTGGACACCAATACGGATTACATACCCTGGGTGAACACCGTTCACCCGGGCGTTCGCCTTGCAGAACGCCCAACAAGGCGTGGCGCTGGTAGCGTCGCGAACGATGGCCAGGCTAGGCAAAAGATTTTATGGAGGTCGGGCACGGTACTGTAGTACGGTCCCTGACCCCGGAAAATCTTTTAACGCCGCATGGCCGAGCGTAGCAGCTACGGCAATCCTGTTTCCGGCCGCCACAATTCAGTAGAATAGTTCGCTTGTCTTCAGGAGCTCCCCATGTCAGGCAACAATATATTTTATGCCCAGTCGGGCGGTGTCACCGCCGTCATCAATGCCAGTGCCTGTGGCGTCATCGAAACGGCACGTGCATTTCCCGGCCTCGGCAAGGTGTATGCTGGCCGCAACGGCATCATCGGCGCCCTGCGCGAGGAACTCATCGACACCAGCCTGGAATCCGTCGATGCCATAGCCGCGCTGCGCCACACCCCTTCAGGCGCCTTCGGCTCCTGCCGCTACAAGCTCAAGGGCATCGATGAGAACCGTGCCGAATACGAACGCCTCATCGAGGTGTTCAAGGCCCATGCAATCGGCTACTTCTTCTACAACGGCGGCGGTGATTCCCAGGATACCGCCAACAAGGTCAGCCAGTTCAGCAAGTCCATGGATTACCCGATCACCTGCATCGGCATTCCCAAGACGGTGGACAACGACCTGCCTATCACCGACAACTGCCCGGGATTTGGCTCGGTCGCCAAGTACGTTGCCGTGTCCATCCGCGAGGCTGGCCTCGATGTCGCTTCCATGTGTGAAAGCTCCACCAAGGTTTTCGTGCTGGAAGTGATGGGCCGCCATGCCGGCTGGATCGCCGGCGCCGCCGGGCTCGCCGCCGAACAGGAAGGTGACGCTCCGCATGTCATCGTGTTCCCGGAAATCCCGTTCGACAAGACCGCCTTCCTGGCCAAGGTGAAAAGCAGCGTCGACAAGTACGGTTACTGCGCCATAGTGGTTTCCGAAGGTGCGCACTACGAGGACGGCACCTTCCTCGCCGACCAGGGCACCCGCGACGCCTTCGGCCATGCCCAGCTGGGCGGCGTGGCGCCGACCCTGGCCAACATGGTAAAGGATGAGCTGGGCTACAAGTATCACTGGGCGGTGTCTGATTACCTGCAGCGTGCCGCGCGCCACATAGCCTCGGGAACCGACGTGGAACAGGCCTACGCCATGGGCAAGGCCGCCGTTGAATTCGCCGTTGCCGGCAAGAACGCAGTGATGCCCACCATCGTGCGGGAAAGTTCGGTCCCCTATAAATGGCATATCGGCGAAGCCAACCTCGGCGATGTCGCCAACGTGGAAAAGAAAATGCCGCGCGACTTCATCACGGCAGACGGCTTTGGTATTACTGCCGCAGCGCGGGAATACTTTGCCCCGCTGATCCTGGGCGAGGACTATCCGCCCTATCTCAACGGTCTGCCGGATTACGCACGCCTGCAGAAGAAGCTGGCGGCAAGGAAACTGCCCGCCTGGCAAGAGAAGTAAGCGCAGGTCCCGATGCTGTACGACATCTTCTCCATCATCGCCCCGGTCTTCATCTGCGCCCTGATCGGATATACGTGGGTCAGGAAAGGCGTGCCCTTCGAAACGGGCTTTGTCTCCACCCTGGTCATGAACGTGGGCGCACCCTGCCTGATCTTCTCCACATTCATGGACATAGAGCTGTCGCGCTCGGCCTTCCTGACCATGGCCGGCGCCGCCTTCATCACCATGGTGATCTTCGGCGTGGTCGGGTTCGTGGTGCTGAAGTTGTTCAAGCTCGACCAGCGCTGCTATCTGCCCGGCCAGATCTTTGCCAACGTGGGCAACATGGGGCTGCCTTTGTGCCTGCTCGCCTTCGGCGACGAAGGTCTCGCCCTGGGCCTGACCTATTTCACCGTCAACATCATGTTCGGCTTCACGGTGGGCATGGCCATTTCATCGGGCAAGCTGTCGTTCAGCGAACTGATGCGCAACCCCATGTTCTGGACGGTCATCGTCACGGTCGCGCTGATGTTTGCCGGTATCAGGGCGCCCGCGTGGCTGTACAACACCACGGACCTGATCGGCGGGCTGACCATTCCGCTGATGCTGATCGCGCTGGGTGTTTCGCTGGGAAGATTCAAGATCACCAGCTTCAGGCGCAGCGTTTCACTGTCTGTGCTGCGTCTTGGCCTTGGCTTCATCACCGGCAATGCCATCGCCACGCTGATGGGTATGGAGGGAGCGGCTCGCGGCATCCTGATCATCGAGTGCACGATGCCGATCGCGGTATTCGCGTATCTTTTTGCCCTGCGCTATGACCGCCAGCCGGAAGAAGTGGCGGCAACTGTCGTTATCTCGACACTGATGTCCTTCGTCATGCTGCCGGCGCTGCTGTGGTACGTATTACCTTAGTCACCAGTCACCAGTCA
>CAZVSC010000015.1:40094-53845 GCA_964629325.1 uncultured Enterobacteriaceae bacterium
AGTCACCAGTCACCAGTCAAAAACAGGATCAGTCATTCATTGCAGGGGTCAGCACAGGATCTTTATGCGCATACGCAATTCCCGGCTCTTATTTGGACGTTGCGCGTAATTCTGGAGACTGGCGACTGGAAACTGGCGACTTGAGCAGGGAAGCTGCGACCTCCGCCGCTTCCCTGCCCTTGGTCAGCAAGTGCTCGAAGAAAAATGCATGATGCGCATCCTGCCAGGTTTCTTTCGGCGTCAGCACGACCGATAGCACCGGCAAACCCAGTTCAAGCTGGATCTGCATCAACGCACTGACCACCGCCTGTGCCACGAATTCGTGGCGATAGATGCCGCCATCCACAACGAAACCTGCGCCAACCGCCAGGTCGTAGTCACCCTGCCCGAGCAGCTGCTTGCACTTCAGGGGAATCTCAAAGGCACCAGGAACACGAAAGTAATCCACGTCGGCGTTGACGCCCAGCGCTTCCAGCTGGTCGGCGAAGCCGAGACGTGCCTGGCCAACGATATCCTCATGCCAGCAGGACTGGATGAAGGCGATGCGGGGTCGGTTGTTGCTCATGCGTTGCTCCTTACTGCTTTGAAACGGAGCATGGCTGACAGGGAAAACGCGCTGGAAGCACACAGCAGGACGCTGCATGTCTCCATGCGTGAATTCTCTCTCATCCGGACTGTCACCGTCGGCTTCGGATTCGCACCGAATCTGCTGACCTCACCAAACCAGGTGAGCGCTCGCGGGCTGAACAGGCTTGCCTGTATTACCGCCGGTAGGGAATTGCACCCTGCCCCGAGAATCAGGAAATTCTACAGAATTCAGGCGGCAACGTCACTTTAAGAAATTATCTGAAACGCAGAGGTAAGCGCCAAGACGCCTTACCTCTTGCCTCTTGCCTCTATCAGGGTGCGAGCCGGTGAATGTTCCAGGACCTGTCGCCCTGCAGTTCGTAGACAAACCGATCATGGAGGCGGTGCTCGCCGCCCTGCCAGAACTCGATCTCGTGGGGGATGACCCGGATGCCGCCCCAGAAGTCCGGCAGCGGCACTTCGCCTTCGGCATATTTCTGCTTCATGTGGGCAAGCTGGGTCATGAGGAAATCGCGGGAGGAAATCTTGCGGCTCTGATCCGATGCCCAGGCGGCGAGCTGGCTGTCGCGGGGACGCGAGAGGAAATACCTGAGCGATTCGGCGGCGGGTATCTTTTCAGCACGGCCGCATACTTTCACCTGCCGGTCGAGAGCATTCCAGGGAAACAGCAGGCTGACCCTGTCGTTGCCTTCGATTTCCTGTGCCTTGCGGCTGCCGTAGTTGGTATAGAAGATAAATCCGCTGTCATCGTAATGCTTGAGCAGCACAATGCGTTGGGAGGGCTGGCCGTCGGGAGCTACGGTGCCCACAACCATGGCAGTGGGATCGCCCAGGCCCGAGGCAATGGTCTGGTCGAGCCAGAGACGGAACTGGGCCAGCGGGTCGGCCTGCAGGTCTTCCCGCTTCAGGCCGCCGGCAGTGTATTCGCGCCTGAAGTTTTCGATGCTCATGGGCAGGCTGAACTCAGAGCTCGAACCGCTCGTCGTACACGCGTTCGTCGAATTCAAACGTGCGCCAGGCCTTCAGGCCGGTACCGTGATCGAAGTAGCCGCGGCCATGTTTCTTGTTGGCCGCCCAGGAGCCCACGTACTTGGTGCCGTCAGCCCAGCGATAGGTGCCTTCGCCGTAAAAGACGTCGTTCTGGAATTCGCCGTAGTAGTTTTCGGTATTTTCCCGCAACCACGTCTCGGTGTACTTGTCTTCGCTCCAGTCTGCCACCTTGAATGCCTGAACACCCATGCCATTGCGACGATCGTTGCGCCACTCACCCATGTAGACATTGCCTTCCTTGTCCCAGAGCGTGCCGCGGCCGTGTTTCTTGCCGTTCAGGAACCGCCCCTTGTAATACTCGCCTTCATCGAAATAGGTCAGGCGGCCATAGCCGTGGAATTCACCATTGAGGAAATCGCCGCGATAGGAGCGCAGGCCGCGCTCGGTCTCTTCGACCAGCGTACCCTTGCCCGTGACACAATCGCCGCTGACACAGCCGAGCTCTTCGGGACGGCTGGATACCTGCGCCGATGCGGAAAAAGAAATCACCAGCATTGCTGCTGCCAGACTCTTTAGTGCGTTTTGCATGATGGACTGCATGTGAATGTGCATGCCTGCTCCAGAATTCGCTATTAACAGGGCCGGAAACGTCATTTCCGGGAGGTATTCCGGTAGGAATAAAGAGTGGGGATTGTAGCGGAAATTTCAATCCTGGCCTAACCCGCTCCTCCCGCCTGGTCAGACGCAGGGGAGGCCCCCGGGTTTACCAGTAGTTTTCCGTCGTGATCTGCCCGGGCTTGCGGCGCAGGTTTTTCTCTAACCCGCGCGCCTTGAGGAGTTCCACGGCATCCTTGACCATGTCCGGGTTGCCGCACAGCATGACCTGCGAGTGCGCGGCCGACAGCTCCAGGTTGACCGCCTTCTCCAGGCTGCCGTCCTCGATGGATGCCGGTATCCGGCCCTGTATCGCGCCCGGCACCGCCTCACGGCTGATGAAAGGCTGGAAGCGGAAACGATCACCATACTTGTCAGTGAACCCTGCGATGACATCCTGGTATTGCAGGTCGTTACTGGACCGCACACCCTGCACCAGCACCAGGTTTTCGTATTTGCTCCAGGGCTCGTCAGTTTTCAGGATGGACAGGAAAGGTGCGATGCCAGTGCCCGTGCCGATCATCCACAGATCGCGCGACCCTGGTACTTCGTTCAGCGTGAAAAAGCCGTTGGCGGGATTTTTCACCAGCACCGTGTCACCCGGCTTCAGTACGAACAGCGCATTCGAGAGCACGCCGCCCGTGGCCGTGTAGAAAAAGAATTCGAGGGGTTTTTCGTGCGGGGAACTCAGGAAGGAATACGGCCTGGCGACACGCTCGCCGTTTATTTCCAGCGCCAGGCTGGCGAACTGCCCGGCAGTAAAAGGATCGATATCGGCATCGATTTTCAGGGAGAAGAGACTGTCATGCCAGTGAATGTTTTCAATGACCTTGCCTTCAAGCCAGTCAGACATACGCTCCTCCTTCTCATTATTCTTGAGCGATAGCTTACCAAAGGGGGGAGCAGAGACAAGAGTTAAGAGGTGAGAGACAAAAAATACCTCTCGGCCCTTACCTCTTGTCTCTTGCCTCTTGTCTCTTGTCTATTGCCTCTTGCCTCTTGCCTCTGATTTAGTATGCTTGCCCCTCGTCATTTCATTCGCACCAGGATTTCCAAATGAGTTGCAAAGTCGCTTTCATCGGTCTCGGTGTCATGGGTTTTCCCATGGCCGGCCATCTCGCCAACGCCGGGCACTCGGTCACCGTCTACAACCGCACCCAGGCCAAGGCAACGCAGTGGCTGGAGAAATTCAAGGGTGACTCGGCAGCCACGCCTGCCGAAGCGGCGGAAGGCGCCGATTATATTTTCTCCTGCGTCGGCAACGACGACGACCTGCGCGAAGTCACCATCGGAGAGCATGGTGCGTTCCAGTCAGTCAGGGCCGGTGCAGTATTCATCGACAACACCACCACCTCCGCTATCGTGGCCCGCGAATTGAGTGCTGCCGCTGCCGAAAAAGGTTTCGGCTTTATCGATGCTCCGGTGTCCGGCGGGCAGGCCGGCGCCGAGAATGGCAAACTCACCGTCATGTGCGGCGGCGACCAGGCCGCCTTCGACAAGGCCAGGCCCGTGATCGAAAGTTTTGCCGCCAGTGTCAAATTGCTCGGCCCCTCCGGCTACGGCCAACTCACCAAGATGGTCAACCAGATCTGCATCGCCGGTCTTGTCCAGGCCCTGTCCGAGGGAATCCACTTTGCCAAGCATGCCGGCCTCGATGTGGAAAAAGTCATCGACGTCATCAGCAAAGGGGCCGCACAGTCCTGGCAGATGGAAAACCGGTACAAGACCATGATGAACAATGAATTCGAATTCGGATTCGCGGTGGACTGGATGCGCAAGGATCTCGGCATTGCCATGGAAGAAGCCGGCAAGAACGGCGCCACGCTTCCCATCACCAAAATCGTGGACGGCTACTACGCCAAAGTGCAGGAGATGGGCGGCAATCGCTGGGACACTTCCTCGTTGATAGCACTGCTCGAAAAAGGCTGACGCATCGCACTGACCGGGCAAGCAATTCGCTTTATAAACAATCGGTTAAATTTAGCAGGGGTTATTGACGCGCCTGTTTTTTATGGCTACAGTCAGCCGTGAATTAGGCACGCCTGCTGTTCATTAATGCCGTAATTTAGCGCCGTAAATAAGCAGTTGCTATATGGAATTACACGACAGTCACGCCCACATTCTAAGACTCAACATTGCTGGTCACCCCATCGAGTGGCTCACCTGGCAGGAAGCCACTACCCTCTACGCAAGAGAACTCATCACCTGGACCCTTGGCGACACCATCCGCAAGATCCATGGCGGCACCTCGCGCCTGACCGGTGAACAATCCTGTATCGAACTGCACAGCATCGTGGCCTGTGCCGGCGAGCTGCACCACGTCCAGCCGAAAATTCCGGCGCTGAGCAACCGCATCCTGTTCCGTCGCGACCAGAACCTGTGCATGTACTGCGGCAAGGAATTCATGGACAAGGATTTGAGCTGCGATCACATCATTCCGACTTCGCGCGGCGGCTCCAACACCTGGATCAACGTGGTCGCTGCCTGCCGGCGCTGCAATCATTTCAAGCAGGATCGCACGCCCGAAGAAGCACACATGGAGTTGCTGGCGCTGCCTTACGAACCCAACCCCGCCGAATATCTCGCGCTCGTGAATTCGAAACGTATACGCGCTGACCAGATGGAATTCCTGAAATCGCAGTTCTCCAAGAATTGTAGACTTCAGTAGCTACTCCGCTCGACATCTCTTCGTTAAAAAAATTTTCCAAAGCGGTCATTTGCCATATGCAAACTCCCGGCTCTGAAAAATTTTTTGCCTCGACCTGCCATCGCTCGCGACGCTACCAGCGCGGTGCAGATAAATGCATAAGAATATTTAATCCTTGAGAAACTTGTAGACGATGGACTGGAACAGTTCCGGCTCTTCGCTGTGCAACCAGTGGCCGGCGCCGGGAATGGGAGTGATGGTCGCGTTGGGGAAGCGTTTAAGAATATCCTTTTCGTTTTTCTTGAGAATGTAGTTCGACTTGCCCCCTTTCAGGAACAGCACTTCACCCTCGAAGACGGCATCGGCCGGCACATTGTCGATCAGGTTGTTGTAATGCTTGCGGATGGCGTCCAGGTTCATGCGCCAGGTGTAGCTGCCCAGATCGTCTCTGACCAGATTGGCCAGCAGGAAATCCCGTATGCTTTTTTCCGCAATATATTCGGACAGTATCTCATCCGCATCCTGCCTGCCGTCTATGAGATCCAGGTTAAGCGCCTTCAACCCGGCAAGGATTTCTTCATGATGAGGTTCGTATTTTGACGGCGCTATATCCACGATCACCAGCTTCTTGACCAGGTTGGGCCATGTCAGGGCCAGTTGCATGGCGGTCTTGCCGCCCATGGAATGACCGATGAAGCTGGCGCGGCCGATGCCGTGCAATCGCATGGTGTCACGCACATCCGCGGCCAGCAGGTCGTAGGACATGGCATCTTCCCACTCGGAGCGGCCATGGTTGCGCTGGTCCATGCCGTATACCTTGAAGGTATTGGCAAAAACCTTGGCATGCAGGCCCCAGTTGCCCTGGTTGCCAAACAGGCCATGCAGGATGACCAGCGGCTCTCCTTCTTCAGAATATTGCTTGCAGAACAGTTTCATGACGCAAACCAACCTTCTGTGCTACACAGTTGTCAGGTAATACGAACTCAGGAAAGATTATCCTTGATCCACTTCATGACATCATCATGGTGAGTCTTGGTGTTCACCTTTTCCATGATGTGACGCACCTTGCCTTCCGTGTCGATGATGAAGGTGGTGCGTTTCAGGCCCATAAATTCCCGGCCCATGAATTTTTTCAGCCCCCAGACACCGTACTTGTCGGCCACCTTGTGGTCCTCATCAGAAAGCAGGGTGAAGTTGAGGTTGTCCCGCTCGGCAAACTTGGCCAGGCGGGGATACGCATCGATGCTCACGCCCAGCACTTTCACGCCCATTTTCTTCAGGGCCTTTTCGCTGTCGCGGATGCCGCAGGCCTGCACGGTGCAGCCGGGTGTCATCGCCTTGGGATAGAAATACAGCACCACGGTACTGCCCGAATAATCCTTCAGGCTGTGCTTGTCACCGCTCTGATCCTGGAGGGTGAAAGCCGGTGCCTTGCTGCCAATCTTGGGTAACGCCATGGGGCCTCCTTTTTATGGGCGTGAAGGATAACCCCGAGCCCACGGCGCGTCAAAATGGATTTTACGGGTTTGCGAGGGCGGCCAGTTCGGCTTCCAGATCGGCGTCAGGATAGCGCGCCAGGAACAGGTTCGCCTCGGTTTCGGCCGCCCCGGTATCCCCGGTTTCGCGCAACCGGGCGATCTCCCGCAGCCACGCCTCGCGGTCATTGCGGAAGTCGGCCGGGGCAAGTTGAGCCGCAGAGACCACGATCTCCTCCAGTTCGGCACTGACCGCCGCACCCGCGGCAAAGTCCTGCACGACGGTGTCCGCGGCCGCATCGGCCAGGCGCAGTTCCTGGTTGGCGTTTAGCGCCGGCGCGGCGGCCGTGCTGGCCGTGGCATTGGTGAGTTCCTGTCGCTGCCTGGCAGGCGCCTCTGTGGGCGCCTGGGCTTGTTCGGCAATAGCGTCCAGTTCGCGGGCGCTTTCTGCGACCTGCTGCTGAGGCTCTGCAGCTCGCTGCAGGCGCTCGGCCTGGATGCCCGTATCGGCCGGTGACGGCATGTCGGGCTGGTTGACCAGCAGGAAAGTGATCCCCAGGCACACCAGCACGGTCGCGGCCGTCGCATAGGGGCGGATGAACACGTCCCTTGAAAAATCCGGTTTGCTGTTTTCCACGCTCTCGCGCGCCCTGGCAAGAATGCGGGCATCCAGTGCCGGGGGCGGGGTTTCCTGGTCGAGCAGCCGGTAGGATGCCGAGGCAGCATCCCTGCCCGCCAGGTAATCGGCCAGTTCGTCGTCAGACAGCTTGTGGTCGTCGTTGTCTTTCATCTTCTTCGGGCTCTGCGAGCGCCTGTTTCAGTTTGCCAACCGCATAACGCAGGCGGCTTTTGATGGTTTCGAAATTCTCGCCCGTGGTAGCGGCGATATCCTCGAGGCTCATGCCGGCCTCTTCCTTCAACAGGAACACTGCCCGCTGTTCATCGGGCAGCGCCCTCAGCATGGCCTGGTAGCGCGCCAGTTTTTCCTGGCCGCCGAGCACCGTTTCCGGATCGTCCGCCCGAGACGACGGGACGGCATCCGCTTCCGGCAATGCTTCCTCCACCGGTTTGCGGTAGTGGTCTGTCAGGATGTTGTGGGCGATGCGGTACAGCCAGGTGCTGAACTTCGCCTTCACCGCGTAGCGCTGGCGGGCATCGATCACGCGCACCCACACATCCTGGTACAGCTCCTCCGCCAGCGCGCGGTTGCCGCACTGGCGCAGGAAGAAGCGGTACAGCGGATCCTTGTACTTCACATACAGCTGCTCGAACGCCTTTGCATCACCGCGACCATACGCCAGCATGAGCTGCGCGTCGGGGTCCCTTCTATCGGCGATGTTGAACAGTTGCATGTGTGGAGTTTAGCACTTTCATTCAGAATGCATTGCCGGATGACGGCGCCATGCGCCTCTTCCGGCCTACAAAAAATCGATCCATATGTAGGCCGGAAGAGCCCGAAGGGCGTGATCCGGCATTATGGCCTTTTTCAATTCAACGCGCTGGCGGTGCGCACCAGGTTGATGAACTCGGCCCGGTAGCCGAAGGCGTCATCGCCCCGGGCCGGCTGGGCCAGCACCAGTACGTCGTCGTAGCTGAAACTGCCGAGGCTTGAGTCCTGTTTCAGGAGCTGGGCGAATCCCGCCACGGCCGCGGAGAAGCGGTAGTCGGCGGAGGTTTCCTCGATGGACTCGCGGATGTCCCCCACCAGCAGCGGGCGTTCGATCAGCGTACTGGTGTCCCCTTCCGGCGCCTTGTAGCGCAGTTTCAGAAAGGCGAATTCGGCAGCATCTGCGGCCAGCTCCACCGTCTCGCGCTGGTTGCCGTTGTAGCGCAAAGGGTCAACACTGAGTGAACCGGAGCCCGCCAGGCTGATCTCGTAGAGGGCGGTGACCGTGTGGCCGGCACCGATCTCGCCCGCATCGATCCTGTCATTATTGAAATCCTCGCGGTTGAGCAGGCGATTTTCGTAGCCCACGAGCCGGTATTCGGCCACCACGGCCGGATTGAACTCGATCTGCACCTTCACGTCCTTGGCCACCGTCCTCAGCGTGGACGACATTTCATCCACCAGCACCTTGCGCGCCTCGTTCAGCGTGTCGATGTAGGCATAGTTGCCGTTACCGTTGTCCGCCAGCTGCTCCATCAGGTGGTCGTTGATGTTGCCGGTGCCGAAACCCAGCGTGGTCAGGCTGATGCCGGTCTTGCGTTTCCCGGCGATCAGCGCCTTCAGCTTGTCGACATCGGCCAGCCCGACATTGAAGTCGCCGTCGGTGGCCAGGATGACGCGATTGATGCCGCCGTCGATATACGCCTGCCTGGCCAGCTGGTAGGCCAGTTCGATGCCGGCGGCGCCGTTGGTGCTGCCGCCTGCGCTGAGCCTTTCCAGCGCATCGAAGATCTTGTGCTCCTCGTTGCCGGCCGTGGGCTCGAGCACCACACCGGAGGCGCCGGCATAGACCACCAGGGAAACGCGGTCATGCTCGTCGAGCTGTTTGGTCAGCAGCTTCAGGGATGCCTGCAGCAGGCCCAGTTTGTCCGGGCTGTTCATGGAACCCGACACATCCACCAGGAACACCAGGTTGGCAGGGGCGTCCTCCACCTGCCTGGCATCCACCGCCTGCAGGCCGATATGCAACAGATGCTTGCCCGGCGACCAGGGGCTGGCGCTGATCTCGGAATAGACCGTAAAGGGTGCGCCGTCGTCGCTGATCCGCGGGTAGTCATAGGCAAAGTAGTTCACCAGTTCCTCGGTACGTACGGCATCGGCGGGCGGCAGGCGGCCTTCGTTGATAAACCGGCGCACGTTGCTGTACGAGGCCGTATCGACATCGATACTGAAGGTGGAGACAGGCTCGTCAGCGACGGACCTGATGCGGTTGTCTTCCAGGCTCGCATAGTTCTCACGATCCTGGGGTATATGCCGGACCAGGTTGGCGGACAGGCCGGCAACCTGGCGGGCCGACACCGACACCTCCTCAAGCGCCTGTTGGCTGGCGCCGGTGGCGGCCATGTCGGCCACCACCCGGGAAGGCGCTGCATTGGCCAGTCGGGGACGGGCCTCATCGACGAGGGCAACCTCGGCCGGTGCCTGCGGGTTGCTGTTAACGGATATCAGGTCGGTTTCGGCATCCCTGTCACTGCCGCCGGTGCTGCAGGCGCTGAGAATGCTGAGGCTGAGTACGGTCAGGCAGGTGGTACTGATTACGGGCTTGTTCATGATTGTCATCCTTTCGGGTTGTGGAAATACATGCTTCCACCCCGTAAACGGGACAATCGGGAAAAAGGGTTAAGGCGGGTGAATTATTTTCAGGCCAGGCGGGCCAGGAGGTCTTCCGGGACGAACGGACGCCCCTTTTCATTCAGGGAGGCGGCGGTTATGCGGCCTTCCAGCATGACCTTGCCGTCGCTGGCGCGACAGATCTGCTGGTGAAAAACGATGCGCAGGCGCCCGTCCCTCTCGAACCGGGTCTGCACGGTGAAACTATCGCCGCTGGTCAGCGAGGCCCTGAAATCCAGCTCGGCCCGCACTACCACCAGGTGGATGCCCTGCCGGGTGACTTCGGCAAAATCGATGCCGCGATCCTTCAGGAACTCGTGGCGCGCATGCTCGAGATAATTCATGTATACGGCATTGTTGACCACGCCCTGCAGGTCGCATTCATAGTCCCGAACGGCCAGGGAAATTTCATGGGAATTGCGCATGCCGGACTCCAAAATCGCCAGGTGGGGAGCATTGTAGGGGATTCATCAGGCCAGCCCAATGCACAAAAGGCGCGAAAAGTTATCCACAGCAGTGAGTAACTGCCGATCCTGTGGATAAATCTGTGCAGGAAATAACCGGATAAAGCCTGGGGTATTCCGCCCGCGCGGATTTAGACCCGTCATTCTGAAACCTGGCATTTAATAATTCCATATTTTTCAATATGTTACTATTTATTCGCGGGAAAATTCACGAGTTATTAATATTTGTTAAGACGCAGTATTACGAGACTATCCTATGTGCATAAAACTATTGGATTTATTGCCTATTACCCCTGATATTGCACCAACATCAGGCCAGCAATTGACCAGGTCCTGGCCCGCCGGGTTGTAAATTTTTCTCAAGAATCCCGCACCGCAGTAGCGCATAAACCGGCATACTGAAAGAAATCCGCCATCCCCTTGATCACTTCCCTGGAGCAACGCATAGTCACTACCGACAACCCGGAGATATTGCATGCAACGAATCACCCGAATACTCATTGTGCTGCTGGCCACCGCCTGGCTGCCCGTCCAGGCGCAGATGTTCGACTGGGCGCCCGACTACCCGGTGGGGGCGTCCATTCCGCTGCTGGAAGCGCCCGACCAGAACGGCAATATCCAGACCCTGGCCACACTGGCCGGGGAGAAAGGCCTGCTGCTGGCCTTTAACCGCTCACTCGACTGGTGTCCCTACTGCAAGGCCCAGGTGATCGGTCTTCAGGATGTGGTGGAATCGTTCCGCGAAGCCGGCTTCAACATCGCCGTCATCACCTATGACCCGGTGGAAACCCTCAAGCTGGTCGAGGAAGACCAGGACATCACCTTCACCCTGCTGCACGATGAGGCCATCAAGCACGTGAATGCCTTCAACATCCTCAACACGGATTACGAACCCGGGCATTTCGCCTACGGCGTTCCCCGGCCGGGCATCATGCTGATCAGTCCGGACGGCACCATCCTGGCCAAGTTTGCCGAAGAGAATTTCCGGGTGCGTCCCGACTGGTCTGACGTGGTGGCGACGGCGAAAAGCCTGTAAGGATCGCTTTGCGCCTTACAGGCCCAGGGTGGCCAGGAGCGGATTGTGGTCCGAACCCCGTGAGGCCAGGGTGCGTGCCTCGAGCACTTTCAGGTCGCGGATGAACATGTAATCCAGCGGCTTGCCGAAAATCTGCATGCGGTGATCCACCGCGAACGGCACTTCTTTGAGCCCCCGGTGCGAGGCGATCTCGTCCAGCAACTGCACGCGCATGTTGTGCCAGGCATTGAAGTCTCCCGCAAAGATCACCGGCCCCTCGTGGCGATCCACGCATTGCAGCAGGTCGTGCAGCTGGCGCCTGTAGGCCTGCATGCCGAAGCTGAAGTTGACCGCGTGCAGGTTGACCACCAGCAGCGGCTCGTCCATGCCCGCCAGGGCATGCATGGTGGCATTGGCCGCCTTCAGCGTCCTCAGGATCGGTTCGGGATGGCAGAAGCGATCGTGCTGCAAGTGGCCGGAAACCGACAGCGTCATCACGCCGGTAGTACGCCTGGGCAGGCTGAAACCCGGGGCGAAACTGCGGTGCCAGCCGTCGTGAAAATGCTGCAGGTGATTGCCCTCGACGTGGACTTCCTGCAGCAGGGCCAGGTCGATTTCCCGGCAAAAACCCGCCAGGTCGGCGCTCAGCTGCGGGCGCGACTGCTTCTGGATATTCCAGCTAAGTACCCGGATTGCCTCAGGATTCAGCGGAAATTCATGGATATTTTGCATACTGTCTGCGGTCAACGGCATGGTGGATTAGACAGGTTCCTTTACCTTATATTGCGCCTGTCCCGCGCAATTCAATTTGCGTATGCTAGGCAACTCGAACCCGGCTTATCCTTACATTAAACCAGAACTTCCGGTTCCCGACTTGATAACGGTCAACATTCAACCTGCCCTCACCGCTTGCCTGGCTGCCCTGCTGCTGGCCGGCTGCCAGACCGCCGAGCCTTCCCGCATCAACGAGGAGGTTGAATTCAATGTCGTCGACATGTCCGGCAACTGGGAAAAGGACTACCAGCTCAGCGACGATTTCCAGACCGAGTTCAACCTGTACATGTCGGACATCCAGCGCACCTACAGGCAGCAGGCTGACGGCCTCAACCGCGGCACCACCTTCGGCGGCGGTCCTTCCGTCGGCGGCTCCATGGAAACCATCGTCGGGCTCGCACGCTTCACGGAAGAGATCACCCGCATGCCGCTGCTGCAGATCGAACAGGACCGCGCCCGCATCCGCATCGACCGCGAGGACGACTTCGCCCTGTTCTGCGAATTCTTCAGCCGCCAGACCGCCGTGACGCAAACTCCCTTTGGCACCGAACAGTGCGGCTGGAACGGCGAACAGCTGCTGTTCCAGCTCGACCTGCAGGACGGCCTCAGCATCTTCTACCAGGTCACGCTGGCGCCCAATGGCAGACAGCTGAACATCACCACCACCGTCACTTCCGCCATGGTGTCCACGCCATTGACGATCAGCAACTACTATCGCCGCTACGACATTCCTGAAAGCGATGTCGACTGCATCCTCACCCTCACCCGCAACAATGTCTGCCGTCGGGCGCCGCAGGGAACCAACTGATGCGGATTCTCGTCACTTTTTTCTTATGCTTGTGTGCCGGGCAAGTGCAGGCGCAATCCGCCGGCGAGGAAAAACCCCTGCTGGATATCAGCATCAGTGCCTTCGCCATGAACCTGCCCGAGGACAGCCGCGAGCAGCAGACCCGCCAGATCTATCCCGCCGTACGCCAGGCCGAGGCCCGCTACCTGCCCTCTTTCCTCAAACTCATGCTGGAGGAAAGCGGCCAGTGGGGCGCGGTGCGCCTGCTGCCGGATGCCGATACCGGCGCCGAAGTGCAGATCGCAGCCTCAATCCTCGACTCCGACGGCAGCACTCTGTCCCTGGCATTCAGGGCCGTCGATGCCACCGGACGCACCTGGTTAGACCAGACCTACACCCGCGTGGCGGTGGACAGCGTCTCGCTGAACCAGCCGGTGCTCACCGATCCCTTCCTGTACCTGTACACGGACATCGGCAACGACCTGGCGGCGTTCTATGCAACATTGACCGCCGCTGAAGTGAATGAAATCAGGGCCGTGGCTACCCTGCGTTACGCCGCCACTCTGGCGCCGGACGTGTTCGAGCCCTATCTGACGCTTGCCGAAACCGGCCGCTACGGCTACTCCCGCCTGCCGGCGGAAAACGATCCCTTTTTGCTGCGCGTGCAGGCCATTCGCGACCACGAGTATGTGTTCATCGATGTGGTGGACGAGCAATACGAGAGCTTTTTCGTGGCGATCAAGCCGGTGTACGACCTGTGGCGCAAGTACCGCCGCGAACAGATGGCGAGCGAGGCGGACAAGATCAATCGCGAGGCCGCCCAGGGCAATGACTTTCGCCGCGGCAGCTACATGTCGCTGCGTGAAAGCTACAACAACTACCGCTGGTCACGCATGCAGGACCAGTACCTCGAGGAGCTAAACGAAGGTTTCATCAACGAGATCCAGCCCACCGACATCACGCTGGAGGATTCGCTGTATCACCTCAGCGGTACTCTCGCTGAGCAGTACTCTGAATGGCGGGACATCCTGCAAGAGCTCTACGAACTCGACAACTAATTCGGGGACAGTTTACTTAATT
>CAZVSC010000016.1:0-47704 GCA_964629325.1 uncultured Enterobacteriaceae bacterium
GTTCCCAGTTCCTGTCGATGCCCCGGGCTTCCACATCGGCACCACTGGCGATCAGAAGGTTCACCATGTCAGCGTGCTGGCGTGCCGCGGCCCAGTGCAGTGCACTTTGGCCACCCCAGCCTTCGACCGCATTCACATCGGCGCCATGCTCCAGCAGCAGTTCCGCCGCAGCCAGGTTGCCGGTACGAGCTACCGCCATCAGGGCGGTCTGGCCTTCCTGGTTGGCGGATTCAACGTCCGCACCCGCATCCAGCAGCAGGGCGATCATGTCGAGATCGCCTTTTGCCGCGGCTTCGCCTAGCGGGGTTGAGCCGTAATCGTTGCGCACATCGGGATCGGCCTCGGCGCGCAGCAGCCGGCGTGCCAGTTCCAGGCTGCCGTAGTAAGCGGCCCAGTGCAGCGCCGTAGTGCCGTCAGCCGTTGTACGGCCTACATCGGCGCCGGCATCCACCAGCGAAATGGCCCGGTCGAACTGCTTCTGCTCCGCCAACCCGACCAGGGATTCCTCGGCAGCAAAACCCGAGGCGAAAGCGGCCAGCATCAGTAAGGTTGCGCATAATTGTATTGCTCGTTTGGCCATAATCGTTCTGTTCATGTCCTGCTGCTAGCTATATGACTTGTTTGAATCTTCAGTGCTTACATTTCAGACAGCAGGCCTGAGCTGTCACCGAAGTGATCCAGTTCCACGCCTGCCCTGTCGAGCAGCGTATACATCAGGTTTGCCAGCGGCGTGTCCTGCGGATACTTCAGGTGCTGGCCGCCCTTCAGGCGTCCGCCTGCCTTGCCGAGTACAACGGCAGGCACCTTGTCATTGTTGTGCAGGTTCGAATTCGCCATACAGCTGCCGTACAGGATCATGGAATTGTCCAGCACGCTGCCGTCGACATCCGGCATGGCCGCCAATTTACCGACAAAGCGGGCAAAGGAAGACGCATACCATGCCTGGACACGGCTCAACCGCTCCAGCTTGGACGGGTCATCCTGGTGATGGGACAGCGGATGGAACGCATCCGCAATGCCGATATGGTTGTAGGTGCGCATGCTTACTTCGCGGTCGGACATGAAAGTGGCAACCCGGGTCAGGTCAGCCTGGTAGGCCAGCGCCATCAGGTCGTACATCAGGTCCATGTGCGCCGGGAAGGTGCCGGGTACCCCGACAGGCGCATCAGGAATATCGATGCCGGTCATGTCCTGCTCCGCCAGCTTCTGCATCTGCAGTTCGATTTCGCGCACAGAGTCCAGGTATTCGCCCATCAGGATCCGGTCGCCGGCACCGAGCTCACGGTTCAGCGAGGCAGCATCTTCCATCACAAGATCGAGCAGTGAACTGGTTTCACCCGCGATGGCGCCACGCTCCTCGGCGGTTTCCCCCTGCCCGAACATGCGGAAATACAGATTGCGCGGATTGCTTTCCATGGGCAGCGGCTGGGTCGGCGTGCGAAAGGCGATGGTTGAAGAGTAACTGCCGCCGCTGGCGCTGTTGGTAGACAGCTCCAGGGACGGGAACGGGGTTTCATTGCCCAGCACGCGCGCGGCGAACTGGTCGGCGCTGATACCGTCCTCCGGATTGCCGGTGCCGGCCGGAGCCACGCAACGCAGCCAGGTGCCGGCCGTAATGGCATGGGGATCCGGGCTTTCCGCCGGTTTATTGCGCAGATCGCTCACCACGGTCATGTGGCTCTTGTAATCCGCCAGTGACGCCAGGATCTGGCTCATCTCGAAGTCGGAGCCGGTTTGTTTGGGTGTCCAGCTCTGGTACACAGCACCGTGGGGAATGTAGACAAAACCCATGCGCAATTTGGCCGCCGGCTGGGCACTGGCTGCGGGAATCATGGCATCCAGCATGGGCAAGGCAATACTGGCGCCTGCCCCCTTGAGGACCTTGCGACGTGAAAGATGTTTCCTGGTAATGAACATAGGTTGTCTCCGCTTTAGCACGGGTTTATCCGGTGTATCGGTCAATTCTGCGCCAGTTCAGCGCCCGCTTCCATTACAGCCGGCGCCTGCTTGTACAGGAACTGGTCCGTGGCAACGATGCCCTGAACGATAGCATAAAAATGGTAATCATCCTGCTGCGACTGCGCCACGATCTGGCGCACCGCCGGCATGTCTTCAGCCTCGATGGGACGACCCAGGCCATACAGCATGAGTTTTTCCACAAGGTTCTGGACGAACATATTGGGTCTTTCCAGCAAGGCACTGCGCAGGTCCTGTACGCCGCTGATGGCGCTGCCATCAGGCAGCACACCATAGGTGTCGATAGGTGTACCGATCATGCGGTCGATGGTCCGGTTGCGGCCTACGGCGTCGAATCCCTCAAGCGCGAATCCGAGCGGATCGATGATACCGTGGCATCCCTGGCAGCTCGGGTTTTCACGGTGGGCTTCCAGCCTGGCGCGTACAGTCTTGGGCAATTCCCCCTCACGGTTTTCTGCCAGGGCTTCCACATTCGGCGGCGGTGTCGGCGGCGGGGTGCCGGTGATGTGTTCGAGCACGTAGGCGCCGCGCAGGACCGGCGAGGTGCGGTCGGGATAGGCGGAAACCATCAGCACGCCGCCCTTGCCCAGCAGTCCGTAGCGGCGCGGATCGCGCACAGGGACCTTGCGGAAGGTATCACCCTTCACGGTCTGGTCGCCGTAGTGCAGCGCCAGGCGCTCGTTCATGTACGTGTACTCGGCGCTCAACATCTCGGTTACATCGCGATTGTTGAGGAAAATGTCCGCGACGAACATTTCGATTTCCTGTTTGAACAGGTCGCGTATCCCGTTGTCGATATCGCGGAAGATGACAGGGTCTGGGTCGATCTCGTCGAGACCGCCCATGTTGAGCCACTGGTAGGCGAAGTTGCTGGCCAGGGTGTCCGCGCGCGGGTCCTGCAGCATCCGCTCAACCTGGGCGGCCAGGACAGCTGGCTCTGACAGTGTGCCGGCTTTGGCCAGGGCCAGCAGTTCATCATCAGGAATACTGCTCCACAGGAAGAAGGACAGGCGTGTGGCCAGTTCGTAATCGGTAACCGCATAGATCTCGCCCGGCGCGGCATCCTCGGGAACCTGTTCGATCCGGTAGAGGAATTTCGGGCTGGCAATGATCGCGGTCAGGGCGCGGCGAATACCCATGTCGAAACCTTCCTGCTGGTTGGTGGTTGCAAACACGCGCATCAGCCTGTCGATATCGCCTTCGCTGACATCCCCCCGAAACGCCTTGTAGGCCACTTCGCCCAGTATCTGTGTGGCACAGGCGTTCACCTCGGAGAAGTTTTCCGGGTAACAGGTAAATATCCTGTTGCGTGCCGGGGTCGGGCTGATGCCCGCCGGGTTATAGGGTCCCTGGATCTCGAAAGTGTCGAGGCCTATCACGTTTTCACCCACCGCAGAGGGCGACTGGCGATGCAGGCGGCCTTCATATTCGGCAAAGGACCGGTGCAGGAAAGTCACGGCAATGGTGTGCGGGCCGGCTTCCGCAACAAACGGAATATTTCTCAGCTTGCTGTTGATGGCATCAACGGCAGGATCGCCTATCTGGTCGATCGCTTTGAGGTCTTCGCCGCCCCCGATTTCCATCTCAAAGAATTTTACGCCGTCATAGGTGGCGATCACGGTGTGATTGAACTCCTGGTTGAATACCCACAGGCGCGTGACCAGGTTGCCGATATTGAGTACGTATTCGCCGTCAGCCGGGAAATTGTGTTCTACCGCCAGCCCCCCACGGGTGCCAAGCGGCAGGCCTTCCAGATGGATATACTGGTTGGTGCCGCGGGCGGAGTACGTCGTACCTCCAGTGCGGGCGTTCGGGTTGCCGATGGCCTGCTGGGCGACGACGCGCGCGGAGTTCAGCGATTGCTCAAGGAAGGCCGGTGACACACGCAGGGCTTGCGCGACATTGTCGAAACCTTCAACGGAATCATCGTTGGGCAACAGGCTGACCGCATCCACCTCGATACCGAGCAGGTCGCGGATGGCGTTGGCGTACTCCTTGCGATTCAGGCGATGAATACCTACATGCCCGACATGACGATGTTGAGCACCGGCGTGATCAAGATAATTTTCCATCCATGCCACGAAATCATCGGCATCAGCATTGGCCGGGCGCTCGGCGCCTGCAGGCGGCATCAGGCGGCCGCGCAGTTTCTGAACGACCTTCTCCCAGACCTCGACATTGTCGGCAACCTCCTCGGGGGTCATCAGGTCGAAAGCAATGCTGCCGGCCCAGTCCTCGAAGTTGTGGCAATCGCCGCAATTCCTGTTCAGGAAGCCGAAATATTTGTCCGACTCATCGAAGCGTTCGAAGGAATGCGCGGTCTCAACCGCCTCGTCCGAAGCGGCGGCAAAAACACCGGATGCCGGCATGGCCAGCAGCATTGCTGCCAGTGGCTTGATCATGTTTCTGAGATTCATAGTCATTGCTTGGTTCTATATCTTCAAAATATTCCTGACGTGCCCGTTGTCCGGATGCCCTGTCAGGGGAAACCACCGCCGATATGGCGGCCGTTGCGCAGGTGGCCGTAAAAACTGCGGAAACCCTGATCGAGGAAATCGGCGGGGTCGCCCCACTCCGGTTTCAGACCCTTGGCAGGATTCGCCTCGAGCACCTCGTCCGGGCCGCGACTCTGCCTGAGCAGCGCGATCATTTCGGTATTGAGCGCCTGGTACATCGCCGCCTGCTCATCGAAATCCACCTTGCCCATCAGAGGACCGCTTGCCGGGACAATGACCGTGTCTGCATCGAGCATGCTGCCCAGGCTGTCAAGAGCGTCCATGAGTCCGCCGATGAAGCCGTTGGTGGCGACATCGACAACGGACCAGCTGTCGGCATGAACCGCCGCGCCGGTATACAGCACATCGGCGCCGATGACACGTGCGTAGACGTCACCGTCTGTATGCGACTGGGGCAGGTAACCGATCTCGATACGATCTCCCCGGAAAGGCACCTCCAGCGTGCCCCAGTAAAAAGTCCGGTTGGGCAGCTGGTTGTCTGGCAACGGTGTATGCAGGATGGTTTCACCGCGCTCGCGAATGGTGGTGCCCAGCCACTGCCGGGTGTTTTCGTGGGCGATGATCTCGATGCCCTGTGGACCAAGCATGGCGTTCAGCCCGGTGACCTCCGGATGCCAGTGGCTTAGAACCAGGGTTTTGATATTGTCGACGCCGGTTTCCTCGCGCACAAAGCCAAGATACTCGCGGGCATACTGTTCAGGAACCCCGTCCACCAGGATCAGGCCGTCTGTGTCGGCCGCCACCAGCGTGTTGCCGGCTGGCCCGGTCACCACGAACAGGTGCTCGCCGATTGCCGATATCGCAAAATTTTCGGCGCCATGTGCCGATGCCGCTGTCGACATCAGGCAAAGCAGGAAAAGCTGTTTAAGTGCCTTCATGTACTCTCTCTGAATTGTAGCGATGATGGTCTTGCTATGGCATTGCCGCATTCGTTTTCCCTGACTCCAGATACGCATTTTCCGTACTATTGGACCGCCGCGCCCGGGAATTATTCTCGTCGTGTCGAGGTTCGTACCAGGCTGCAAAGGTGCAACGCATGTCGGCGGTAACCCGCTCATTTCCTGACCGTTTTTCCCCTTCAGCAGACTGCCATTCTGGCAGATTAGCGATATGGAAATATGCAGGAATTCTGGATTTTCCGCTGACGCATGGCGCACGCAACACAGTTGGTTAATGGTACTTTGTTGCTACCTGATAATCCATAGATAGTGCAGTAAATTCAATCAGTTATTACCGCTCCACATGTCTGTTGTGTTGCCGGAAGCTCCTGTATTAGAGTGAGCTCATGAAGTATTCAATTTGCCGTCCCGGTATGGCTGGACGCACCAGTCTGCTCAAGGCCCTGCTCCTGTGCGTTGCACCGGTGTTTGCCGCCAACGAACCTGAAGCCATCAACCCGGAAGATGCGCCCCCGGTTTTCGGGCTCGGCTGGCTCGATTCCACGCAGGAAATCGCCTCGAATTCGGCCAACGGCCTGGCCAACCGGCTCGACCGTTTCTTCGGCGTGCAACGCAGCGACATCGAGGCCGCCTATTCATCCCTGCGACTGACCACCATCAATTCATGGAACAACATCGACAACGTCGACAGCGGTGTGCGTCTGCGTGGCAAGGTTTACCTGCCCCGCATCGATGAACGAATCAGCCTGATTTTCTCCGAGGAGGACGGTGACGGCACCACTTATTACACCCAGAATGCCGCGTCGATCTCGCAACAGAACACAACGCGCATGAACCTCGAACTGAATCTCCGGGAAGAAAACAATCACCGGCTTTACTTCCGCGTCGGCATGCGCTCCAACCTGAAGGGGCGCGTCAGTATGCGCTACCGTTATGAGCCGGACCCGGGGAAACCGACAGTGAATCGTTTCACCCAGTCCGTGTATTTCAAGGACGGCGTCGGCTTCGGTTCATTCTCCCGCCACCAGCTAGACCACGTGATGGCCAATGAAAGCCTGCTGCGCTGGACCAACGACGTCCGTTTCGAGGAAAGCTTCACCGGCGCGGAATACATCTCGTCGCTGGAATATCTGATGCTGCGCTCCAACCAGACGGCGATATCCTGGTACGGCCGCGTCAACGGCGTCAGCAGCCCCGGCTACGTTGCCAGCTATGACCTCGGTGTGCGCCTGCGCAAGAACATCCACCGCGAATGGCTGTATGTTGAACTGGAGCCTGGCTATACCTGGCGCAAGGATTCTCCGATTCTTGATCGCGAAGGCACGCCCTATGTTTTCCTGCGCTTCGAAATGGCCATCGGCACTTTCAGCAACTGAATACTGTCACTCCTGACAACAGATGAATGGCACGCATGAATTCCTGATCACCTTGGGCAGCCTGCTGCTTGTCGGCCTGGCCACGGACATGCTCGGCAAGCGCACCGCACTGCCCCGGGTCTCGCTGCTGATCCTGCTTGGCACCATTATCGGACCCGCCGTGCTCGATCTCATTCCCGCCTTTTTCCTCGCCCAGTTCGAAATCATCGCGCAGATGGCGCTGGTGATGGTTGGCTTCCTGATGGGCAGCAAATTCACCCGAGAAGCGATTGCGGAAAACGGTCGAGCCATCCTGTCGGTGTCCATCATAGGCGCCATGGTGACAGGACTTGTGGTCCTCATCGGCCTGCTCATCATGGGCCAGCCCATGGCACTGGCCATCCTGCTTGCCTGCATCGCTACCGCAACTGACGGCATCGCTACCGTCGATGTCATCCTGGAAGCGGAAAAGAACACGCCCTTTTCCCGCCTGTTGATGGACGTTGTGGCGCTGGATGACGGGTGGGGGCTGATCCTGTTCAGTATCGGGCTGGCCACCGTCATGGCGATGACCACCACTACGGCAGAGGATGCTCCGCTGCTGCTGTTTACCCTGCGCGAACTGGGTGGTGCCGTGGTGCTTGGCATCCTGGTCGGATTACCCGCGGCCTACCTGACCGGTCGCATCAAGCCCGGCCAGCCTATGCGCTCGGAAGCCCTTGGCCTGGTTTTTCTCTGCGGCGGACTGGCTCTCATGCTGGAGGTCAGCTTCCTGATCGCCACCATGGTCATGGGCATGATGATCGCCAACTTTGCCCGTCACCACGAATACCCCTTCTACGAGATCGAGGGCATGGAGTGGCCGGTCCTGTCGGTATTCTTCGTACTGGCCGGGGCCTCGCTGGATCCGGCTTCCCTGGCAAGTGTCGGCTGGCTCGGTGCCGGCTATATCGTCCTGCGCCTGGTCGGCAAGGTGGCCGGCGGGCTGCTTGGTGGGGCGATCGGGGGTTGTGATACGGCCACGAGCCGCTGGCTGGGGCTGGCAATGATGCCCCATGCCGGGGCCGCCATGGGCATGGCGCTGGTGGCCAGCAGCTATTTTCCGCAATACCGGGATACAGTGCTGACCATTATCATCTGCGCCACCATCGTTTTTGAAATCATCGGTCCGCTGCTGGCCAGGATTGCCCTGTTCAGGAACGGCTGACCCCGAGAAATGGGTTTACTCGTTACCAGCTTTATACTTTAATTAGCGCTGTTTGATTGTCCGCTGTCACATCGTGAGGAGATATAGATGGATTGCCCAAAATGTAATGGTTCTATGCAGGAACATTCCACCACCACCCTGCAGGGTCTAGTAACCATAGACAAGTGCACCGATTGCGGCGGCATCTGGTTCGACAAAGGCGAGGCCGAAATCCTCAAGGGTGACTGGATGTCCGACTTCCTGGACAGCGGCGATCCCATGGTCGGCAAGCAACAGAACCTCAATACCGAGGTCAACTGTCCCCGTTGCGGCAAGCAAATGGAGCCGGTCAGCGACCCCGATCAACAGCACATCCAGTACGAAGTGTGCGAAGAGCACGGTATGTTCATGGATGCCGGCGAATTCGCCGACTTCAAGAATGAGACCCTGGTGGAAACCCTGGCCAAGTTCGTCAACAAGGCCAAGAGCAAACTGAATCTGTAATTTCCCCTAACTGCAGTTTTTACTGCAGTTTTTACGGTTTTTCACCTGCCAGTAATTGCTACTGCAGCTCCGCCATTTCCGTGGCGAAGTACATCAGCATGCCGCCGGCCCTGTCATCGGGTCCCATCAGGGCCTCGCGGTTGAGATATTTCTCCAGTGAATCCTGCTTGTTGGTGGATTCACACACATTCACGAAAAACCCTTCCGGACTGCTGCGCATCAATACGCCGCGCCATGCCCGCTCCACCGCCGGCATGTAGCTGGCATCAAGCCAGCCGCGGCTGATGCCGCGCCGCATGGCCGTGGCAATCATTGCTGTCGAACTGAGTTCGGCATACGAACCGGGATAATCGATCACCTCATGCCACATGCCGTCCATGTCCTGGTACTGCAGCAGCGTATCCAGGTGCGCCTTGTAAATTGCCTTCAGTTCCTCGAATCCGGGATGATCTTCCGGGAATTCACTGAGCGCCAGGGCCATGCCCAGCGCCGGAAAGGCGTTGCCGCGACTCCAGGCGGCATCGGTAAGCGGCGAATGCCGGTAGAGGCCGTCCGCGCGCTTGACCAGTGTTTCCATGTGGCGGATATGGCGCATGGCCAGGTCGAAATACTTGCGCTCGCCGGTCAGTTTGCCCACCTTGGCCACCAGTGGCGTGGCCATGAAATAGGCATCGCTCATGTCGCCGTGCATCGGCATGGCTTCAAGCATGTTGCCGCGCGCATCGAAACCCATGTCGGCGGCGCGCCTGGCCAGTGCCAGGTAGGCAGGATCACCGGTACGCTCCGCCATTTCCGCAAACACCAGGTGACCGGCGGTGACCAGGGAAGAATTGATATCGATGACCTGGCCGTTGATATAGGGACTGATGATATCGGCCACGTCGTCCAGGTAACCCTGGCGCATGCGGCCGATCAAGGCCATGCCCGGGATGTAGACGGGCCATGAAAAATCATGGCCGTAATGCTGCGCCAGTTGGGCTGCGAATTCAGAAGGCGAACGCATCAGGCGGGCATCGAGCATTTCATGAGCCGCGGATATCGGCAGGTTATCCAGTTCCAGGTCCAAGATCGTGGCCAGCTCTTCGGGCTCGTCATAGAGATGCAAGGCCGGCACATAGCCGACGCCAGCAACGATGCGGTTGCTGAGTGCATCGGCGAGATCATAATCCTGTTCGCTCTCGATCAGCACCAGGTCCGGCCCGTGCGTGCCAAGCCAGCGCCAGAGAGAGAATGCAACAGGGTCATCTTCGTAAGCCCTGCCCTGCGGCGGAAATGTCAGCATCTCTCCTTCCGGGTTGGCATTGGCGATGACGATCAGGTTCACCGGCTGGTCGCTGCGGGGCCGGGCTAGATAGCGTTCGTATTCCGCCAATACCTTGGCACTCGATTCGCTGCGGCCATCGAGCCCGCCGATCAGCAGTACGGTTGGCCGCTGGGACTCGTCCACCTGGTAGCCGGAGGCGGTGATCAGGGTGCCGCGTGCGGACATACCGACATGCCATTCCTGCGCTGATGAAACGGAAGCAAAGGCGCAAGCCAGAAGGGTAAAAAGAATGCCGGAAAAGCATTGGAAACGGGGAAAAATGTTCAGAAGCGCCATGCCAGTGACCTGTGAAAGCTTACGTGCATGATACACAAAATCCTGTCGCCGTCACCCGCTCAGCTTTCGAAGAATGCGCGCATCTCGCGGCGGCTGCCCATCAGGAGCAGCAGGCAGATGAAACAGCATATCGCCGCTACCACGTTGGGCCACATCAGTCCGTAACGATTGCCCAACCAGCCGATCAGGAGTACGCCCAGCGCCGGCGCGCCCCGGGTGAAAGCCGCCCAGAGGCTCAGCACACGCCCACGCATGTCATCGTCGATACTGTTTTGCACGAGGGTCTGTGCCGCTACGCTGCCGATGGTGATGGCGTAACCGAAGACGAACATCAGGGTTGCAGCGATCCACACGGTAGTGATCGATGCGAATCCAGCCAGGCAGAAGATGGCCACGGCAGTCATGATCAGGATTTCCCTGACCAGGCCATGGGTCTTGCCGACCATGGACAGCTTGAGCCCTGCCAGCACGGCGCCAAGTCCCATGGCAGAAGTAAACAGGGCCAGCGTCAGCTCCCCCGCCTCGAATACGGCGCCGACAAACGCCGACAACATGAAGGCCACCGGGCGAATGAACAGGCTCACCACGGTGAGCAGGACAAACATGGAAAGCAGGGCCGGCTTTTCCAGCACATAGCCGAAACCGTCGCTGATATCGCGATAGAAGGATTTTTCTTCCGCCCGCTTCGTCCTGATCGGCAGGTGGATGAAGCGCCATGCAATGACAATGAGAAGATAGCTGACCGCATTGAAGAGTATAGCCACTGCCGGACTGGATACCGCGATGACTACTCCCGCCAGTGCCGGACCGGCACAGCGGGCCACATTGAACGCCACCGCCGTAAAGGCAGCGGCGGCGACCAGGTCTTCCCTGCGTACCAGGTTGGGGATGATGGACAGCCGGATCGGCTGGTAGGCTGCCTGCAACACCCCTTCCGCCAGCGCCAGCACGAACAGCCACTCGATGGTCAACAGGTCGAACCAGACCAGAAAGAACAGGATGAAAGCCTGGACCATCATCAACACCTGGGCGATCACGGCCATGGTCTTGCGGTCGAAACGGTCAGCCCATACCCCAAACAGCGGCGTTATGAAGATAAGCGGCGCGATATCGACGAAGGCAATGACCCCTACCCAGAATTCCGATCTTGAAATCAGCCAGGCCAGCCAGGACACGGCAAGACGCTGCATCCAGAAACCAATGAGGGAAATACTGTTGCCGCCCATATAGATCGCGTAGTTGCGATTCGAGAACGCGGAACGCAGAGCGGCAAACCTACCGGCGGACATGGAGAGTGTTGATTCCTTGGGTTAACGGGGATGTGGCTAGTTTACGGGACGATATCCCTGATCGTCAGTATTACCGGACCGTCCTGTTCAGACAGGACAAAAGGTTCGGAGACCGCCTGGATATCCCCGGACTGCGCCGTGGCCTGGCCGGATCGGGACAGGCGTGCGCCGACAATGACATTCTGCGCCGACGACAGTGTCAGGTTCTCGATCATGTACATGGAATCATCGAGCGTGACTTCGACGGGAAAGTCAGGCAAAGCAAGATTTTCCGCCGCCAACGGCATGGGCATCGCCGGGTTGCGCGCGTAAACAAACAAGCGCATGGAGTCATCGACCTGGCTCCTCACCGATTCGTCGATATCGATGACGAGGGTGACGGATGCAACTGGCGCTCCGGCATCCGGCAGTTCGCCAGGCGGCAGCAGCGCCTCCACGCGCGCGATGCGTTCGCGCAGCACGGCGGCTTCACGGCTGCCGGCGCCCAGCTGCAAAAGCTGCCGGCGCCAGTAACCCAGGGCGGTCATCACATCCTCGTTCAGCAGGGCTTCCATGGCGAGCAGGCTCATCACGGCATATTCATTCGGGTTCAGTGCCAGGGCCTGGTCGACCACGCTCCTGATCGACGGTGTCATTGCGGAATCGGCGGCAAGGAACATGGACTGGGCGAGCTGTCCCAGCACGGTAGCCTTGTCCATGCCTTCCTCCATGCCGTCGGCCAGCGAGGCGAAGGTACTGATGGCAGCGGGAAAATCCTGCAGCTCAAGATACAGCGTACCCAGCATGTAGCCGTTCTGGA
This sequence comes from uncultured Enterobacteriaceae bacterium, assembly GCA_964629325.1. Taxonomy (GTDB): domain Bacteria; phylum Pseudomonadota; class Gammaproteobacteria; order Pseudomonadales; family Pseudohongiellaceae; genus Eutrophocola. The sequence continues at coordinate 12,126 of CAZVSC010000016.1, forward strand.
TGTCATCGCTGTTGCGCTCATAACGGTCCTGCAGGAATGCGGCCAACTTCAGCAGTGCCGCCTCCTGTGCTTCGGGGGTCTCGACGATCCGCAGCTCTTCCAGAATTCCAGGCAGCGCCAGGTCCCGGGCCGAACCAACGATCTCGTACAAGGAGTAGCTGAACACGGGAATGAACAGCAACGACAGCAATGGCAGCAGTTTGCTGCCTTGCAGATTGGCACGTTCACGCCGGTCCTGATCGCGCATGTCGCGCAGAAAGCTGCGCTGCAATTCGATCTTCAGCTTGTCGCATTCTTCCGCGGTAATGAGACCTTCTGCCAGGTCCGCTTCCAGGTCGGCCAGGCTCTGCTCGTAGACCTGGGTGTTCTTTTGCCGGCGAAGCGCATTGTCCCCGGTTTTTGCCTGCGGCTTGTAACGCAGCACGGGCCAGACCACGAACAACAGGGCAAGAAGCAGCAACAGCGCACTGTAGGTAAAAAAGGCGGCCATGAATTAACTGTCCCGGTTGTCGTTGAGCAGCTTGCGCAGCTGCTCCTGCTCGGATGAGGTCAGCGGCGCATCATTTTGCACCTCGGCCTGCTGGCTGTTGGCGATCATGCGCCTGGCTATGACAAGCCCTGCCAGCAGCAGGAAGGCCGGGCCGAACCAGAGGAAGAAGGTGGCTGCCGTAAGGCGGGGGCGATACAGGATGAAGTCACCATAGCGGCTGCTCATGAATTCGATGATTTCATCGTTGGTGCGCCCTTCCCGGATCTGGTCGTAAATTTCGGCACGCAGGTCCGCGGCAATGGGTGCATCCGAACCGGCCAGATTTGAATTCAGGCACTTCGGGCAGCGCAACTCATAAGTCAGCTTCTTGAAGCGGTCTTCCTGCTGGTCGGTGTCAAAAGCGTATTCTTCAATGGCGGCCAGGGCAGGCATTGCAGCCCAGGTGAACAGGCACAGAATTACCGGTAAAAGTCTCGAGAATTGCATAAGCCCCTTACCGTATCTGCCGCAATAGCGGAACGAACTTGTCATTCCAGACATCGGCGTCGATCGCACCGATATGGCGGTACAGGATCATGCCCTGCTGATCCACCAGGAAGGTTTCAGGAGCACCGGTCACACCCAGGTCGATGCGCAGGGAGCCGTCGAGATCCACCACGTTGTAGTCGAAAGGATTGCCCCGCTCTGCCAGGAATTCACGGTCTTCAATCGTGGAATAATCATAGCTGATGCCGATGAAGGTAATGTCATCCTCGGTTTCACTGATCTCCAGGAAAAACGGGTGCTCGAGGTGGCATGGCGGGCACCAGGAACCCCAGATGTTCACCAGCAGTATCCTGCCGAGAAAATCACCCGAGGAATATTCGCCCTGTTCCGGGTACAGGCTCGGCTGGGTGAATTCCGGCAAGGGCCGGTCGACCAGTGCCGACGGAACCGTGTTCGGATCGCGGCCCAGGCCGTAAAGCAGGAAGCCCGCCATGACGAGAAAAATAGCCACCGGGATGAACAGCTTGACGCGCTTGTTCATGCTGCCCCCGTCAGGGACGGATCCAGGCCGTCTGTTGCTTGCACCGGAACATCCTTGCGGGCAGTGTCACGAACGCGGTAACGCCGGTCGCATATCGCGATCACGCCGCCGCCTGCCATGAGGAAGGCGCCCAGCCAGATCCAGAATACGAAGGGCTTCAGGTGAATGCGCACCACCCAGGCATCCTCCCCGCGCGGATCGCCGAGTGCGGCAAACAGGTCGCGGGTGAAGCCCACATCGATATCGGCCTCGGTCTGAACTGAGCCGGTGGCGAAGTAAGTGCGCTTTTCCGGACGCAGGGTCAGGTAGGGGTCGCCATTCTTCAGCACGGTCACTTCCCCGGCATCGGCCTGGTAGTTGGGTCCCTGCACACGCTCGACACCCTGGAATATGAATTCGTAACTGCCGATCTCGATACCCTGCCCGGGCGCCAGCCGAACGTCGCGTTCAACACTGTAGTGACTGGTCAGGCAGATGCCGAGGATGATCACGGCCATGCCCAGATGAGCGGTCTGCATGCCGTAGTAACTCAGGCTCAGGCTCTTCAGGCCGGAGATGAAGCTGCCCTTGTTGGCGGTCTTGGACTGTATGTCACGGGCAATACCCAGAATGATCCATAGAGCCAGTGCCACGGCGAGAAAAATGGGAACGTTTACTTCCTGAGTGATCGCCAGCGGCACGACGATACCCAGCAGGATGCTGGCAATGGCGACCTTCACCAGTTGCTGCTTGAGGTATGCCACGGAGGTTTTCTTCCAGCGCGAAATGGAGCCGATTGTCAGGAAGACCACCAGGAGCGCCATCAACGGCAGGAAGATGGTATTGAAATACGGTGCACCGACCGACACGTTGGCGTCACCGGTGACGGCCTCGTGGATCAGCGGGTACAGCGTGCCCAGCAGGATGCCGGCGGTGGAAACCACCAGCAGGATATTATTCACCAGCAGGAACAGTTCGCGCGAGGTGATGGTGTAGCTGGCCGTTCCCTTCACGACCGGCGCACGCAGCGCATACAGGAACAGCGATGCGCCGATGACCACCAGCAGTATCGCCAGCAGCACGAGGCCGCGTTCGGGGTCGACTGCAAAAGCATGCACGGAAGTGATCAGGCCGGAACGGATGATGAAGGTGCCGAGCAGGCTGAGGGAGAAGGCCGCAATGGCCAGCAGCACAGTCCAGCTTTTGAACACGCCGCGCTTTTCCGTCACGGCCAGCGAGTGAATCAGTGCGGTACCCACCAGCCAGGGCATGAACGCGACGTTTTCGGTCGGGTCCCAGAACCACCAGCCGCCCCAGCCGAGTTCATAGTAGGCCCACCAGCTGCCCAGGGCGATGCCGATGGTGAGAAAGGCCCACGCTGCATTGGTCCATGGACGCGTCCAGCGTGCCCACGCTGCATCGAGGTTGCCGGTCAGCAGCGCCGTGATGGCAAAGGCATAGGCGACGGAAAAGCCGACATAACCCATGTAGAGCATCGGCGGATGCACGATGAGGCCGAAATCCTGCAGCAGCGGATTCAGATCGGTGCCGTCGGCAGGCGGATTGAGCATGAGGCGGTCGAAGGGATTGGATGTGAAGAGCATGAATACCAGGAAGCAGACGCTGATGATGCCCATCACCGAGAGCACGCGTGCGAGGATATCCAGCGGCAGGTTGCGGCTGAACAGGCTCACGGCGTATGTCCAGGAAGCCACCATCAGCACCCATAACAGCAGCGAGCCTTCATGGCCGCCCCATACACCGGTGAACTTGTAATATACCGGCAGCAGGGAATTGGAATTGCTTGCCACGTAGCGAACGGAGAAGTCGTCATCGAGGAATGCATAGGCCAGGCAGCCGAAACTGAGCAGCATGAATACCCAGAGGCCGGCACTCAGCGGACGCGACAGCGTCATCAGCAGCTGGTTGTTGCGGTACACGCCGACCATGGGCAGCACGCTCAGGAGTACGGCCAGGCTGAGCGCCAGCACGAGGGAGAAATTGCCCAGTTCAGGAATCACTGCTGGCACACCTCGGCATCGTGTTCTTCGGCGGCGTCGAGCGAGGCTTTCACCTCTGCTGACATGTAATTCTCGTCATGCTTGGCCAGAATCTGGGTCGCCTGGAAGACGCCGCCATTGTCGATGTAGCCGTCGGCCACAACGCCTTGACCTTCACGGAACAGGTCGGGCAGCGGCCCGGAATAACTCACCAGGACATCGTTGCAGAAATCAGTGGTCAGGAAATTCACTTCGGCCCCCTCCAGGCCGTCCTTGACGACGCTGCCCATCTTGACCATGCCGCCAATGCGGAAATTCTGGTTCTCGGGCACCATGCCGGAAGAGACTTCGGTCGGGGTATAGAACACGTTGATGCCCTCGTCGAGGGCGACCAGCACCAGGCCCACGGCCACGGCCGTACCAAAGATGATGAAAAGGACGATAGCCAGTCGCTGTTGTCTGTGCGCCAGCATCAGTTGCCCTCCCCCTGTTCAGCCATGTCGGACTCCATGCGATCCAGGCGCGCTTTCAGCTGCCTGATGATTTTCCTGCGGCCCAGTATCGGCGGCAGCACCGTAGTAACAAAAAACAATGCAAACAATATGTAGACCGGCCAGACGTAGATGGCGTAGTCGCCCATGGCAAGGAACGCGGCAAAACTGTCGAACTGGAATTCAGGCACCGGCTGTCTCCTTTGCAACGATATCCCTTACCCACTGTGTACGTCTTTCGCGCAATAAAATTTCATTCTGGCTGCGCAGGATGAGACCGATGAAAAACAGGCCGATGAATCCAAACCCGGTGAAGAATGCCGGAATCCAGATTTCGGGCGGATTGGCGGAGGCATCGCGCATGCCGAGCGAACTCGCGCCCTGGTGCAGGGTGTTCCACCATTCCACCGAGTATTCAATGATGGGTATGTTCACGACGCCGACCAGGGTGAGGACGGCGCAGGCGCGTGCGGCGGAATCCTGCGAATCGAATGCCGAGCGCAGCACGATGATGCCCATGTAGATGAAGAACTGCAGCAGCGAGGACGTCAGCCGCGCGTCCCAGATCCACCAGGTGCCCCAGGTGGGAATGCCCCACAGCGAGCCACTGGCCAGCATCAGCAGTGTCGCCATGGCGCCGATGGGCGCAATGGCCTTGGCTACGATATCCGCCATCTTGATTTTCCAGATCAGTACGGCAGCGCTGCAGATGGCCATCATGTAGAAACAGCCCTTCATGAGACCGGCCGACGGCACGTGCATATAGATGATGCGGTAGTTGTCACCCATCTGGTAATCAGGCGGTGCAAAGGCCAGGCCCCAGACAACCCCTACGGCCAGCAGGAACACCGTGGCGCCCCACAACCACGGGAGGCTGCGCTCGCCCAGTTCATAGAACCACCGGGGAGAGCCGAGTTTGTATAACCATTGCCACATTGAAAATTCTGTTTCCTTGATTGCAGGACTGTTAAATGAATTATGCCGTTTGTCGAAGTAAAACTATTTTCGAAGCCGTACCACGTATCGAAGCCATGTAGTTGATAGTCAGTTCACGCTGATCCGCAGTGCCGCGACGATTGCCAGGGGGGAGAGGCTGATGGCCAGGGCGAGCATCGCGCCCATCAGGGCCAGCAGACCTGCATAGGCCATGTCATTGATGGCTGCATCTACCACGCCGGTACCGAAAATGAGCACCGGAACATACAGCGGCAATATTAACACAGCGAGTAGCAAACCACTCCTGGAAAGGCCCACGGTCAGCGCCATGCCGATGGCCCCGATGAGCACCAGGATCGGCGTGCCGAGGGCGAGGCTGATGACCAGCGCCCCGATACCGGCGGCCGGCAGTTTCAGCATCAGCGCCAGCACCGGCGCCAGCACGATGATCGGCAGACAGGCCATCAGCCAGTGACTGAAGACTTTTGACAGCACCAGGAAATACAGGGGCTGCGGGCTCATCAGGAGCTGCTCCAGGCTGCCATCCTCGTAATCGGCCCGGTACAGGCTGTCCAGGGACAGCATCACGGCCAGCAGGGCCGTCACCCAGATCACGCCCGGGGCGATAGTGGCCAGGAAGGCGTCCTCGACACCGCCGCCGAGGGGAAACAGGGTGACCGCAATGATGAAGAACATCAGCGGATTGATCACGTCCCCCGGTGAACGCATGGCCAGCAGCAGTTCGCGCCGGATGGTCGCACCCATGACGCTGGCCAGGCCCGCGGTCGCTTCAGTGGTCATACACCGCCCCTCTCACGCATGCCGGCATCGAGGTCGATGATGCCGACGTCGCAATCCATCTGCAGCGGGTGGTGCGTGGTCAGCAGCAGCGAACCTTCGGACCTGACAAAGTCCGACAGCATGCCTTCCAGTTCACTGACCCCTTTCCTGTCCAGGGCGGTGAAGGGCTCATCCAGTATCCACACGGCGGCAGGGACCAGTTTCATTCGGGCCAGGCTGACACGGCGCTGCTGGCCGGCAGACATCATGTAACAGGGGACATCGTCATAGCCCTGCAGGTTGAAGGCCGCCAGCGCCGCGCGGATATTGCCGGCACGCACGCCGCGGGATGCACAGAACCAGCGCAGGTTTTCGGCAGCACTGAGGCGCCTGTTGATGGCGGGGGCATGACCCAGGTAGAACACCTGGGCGCGGAAATCCGCCCTGGCTTTTTCGACCGGCTGGCCCTGCCAGCGGATATCGCCCCGGTAGTCCCGGTTCAGGCCGCAAAGGATGCGCAGCAGCGTGGTCTTGCCGCTGCCGTTGGAGCCCTGTACCTGGATGGCCTGGCCGGCGCACAGGCTGAAGTCCAGGTGCTGGAACAGCACCCGGTCATCACGCTCGCAATACAGGTCTCTGGCCTCAAGCATGCCCTGCCCTGGTTTGGTTTCCGACGTTGAAAGGTCCGGGATTATACCGAAAAATCAAGGAGATAATGCCGAAATGTGTGCAAATATTCAGGACTTGGGCGGTGTCACCCCGGTCTGCCTCATGTATTTGCCGTTACGGTCCTTGTAGGTGACCTCGCATTGCTCGTCGGACTCGTAAAACAGCATCTGCGCCACCCCTTCGTTGGCGTAGATCTTGGCCGGCAGCGGCGTGGTATTGGAAAACTCGAGGGTCACGTGGCCTTCCCACTCCGGTTCGAGCGGTGTGACATTGACGATGATGCCGCAGCGGGCATAAGTGGATTTACCCAGGCAGACGGTCAGCACGTTGGAAGGAATACGAAAATACTCGACCGTGCGGGCCAGGGCAAAGGAGTTGGGCGGGATGACGCAGTAATCCTCGTTGATGCTGACAAAACTGGTTTCATCGAAGTTTTTCGGGTCCACCACGTTGGAGGTGTGCACGTTGGTGAATATCTTGAATTCGCTGGCACAGCGCACGTCGTAACCGTAGCTGGATGTGCCATAGGAAATGACCCGGCGGCCGTCCACTTCGCGGACCTGGTTCGGCTCAAACGGGTCCAGCATGCCATGCTGCTCGGCCATGCGGCGGATCCATTTGTCTGACTTGATACTCATGGTTCTCTTCCTGCGGAAAAGCGCAAATGTTACTCGTTTAGCCTCGCGGAAACCATGCAAAATACGGCGCCAGGGAGGCATTTCCCGGCCTTTAAATTTGGGCCAATGTTGCTATAATCGCGCCCCGTTCAGGCAGCAGAGATAAATTACAAAGCAAACTCCCTTGCAGCCCCGGTAGTGCCATAAGGGACCCCCGTTTACGGGGTGCGCGTTTCGAGAAAATCAGCTGTAGTTCAGAATGAGTTCAGATACCCCGATATTTAATATAGCCACCCAGTAACAGGAGTGACCCCCAATGAAGTTGAAAGCAACAGTTGCAATTGCTGCCGTATCACTGCTTGCCAGCATTTCCTCAGGCGTTTTCGCCGCCGGTGATGCCGAGCGCGGCAAAGCCTATTACGCCACCTGTGGTGCCTGCCATGGCGCCAATGGCGAAGGCATGGAAGCGTTGAACGCGCCTTCCCTGGCCGGCCAGGAAGAATGGTATGTCATCCGCCAGCTGCAGAATTTCAAGAACGGTGTTCGCGGCACCAACCCGAAAGACACCTTCGGCATGCAGATGGCCCCCATGGCACAGACACTGCCGAATGACCAGGCGATCGAAGATGTAGCCGCCTACATCAAATCACTGGCCAATTAAGCCTTTGCAGACAAGAAACCCGGCGACAGCCGGGTTTTTTTTGCACAAAAATCAGACGGCAGAGTAATCGAGCACCTGCTCCACCACCAGCTGTGGACTGAGGTTGCCGCGGAACTCGTTGACGTCGAGCCGGTAAGCCAGGGCGATGCGAACCAGGTTCCTGTGCAACAGGTCTTCATCGACATTGAAGGCGATGGCATCGATAAGCGGGCCGTCACCGGGCACCTGCAATGTCAGCTTCAGGTGCTTTTCCCCCACAACGCGGTTGTTGATGACCGCGAATTCGCCCTGGAACAGGGGCTCCGGAAAATGCTGCCCCCAGGGTCCGGCTTCGCGCAACTCGCTGGCAAAGGCCAGTGAAAAACAATCCGGGCTCAATTCACCATCGACCCAGGTGGTCTGCAGGAGCGATTCCCTGTCGAGTTCTTTTCTCAGCACTTCCTCGAAGGCGCTGGCAAAGGCCGGAAAATCATCCTGCCGGATGGAGAGTCCCGCTGCCATGGCGTGACCGCCGAACTTCTGCAGTAGCGCGGGATGTCGAGTGGCAAGTGCATCCAGCACATCACGAATGTGCAGTCCCTCGATGGACCGGGCCGAGCCCTTGATGACCTTGCTGCCGTCCTCTTCCCCACCGCTATCGGCAAAGACGATACAGGGCCGATGGAATTTTTCCTTTATGCGCGAGGCGAGAATACCGATGACGCCCTGGTGCCAGGCCGGATCGTAGAGACAGATGCCAAGCTGGTCGGAGGCATGGATGTCCAGGTTTGCGAGCACCGCCATGGCCTGCTCCTGCATGTCCTGCTCGATCTGGCGGCGGTCGCGATTGAGGCCATCGAGCTGCATCGCCATGTCGCGTGCGCGTGAGGGGTTTTCCTCGAGCAGGCAGGCAATCCCTAAGGACATGTCGTCCAGTCTGCCCGCCGCATTCAGTCGCGGACCCGCCGAAAAGGCAAGATCGCCGGCTACGGCGGTAACCGGATTCCTGCCCGCCACTTCCAGCAGGGCCAGGATGCCGGGCCTGCCCCTGCCGCTGCGAATGATATTGATGCCGTGGCGAACGAGGCGACGGTTGTTCTGGTCCAGTGGCACGACGTCAGCCACCGTGCCAAGGGCAACGAGATCGAGAAACTGCGCCATGTTCGGTTCAGGCACTTGCTTGCTGTCGAACCAGCCGCGTTCACGCAATTCGGCGCGCAGAGCCGACAGCAGGTAGAACACGACGCCCACCCCGGCCAGGGACTTGCTGGGAAAACCGCAGTCCGGCAGGTTGGGATTGAGGATGCAGCGTGCCGCCGGCAGGGCATTGCCGGGCAGGTGATGATCCGTCACCAGCACGTCGATGCCGGCGGCGTTGGCCGCCTCGACCCCATCGATGCTGGCAATGCCGTTATCGACTGTCACGATGAGATCCGGGTTGCGTGTCGCGGCGACGGCGACTATCTCCGGGGTCAGGCCGTAGCCGTATTCGAAGCGGTTGGGTACCAGGTAATCCACGCTGGCATACCCCATCGCCTGCAAGCCCAGCTTGAACAGGGCGCAGCTGGTGGCGCCATCGGCATCGAAATCACCGACGACGAGAATATGCTTGTCCGCTGCCATCACGTCGGCCAGTATGGCGGCAGCCCTGTCACTGTTCTTCAGCAACCGCGGCGGCAGCAGGTCGGTCAGCTCCAGCCGGCGTTCGCCTTCGTGGAATACCCCGCGGGTGGCATAGATGCGCCGGAGCACCGGGTGAATTGACATATCCAGCGCCGACTCGGCCTCGGCCACGCGCTCAAGCACTTCCACCATGATCAGGCTACCTGATCCTCCCGCAACTGGCGGCGCAGGATCTTGCCCACGTTGGTACGCGGCAGTGTGGCGCGAAACTCAACCCGACTCGGCACCTTGTAGGGCGTCAGTCCCTGACGGCAAAACTGGATGACCTCTTCCTCGGTCAGGTCGGGGTTCTCGGAAATGACAAACAGCTTTACCTGCTCGCCCTCTTCCTTTGGTACACCGATGGCAGCAGCCTCGCGAATATCGGGATGGCGAACGACCAGGTCCTCGATCTCCGCCGGGTAGACATTGAAACCCGACACCAGGATCAGGTCCTTGATGCGATCCACGACCGTCAGGTAACCGCTTGCATCGATAACGCCGACATCGCCGGTGCTGAGCCAGCCGTCAACCGTGAGGATGTCCGCGGTTTCTTCGGGACGCTTCCAGTAACCCAGCATCACCTGCGGACCGCGCACCTGGATTTCGCCCGCCTCGCCTGGCGGCAGCAGCTTGCCCGTCTCGTCGACGATTCGCAGCTCGGTCCATTTTGTGGCGCGGCCGATCTTGCCTTCCTGGTAGTCGGAGTAACAACCGCTGGCAACCAGCGGCGAGGTTTCCGTCAGGCCATAGCCTTCAAGAATCCGGCAGCCGGTCAGCTTTTCCCAGCGCCGCGCAGTCGGCACTGACAGTGCCATGCCGCCCGAGGTGCAGACGTCCAGCCCGGAGAAATCCAGTTTGCGGAACTCCGGATGCCGGCACAGCACGTTGTACAGGGTGGACACGCCGACGATGCCGTTGATCCGGTGGCGCTTCAGCGTGTTGACCAGGCGGTCGGTATTGCGCGGATCGGGAATGAGAACGCCGTGATAGCCCTTGTAGATGGAATAGGCGAAATTCAGGGTGAAGGCATAGATGTGGTAAAACGGCAACGGTGCCACGATCACGCTGCCGGGCGGCGGCGAATGATCGCCGATTGCCAGGTCCAACTGCAGCATGTTGGCAATGATGTTGCCATCCGACAGCATGGCCCCCTTGGCCGTACCCGTTGTACCGCCAGTGTACTGTATGAGGCTGAGGTGCCCGGATTCCTGGTGACCCAGTTTCTCCGGCGACAATGCCGCTAACGCGGGCATGCGCATGAAGCGCAGGTAGCGCTTTCCTTTTTTCAACACCTGTTCGAATTCAACCCGGGCGGAAAACCGGATAGCTGCCGGTTTGCGTCGGCGCAGCCATTGCGAAATCCGGTATGCCAGCCTCAGGCGCCAGGGGTGGAATTCAGTGGCCCGGGTCACGACCACCTTTTCGATCGCCGTACCCGGCAGGATCTTGCTGGTGACTGGCAGCACTTCTTCCAGGGTAACCAGCGCCCTGGCACCGGAATCCATGAGCTGGTGCTCGGTTTCACCGGCCGTGTACAGGGGATTGATATTGACGATCACCATCCCTGCCTTGATGACGCCAAGCGCGGTAATGGGATACTGCAGCAGGTTGGGCAGCTGGATCGCCACGCGGTCGCCCGGCATGAGGGTGGATTCCCGCAACAGCCAGGCGGCAATGGCATCACTCTGGCGATCGAGCTCACGGTAAGTCAGTTTCGTCCCGTCACAACTGAAGGCGACCCGGTCGGCATGTGTGGCCAATGCATCTGCCAGCAAATCACGCAGCAAACCATGGTCCGGAATATCCGGGACGGCTTGATAAGTGTCGGGAGCGTCCATATGTTTGGTAAACGTAGAAGGAACTAATTTCCGCGATTCCAGCCTAATGTACCATCACTATCCAGTTTGGGCGGAATTACCTTGAATCAAAGACAGGTTAGACCATGAAAATCAAAAACGGAATTGCTATTTTATGCTTTTTCCTCGTTGTTTCGGCTTCACTGCTACTGCCCGCTGCCGACACCTCTGCGGCGGATTACCTGACATTTCACACGGATGATGAATCCAACACCATCGATATCTTCAAGAAAGCCAGCCCGGCAGTGGTTTATGTCACCAACAATGCGTACCGCCGCACCGATTTTTTCTCCCTGAACGTCCAGGAAATCCCGCAGGGCACCGGCACCGGTTTCGTCTGGAGCGACGAAGGCTACATCGTCACCAATGACCATGTCATCCAGGGCGCCGACCATGTCACCATCACCCTGCAGGACCAGAGCACCTGGGATGCCGAACTGGTTGGCCGCGCACCGGACAAGGACCTGGCCCTGCTGCGCATCCAGGCGCCAAGGGATTTACTGAATCCGCTGCCGCTCGGGGACTCCGGAGAACTGGAGGTCGGCCGCAAGGTGCTTGCCATCGGCAACCCCTTCGGCCTCGACACGACACTGACGGTCGGCGTCGTCAGCGCCCTGGGCCGTGAAATCAACTCCCTGACCAACCGCACCATCCGCGATGTCATCCAGACCGATGCGGCGATCAACCCCGGCAACTCGGGCGGCCCACTGCTCAATTCCCTCGGCCAGCTGATCGGCGTCAATTCCCAGACCATCAATCCGAACAACGGCTCCGGTATCGGCTTCGCCATACCGGTGAATACCGTGAAGAAAATCGTTCCGCAGCTGCAGATGTATGGCAAGGAGGTCAGGCCGCTGCTTGGTGTGATGAATACGCCGGACAACTGGGCGCGCCAGCGCGGCATCCGCGGCCTGCCCATCTACCAGGTGACAGAAGGCATGCCCGCGGCCAATGCCGGCATGATCGGCTTTCGCCAGGACAGGCGCGGCGAGATATACCTCGGGGACATTATCGTGGAAGTGGACGGCCACCAGATCATGACAACCGACGACCTGCTCAATGCCCTCGAGCAGCACCAGCCCGGTGACAAGGTGAAGGTGGTCACTCTGCGCGACAAGGAAACACTCGAGTTCGAGGTTGAACTCGCCCCGCCAGGCTGATTACGTTACAGGGTTTTCTTTATATAGCCTGTGACCGCCGACAGGTCTGCCGGCAAGACGGTCATACGCTCTTCCCTTTCCATTAGATCGGCCAGGTGCGCCGGCAGCGCCGGCGTCTTCAGCCCGGCCCGCGTAATGGCATCGGCGAATTTTGCCGGATGCGCCGTGGCAAGGCAGACCACCGGATTGGGGTTGTCCGCGCAGCAGACCCGGGCCGCCTTCACGCCGGTGGCGGTATGCGGGTCGAGCAGATAGCCGTTCGCGGCGAACACTTCGCTAATGGTGTCGCAGGTGGTGTCGTCATCCACGCGGCAACTGTCAAAAATGTCCTTGGCAAACTGCCACTGTGCATCAGTCACCTGCTGGGCATTGCGCCCGAGCCCCGTGACGAATGCGGTGACCTGCTCCGTATCGCCCTGGAACAGGTCATACAGGAAACGCTCGAAATTGCTGGAAACCATGATATCCATGCTCGGTGACAGGCTCTGCTCCAGCGTGCCAAGGTTGTACCGGTTGCTGCTGATGAAGCGATGCAGGATGTCGTTCTTGTTGGTGGCGATGATCAGCCTGTCCACCGGCAGCCCCATCTTCTTCGCCAGGTAACCGGCATAAATGTCGCCGAAGTTGCCGGTGGGCACCGAGAAGGAAACCGGTTTCTCACCGCCGGCGATTTTCAGTGCGGCATAAAAGTAGTACACGATCTGCGCCATGATGCGCGAGAAGTTGATCGAGTTGACCGCTACCAGCTGGTAGCCCGCCGGCAGGAAGGCCTGGTCGGCGAAAGCCTGCTTCACGATGTTCTGGCAGTCATCGAAATTGCCCTCGATGGCGATACTGTTGACGTTGTCGCCGGGTACGGTGGTCATCTGGCGGCGCTGCACTTCCGATACGCGGTTGTGTGGATAGAGGATGTACATATCCACCCATTCGCAATGGCGGCAGCCTTCCAGCGCTGCCGAGCCGGTGTCGCCGGAAGTGGCGCCAAGAATGGCCACATGTTTTTGCCGGCGTGCGAGAAAATAATCCAGCAGCCTGCCAAGCAGCTGCAGTGCAAAATCCTTGAACGCCAGGGTCGGGCCGTGGAAAAGTTCGAGGACATATTCGTTGTCGCCCAGCTGCTGCAAGGGCGCGACCTCGGGATGGGAAAACACGGCATAAGTGTCATCGATGATGGCGCGCAGATCCTCTTCGGGCATGCATTCTGCGACGTACAGGCGAATGATTTCGAAGGCCAGGTCGGCGTAGCCGAGACCTTTCCAGGCATGCAATTGCTCGGCGCTCACCTGCGGCACCTGCTCGGGAATGTACAGACCGCCGTCCGGGGCCAGGCCTGTCAGCAAGACCTGCTCGAAATTCTGCGCAGGGCATTTGCCGCGTGTACTGATGTATCTCACTCGTAGCCCCCTATTCCAGCCGGTCCATGCGGATACGCGTCACCTTGCCTGACACGGCATCAAGCGCCTCGATATTCGCGATCGCCGTATTCATGGTGCCTTCCCGTATTTCATCGGTAAGGATGATCACGGACAGGACCTGTTCGCTGTCATGCACGCGCGGCTCCTTCTGGATCACGGCCTCGATGTTGATCTCGAAATCGCCGAGGATTTCCGTGATATCCGACAGCACACCGGCCTTGTCCTTGGCCTGCACACGCAGGTAATAGGCGCTGTCGACCGCCTCGATGGGAAGCACCGGCAAATCGGACAGGCTGTCTTCCTGGAAGGCCAGCGCGGGAACGCTGTCCTGTGGATGTGAAATACTGCGCGCCACATCGATGACATCCGCCACGACGGCAGAGGCGGTCGGCAGCGCGCCGGCACCGGCACCGTAATACATGGTCGGACCGACGGCATCACACTGCACCATTACTGCGTTCATGACGCCATTGACGTTGGCGATAAGCTTGTCGTCGGCGATCAATGTCGGGTGCACGCGCAGCTCGACACCGTCATCGGACTTGCGGGCGATACCCAGGTGCTTGATGCGGTAACCAAGCTCGTCAGCATAGCGGATATCCTCGATGGTGATGCCGCTGATGCCCTCGGTGTAGGCTTTCTCGAATTGCAGCGGAATACCGAATGCGATGGATGCCAGGATGGTGAGCTTGTGCGCGGCATCGATACCTTCGACATCGAAGGTCGGATCGGCCTCGGCATAACCGAGCGCCTGGGCTTCCTTTAGCACATCGGCAAATTCACGGCCTTTTTCGCGCATCTCGGTCAGGATGAAGTTGCCGGTGCCATTGATGATACCGGCCAGCCATTCGATCTGGTTTGCGGCAAGACCTTCGCGGATGGCCTTGATGATGGGAATTCCGCCGGCCACCGCCGCTTCATAGTCCACCAGGACATTCTGCTTGCGGGCGGCGGCGAAAATTTCATTGCCGTGGACGGCAATCATCGCCTTGTTGGCAGTAACCACGTGCTTGCCATTGGCGATGGCGCGCAGCACCAGTTCGCGGGCCACATCGTAACCCCCGATGAGTTCCAGCAGGATATCCACTTCGGGATCTTCAGCCACGGCGAAAACGTCGTTGCTGACCCTGGTATTGCCGACGTTCTGGTGCGGCTTGATGCTGCGCGTGCCGATATGAGACACGATCAGTTCACGACCGACGCGGCGGGAGATTTCATCCTTGTTGTTGGTGAGAACGGTATAGGTGCCGTAACCGACGGTACCGAGTCCGCATATTCCGATTTTGATGGGATCCACGATCATTCACTCTGCGCGGATCTGCCGCGCATAAAAAAAGGGCTAATTATAGGGGTCTGAAGGACGGCAATCCATCGGGATTGCTGCCGGAGACAGGTTTTACTGGGGAGCCGTGCCGAGGAGGTAGCCCGCGAGAGTATCCGCCGGTACATAGCCTGGAAGAATGGTGCCGTCTTCCAGGACCAGGGCCGGCGTACCCGTCACGCCCACTTCCCTGCCCAACTGGTAATGCGAGGCAATGGGGTCGTCACAGGACGCCTCGGGCACTGCGCCGCCGCGGGTGGCGCTGGTGAACATGACATTGGGGTTTTCCGCACACCAGGTGGAAACCATTTTCTTGTGCGTCTCGGTGTTCAGCCCGGTACGGGGGTAACCCAGGTACCTGACAGCGATGCCGAGTTCGTTGAGACGGTCCATCTCCCCATGTAATTGGCGGCAGTAGGGACAATCGACATCGGTGAACACGGTGATGGTCGCCTTGCGGCCATCTTTGGGTTCAAAGATGATCATTTCACTTTCCGGCACGGCGGCAATCTTCTTCGCGCGCACCACGTTGCGGCTTTCCTCGCTGCGGTTCACCAGGCCTTCGGGAAGCGCTTCGTACATGTCGCCCGGAATCAGGAATCTGGCGTCGCCGGTGACATAGATCGTCTGGCCATTGAACAGGGTAACCTCGAACATGCCATCGACAGGACTGGGCACGATAGCCTCGATGACCATGTTGGGCTGGGTGGTCTGGAAGACGCTGCGGATGGCGGTGATGGCCTCATCCGTAGTCTGCGCCTGCAACGGCGACTGCAAAGACAGGACAAGACAGAGAAAAGTCAGAATGGCTTTACCGGCTTTTTGCATTGGCTTCTCCTGGTATGCAACCGGCTGGTGCCGGCAAGATAACGTGGATCGCTGGAAGGGTCTTGCTGATGACAACCCGGTTGAACAAGAGACCCGGCACTATGGAACTTCATTTCAGTGAAGAATTCAACCCGGCCGGGTCATCCTGTTAACAGGATCAATCT
Organism: uncultured Enterobacteriaceae bacterium; assembly: GCA_964629325.1. GTDB lineage: Bacteria > Pseudomonadota > Gammaproteobacteria > Pseudomonadales > Pseudohongiellaceae > Eutrophocola. Next base: position 28,164 of record CAZVSC010000016.1, read on the forward strand.
TGCTTGGATTCGTCCTGTTCAGTTGTCTCGTCAACAATCGGCTCTTGCGCAACTGCCGCTTCAACCTGGGCAGCGATGGAGACCTCGTCCTGACTGGAATCGCCTTTCTTGCCCAGCTTCTCGGTGATGCGGGCGGCACGACCGGTCAGGTCACGCAGGTAGTACAGTTTGGCCTGGCGCACGTCACCGCGACGCTTCAGGGTGATGCTTTCCACCTGGTTGCTGTGGGTCTGGAAAGTACGCTCCACGCCGACGCCGTGTGACATCTTGCGCACGGTGAACGCGGAATTGAGGCCGCGGTTGCGCTTGCCGATAACGACGCCTTCGAAGGCCTGCAGACGTTCACGATCGCCTTCCTTGATGCGCACCTGCACCACCACGGTGTCTCCCGGGGAGAATTCAGGCACGTTGGTCTTCATCTGCGCCTTTTCAATTTTTTCGATAATGCTGTTCTTCATCATTTCCACCACTGATTGCCCGTGGGCATTTAACTTTTAACTTTTAACGTTCAACTTCCCGATTCGACTTCTTCGACAAACTCGTTCAGTAATTCCTGCTGCTCTTTCGTCAAGTCCAGTTGCTCCAGCAACTCTGGCCGCCGCTGCCAGGTTCGTCCCAGGCTTTGCTTGAGCCGCCAGCGCCGTATGGCTTCATGGTCGCCGCTCAACAACACACCCGGCACCGACTTGCCGGCATAGTGTTCTGGCCTCGTGTAATGCGGGCAATCCAGCAAGCCCTGCATGAACGAGTCCTGTCCGGCGGATTCATCACTGCCCAGCGCACCCGGCTGCAACCGGATGATCGCATCCAGGCAGGCCATGGCCGCGAGCTCTCCGCCGCTGAGCACGTAATCTCCCAGTGACCACTCTTCATCCACCCGGGTTTCGATGACGCGCTCATCGATTCCTTCATACCGACCGCACAACAGGATGAGGGCTTCTTCGCCAGCCAGCCTGTTGATGGCGGCCTGGTCGAGTACTCTGCCCTGCGGCGTCAGGTAGATCACCTTCGCCTGGGGCATGGCGGCCTTCGCGGCTCCCACGGCCTGTTCCAGCGGACCGGTCTTCATCAGCATTCCGGGACCGCCGCCATACGGCCGGTCGTCCACGGTGCGGTGCTTGTCTTCGGTATAGTCCCGGGGATTCCAGTAACTAACCTCGACGAGGCCATCCCTGATGGCCCGGCCAGTGACACCGAAGTCACTGACCGCAGTAAACATCTCCGGGAAAAGTGTGATGATTCCTGCCCGCATGGTTTTGCTGTTCAGTAATCCTTTTCCCAGTCGACCAGGACAATTCCGCCCGCAATGTCGACCTGCTTTATCACCTGTCCGCGAATCCAGGGGATCAACCGCTCCTGGTCATCCAGGCTCTGGTCTGTTGGCTTCACCACCAGGACATCATTCGCCCCGGTCTCGATCAGGTGATGCACGGTTCCGAGTGTCTCGTCCTGCAGGTTGATGACCTGCAGGCCTTCCAGCTGGAACCAGTAAAACTCGTTCTCGTCCAGGTCCGGCAGCGCGGCCTTTGCCACCAGCAGTTCACGACCCGTGTACTGCCTGGCCAGCTCGCGGTCATCACAGCCGCGTATGTGGCCGATGAAATCCTTGCCCTGGATCCTGCTTTCGTCGATCTCTATCCTCTCTGTCCTGTCCGGCGCAGTCGCCGCTGCACCGCCTGCAGGTAACGGTGCCAGGATGAAATGCCTGTATTGGAGGATGTTGTCGGCCGGGTCTGTAAACGAGATCAGTCTGACCCAGCCCTTGATGCCGACTGCCGCACCGATCCTGCCCAGTGTTGTATATCCTTCAGGCTGGCCGGAGGGCTGCGTCATCAAGCATTCCGCAGCGCTGCCTTATCAGGCGGCTGTGGTGACTGCCTTCTCGGCATCCTTCAGCAGCCTGGCAACACGGTCGCTGGCGATGGCGCCCTGGCCCTGCCAGTACTTCACCCGCTCCATGTCGACGCGCAGCTTTTCTTCCTGGCCACGGGCACCCGGATTGAAGAACCCGATGCGCTCGATAAAACGGCCATCACGGGCAAAGCGCTTGTCCGCTACTGTCAGGTGGTAGAAAGGACGCTTCTTTGCACCGCTTCTTGAAAGTCTGATTGTTACCATAACTATTTGTTTCCGCTAAGAAATATTACTTAATACAGGCTCCCGACCCAGGGCCTTGCCATACACAAAATCCAGGACCGGAAAAAAGGCCGGTATTCTACGGGAAAATTTTTCGGTTTGAAACTGTAAGTTACCAAAAACTGTGGGGTTTTTTTGGGTGGGGTTTTACATCCTGGGGAAACCGCCGGGCGGTTTCATGCCGCCCATACCGCCCAGGCCGCGCATCATGTTCGCCATGCCGCCGCCTTTCATCTTTTTCATGACTTTCTGCATCTGTTTGTGCTGTTTCAGCAGGCGGTTGAGGTCCTGGACGGAAGTGCCGGACCCCTGCGTGATGCGGCGCTTGCGGGAGCCGTTGAGCAGTTCCGGCCGCTGGCGCTCCCTGGCTGTCATGGAGTTTATGATCGCCTCCATGCGCCCGAAGGTCTTGTCGTCCACCATGCCGGCGGCGGCTTTCTGGGCGCTGCTGAGGCCGGGCATCTTGTCGAGCATGTTCGCCATGCCGCCCATGTTCTTCATCTGTTCGAGCTGTTCCTTGAAATCCTGCAGGTCGAAACGCTGGCCGCGCTTGATCTTCTTCGCCAGTTTTTCGGCTTTCTCCTTGTCGACCTTCTTCTCGACATCCTCGATCAGCGACAGGACATCGCCCATGCCGAGGATGCGGGAGGCGACACGGTCCGGGTGGAAGGCTTCGAGGCCGTCCGTTTTTTCCCCGATACCCAGAAACTTGATGGGTTTGCCGGTGATATGACGCACCGACAACGCGGCACCGCCCCTGGCATCACCATCGGCCTTGGTCAGGATGACACCGGTCAGCGGCAGCGTATCGTTGAACGCCTTGGCGGTATTCGCTGCATCCTGGCCTGTCATGGCGTCGACCACGAACAGCGTCTCCACCGGGTTGGCCACGGCATGCAGGGTCTTGATCTCGGCCATCATCTCCTCGTCTACGGCGAGGCGTCCGGCGGTATCGATGAACAGCACATCGATGAACTGTTTTTTCGCCGCAGCAATGGCGTCCCTGACGATCTGTTCCGGTTTCTGGTCAGGACTGCTGGGGAAGAACGTGACCCCGACTTCACCGGCCAGTGTTTCCAGCTGCTTGATGGCAGCCGGGCGGTAGACGTCGGCGCTCACCACCATGACGGACTTTTTCTGGGTATTCTTCAGCCACAGTGACAGCTTGGCCACCGTGGTGGTTTTACCGGCGCCCTGCAGGCCAGCCATGAGCATCACTGCCGGCGGTGTCACCTTCAGGTCGAGCGCCTCGTTGGCCTCGCCCATCAGCGCCTGCAATTCTGCCTGCACGATCTTGATGAAGGCCTGGCCCGGCGTCAGGCTCTTGCTGACTTCCTGCCCGACGGCACGGAACTTCACCTTGTCGACGAACTCCTGGACGACAAGGAGTGCAACGTCCGCTTCCAGCAAGGCACGCCTGACTTCACGCAGGCTTTCCTGGATATTGTCTTCCGTCAGGACGGCCTTGCCCGTCAGGCTGCGAAGGGTATGCGATAGTCTGTCGGTTAAATTCTCAAACATGCGTCTGCATTTTTCCTGTCAGGTCGGATCGAAATGTAGCGAAGGGCGCCATTCTACAAAATCAGGCGGCATGAACACAGGGCTGCAGGCCAATTAATTCCTGACCTCGCTGCCGAAAAAGAACTTCAACGCCGAAGCCCGTTGTGAGAGACTTTTGCCATGCTAACTCCCATCCTCAGCACCCTGGCCAGTTTCGTTGCGGCGATCAGCTACGGCCTGGGGTCCTTCTTCCAGCGCCGGAACCTGACCACCGACCACCAGGACCGGTACCGCGTCCTGGCGACCGGCACGGTAGCCGTGGCCACCCACTTTGTCGTGATACTGCTCATCACGCTGCAGCCGCAGGGCATCGATTTCGGTTTTTTCAAGGTGGCGTCACTGGTGAGCTGGGTCATCGTGGTGGCCGTGCTGATAAGCAGCTGGAAAAAGCCTCTCGACAACCTGTTCCTTTACCTGTTTCCGCTCGCACTGGTGTGCCTGCTCGCCTCCGTCATCCTGCCGAGCCCGTATGACCCGGTGGAAAACCTCTCTGCCGGCGTCGGCCTGCACATCCTGCTCGGCATCCTGGCCGTCAGCATCATGACCATCGCTGCCTTCCAGGCCGTGCTGATCTCATTCATGAACCGCCTGCTGAAGGAGAAACGCTCCTTCACGCTGGTCAGTCACCTGCCGCCATTGGAAACCATGGAAGCACTGCTCTTCGAAATGCTGTGGCTCGGCCTGCTGCTGCTCACCGGTGTCCTGTTGACGGGCGTCATATTCATGGAAGATTTCTTCGGCCAGCACCTGAGCCACAAGGCTGTGTTGTCGGGCATTTCCTGGCTCGTATTCGCTGTTCTGCTCTGGGGCAGGCACCAGCTCGGCTGGCGCGGCAAAACCGCCAACCGCTGGATCCTGACCGGCTTCGCTTTCCTGTTCCTGGCCTATTTCGGCAGCAAGTTCGTTCTCGAAATCATCCTGGATCGTGTTTAAACGCAACTAACTGGCACTTCACTTGGAAGAAACTTCACTTACTGTCCTGCTGGGCGTCCTGGTATTCCTTATCCTGATGTCCGCCTATTTCTCCAGTTCAGAAACGGCCATGATGGCTCTGAACCGGTACCGGCTGCGCCACCTGATCAAGCACAATCACCGCGGCGCCATTCGCGCCGGCAAGCTGCTGGACCAGCCCGACCGCCTTATCGGCCTGATCCTGATCGGCAACAACCTGGTGAACTTCATCGCGGCATCCGTTGGCACCGCCATCGCCGTGCGCCTTTGGGGCAACCTCGGTTTCATCCTTGCCCCCGTACTGCTGACCATCATCGTGCTGGTTTTTGCCGAAGTGACGCCGAAGACCATCGCCGCCCTGTACCCGGAAAAAGTGGCTTATCCGTCCTCGCTGCTGCTGATCGTCCTGATGAAGGTGTTCTATCCTGCGGTCTGGATGATCAACAAGGTCTCCAACGGGCTGGTGCGGCTATGCGGCCTGAAAGTGGAAGGCGGCAACTCACTGCACCTTACCAAGGAAGAACTGCGCACCGTGCTCGACGAAAGCGGCGGTCTCATACCCCGCAAGCGTCATGGCATGCTGCTGAACATCCTGGACCTGGAAAAGGCCACCGTCGAGGACATCATGGTGCCGCGCAACGAAGTGGTCGGCATCGACCTGGACGATGACATCGCCGAAATTCTTGAAACCATCAGCAAGAGCTCCCACACCCTGCTGCCGGTATTCAAGAAGGATCTGAACGAGGTCATTGGCTTCATGCACATGCGCAACATGAGCAAACTCATCGATATCGAGGAGATCAACAAGGCTGAATTGATGCAGCTGATCGAGGAAGCCTACTTCGTTCCTGAATCGACCCCCTTGCACACCCAGCTGTTCAAGTTCCAGAACAACAAGAAACGCATGGCTATAGTGGTGGACGAATACGGCGACGTGCAGGGCATCATCACCATTGAGGATATCCTCGAGGAGATCGTCGGCAACTTCACCACCAACCTGTCAGAGGAAACCGATGACATCCATCCGCAGCCGGATGGCACTTATATCATCGACGGCACGGCCACCGTTCGTGAAATCAACAAGGCGCTGGACTGGGACCTGCCCATAGACGGGCCAAAAACGCTCAACGGACTGCTGACCGAAATGCTCGAGATGATTCCGGAAAAAAATGTCTGCGTGCGCCTGCCTTTCCACTGCGCGGAGATACTCAACGTCCAGGACAACGCCATAAGGACCGTGAAGATGTGGGCACAGGAACCCAGGACGATCGAAGAAGTAACTCAGCAGACCCTGTTCACCTGACCACCGGAAACATTGTTTCACCTTGAAACAGTAACCAGATGAAATATTGCCCAGCATGCGCCGGCGAACTCAGTTTCAGGAAACCGGAGAACGACGATCGGGAGCGCTTCATATGCGATGCCTGCGGTGAAATCCATTACCAGAACCCGCGCATCGTTGTCTGTTCACTGCCCTGCTTCGAAGACAAGGTCCTGTTGTGCAAACGCTCCATAGAACCCCGTTACGGCTTGTGGACCCTGCCCGGCGGATTCATGGAAAACGATGAGACCACCCAGGAAGCCGCCCTGCGCGAAACCCGCGAGGAGGCCTGCGCCCGCATCGACCTGCATGGCCTTTATGCTTACTTCAATCTTCCGCACATCAACCAGGTTCACCTGTTCTACCGGGCCACACTGCTCGACCTGGATTTTGCCGCCGGGCCCGAAAGCCTGGAGGTCGGCCTGTTCGGTCACGAGGAAATTCCATGGCCCGAGATTGCCTTTCCCGCCGTGGGCAATACACTGGAACACTATTTCAACGACTTGCCCGGTGGACATTTCCCTTTACGGGCGGCCGACGTGGTCCTGACGCCTGAACGTCAGCGCCTGATCAGGCCGGCAAACTGAGAACCCCATGACAGACAGCGGCAAACCACACGCCAACATCACCATCACCACTGTGCGCCCCGGCGACCGCAAGGAAAAAGATGACATTGTGGCGGTCGAGGAGCCCCTTGAGATTCGCCTTGGTTACCGTGATGCCCTCAAGGGCCGCATGCACAAAAGCATTTCCATCACCATGCGCACGCCGGGCGACGATCTCAATCTTGCCTGCGGCTTTCTCTACAGCGAAAGCATCATTGGCGACATCAACGACATCGAGTCCATCGACGACAGCGCTGACAACGTCATTCGCCTGGAACTGCACAACGAAGCCGTTTTCGACATCGCGCGGCTCGACAGGCATTTCTACACCTCATCGAGCTGCGGTGTGTGCGGCAAGGCGTCCCTGGAGGCGCTGAGCACCAGCGGCTATGACGCCCTGCTCGACAACGACTTCACCATGCCGCGCAAGCTGCTGTACAACCTTGGTGCCAGGCTCAGGGAAAAACAGTCGCTGTTCCACCAGACTGGCGGCTGTCATGCCACGGCAACCTTCAATGACCATGGTGAAATCCTCAATGTTACCGAGGATGTCGGCCGCCACAATGCCATGGACAAACTCATCGGCGGCCTGCTGCGTGCCCGCCTGCTGCCGCTCAGCAAGATGGGCATCATCGTCAGCGGCCGGGCCAGTTTCGAGCTGATGCAGAAAGCCCTCGTTGCCGGCTGCCCCATGCTCGTCGCTGTCGGCGCCCCCTCTTCCCTGGCCGTCGAACTGGCACAGGAATTCAATGTCACACTGGTGGGCTTCCTCGGCACCAGCAGCCTCAACATCTACCACAATCCCGGCGCCATCGACTGAAAGTCCTCATTGGGGACTGACCATCTAAATATCCCTGATAGGGACGATTTGCCTTGTTTTACCCATGCAATGCTCAGTACTATCCTCAGGTACCTCATGCAAAGGGGCAGGCATCTCTTCCCAGCCACGGCTGGCTGAGCGGAATGGATTCACACCCTGTGTTCTTGTGCTGCAACCGGATTTTCCCGGAACGAAAATCCAGAGCGGCAAAGAATATCTCCGATCACGGTCCGGATTGCCTGAGGGGCACTAAACCCGCTTAGCTTATTTTTGGAAACGCGGGCTGAAAGGACAAACAAAACAAGGGGAACAAACCATGAAGTTGAGAAATCAACCTGCATTACCACGCGTTTTAAAGACACCACACCTTGCATCCACCACCCTGAAACTGACCGCTTTCGCCCTGGCCACCTCACTGGCCACCCAGGCGCTGGCGCAGGATGAAATCGAGGAGATCCAGATCACGGGTACACGCATCCAGCGTGAAGGTATGGAATCACCGACACCGGTGACCGACCTGGGCCTCGAGGAACTGGCAAGCATAGATCCAGGCCAACTTGGTGAATCACTGAGCAAGTTGCCCCAGTTTTTCAATAACCAGCGCCCGAGCCAGGTAGGCTGGAACTCGGCGGGCGCCAACCTCAACCTGCGCGGCGCCGGTTCACAACGCTCCCTGGTGCTGCTTGACGGCCGCCGTGTTCCGGCCGGCAACCGCTGGGGTATTCCCAATGTAAGCGCCCTCCCTGAAGCAGCGATTCGCAGCGTACAGGCGGTCACCGGCGGCGCCTCGGCCGCCTACGGCACCGATGCCGTAGCCGGCGTTATCAACTTCATCCTGGATACCGACTACAACGGCACCAAGGTCAAGGCCCAGGTAGGCACCTCTTCGCGTGCCGACGGCGACAATACAGAACTGGGTGTCACCCATGGCATGGATATCGGTGACGACGGCCACCTCCTGTTGTCCATCGATTCGTTCAGGCAGGAAGAGATTCGCTCCCTGGAGGCCCTGGAAGACAGGTCCTGGTACCGGCAGCAGGCCCGCATCACCAATCCGGACCCGAGTGGGCCGACACTCATTACCCGCGATTATGTGGTATCCACGGCGGTTTCGACCGGTGGCGTCATCAATGCACCCACTTCGGCCTTGCACCGCTGGGCCTTCAGCCGCGATACAAGCGGAAACGTCGTTGCCGGACCCCAGTCCTTTTCCGGCGTCGGCCAGTTCATCGGCGGCTGCAACTGCCAGGCGCTTAGCGAATCCACGCGTGACTGGCAGAACGATGCCGACAACCAGATCGCGGCACGTAACGACAGGGATAATGTCTTCGTCTATTACGACCATGACGTCTCTGACAACCTGAACGTCTATGCCCAGGGCATTTACGGATTTACCGAAGTGGAAAGCCCCTGGTTCTCCACACCGTTCCTGCAGGGTCCCTGGACCGTCAACATCTTCTCGGGCAACCCATTCCTGCCGGCCAATGTCCAGCAGATCATGAATGATGAAGGACTCGCCTCCTTCAACATGGCCCTGATCGGCGACAACCAGGCAGACAACCCGCTCGGCCAGTACACGATCACCCAGAACGATCGCTCCAAGTCCGGCACCGTCGGCTTCAACCTGCGCCTGCAGGATGCCGGCTTCTTCACCGACTGGAACGTCAAGGGCTATGCCCAGTACGGTCGTGTCGACCAGCGCCAGCAGTTCTTCAACGGCCCGGACCTGGCCTACCTGTTCCCGGCCATGGATGCCGTGGTCGGCCCGGACGGCCAGCCCGCCTGTTACGCCGCACTGGCCAACCCCGCTGAATGGGGTGATTGCCGCCCCATCAACCTGCTGGGCGGCGTGCAGTCCGCAGCAACCACGCCGGACGGCATCAACTATGTCATGGATGATGAGAAATTCATCGAGAGCCTCTACGAGCAGACCTTCGCCGAAATCACCATCGACGGCGAGCTGCACGAAGGCTGGGGTGCCGGGCCCATCCTGGCCTTCTTCGGTGCGTCTCACCGCAAGGACGAAGTCCTGCAACAGGCTCCCGAACTGGATGACGAGTTCGTCTTCCTGAACGGCCAGAACACCGGCTTCCGCGGCCTGGTTCCCGAGAACTTCCCGGGCGGCATGCCGGGCATCCGGGCAGGCAGTGTGCCCCCGGGCTTCCAGGGCGCCGGCAACCTGTCCCGCATCCTGTTCACCGGCTCCATCCAGACCCCCACGACGATCCTTGACGGCAGCTTTACTGTTGACGAAGTCTTTGGCGAGATCAACCTGCCGCTGATCGCTGATGCAGCGCTGATCCAGCAGCTGGACGCCAGCCTGGCGTACCGCTATGCCGATTATTCGGGATCCGGCGGCGTCGAGTCCTGGAAGGTGGGCCTGAGCTGGCAGATCAATGATGAATTCAGGGTCAGGGCCACCAGCTCCCGTGACGTGAGGGCAGCCACCCTGCGGGAACGTTTCGACGAAACCGCCGGTGGTGCTGCCGTGGTCGACCCCTTCCTCGGCAACAGCTTCATCTTCACTGCCAGCCGCAACGCCGGCAACCCCAACGTGGATCCGGAAGAGGCCGATACGCTGACCTTCGGCGCCGTGTACCAGCCCGACTGGCTGCCCGGATTCTCCATTTCCGGCGACTGGTATGACATCAAGATCGACGGTGCCATGGCCCAGCCCCCGTTCCAGGATATCGTCGATAACTGCTTCGCTGGCGCACAGCAATTGTGTGACCTGATCGAACGCAGCCCGGAAACAGGACAGATCACCAGGATCACCACGATCTACTTCAACCTGGATGAACTGCGCCTGAAAGGCTTCGACCTGGAAATGCGCTACACCACCGACATCAGCCTGTTCGGCGGTGATGAAAGCTTGAGCTGGCGCCTTATCGGCAGCCACATCGATGAAAGATCCCAGCTGGTACCTGGTGCTCCCAGGGACTTCCTGGATCGTTCCGACCCCACCAACCGCTTCCTCACCAACCTGACCTACACCAGGGGTGATTTCAGGGCCTTCCTGAATGGCCAGTACATCGACAGCTGGACACAGGACAGGTTCAGCCCGCCGGGAGAAAAGGATGACAACACGATCGAATCCGTGTTCATCACCGATCTCACGCTGGGCTATGACTTCTCCGGTGAAGGCGGCAGGACTTACAACATGTTCGTGACCATCAACAACCTGTTCGACGAAGCACCCCCGCTCACACCGGGTGACGGCGTCGGCTTCCTTGGCGGCACCAGCGGCATCAACGGACTTTACGATGCCATCGGTCGTCGTTATGTGTTCGGTGTCAACATGAACTTCTGACGGACGTTCCGTCTGGACAAAAACCCGGTTGCCGCCAGTGACCGGGTTTTTGTTTTTTCAGGCCCTTATATTTTCCACCCTGCCGCGTGTTCATCTACAATCGGGAAAAACGGAGCCTGCCCATGCAATACCAGAAATTTGTTGCCGTGCTTTTCCTGCTCAGCCTGTCACCGCTGGCACTTGCCTTGACTTGCAATGCTGACAACCAATTCAGGCCGGCTGAACAGGACACCTGGCACGGCTGGGGTGGCTCTCCTGCCAACACGCGTTCAAATAATGATCCCGCCAATCCTGTCGACAGCAGCAGCCTGCCCCGGCTGTCCCTGAAGTGGGCTTTTGGTTTTGAAGGCGTGCGCTCCGTCATCGGCAACCCGGCGCTGCAGGGCAACCGGATTTTCATCGGCGACGAGAACGGCAAGGTATATGCACTCGATCGCGAGACGGGCTGTGAAGACTGGATCTTCCAGGCTGACAACGGCGTCAGGACCATGCCTCTCATCGAGCAGATTGCTGATCGCTGGCTGGTGGTGTTCGGTGACCGCAGCGCCAACGTCTATGCCGTGGATGCCATGACCGGCAGCCCGGTCTGGAAGACCAGGGTGGAAGATCATCGCGCCGCCATCATTACCGGGGCGCCGCAGTTCGTTCACCTGGAAGGCATGGCCAGTGCCGACCGGGTCATTATCGGGGTATCGTCCAGCGAGGAAGGGCTGGGTGCAGTGCCGACCTACCCCTGCTGTTCATTTCGCGGCAGTGTCGTGGCACTGGATGCCTTGAGCGGCGCAACCGTCTGGAAAACATACACCATCCAGTCCCCCGTGCAGGAAACCGGCGAGGGCAAATTCGGCCCTTCGGGTGGCGCCATCTGGAGCGCACCGACTCTCGATAAAGACCTGGGACAACTCTATGTCACTACCGGTGACGCCTACAGCGCCCCGGCAGATATCGCAACCGATGCGGTCATGGCGCTGGGCCTGGCTGACGGGGAGATCCGCTGGAGTCACCAGGGCACGCCCGACGATATCTGGACGGTGATCTGCATGACGCCCAACGCCTTTGACGAGTGCGGCCCGGACCAGGATTACGGCTCACCGGCGATGCTGGTGACGAACACATCCGGTGCCATTCTTGTAGCAGGCCAGAAAAGCGGCATTGTGCGTGCCTATGACCGTGCCGCCGGCAATGTGCTCTGGCAAACCGCGCTCGTGGAAAATACCACCGCGTTCGGCGGCAAGATCGTCTGGGGCGGCGCTGCCGATGCGAACAACAGCTACTGGGGAATGGGCAATAATGACATAGCCGCGGTACGCCACGCCGATGGTGCCGTGGTGTGGCAACGGACCATTCCACCCGTGACCGGCATGGAAAACCATCCCGGCCTGGAAGGACCGGTAACCCTCAGCCACGACATTCTCTTCTCACCAAGCTGGGACGGCATGCTGCGTGCCTTATCTGCCGCGACCGGAGCAACCCTGTGGGAATACAACACCGCGCGTGCATTCGAGACCATCAACGACGTGCCTGCCGAAGGCGGCTCCCTGGGCGCCGTCGGCCAGGTGGTCGAGGACGGCCTGCTGCTGGTGACTTCCGGTTACGTGGGCGTGAAGAATGGCGATACCGGCAACGTCCTGCTGGTGTTCGAGTTGACACCCCGATAGTCCAGGGTTCGATTATTGTCTGCAACTGTGGTTACAATAGCCGCCCCGGGGAGCCCGGCATAAAATAAATAGAGGAAACCATCCATGAAGACTCTGACCCGAATTTTTGCAGCGTTGATGCTGTTGTCCAGTTTTTCCCTGTTCGCGCAGGAACCCGTTGTGGGTGTCGATGATCCCGAATCGCTCTTTACCGACAGCGACCCGGCTTTGCACCGCAACAAGCAGGCCGCCCTGCACATCATGCGTGAACTGCTGCAATGCAACCAGTGGGACCGCGCAGGCGAATGGCTGACCGACGCCTACATCCAGCACAACCCCAATGCCGCCTCCGGCCTGGCAGGCGTCATCTACTTTTTTACCGAAGTCATGAAACGTCCGCGCGTGGACAACTGTGGCGAACTGACCACTGAAGTGGTTTCTGTGACCGCCGAAGACGACCTGGTCACTGTCATGATGCCCCGCCGTTATCCTCATCCCGCCAAGGAAGGTGAGTTCTATTACACCACCTGGTTCGACACCTGGCGTTTCGTCGACGGCAAGGCCGATGAACACTGGGATCCGGCCATGATCAACCCGTAACACCTGACCTCGAATATGAAGCCGGCCTCGTGCCGGCTTTTTCTTGCCTGTGCGGAATTTATCGATGGCCAGCCACATTATTGACATAAATATTGGGGGTGCTTTAATCGATCCAGCGCCGGCACAACCAGAAAAATACCGGTAGCGATCAAGGGGATTTCATGACGCGCACTTTTTACAACTTACGCCATCACTCGCGGCATCTGTTGTACCTGTTTTTACTGATTACACCGCCTTCTGTCCTGTCCCAGCAGGGAGCCCTTGACGGCGCCACCGGTGCCGACTGGCCCAGCTACGGCGGCAGTCAGGCCGCCTGGCGTTACAGCGGGCTCGACCAGGTCAACCGCAGCAACGTGCACCAGTTGCGCCCTGCCTGGGTTTTTCACACCGATGATTACGGTGACGGGCTCACCTCGACCCCCATCGTCATCGACGGTGTCATGTATATCTCCACCAAGAGCAACTGGATCTATGCCCTCGATGCAGCCAGCGGTGAAGTGCTATGGAAATATGAACACACTTTCCGTCCTGACTTTGTGAAACCCGGCAGTGCCGGCGCCTTTGTCCAGAGTCGTGGCGTCGCCGTTTCCGAAAATCACGTCATCATGGGTACACTGGATCACGCCCTTGTCGCTGTTGACAGGCAGACCGGACGCGAAGCCTGGAAAGTCTATGTCGATGATTCCCGCCAGTGCGGCTGCAATATTCTTTCCGCACCATTAATCGTCAAGGACATGGTCATAGTCGGGCAGAATGGCGGTGACGGGGCATTCCGCGGCTACCTGACGGCGTTTGATGCGGAAACGGGCCGCTTCAGGTGGCGATTCCACGTAATTCCCGGACCCGGGGAGCCCGGCCATGACAGCTGGAAGGGCGACAGCTGGAAGTACGGCGGCGGCGCCCCCTGGATGACCGGTTCCTATGATCCCGAACTCAACCTGGTTTACTGGGGCACCGGCAACGCGGCTGGTGATTTCTATTCCGGGGATCGCACCCCGGATGGCCGCGCCGATGAAGACGGCATCAACCTCTACACGGCCAGCGTCATCGCCCTGCATGCCGACACCGGCGAACTGGCCTGGCACTACCAGGAAGTCCCCCGTGATGTCTGGGATTTTGACTCTGCCTACGAAGTCATTCTCATGGATCGCGAAATTAATGGTCGTGACCGGAAAATCCTCGCCCATATGAACAAGAGCGGCGTGCTCTTTGTCCTGGACCGAAGCAACGGCGAATACCTGGGCGCTTTCTCCACCACGGAAGTATCAACATGGATAACCGGCATTGGAGAAAACGGCGAACTGTTGGGCCGCAAGGAACCGAAACTGGGCGAAACCGTTAATGTGTGTCCAACGCCACTGGGTGGCAGGGGCTGGAACCAGATGGCCTACTCACCACGGACCGGATTGCTTTACTCACCGACCATTGAGTTTTGCACGGACATTACAGCCAATGACCAGGAAGCACGGGAAGGAAATTTCTACTCCAGCGGCGGCTTTATCAATGGCTTGCCGGAAGGCAGGGAAAGTTACGGGCACCTGGATGCCTGGGATCCAGTCACCGGTGAGCGGGTCTGGTCCGTCCCCTCGCAATTTGCCCTGATGGCCTCCATCCTGACCACTGCCGGCGACCTGGTGTTTACCGGCGATCCCGAAGGCTGGTTCCTGGCTTTTGACGCCCTGAGCGGCGAGCTGCTATGGCAGTTCCAGACAGGCGCCGGTCACAGGGGCTCCTCTGTCGCCTATGCTATTGATGGCAAGCAGTTCATTGCGACTCCCGTTGGCTGGCAAAGCAGCCTGAATGCCGGCATGGTGAGCGCCCTCTTTCCTGGCAAAACCTTCAGGTCGGGCTCCGCGATGATGGTATTCACCCTGCCGGAGATGCCATGATGAAAAACAGCATGAAACGCACGCTAAAGAGCGCCCTGTTGGTTTTCATGGGCCTGGCTGTCAACGCCACACTGTGCACCACTTTCGCAGCCAGCCTTGATGACCCCGTCAGTCAGCGGGGTGAAGAGATATACCGGACAACCTGCTCCAACAGCTTCTGCCATGGCCCAGGCGGTATTGCCGCCAGCGCACCGCGCCTTGCTGCGAGGGGTTTCGATGCCCTTTATATAGCTTCAGTGACAGCCAACGGAGTGCCTGATACACAGATGGTCGGGTTTGCCAACGCCCTTTCCAGCGAAGACCTCAACGCTGTACTTACCTACGTGGCCGGCCTCAACGGTATTACCAATCCACAGTTCACACCCGACAATCCCCTGGCCGGACTGGGCATAGAAGTAGCCAATCCAAAACGCATACCACTGGCCGGTGTCGAGCAGGAGGGGCGCGAGCTGTTTTTCGATGCTTATGGCAAGGGCCTGGCCCGCTGCTCTACCTGCCACGAAGTGGAAGGCATCGGCATTCCTGTAGCCGCACCGATCCTCAACGTACCCGCCACTGTCAGGGCGCTGCGCAACCTGGAAACACCCGTTGTGCAAACCGTCCACCTGGGCGATGAGGACATGCCGGCAGTCATACTGGCGCAGGGAATTTCCGGCACCCTGTTCTACGACCTGACGGCTGTCCCGCCGGTAATGCGCACCATTCCAGCAGAGGTATCCCTGTCCATTTCCGAAGGATCCGCCTGGGAACATGTTGACTGGATTGGTGCCTACTCAACGGCAGAGCTGGAAAAAGTGCTCGCCTTTTTGCGCGCTATCCGCCGGTAACGATATTCACATACGGGAAACCAAACGATGAACAACAAACGCCTCTGGCTTACTACCCTGGCAATGACGCTGGCCTGCCACCTGGTCCCGGCCAGTGCTGCCACCCTGTCCGGCCATGTACTGGACACCAACGGCAATCCCCTGCCCGGCATGCAGGTCATTTATACCCGTGATGCCGATGCCCGCGGCGCCAGTGTCGTCACGGTCTTCAGTGGCACCGATGGCAGTTTCGCCTTTCCAGAGGATTTTTCCGAACGCATCACCAGTGCTTCTGATATTGGCGCCCGCGGACTCGGTTATGAACAGGTCGACCGCATCCAGGCCGGTGACCGTCGTGCTGTCGACCTGACTTTCGTGATGCAGATGAAGGCCAACCAGGTGGATACGGCACCCGCATCCGCCTGGTTGACCCGGCGCCTGCCGGATCGGAGGGAACAGGCCGCCTTCATCATGAACTGTATCGACTGCCACCAGGTGCCAGGCCCGGAAGTGCGTCACTACGCCGCCGCCATCGCCGACCTGCATGCCGCCGATCCCGAACAGGCCCTGCGCCAGAGCTGGGACAGCATCGTCAAGTACATGAACTTCCTGTCTGCCTGGGAGTTCAGCCGCGGCGCCCGCGGCGAGGGTGTCGAGCTCGACACGGAAGCGGTGTATGCCGTTGAAAACAGTGCGGACGTCGTCAACGTCATGACCGCCATATTCAACGATCGCATGGATCACATCAGCGACTACGAATGGGGTGCACCAGTCATCACCACACCGGACACTGCAGTCTGGGAGTATGCGGTGCCCGAACCGAACAATATCCGCGAAGCCGTCATGCTCGGCGACCCCGCCCGCCTGCTGGCTGCCGATGTGGGCGCCAACCGCATCGTCGGCATCGAGGTGCGTACCGGCCGCCAGCGCGACTACGAGGTGCCGACCGACTACACCATCGGTCCGCATTCCCTGCACCGCGGCCAGGACGGCACACTCTGGGTGACCCCCCTGTTCAATAACACGGTGGCCCGCCTCAATCCCGATTCCGGTGAATGGGAAACCTGGCAGCTGACCACACCTGAAGGTGGCGGTGTCGGCATCCATGACCTCAGCTTCAGTGCCGACCATGAACTGCTTACTGACGCCCGCGGCCGCGTCTGGTTTTCCGACATCGGCAACCGTGCCGTCGGTTATTTCGATCCGGCGGACGGCGAAACCCGCATCTGGAACACCCCGGTGGCGGAAAGCCGCGCCAACGATGTGGCGCTGTACGGCAGCGCTGCCGTCTACGGCCTGGTCATGACCAGCGACCAGAAAGAAGTGTGGTACAGCCAGCTCGGCAACGGGGTGTTCGGCGGCTTCAATGTCGAGACCGAGGAGTTCATTGGCCCCTTCGTCCTGCCCGATGCCAATGCCGGCCCGCGCCGCATTTCCATCAGCGACGATGACATCATGTACCTTGCCCTCTACGGCACCGGACAGATCGCCGAGTTCGATATCAAGACGCGGCAGATGATCGCGATTCACGACCTGCCCGACACCGCCTCTGCCCCCTACGCGGTGACCTGGGACCCGGTCCGCAAAGTGGTCTGGGCGGCGGTATCCAACAACGATGTCATCTACCGTTTCGATCCGGCAACGCGCGAGTTCGGCGTACTGCCCCTGCCGCGTCCCCAGACCTTCATACGCATGATCGATATCGATCCGGCCACCGGCGTGCTGGTGGCATCGACGGCCAATATTGTCGAGGTGGTCAATGGCCCGCGCATGGCCATGATCATCGACCCCGGTGACGGCGCCTATCCCGAGCGCTTCCTTACCGCCACCGCGACCGCGCCGCATCCGGCCGACTGACAGGAGAGACACCGATGAAACGTACTGCCTATGTATTACTCCTGCTCAGCATGCTGCCGGTACCCGTGCTGGCCCAGGATGCCGGGGAAAGCCTGGTGACCAGCAAGATGTGCTACGCCTGCCATCAACTTGATTCGGTTTCGCTGGGGCCTCCCTGGCGTGCCATAGCCGCCCGCCACGGTGAGCGCCGCGAGGTCATGGTCGAGGTTCTGGCCGGCAAGATCATTCGCGGCGGCGGTGGCAACTGGGGCCTGGTGCCCATGGTGCCGAACCAGCGCGTCAGCGAAGCGGAAGCCAGGACCATGGCCCAGTGGATCCTGTCACTCGCCGGCAATACCGGCAACAGTCGTTAAATCATCCCGGAGCCCAGCATGGACAATACCCAGTACACCCGCCGGCAGATTCTCAAACCAGGACTGGCCGCCGCGGCCGCCATGCTGTTGCCGCCGGGACTTGCCCGGGCAGCATCAAGCGACAGCCTGCCGCTGTTCAACGGCGTCATGCAGTTCGCCTACATCGTGCCCGACATCCATCAGGCCATGGCCGACTGGACGGCGCGCCTGGGGATCGGTCCCTGGTTCCTGAACGAGCCCTTCGACCCGCCGCAGACGCTGTACCGGGGCCAGCCCTCGCGCCCCCCCATCAACCTGGCCATGACCTACTCCGGCGCCATGAACATCGAGCTGATCCAACCACTGGATGCGACGCCATCCGTGTACCGGGAAACCCTGGAAAAGCAGGGCTACGGCTTCCACCACTGGGGCCTGGCCGTGGATAACCTGGCCTCAGCCCTGCAGGAATACCTGGACCAGGGCTACGAGGAAGCCCACCGTGTCACCCTCGATGGCGGCAACCAGGTGGTCTATGTCGACACCACCCGGGACATGCCCGGCATGATCGAACTGATCGAGATCACCGATGCTGTGCGCACGGCGTTTGGCAACATGCACCAGATTGCCGAGAACTGGGATGGCAAGGCGCTGATTTTCAGCGGCTGAGGTGTCAGGGTGCCAGGCATCAGGGATCCTGCCTGCACGCTAAATCACTTTAAGTAAGCCTCATATCCTATTGTTTTATAAAAATATATCTGGTTTTATATTGCATTTCTCGCCCTGGCCCCGCCACCAGAAACGAATAATTTTTCGCTAGCCGAAAATTGCTGGCGTTCACCCTTACATGCTAGAATCCGCGCTCCAAAATTGACCGAATTCCGAAGAGTAAAGACTTGAAAAGACTGGCAATTCCAATCCCCTGCCAGCGGTCTCGTTTCGGGGTATCAGCAGAGCAGGAACCATAGCCCAATGCAGCAGTTAGCAGGACCACTCACCTACCAGGACTGGGACCTCGACAAGGCCCGCGAAGCAGTCCTGGAGTATGCCGGCCGCACCGGCGGCGTCATGATCGCCCTTCACAGGATCCAGGAAATTTTCGGTTATATCGATGACAGCGCCATGCCCATGCTGGGCAAGGTCTTCAACCTGTCGCGCGCCGAAGTGCATGGCATCGCCAGCTTCTACCACGATTTCAAGCGCGAAAAGCCCGGCCGCTATACCGTGAAGGTATGCCAGGCCGAGGCCTGCCAGGCCATGGGTTCGGAAAAACTCACCGAGGAAATCAAGGCTTTCCTGGGGGCCGACTTCCATGAAACTTCTCCCGACGGCAATTTCACCCTGGAACCGGTCTATTGCCTGGGCAATTGCGCCTGCTCCCCTAACATCATGATCGACACCCAGACCTACGGCCGGGTCAGCATTGACGGCTTCAAGTCCCTGGCTAATACGCTAGCCAAGGAGGCGAAGTAATGGTTAAGGTCTATATCCCCCGCGAAACCACCGCGGACTCCCTTGGCGCCGAACTCCTGGTCAAGGCCATCGCCACCGAGGCGAAATACCGCAAGCTCGACATTGAAATCATCCGCAACGGCTCCCGCGGCGCCTGTTGGCTGGAACCCCTGGTCGAAGTGGAGACGGACAAGGGGCGCGTCGGTTACGGACCGGTCACCCTGGATGACGTTCCCGACCTGTTTGACGCCGACTTTCTTAACGACGC
>CAZVSC010000016.1:47804-53538 GCA_964629325.1 uncultured Enterobacteriaceae bacterium
TCTTAACGACGCACTTAACGACGTTCAGTCAGGCGGCAAGCACGCCAAGTTCCTCGGCGATGTGGAAAAACTGCCCTGGTTTGCCAACCAGGAACGGCTGACCTTCGCCCGCTGCGGCGTCATCGAGGCCACCAGCGTCGCCGCCTATGCAAGCCTGGGCGGGTTTGTCGGCCTGAAGAATGCCCTGGCAACCACCTCTGACGGCATCATCGAACAAGTCAAGGATTCCGGGCTGCGCGGACGCGGCGGCGCCGCCTTCCCCACCGCCATCAAGTGGCGCACCGTGGCCGACTGCAAGGCCGACCAGAAATACATTGTCTGCAACGCCGACGAAGGCGACTCCGGGACATTCTCCGACCGCATGATCATGGAAGGTGATCCGCTGTCCCTGGTGGAAGGCATGACCATCGCCGGCCTCGCCGTGGGTGCCGACAAGGGCTATATCTACCTGCGCTCGGAATACCCGCTGACGCAAAAGATCCTCAACGAGGCCATCGCCAATGCCGAGGCAGCCGGTTACCTGGGCGAGAACATCCAGGGCTCCGGCAAGAATTTCACCCTGGAAGTCTTCATGGGTGCAGGTGCCTATATCTGCGGCGAGGAAACTTCCTTGCTCGAAAGCCTGGAAGGCAAGCGCGGCCAGATCCGCTTCAAACCGCCCCTGCCCGCCATCGAGGGTCTGCATGGCAAGCCGACGGTGGTCAACAATGTCATCTCACTGGCTTCCGTACCCGTCATACTGGAAAAAGGCGGCAAGCATTACGCCGGCTACGGCCAGGGCCGTTCGCTCGGCACCATGCCCTTCCAGCTGGGAGGAAATATCAAAAATGGCGGTCTGGTGGAAAAGGGCTTCGGTTTGACGCTGCGCCAGCTCATCGAGGATTTCGGTGCCGGCACCGCGACCGGCAAGCCCGTGCGGGCGATCCAGGTAGGCGGCCCGCTGGGCGCCTACTTCCCGGCATCATTGCTGGACACGCCGCTCGATTACGAAGAGTTCGCCAAAGCCGGCGGTATGCTCGGTCATGGCGGAGTGGTAGTATTTGACGACACCGTAAACATGGCCAAACAGGCCCGTTTCTCCATGGAGTTCTGTGCCGTGGAATCCTGCGGCAAATGCACACCCTGCCGTATTGGCTCCGTCCGCGGCATGGAAGTGATCGACCGGATCGTTGGCGCGAAAAACGCCGAGGAACGCAACGCCGAGCACATCGTCCTCAAGGACCTGTGTGAAACCATGGAATCCGCATCCCTGTGCGCCATGGGCGGCCTCACTCCCGTACCCGTGATGAGCGCCGTCAAACATTTTGCGAAAGACTTTGAAAAAGAACTTTAAGACAGGTGAACCCAGATGAGCTTGCACAAAGAGATTGATTACGGAACACCGGCAGTCACCGAGACTGAAGAAGTCACACTGACCATAGACGGCCAGGAAGTGTCGGCGCCCAAGGGCACCAGCATCATGCGCGCCGCGCAAATGATCGGCACGACCATTCCCAAGCTGTGCGCCACCGATTCACTCGAGCCTTTCGGTTCCTGCCGTTTGTGCCTCGTGGAGATCGAAGGCCGTCGCGGCACACCGGCGTCCTGTACCACCCCTGTCGAGGCCGGCATGGTGGTGCACACCGAAAATGCCAAACTGAACAAGCTGCGCAAGGGTGTGATGGAACTCTATATCTCCGACCATCCGCTTGACTGCCTCACCTGTTCTGCCAACGGCGACTGCGAATTGCAGGACATGGCCGGTGCCGTGGGCCTGCGCGAAGTCCGCTACGGTTACGACGGCGCCAATCACCTCGATGCCCCCACCGATACCAGCAATCCCTACTTCCAGTTCGAGTCCAGCAAGTGCATCGTCTGCTCACGCTGCGTGCGCGCGTGCGAGGAAGTCCAGGGCACTTTTGCACTGACCATCGAGGGCAACGGTTTCCGCTCCAAGGTCAGCGCAGGCGTTTCCGAGGATTTCATGAATTCCGAGTGCGTCTCCTGCGGTGCCTGTGTCCAGGCCTGTCCCACCGCGACCCTGATGGAAAAATCCGTGGTCCAGCTCGGCACGCCGGAGCACAGCGTGGAAACCACCTGCGCCTACTGCGGCGTCGGCTGTACCTTCCGTGCCGAAATGAAAGGCGACCAGGTCGTGCGCATGGTGCCGTCCAAGAACGGCAAGGCCAACGACGGCCACTCCTGCGTGAAGGGCCGTTTCGCCTTTGGTTACGCCACCCACAAGGATCGCATCACCAAACCGATGATCCGCGAAAACACCTCCGACCCCTGGCGTGAAGTCAGTTTCGAGGAAGCGGTCGAGTACACGGCCGGCAAGTTCAAGCAGATCCAGGAGAAATACGGTCGCAAATCCATCGGCGGCATCACCTCTTCCCGCTGCACCAATGAGGAAGTCTGGGTCGTGCAGAAAATGATCCGCGCCGCATTCAGGAACAACAATACCGACACCTGCGCCCGCGTCTGCCACTCACCCACCGGCTACGGCCTGAAGCAAACATTCGGCACCTCCGCCGGTACCCAGGATTTCCGCTCAGTGGACCATACCGACCTGGTCCTGCTGATCGGCGCCAATCCCACCGACGCCCACCCGGTGTTCGCTTCCCGCATGAAGCAGCGCCTGCGTGACAACGGTGCCGACCTTATCGTTTGCGACCCGCGCAAGATCGATCTCGTGGAAACCCCGCACATCCGCGCCAATATCCACATTCCCCTGACCCCTGGCGGCAACGTGGCCCTGATCAATGCCCTTGCCCACACCATCGTCACCGAAGACCTGGCGGACTGGGATTACGTCAAGGAACGTTGCGACGAGAAAGCCTTCGACGAATGGCTGGCATTCATCAAGGACAAGAAGAACTCCCCGGAAGCCGTGGCCGACTGGCTTGGCGGCGATGCCGAAAAGGTTCGCGAAGCGGCGCGCATGTATGCAAAGGCACCTCGCGCTTCGATCTATTACGGTCTGGGTGTGACTGAACATTCCCAGGGATCCACCATGGTCATGGGCATGGCCAACCTCGCCATGCTCACCGGCAACGTCGGCAAGGACGGCGCCGGTGTCAATCCGCTGCGCGGCCAGAACAACGTGCAGGGTTCCTGCGACATGGGTTCCTTCCCGCATGAATTCCCCGGCTACCGCCACGTCAGTGATGACGAAACCCGCAATATCTTCTCCCAGGCCTGGGGCGTGGAACAGGATCCGGAACCCGGCTTCCGCATTCCGAACATGTTCGACGCCGCCATCCGCGGCGAGTACAAGGGCATGTTCGTCCAGGGCGAGGACATCGCGCAGTCCGACCCGAACACCCACCATGTCGAAGCAGCCCTGGAGAACCTGGACTGCCTGGTCGTGCAGGACCTGTTCCTGAACGAAACCGCCAAGTTCGCCCACGTGTTCTTCCCCGGCACCTCCTTCCTGGAAAAGGACGGCACATTCACCAACGCCGAACGCCGCCTGGGCCGCGTGCGCCCCGTGATGGCGCCGAAGCCTGGCTTCCATGAGTGGGAAGTGGCCATGGCGATCTCCAATGCCATGGGTTACCCGATGAAGTACACCGAATCCTACGAGATCATGGACGAGATCGCGGCACTGACTCCGACCTTCTCCGGCGTCAGTTTCGAGCGCCTGGACAAGGAAGGCAGCATGCAATGGCCTGTGACAGACGAGGCGCCCCTGGGCACTCCGATCATGCACATCGGCGGCTTCGTGCGCGGCAAGGGCAATTTCGAGGTGACCGAGTTCATTCCCACCGAGGAGAAAGTGACGAAGAAATTCCCGCTCATCCTCACCACCGGACGCATCCTCAGCCAGTACAACGTCGGAGCACAGACCCGTCGGACCGAGAACAACCGCTGGTTCCCCGAAGATATCCTGGAAATCCACCCGGAAGATGCCGCCGAGCGCAATATCAAGGATGGCCAGTTGATCAAGATCGCCAGCCGCAAGGGTGAAACCACCATGCATGCAAAAATTTCCGAACGCATGCAGCCCGGCGTGGTCTATACCACTTTCCACAACCCGATCAGCGGTGCCAATGTGGTGACAACCGAGTTCAGCGACTGGGCCACCAACTGTCCGGAATACAAGGTCACTGCCGTTCAGGTGGAGCTGACCGATCATATGTCCGAATGGCAGAAGCAGTATCTGGCCTATAACGATGAACGCCGGAAGCTAGCGGAAGCCGATGAAGAAGTTACGCATTAGCGCATCGACATAATAAAAAACCGGTCTTCTGACCGGTTTTTTATGTCGACGTACTGAAGAACAATCGCGCCTTGACGCAATCAGGGATTACTGAACGCCCGCGACGTAAGCCTGCCAGTCCTGGGGATTGTTCAGGTTGAGGAAGGTCGATGACGGCACGGACGCGGCCTCAAGCGTGACTGCATTGCCGAACTCCAGCAATGCCTTCATGGAGCGGTTGCCGCCGAGCTCGGTACTGTCGGCCAGGAGGTCATCGAGATGCTCCAGCAGCATGCTGCTGGCCTTGAAGACGCAGGGGAACACTTCCTTTTCGTAGCGGCAGCTGTCCCCGCTGCCAATACCGTGCACCAGCCGCGCCAGGGTATCCACCTGCAGGAGCGGCATATCCACGGGAATCACCAGCAACAGCGCCTCATCCAGAGCGCCCTGCTCCTGGATGAAATGCAGGGCGGCATGCAGACCGCCGAGGGGGCCGCAGCCGGGAACCATGTCCTGAATGCACTCGTGCCCCTGGACGTCGCCGCTGATGATAATCTCGTCCGCATCGGACATTTCCAGCAACCTCAGCGCCTTCTCCAGCAGGGTCTTGCCCTCATGCTTCAGCTGACGTTTGTCTTTACCCATGCGGGATGAGTTGCCGCCAGCCAGTAACAGGGAATAAAGCATCGGGCGTTTCCTTGGGTGTCAGGCCTGGGGCTGGTCGATGATGTGCACGTCGCGCTGCGGGAACGGTATCTCGATATTGTTCTCGGCGAGCGCCTTCACCACTGCCATGTTGACCTTGTACCGCGTCTGGAACATGGCTGTCGTCGGCACCCAGTAGCGCATGCCGATATTGATGCTGCTGTCGGCGAATTCGTCGATGCCCACCTGCGGCGCCCTGTCCTTGCTGACTTCAGCGATCGATTCGATGGCGGTTTTGACTACGGCCACGGCCAGCTCGGGATTTGATGAATAGGAAATGCCGACGACACTTTCGACGATGCTGTTCACGCTGGAATTATGGATGATCTCGCCGACGATATGCTTGTTGGGTATGGTGATGCGGACTTCGTCCTCGTTGCTGAGAATGGTATAGGCCAGCTTCACTTCCTTCACCACGCCGGTAACACCCTGCACCGAAATGGTATCGCCGACCACGAAAGGCCTGGCCACGATAATACTGACGCCCGCGCCGTAGTTCGAGAGCAGCCCTTGCAGCGCCAGTCCGGCACCCAGGGAGAGAGCGCCGATGGCGGCGACGAAGGGGGTGACACTGATACCGAGCTTGCCCAGGGCAATGATCGCCGCAAAGGTGATAACGATGATCTTGAGAAAACTGGCGGTGAAATGGCTGAGCGTGACATCCAGCCCCTTCTTCACCATGAAATTTTCCATAACCGTGGACACCTTCTTTGCCACGATGCTGCCAAGAATCATGATGATGATGGCCGCCAGAATCTGGAAGCTGTACGTCACCAGGTAGTTCACGATCAGGTCATAGACTTCCTGGGCCTGCTGTAATTCCTGTTCCATATTCTCTTACCTCTTACC
>CAZVSC010000017.1:0-53431 GCA_964629325.1 uncultured Enterobacteriaceae bacterium
GTAACCGACTTGGCCAGATTGCGCGGCTGGTCGATATCGGTGCCCTTGATTACCGCTACGTGGTAGGACAATAGCTGCAGGGGAACGGTGTAAATGATCGGCGCCAGGAAGTCCGAGCAGTGCGGCACGTTGACCACATCGGTGCCTTCCGAATTGGTAAAACCGGATTCGGCGTCGGCGAACACGTTCAGCTGGCCGCCGCGGGCACTGACTTCCTGCAGATTCGATTTGAGCTTTTCCAGCAGCTCATCATTGGGCGCTACCGCGATGATCGGCATCTGGTCGTCGACCAGCGCGAGCGGCCCGTGCTTGAGCTCTCCTGCCGGGTAGGCTTCTGCATGGATATAGGAAATCTCCTTCAGCTTCAGCGCACCTTCCTTGGATACCGGGTACATGACGCCACGGCCCAGGAACAGGGAATGGCGTTTGTCGGCAAAGTCCAGGGACATCAGGCGGATCTGTTCATCCAGCTTCAACGTCTCCTCGAGTATCCGGGGCAACTCGTGCAGGTCATGCACCAGTTCCCGTTCATTCTCCTCGGTCAGCCCATTGCGGCGCGCCAGCACGATGCAGAGCAGCGTGAGTATGGACAACTGGGTGGTGAAGGCCTTGGTTGAGGCGACGCCGATCTCCCGGCCCGCCAGGGTCATGATGGAAAAATCGGATTCCCGCTCGATGGAGCTGTTGGCCACGTTACATATCGTCATGCAGCCGACATAGCCGGCTTCCTTGGCATAGCGCAATGCCGCCAGCGTATCGGCAGTTTCGCCGGACTGCGAGATGGTGACGAACAGGCAGTCCTTGGGCACCAGCATGTTGCGATAGCGGTATTCACTGGCGATATCGACCGAGCACGACATGCGGGCGATATTCTCGAACCAGAATTTGGCGATCATGCCGGCATGGTAGCTGGTACCGCAGGCGACGATCTGCACGCTCTTTGTCTTGTCGAAAACACCTTTGGCGTTGACCCCAAAGGCTTCTTCCAGCACATGGTTTTTGCTGAGCTTGCCGGACAGCGTGTTACGTACGACGTCCGGCTGCTCGTAGATTTCCTTGAGCATGAAATGGCGATAGTGGCCTTTCACCGAATCTTCCAGGTTCTGGTTCAGCCTGACGGTTTCGCGGTCCACCTCTTCACCGCCATTGAAGATCCTGACCCTGTCGGACTTGATCTCGGCGATGTCGCCTTCCTCCAGGTAAATAAAACGGTCTGTGACCTGGCCCAGGGCGGCTGGATCGGAGGCGATGAAATTCTCGCCGATGCCGACGCCGATGATGAGCGGACTGCCGCTGCGCGCGACAATGATGCGCTTGGGGTCTTCCCTGTCGATTACGGCCAGGCCGTAAGCGCCGTCGAGCAGGTCGATGGTGCGCTTCACGGCGTCAAAGAGTTTCATCTCTTCTTCCACGAGGAACATGTGGATGAGGTGGACGATAACCTCGGTGTCCGTGTCGGTCTTGAATTCGTAATTCTTCTTGATCAGCTCTTCCTTCAGCGTCATGTAGTTCTCGATGATGCCGTTGTGGATGAGCGCGACGCGGCCATGGGACAGGTGCGGGTGGGCGTTGTTCTCGGTGGGTTTGCCATGGGTGGCCCAACGGGTATGGGCAATGCCGATGGGGCCGTCGAGCGGTGATTCCTTGACGCGGTCTTCGAGGGCCTGGACCTTGCCCACGGTTTTCACGCAGGAAAGTCCCTTGTCCTTGCGATTGATCAGGGCCAGGCCGGCGGAATCATACCCGCGGTATTCCAGCCTTTTCAGCCCCTCCACGAGGATGCCTGTCACATTTCTGCGCCCGATGGCGCCAACGATGCCGCACATAATTCTTTGCCTTCCCGGTATTGAGGCTTATTTCTTGCCCGGCCGCTTCCAGCCGTCGATATTGGTTTGCTTGGCTCTGCCGATGCCCAGGCTGTCCCTCGGCACCGGCTTGGTGATGGTGGAGCCGGCGGCAACAAAGGCGCCGTCTTGCAGTTCCACCGGGGCGACCAGCACGGCATTGGAGCCGATGAACACGCCGTCGCCGATCGTGGTCTTGTGCTTGTTCACGCCGTCATAGTTGCAGGTGATGGTGCCTGCGCCAATGTTGACGTCCTTGCCCAGCTCGGCATCGCCGACGTATGACAGGTGGTTCACCTTGCTGCCCTCACCGATCACCGCCTTCTTCACTTCGACGAAATTACCGAGCTTGGCGGTATCCTTCATCTCGGTACCCGGCCTGACCCTGGCGAATGGACCGAGCTGGCAATTTTTGCCGATCACGGCATCCTCGATGACCGTGTAGGGATGCAGGACAGTGCCGGCACCGATCGTGCAGTTTTTCAGAATACAGCCCGCGCCGATCCTGGCATCACTGTCGATCTTCACCTCGCCTTCGAGGATGACATTGATATCGATTTCCACGTCACTGGCGATGTCCACGTTGCCACGTATATCGAGTCGGGCCGGATCGATCAGCGTAACGCCGTTTCTCAGTAATTCTTCGTGCATATCCTGCTGGTATTTCCTTTCCAGCTCCGCCAGCTGGAGCCTGTCATTGATGCCGGTGACTTCTTTCTGGTCTTCGCAGACACTGGTGACCACCCTGCAGCCATCCGCCAGGGCCAGCTCCACCAGGTCGGTCAGGTAATATTCCTTCTGGGCGTTGTTGGCGCCGACGCGTGGCAGCCATTCCTTCAGCCTGGCAACCGGAATCGCCATGAAGCCGGTATTGATTTCCCTGACGGCCTTTTCTGCGTCAGTGGCATCCTTTTCTTCCACGATCCGGAGTATTTGACCCGCGTTATCGCGAATAATTCGGCCCAGGCCTTTCGGATTGTCGACGACGCAGGTGAGCACGCCCATGCTGTCGGCGTCCACCATCGCCACCAGGGCTTCCAGGGTCGCTGCCCGGATCAGCGGCACATCGCCATACAGTACCAGGGCGATTGCATCAGTATCGAGATTGTCCAGGGTCTGGTGGACGGCATGTGCCGTACCCAACTGCTCTTTCTGCAGCACAAATTGCGTGTCGTCGCTGGCAAGCTCTGCCTCCACCGCTTCGGCGCCGAAACCGACGACGACCTGCAGGTTCTCGCAGTGCATGGCCCTGGCGGTATCCAGGACGTGCTTCAGGAGGGGTTTGCCCGCCAGCGGGTGCAGCACCTTCGGCCGGGCGGACTTCATGCGGGTGCCTTTGCCGGCGGCAAGAACAACGACATTGAGCTTCAAAACAATCCAATCCAGAGGAAACACGAAATAATGCTGGGCATTATAGTATGCCTGCATGGCGACGGATATCGCTCCTTCGGAGCTTCTTCCGCCCTACATTAACGGGGTAATTGCACCACATAAAAAAGCCGGCATTAGCCGGCTTTTTCCTTGTATCTTGTATCCTGTATCAGTTTTAACCGCCCATCTTCTTGCGGATCTGCTGCAACGTCCTGATCTGGGCCGCAGCCTGGGCCAGGTGGGCCGCCGTCTCGGCGTAATCCATCTCGGCATGCTGGTTCTGGATGGCCTCTTCGGCCTCCTTCATAGCCTGCATCGCATTGGCTTCATCGATATCATCAGCCCGTACGGCTGTATCGGCGAGGATATTGACGGTGCCTGGCTGTACTTCAAGGAAACCGCCTGAGACGTAGTAAAGCTCTTCTTCGCCGCCCTGCATGACGATGCGGACCGGTCCTGGAATGAGCGCTGTCAGCAGCGGTGCGTGACCCGGATAGATACCCAGGTCGCCCAGGCTGCCCGCGGCTACAAGCGACTCCACGCGGCCGGAGAAGATCTGCTCCTCGGCGCTGGCAATATCGCAATGCATGGTCATGGCCATTTTCAGTTACCTGTCTTGATTACTTGTTTTCGCCTTTCAGCTTCTTCGCGCGCTCAACAACGTCCTCGATGCCGCCCACCATGTAGAAGGCCTGTTCGGGCAGGTCATCATACTCGCCGGCCAGGATGGCCTTGAAGCTGCTGATGGTATCTTTCAGCGGTACGTATTTACCCGGGGTGCCGGTGAACACTTCAGCAACCGTACACGGCTGGGAGAAGAAACGCTCGATTTTACGTGCCCGGTTAACGGCCAGCTTGTCGTCTTCGGACAGCTCGTCCATACCCAGGATCGCGATGATGTCCTTCAGTTCCTTGTAGCGCTGCAGAATGGACTGCACGCCGCGGGCCACTTCGTAGTGCTCCTGACCAATTACCAGCGGGTCGAGCTGGCGGGAAGTGGAATCCAGCGGATCCACCGCCGGGTAGATACCCAGCTGGGCGATGTCACGGGACAGTACCACGGTCGCGTCAAGGTGAGCGAAGGTGGTCGCAGGCGACGGGTCGGTCAGGTCGTCCGCGGGAACGTATACGGCCTGGATGGAAGTAATGGAGCCGTTCTTGGTGGAGGTAATACGCTCCTGCAGGGCGCCCATTTCCTCGGCCAGTGTCGGCTGGTAGCCCACCGCTGACGGCATACGGCCGAGCAGTGCGGATACTTCGGTACCGGCCAGTGTGTAACGGTAGATATTGTCGACGAACAGCAGTACATCACGGCCTTCGTCACGGAATTTTTCCGCCATGGTCAGGCCGGTCAGCGCCACGCGCAGGCGGTTGCCGGGAGGCTCGTTCATCTGGCCGTATACCATGGATACTTTTGAGTTGGTGAAGGTGTTGGTGTCGATAACGCCGGCTTCCTGCATTTCGTGGTAGAAGTCGTTACCTTCACGAGTACGCTCACCGACACCGGCGAATACGGACAGGCCCGAGTGCTCGGTGGCGATGTTGTTGATCAGCTCCATCATGGTCACGGTCTTGCCCACGCCCGCGCCGCCGAACAGGCCCACTTTACCGCCCTTGGCGAACGGGCAGACCAGGTCGATCACCTTGATGCCGGTTTCCAGCAGCTCTTCGGAAGCGGCCTGCTCTTCATAGCTCGGCGCCTTGCGGTGGATCGGCATCTTTTCCTTTTCGCCGATGGGGCCGCACTCGTCGATCGGCTCGCCGAGTACGTTCATGATGCGGCCGAGGGTTTCAACGCCCACCGGGATGCTGATCGCGGCACCGGTGTCGCTGACGTTCAGGCCGCGGCGCAGACCCTCGGTGGAACCCAGGGCGATGGTGCGCACGATACCGTCACCCAGCTGCTGCTGGACTTCCAGGGTAATGCTGGTGTTGTCGACGGTAAGGGCGTCATAGACCTTAGGCACGGTGTCCCGCGGAAATTCCACGTCTATTACAGCACCAATAATTTGTACGATACGACCGCTACTCATTGTCCGGTTCCTCTTGTATTCAAACTCTTGTTCGAGCGTTCAATAATTGCTAATCAAAAAATCCAAAAATTCTTACAGGGCTGACGCGCCGCCCACAATCTCAGAGAGCTCCTGCGTGATGGCGGCCTGGCGTGCCTTGTTGTAGACAAGCTGCAACTCGTTGATGAGTTCGCCGGCATTGTCCGTGGCGCTCTTCATGGCAATCATGCGCGCCGCCTGTTCACAGGCATTGTTTTCCACGACAGCCTGGTACACCTGTGACTCGATATAACGGGCCAGCAGGCCGTCCAGCAGTTCGCGGGCGTCAGGCTCGTAAATGTAGTCCCAGTGATGCTTCAGTTCGTCATCTTCGGCAGCCTGCAGGGGCAGCAGCTGTTCGACGGTAGGCTTCTGGGTCATGGTGTTGACGAATTCGTTGGACACCAGGAACAGCTTGTCGATATTGCCGCCGGCAAAGTTGTCCAGCATCACTTTCACACCACCGACCACGTCTTCGACGGCGGGCTTGTCGCCGATGCCGCGAATGGCCGCCACGACCTTGCCGCCGTAACTGTTGAAGAAGCCGGCACCCTTGCCGCCGATCGCGCAGATTTCGATTTCCACGTCTTCTTCATGCCAGCCCTTCATGGCGGTGATCATGGTCTTGAACAGGTTGATGTTCAGGCCGCCACACAGGCCGCGGTCGGTGGAGATCACAATAAAGCCGACCCGCTTGACCGGACGCTCTTCCATGTAGATGTGGCGGTATTCCGGATTCGAGTTCGCCAGGTGACTGACCACCGCGCGGATGTTTTTCGCGTAGGGCTTGCCCAGCTCCATCTGTTCCTGGGCCTTGCGCATCTTGCTCGCCGCAACCATTTCCATGGCGGAAGTGATCTTCTGGGTATTCTTGATACTCCCGATCTGGTTGCGAATTTCTTTTCCGACAGCCATGGTGGTTTACCAGCTCTGTGTTGAGACGAATTTGTCCATCGCTTCCTTGAAGGAAGCCTTGATGTCATCGTTCCAGTCACCTGTTGAATTGATCTTCTTCATCAGGTCGCTGTAATCGGCATTCATGTATGACAACAGGGCGGATTCAAAGTCGGCGATCTTGTTCAGTTCCACACTTTTCAGGTAACCCTCGTTGGCGGCGAAAATGACAATGCCCATTTCGGCAACGGACAAGGGTGAATACTGTTTCTGTTTCATCAGTTCGGTCACGCGTTGGCCGTGTTCCAGCTGGGCGCGGGTGGCCTCGTCCAGGTCAGAGGCAAACTGGGCGAAGGCCGCCAGCTCACGATACTGGGCGAGTGACAGGCGGATACCGCCGCCGAGTTTCTTGATGATGCTGGTCTGCGCGGCGCCACCCACACGGGATACAGACAGACCGGCGTTCATCGCGGGACGGATACCGGCGTTGAACAGGTTGGTTTCCAGGAAGATCTGGCCGTCGGTAATCGAGATCACGTTGGTCGGTACGAAGGCGGATACGTCACCAGCCTGGGTCTCGATGATCGGCAGCGCGGTCAGCGAACCGGTCTGGCCCTTGACCTTGCCGTCGGTGAACTTCTCTACGTATTCAGCGTTAACGCGCGCGGCCCTTTCCAGCAGACGGGAGTGCAGGTAGAACACGTCGCCAGGGTAGGCTTCACGGCCGGGCGGACGACGCAGCAGCAGGGAGATCTGGCGGTAAGCCCAGGCCTGCTTGGTCAGGTCGTCATAGATAATCAGGGCGTCCTGGCCGCGGTCGCGGTAGTACTCGCCCATGGTGCAGCCGGAGTAAGGGGCAATGAACTGCATGGAAGCCGGGTCAGAGGCGCTCGCGGCGACCACGATGGTGTGTTCCATCGCGCCGTGTTCTTCCAGTTTGCGGACCACGGAAGCAATGGATGACTGCTTCTGGCCCACGGCAACGTAGATACATTTAACGCCAGTGCCTTTCTGGTTGATGATGGCGTCGACAGCCACGGCAGTCTTGCCCACCTGGCGGTCGCCGATGATCAGTTCGCGCTGGCCGCGGCCGATCGGCACCATGGCATCGATGGCTTTCAGGCCGGTCTGTACCGGCTGGGATACTGACTGACGGGCGATTACACCGGGAGCAACCTTTTCCACCGCGTCGGTTTCCTTGGCATTGATCGGGCCCTTGCCATCGATCGGGTTGCCCAGGGCGTCGACCACGCGACCTTCCAGTTCCGGGCCTACCGGAACTTCCAGGATGCGCTGGGTGCAGCGACAGGTCTGGCCTTCGGCCAGCTTCTGGTAGTCGCCAAGGACCACGGCGCCCACTGAATCACGCTCCAGGTTCAGGGCCATACCGTAGACACCGCCCTCGAACTCGATCATCTCACCGTACATCACATCGGCCAGGCCGTGGATACGGATAATACCGTCCGATACGCTGACGATCGTGCCTTCGTTCTGCGCCTGGGCAGACACATCAAGGCTGTCGATGCGCTGTTTGATAATTTCGCTAATTTCTGAAGGATTCAGTTGTTGCATTGTCTTGTTTCCTCAACTCTCGCCCTGTTCAGGGGTGCTTGTGAGCTATCAGTAACCTTTTATTCGCTTGTACCGTTTAATACCGGGCTAATACTTTAAGCCTTCATGCTTTCGGCAAGTTTCGCCAGCTTGCCGCGCACCGAACCATCGATCACGAGGTCGCCGGCCCGGATCACCGCGCCGCCGATCAGTGACTTGTCGGTTTCGCTGTGCAGGACCACGTCCCTTTGCAGTTTTGCCTTGAGGGAAGCCGCCAGTTTTTCCTGGAGGGGGCCGGTTAACGGGAATGCTGAAATGATATTCACGTCAACCTTCATTTCCTGGTTGGCTTTCAGGGCTTCAAACAGCGCGACTATTTCCGGCATCAGCGGGATGCGCTTGTTTTCTGCCAGGATGGCAACAAAGTTTTTCACCTGCCCGATGATTTCGTCACCGCAAAGGTCCACTACGAGCTGCGCCTGCTTCTCTCCGGTCAGGGAGGGCGATGACAGGGCGGCTTTTACCGACGTATCGCTGACGACAGCGGCAACCAGGGTCAGGCTGGATGACCAGTCACCCAGTTTGCCGGCCTCTACTGCGGCCTCGAAAGCCGCCTTGGCGTAGGGTCTTGCGAGTGTTGTTAATTCAGCCATATAGAATCCGGTTCTGTATTACAGGCTGGCGGCCAGTTTTTCGGCCAGCTCGGCGTGTGCTTTCTCGTCGATGGACGCTTCCAGGATCTTTTCCGCTCCGGCGATCGCGATGGAAGCCACCTGCTTGCGCAGATGCTCCTTGGCGCGATTCACTTCCTGCTCGATCTCGGCCTGGGCGCCGGCAATCAGGCGCTTGCCTTCTTCCCGGGCCTGCTCCTTCGCTTCGTCTATTATCTGGCTGGCGCGTTTGTTGGCCTGTTCGATAATGCCGGACGCTTCGGTCTTGGCTTCACGCAGTTGTTCGGCGGCGCGTTCCTGGGCTAGCTCCAGGTCCTTGCCGGCACGTTCGGCAGCTTCGAGGCCGTCGGCGATTTTCTTCGCCCGCTCAGCCAGCGCTGCAGTCAGTGGCGGCCACACGTACTTCATGCAGAACCACACGAAGAACGCGAACGCGATCATTTGTCCAAGAATTGTTGCGTTAATATTCACAGTAACACCTCTTACCCAGTGTGCTCTTTAATATGCTTGGGACTGCGTCATGCAGCCGGCAGATTGCTTAACCGAGAGCAGCAACAAAGGGATTGGCGAAAGTGAACCACATGCCGATCGCAAGACCGATCATGGTTACCGCGTCGATCAGACCGGCGACCAGGAACATCTTGCCTTGCAGCATGGGAGCAAGTTCGGGCTGACGGGCAGAGCCTTCAAGCAGCTTGCCACCCAGGATGCCGAAACCGATAGCGGTTCCAAGGGCGCCCATACCTAATACCAGCAGTACTCCAAGTACTGTAAAAGCCAGAATTGACTCCATTTTTTTCCTCCAGTTGTTAAGGTTTTACCTTGATTGTTGAATGAGAAATTCGCTGTTAATAAATAGCTGTTCTGATGATCAATGGTCTTCGCTCGCCTGGCTCAGGTACACGATGGTGAGCATCATGAAAATGAAGGCTTGCAACGGCACCACCAGCAGGTGGAAGGCCGCCCAGACAAAATGCGCCGGCAGTTGGAAAGCGCCGAACAACGCAATGAGCAGGAACACGAGTTCACCGGCATACAGGTTGCCGTAGAGTCGAAGGCCCAGTGAAACCGGCTTGGCCAGCAGGGTCGGGACTTCGATAAGCAGGTTGAACGGCATCATCTTGGGGCCGAAAGGCTGGAAGGCGAGCTCCTTCAGGAAGCCGCCCACACCCTTGATCTTGATGCTGTAAAAAATAATGAGGAAGAAGACGCTGATGGACATGCCCAGCGTGACGTTCGGATCCGTGGAGGGCACGACGCGGAAGGCCGTTTCATGGCTGCCGGTGATGGTCTGTGCGACCCATGGCAGGATATCCACCGGCACCAGGTCCATGAAATTCATGAGGATGATCCAGCAGAAAATGGTCATCGCCAGGGGGGCGATCAGCGCACTCTTGCCATGGAATGTGTCCTTGACGTTCTGGTCGACGAATTCGTAGACCCACTCGACGAAATTCTGGAATCCGGTCGGTGCGGCGGCGCTGGCTTTTTCGGCCGCCTTCTTGAAAGAGAGAACGAACAGCAGGCCCAGGGCGACGGACCAGCCGAGCATGTCGACGTGGAAAGACCAGAAGCCCATTTCACTGGCTTCTTCTTCAGTATGGGCAAACCCCCAGTGACCGTCCGGATGCTTGCCGTAGGTCAGGAACTGGAGATGGTGCTGAATGTATTCACCCTGGGTCTGGGTGTGCGCCGCGTCTTCTGCGTGACCTGCTTCTTCGTGAGTTGCTTCGCTTGCCATGTCGCTGATTTTCTACTGTTTAAGCTGTCTGTTTAACTTGTTCTGCCAGTCATTCAGTGTGTTTTCACGCCTGAACGAGCCGGGTATAAATACCGGCGTTGCTCGCGGCGTTCAACGTCGTTTGTCCAAGCCGCGCGGCCAGACCACGCTGACCCAGGCTGTCGCCGCCAGCCCCACGATGATCGTGATGATGAAACTCACTATCACGGCCAGTTCGTTTATGGGCCTTATTCCCGCAAACACCAGCGCAAACAAAACCCCGGTCATTACCAGCTTGCCTGTTTCGCCCGCATAGAATGACTTGACTATCAGTGGTGTGTTGCGTGCACCGCGAAAGCGGAATGCCTTCCAGGCAAAATAGCCGTTAGGCACGATGCTGATGAACCCACCCAGCAACATCGAATATGCAGCAACCAGGTCGAACATTAACAATACGACCACGGCCGCAATCACACAGAGGAAAAACTGGATGATAAAAGCGAGGTATATCGGAGGCGTTTTTATCGCAGAAACGGTCACCGGGTTGTTGCTTTGCCTGTGTGTGTCACCGTTCCCAGGCCCTTCCATACCTATTGTTTTTTCAGTGCTTTTCGACCGCGCGCATTATATTGATTTTCAAAATTACGTACAACCTGAAATGCCCGAAAAACGTGCGGTTTTGCGTGTTTGCCGCTATTTGATGTGATCCAGGATGCCCTCGAGCTGCTCCAGCGAGTTGTAGTTCAGGATGAGTTTGCCTTTGCCCTTCGCGGAATGCTGGATGGTGACCTGTGTGCCGAGTTTTTCCGACAGGTTGTCCTGGAGGTGGCGGATATCGGGGTCGATTTTGTCCCCCGGTGATTTCTTGCCTTTCTGGGATAGCAGCCGGCGGACCAGGGCCTCGGTCTGGCGCACCGACAGGCCTTTGCTTACCACGGATTTTGCGGCCTCGGCCTGTTTCTCGCCGGGCAGGGCCAGCAGGGCGCGGGCATGGCCCATTTCCAGTGCTCCCCGCTCCAGGCTCTTGCGCACATCCACGTTCAGGCTCATCAGGCGCAGCAGGTTGGTCACGGTGGTGCGGGATTTGCCCACGGCGTCGGCGGCTTCCTGCTGGGTCAGCTCGAATTCATCGATCAGGCGCTGAAGGGCCATGGCTTCTTCGATGGGATTGAGGTTCTCGCGCTGGATGTTTTCGATCAGGGCCATGGCGACGGCAGCATCATCGGGGACATCCTTGATGATGACCGGGATGGTGTCCAGGCCGGCCAGCTGGCAGGCACGCCAGCGCCGTTCGCCCGCAACGATTTCATACTTGTTGCTGCTGATGGGCCGGACCACGATTGGCTGCATGACGCCCTGGGCCTTGATGGAGTTGGCCAGGTCTTCCAGGGATTCCGGGTGCATGTCGTGGCGGGGCTGGTACTTGCCCGGCTGGATGAATTCCACGGGCAGGTTTTTCAGCAGGTTGTCCTGGCCGGGTGCGGCGGTCGGTGCCGGCGCGTCTTCCTGCACGGGCGCCGCTGGTGTGTCATCGGGATTGGATGCCCGTGAGCTGCCGGTTCCCAACAGGGCGTCCAGCCCCCTGCCAAGGCCTCTTTTCTTGATTGTCATGGTGTTGCCGCCTACTGCTGCCAGCAAATTACTGGGAAATCGGGTTGTCGTTCACGCCTGTTTCAGCCGGCGCCTCCGGGGCGTCATTCGCCGAATCGGGGCTGTCTTCCTGGGCATGCCGGCGCAGGATCTCACCTGCCAGCGCGATATAGGCCAGGGCCCCGCGCGACGTTTTATCATACACTAATACCGGGACCCCGAAACTCGGCGCTTCCGCCAGGCGCACATTGCGCGGAATGATGGTCCGGTACACCGCATCCCCGAAGAACTTGATGAGTTGGTCGGACACTTCCTGGGTCAGTTTGTTGCGGGGATCATGCATGGTGCGGACGATTCCCTCGATTTTCAGGCCCGGATTGAGGGCTGATGCCACGGCCTCTATGGTCTGTGACAGCGCAGACAGGCCTTCCAGCGCGTAATATTCACATTGCATGGGAATCAGGACCCCGTCCGCCGCGACCAGGGCATTGACGGTGAGCATGTTCAGGGACGGCGGGCAGTCGATGAGAATGTAATCGTAGTCTGCCTGGGCGGCGCGCAGCATGTCACGCAGGCGGTGGTCGCGCCCTGCCACATCCAGCAATTCCACTTCTGCGGCGGTCAGGTCCCCGTTCGACGGCAGCAGCATGAACCCGCTTTCATTGGCGGGGACCGCTACCCGGGACACCGGCACGCTGTCGACCAGGACGTCGTAGACGCTGGCCTGCAGGTCGTTCTTTTCAACGCCGCTGCCCATGGTGGCATTGCCCTGGGGATCCAGGTCCACCAGCAATACCTTCTTGTGCATGCGCGCAAGGGATGCCGCCAGGTTGACCGTGGTCGTGGTTTTTCCCACGCCGCCTTTCTGGTTGGCTACGGCAAATATATGGCTCACTCGGTCAGTCCTGCTTTCAATGCCCGTCAGTCGGGCGGATTTCAATCACGTGGCGGGTGCCTTCGACGCCTGGTACGGCCAGTTCCGTTGTGCCTGTCACCGTGCAGGTTGCTGGCAAGGCGGCCAGTTCTTCTGCCGGGAACTGCCCCTTCATGGCGAGCAGTTTGCCTGTGCCTGATACCAGCGGCGCGCTCTGGCTGACAAACTTGTCCAGGGCGGAAAAAGCCCGGCAGAGGACAATATCAATTTGTTCCGGGCTTTGGAAGTTTTCCACACGCTGGTGAAATACGGACACGTTATCCAGCCCCAGCTCGGTTTTCACCTGGAACAGGAACCGGGTCTTCTTGCCATTGGCATCCAGCAACAGGAATTTTTTGTCCGGCAAGCAGATGGCCAGGGGAATACCTGGCAGGCCTGCTCCGGTGCCCACATCGAGAATGGTGTTTCCGGTAATAAACGGCAGCATAACGACGCTATCGAGCAGGTGGTAAGCAACCATTTGGCCGATATCCTTGATGCCCGAGAGATTGTAGGCATGATTCCACTTGTCGAGCAGCTGCAGGTAAGCCAGCAGTTTTTCCTGCTGTTTCGCATCGAGGACGATGTCCAGTTGAGAAAGTCCCGCCCGTAGTGTCTCGGCAAGATGAGTCGGGGCAGGCATCAGGCGATTTTGTTTTGCCGGTCAGGCGTCTGCCCGTGTTTTTTCAGGTACACCAGCAGCAGGGAAATGGCTGCGGGGGTGATGCCTGGTATACGCGATGCCCGGGCTATTGAGTCAGGCCTGCTCTGGCCCAGTTTCTGCCGCAGTTCGCTGGAAAGGCCCGGGATAGTGCTGTAATCGAAGTCAGCCGGAATGCGGGTATGTTCCTGGGCACG
Organism: uncultured Enterobacteriaceae bacterium; assembly: GCA_964629325.1. Taxonomy (GTDB): domain Bacteria; phylum Pseudomonadota; class Gammaproteobacteria; order Pseudomonadales; family Pseudohongiellaceae; genus Eutrophocola. Next base: position 13,464 of record CAZVSC010000017.1, read on the forward strand.
GAGTTTGGCGATCTCATCAAACTGGCGATCGATATAGCCCCGGTATTTGGTACGGATTTCTACCTGTTCCGCCACCAGCGGATTCGGCAGTGCGGTGATCAGGCCAGCATCCAGGCAGGCCAGGTTCAGGTCTGCAAGGGACACCTGGGGCCTGGCGAGTATTTCCGCGAGGGTGTATTCATGGCTGAGCGGTTTTTCCAGCAGCGGGTTGATGCGTTCACTCAAGGGGCCGGTCGTATGCACCCATGTTCCTTTCAACCGTTTTTCCTCGATGGCAACCTGTTCCTGTTTGGTGATGAAGGCCTGCCAGCGCTCATCATCCACCAGGCCGAGCCTGCGCCCGGTTTCCGTCAGGCGGAAATCGGCATTGTCCTGGCGCAGCATCAGCCGGTATTCCGCACGCGACGTGAACATGCGATAGGGTTCCTGTGTGCCGCGTGTTATCAGGTCATCCACCAGCACCCCAATGTATGCTTCATCGCGGCCGGGACTCCACGGCTGCTGCTCCTTTACCGCCAGAGCTGCGTTGATCCCTGCCAGCAGGCCCTGTGCTCCCGCCTCCTCATAACCCGTGGTGCCGTTGATCTGGCCGGCGAAATACAGCCCGTTGATGAAGCGGGTTTCCAGGGTCTGCTTGAGGTCACGCGGATCGAAGTAATCGTATTCGATGGCGTAACCTGGCCTGACGATGCGGGCGTTTTCAAAACCGGGAATCGTGGCGATCAGGCGTTCCTGGATTTCATAAGGCAAGCTGGTGGAAATGCCGTTTGGATAGAGTTCCCGGCTGTTCAGCCCTTCGGGTTCGACAAATATCTGGTGGCTGGTTTTATCGGCGAACCTGACCACCTTGTCTTCGATAGAGGGGCAGTATCTCGGGCCCACACCTTCAATTTCACCGGCATACATCGGCGAGTATTGGAGACCGCTCCTGATGATGTCGTGTCCTGCTTCATTGGTGGACGTGATATGACAGCAAACCTGGCGTGGATGTTGTGACGGATCTCCCAGGTAAGACATCACAGGCCTGGGCGTATCACCATGCTGTTCGGTCATGCGGGAGAAATCCACGGTGTCTGCATCGATGCGCGGTGGTGTGCCTGTCTTCAGGCGGCCGACATTGAACGGCAATTCACGGAGCCGCTGTGACAGGGTGATGGAAGGTGGATCCCCGGCCCTGCCGCCGGCATGATTCTTTAACCCTATGTGGATCTTGCCGCCCAGGAAAGTGCCGGTCGTCAGGATGACTCTGGGAGCATAGAAGGTCAGACCCATCTGGGTGACTACGCCGCGAACACTCTCCCCCGCAATGACCAGGTCATCGACAGCCTGCTGGAAAATGCTCAGGTTTTCCTGGCGTTCCAGATAATGGCGAATGGCCGCCTTGTAGAGAGCTCGGTCTGCCTGGGCTCGAGTCGCCCGCACGGCCGGACCCTTGCTGGCGTTGAGTGTCCTGAAATGGATGCCGGCAAGGTCCGCAGCCCGCGCCATGACGCCGCCCAGGGCATCGATTTCCTTGACCAGGTGGGTTTTGCCGATACCCCCGATAGCCGGGTTGCAGGACATCTGTCCAAGCGTATCGATGTTATGGGTGATCAACAGGGTGTTAACTCCCATGCGCGCAGACGCCAGCGCCGCTTCGGTGCCGGCATGGCCGCCGCCCACGACGATGACATCGAACTGGTTTGCCGTCTTGGCCTGTTGCATGGATTCAGGGTAGCAGGCCGCCAGGCCTGGCGCTTATTGAAAAAGGGCGCAAAGTATAAGCCTTTCGGGGCAAAAATGAAGCGAATTGTCTTTTCTGCGTGCCTCGGGGTCCAGCAGGATCAGAGATATTCATATATATAGATGTATATACAGATGTATATATAGAAGAATGAATATTTAATGTTATTGCTACTATTAGGACGGGCCAGGACTGTGTGTAACCGGGTATTCCGGTTAGTGATCAGCCCGTTATCGCAAGTGCAAGCCTGTGGGCTGCCTGAGGTAAAGCTGCCGGCAAGCACGGGAAAGACCTGTACAGATCCCGCCTTTATTCACAGCATCGAAATTGGAGAAAAATACTCCCGCCCTCTTCCACAAGCTGTGCAGCCGCTTCGGGGTGTTTTCCACAGGGATCATCACAGCTTATACCAGCCGTATAGAGGGGTCGTCACTTGCCGATGCAAAAGCTGGAGAATATCTCACCCAGCAGGTCGTCTGCGCTGAAGCTGCCGGTGATGGTTTCCAGGGCCTGGTGCGCTTTCCTCAGGTCCTCGGCAACGAGTTCACCCGCTCTGTGCACAAGCAGTTGTTCCCGTGCGGCCTCGAGAGAGTCACGTGATCGTGCCAGCGCATCCAGGTGCCGGCGCCTGGCAATGAAGCCACCTTCAACCGAGGTGTTGAGCCCGGCAAATTCCTTAAGCGCCGTCTTCAATTCGTTGACGCCCTCGCCGGTCTTCGCTGACAGGCACACGAACGTGATGTTTTCATCGTCATCCCGGGCAACGGGCAGCTTGAACCCGGAAAGGTCGGTTTTATTGTAAACCTCGAAAATGCTTTTTCCCGAGGCCAGGATGGGTGCAAGGTCTTTCCAGATAGCGCTGCTGCTCCTGTCCCATTCTCGGGTGGAATCGATGACCAGCAGCACCAGGTCGGCTTCCTGGATTTCCTGCCAGGCCCGGCGAATCCCTTCCTGCTCGACTATGTCGCTGCTGTCACGAAGGCCGGCCGTGTCGATGATGTGCAGGGGCATGCCATCGATACTGATATGTTCACGCAGGGTATCACGCGTGGTGCCGGCAATTTCAGTAACGATGGCCCGGGACTGACCGGCCAGCATGTTTAACAGACTCGATTTGCCGGCATTGGGCTCTCCGGCGATCACCACCGTCAGGCCCTCCTTCATGATACTGCCCTGCCTGGCCTGGGCCAGCACGCTGTCCAGGCGGACCCTTATGCTGTCGAGTCGTTCGGAAACATCGCCTTCTGCCAGGAAATCGATCTCCTCATCCGGAAAATCGATGGCTGCTTCCACGTAGCTTCTCAGCTCGATGATGGCGGCAACGAGGTCGTTCACCAGTCGGGAAAACTCGCCCTGCAGGGAACGCACGGCAAAACGGGCGGCCTCGGTCGACTGGCTGTCGATGAGGTCGGCAATCGCTTCGGCCTGGGCCAGGTCTATCTTGTCATTGAGAAAGGCGCGTTCGGAAAATTCACCCGGCCTCGCCAGGCGCAGACCGCAATCCAGCAATTCCTTGAGCAGCAGGTCGACGATAAAGGGACCGCCATGGGCGTGAAATTCTGCTACATCTTCTCCTGTGAAGGAGTCGGGGCCTGGAAAGAACAGGGTGATGCCGGTATCGATGACCTCGCCGGTGCTGGCATGGAATGGGCCATAGTGGGCATGACGGGCGCGCGGCGAAAAGCCGACCAGGTTTGCAGCGACCTCAAGGGATTTTTTGCCGGAGGTTCTGATAATACTGACCCCGCCGCGGCCTGAAGGAGTGGCGACTGCACAGATTGTGTCGGCACTGTAAGCCATGGCAGTGATCAGCAGGGTGTCAGGTGCCCTTGGGCTTGTAAGTGCGTTCCACCTGCTTGGTAATGATCCACTGCTGCAGGATGGAAAGAACGCTGTTGGCGGTGTAATACAAGACCAGGCCGGCCGGGAACCAGAGGAAGAAAACCATGAAGATTAACGGCATGAACTTCATCATTTTGGCCTGGGCCGGATCCGCCGTCTGCATCGGAGTGATCATTTGCTGGACGAACATGGCGGCGCCCATCAGGATAGGCAAAATGAAATACGGGTCCATCTGGGACAAATCGTCGTACCAGAGTATGAAGGACGCCTGGCGCAACTCCACGCTTTCATTCAGCACCCAGTAGATACCCAGGAACACCGGCATCTGCAGCAACAGGGGCAAACAGCCGCCAAACGGATTTACCTGCTCTTTCTTCCATAGCTCCATTTGCGCCTGCATGAACTTTTGCTTGTCTTCACCGCATTGCTCTTTGAGCGCATTGATCTTGGGTGCAAGCTTGCGCATCTTGGCCATCGATTTCAGGCTCTTGGCAGACAACGGGTACAAAATGATCTTGATGACCAGCGTGAGGAGCAAAATGGAAAATCCGTAATTGCCGATAGCGTCATTGATCTGGGTCAGTAGCCAGAAGATGGGCGAGGCAATGAAATAGAACACGCCGTAATCGATGGTTAACTGAAGATCCGGAGAAATCTCCTCCAGCCGATATTGATCTTTCGGGCCAGCCCAAAAAGAAGCGGCAACAGAAGCGTTCTCACCTGGTGCAACGACAAGCGTTGGATTGACAAAGGTCAGCAGATATTCGCCGGCATTGTTCCGGCGCATGGTGAAGTTATTCAGGGACGCGCTGTCAGGAATCCAGCTGCCAAGAAAGTAGTGTTGTGAGAAAGCGATCCATCCGCCGGAAATTTCAACGGCATCGACACCGTCTTCAATGTCTTCAAAATCATATTTGACATAGGGATCATCCGGCGTCTTGATGGCGGCACCGAGGAAGGTGTTCAGCTTGAAGCCGCCTGACATGCTCGGGTCTCCAGAGCCATCACGCTTGATCTGGCCGTACATGTTGGCCTGCCAGGGCTGGCTGCCGCTGTTTTCTACCAGGTATTGCACGCGTATCAGGTAATCGTCGGCGTTGAAAATGAATTGCTTGGTTATGACAACGCCGGCGGGGCTCGTATACGTCAGATCGACGGATTCCTCTCCGCTATCCACCGTATAGGAGGTTGCGTCGGTGCGGTACAGCGGCCTGCCCCCTGCGCTGGCATCGGGGCCATTCCTGCCGATCAGGCCGCTCTGGGCCACATACGTCATGCCGGCATCCTGTCGCAGCAAGCGGAAAGGCTCATCGGGCGATTCGAGCGATACCGGGAATTCCGGCAGGGAAATTTCAACAATATCGCCGCCCACCAGGTCGATAGTTACCTGCTGCTTTGGGGTGGAGACGGTAATTATGCGGCTGGCTGCGACTGGTTCTGCATCTGCGACCTGTGCAGCATCCGTTGCCGCTGGCGCTGCTGCCGGAATGTCTGGCAGGTCATCAACGGCAGAGGCCGCTGTTACAGCTGTCGGGCTATCCGGGATCTGTTCTGCTATGGCCAGGGGAGCGTTGTCGCCAGCATCGCTACCGCCACCATCCGCAGGATAATCTTCGTTCCACGCCAGCAGCATGAGGTAGGTGACGACGGCAAGCGCAACGAGAATCAGGTTCCTTTTAATATCCATCGGCAACGTGATCCTTATTGTCTGTGAGAGTCGTGATGCTGCTGCAGTGACCTGGCACCATGTCGATACCACCGGCGCTCAGCGGGTGACATCGGCAAATACGCTTGATTCCGAGCCATGAACCTTTCAGCGCACCATGGCCATTAATCGCCTGCAGGCAGTAGGTGGAACAGGATGGATAAAACCGGCAATGCTGGCCCAGCAGCGGACTAAGCAGTTTCTTGTAAGTGAGAATGAACCAGGAAAGGATCTTGACCATAACAGGGCGTGAGTTCAGGCTGAAGGCTTCTTCTTTACAATCTCGTCCATTAAAGCATGGATAAATGACTGGCAATCGCTGTTTTCGAGAAATTGCAGGTCTTTTCTGGCCAGTACAACAAGGTCTGTCGATCCAATCGCTGCGCGTCTGGCACGGAAGGCTTCCCTGACAATCCGCTTGACCCTGTTTCGTTGTGTTGCCCTGGCAATGTTTTTCTTGGCTACGATGATGCCAAGACGGGGATGTTCTTGTTCCGTCCAGCAGCCGAGTATCAGGAAATATTTGTTGGAAACCCTGAAATCAGGTTTGCCAAATACGTGCTCAAAGGCTTTGGAGTCCAGCAGGCGGCATGATTTGGGGAATCGCTGATCCACCACGATAATGTCCTCCTGCTGGCCGGGTCAGTCTTACCCGGGGCATTAAAAAATACCGCGGGATCAGGCGGACAGTCTGGAGCGGCCTTTTGCCCTTCTGTTGTTCAATACCTGGCGGCCGCCCTTGGTGGCCATGCGGGCCCTGAACCCGTGGGTTCTTTTACGCTTGATTACGCTAGGCTGAAATGTTCTTTTCATAACGCTTACCAATTCCTAAACCGATGCATATTCCGGAAATACCGAAATCTATTCATGTGTCTGTCCAACACCGGTTGTCGCTCTGATGCTGCCGCGCAATGGCACAAGCCTCTAAGCCGCGGGAATTACCGGTTGGAGCCCCAAAAAGGGATGCGCATTCTAATGGGTTTCCCTTGATTATGCAATTTTGCAGGGCATGAAAATCTGGTAATCAATTTGTGCGTTTTCCGCCCTTTTCAGGGGCCCCGGGAGGGGCATAATGCGGGTACGGACAGGGTGATTCAGCCGCCGTTTTCAACGGTTGAAAATTAACCACGCCAAGCCCACAAGTTATCCACACAATACGCACAGGAGGAACAAAAATTAACCAGATATTTTGCGGTGAAATTGAGCCGCGAATTACCAGGCAAAAAGCCATAACACATTGAAAAAAAAGAGGAAAAAACGAGCAGAAAAAATAGAGAAAAACACGGTTTTGTGTGGATAACACGGGGTGCAGTCGGTAGAATTGTTCCGCAAATTTCACCTGATAATAACAATAAATCTGGAGACATAACCGCCGTGATTGTTGCCACCTGGCAGAAGTGCATTTACTGTCTTAAAAACGAACTTCCTTCACAACAATTCAACACCTGGATACGACCGCTCCGCTTCATCAACGGCAGCAATACCCTGTACCTCCTCGCCCCCAACCGGTTCATCCTGGAGTGGGTGAAAGACCATTTCCTGGAGCGAATTGAGCATATTGTCCGTGACAACAGCGAGGGTTCGGCACCACGGATCATACTGGATATCGCCAGCCAGGACCGTCTGCCCCAGGACATTTCCCTGGACCAGGCGATGAGTACGTCTGATCTGACTAACGCCCTCGAACCGGAACAGACAGGGCGCGACCGCGGCAGCGATGTTCCCGACGATTTCCCGCGCGGTGAATCGCCCGGCAGAACCATTTCCGGGAATTATGCCGACGGCAGATCGCGTATCGAACCCTCTAACCGCAACCCGGTGATCAGGAGCGGAGACAAGAAAAGCCGTTACAAGGGTGAACTGAACCGGAATTACACGTTCAATAATTTCATCGAAGGCAAGTCTAACCAGATCGCCAGGGCGGCAGCGGCACAGGTAGCTGGCAATCCCGGTGGCGCATACAACCCACTCTTTATATACGGCGGTGTCGGACTGGGCAAAACTCACCTGATGCATGCCATCGGCAATCATCTGCTCGAGCAGAACCCCAATGCCAACGTGGTGTACCTGCATTCCCAGACTTTCGTTGGCAGCATGGTGTCGGCGCTCCAGCTCAACGCCATCAATGAATTCAAGCGCTACTACCACTCTGTCGATGCGCTGCTTATCGATGACATACAGTTCTTCGCCAACAAAGAACGCTCCCAGGAAGAGTTCTTCCATACGTTCAATGCAATCTTCGAAGGCGGCCGCCAGATCATCATGACGTGCGACAAATATCACAGTGAAATCAATGGGTTAGAAGAGCGCCTGAAGTCCAGGTTTGGTTGGGGCCTGTCCGTGGCCGTGGAACCGCCCGAACTGGAAACCCGTGCAGCCATCCTGATCAACAAGGCAAACCAGGAGCAGGTATTCCTGGGCAACGAAGAAGCCATGTTCATGGCTCAGAAGTTACGTTCCAATGTCAGGGAACTTGAGGGTGCCCTGAAAAAGGTTGTTGCGCACACCCGGTTCATGGGTTCTGAAATAACAGTCCCTCATATCAAGGAGGCATTGAAAGATCTTCTGGCGATCCAGAATAAACTGATCAGTGTGGACAATATTCAGCGAACCGTTGCCGAGTATTACAAGATCAAAATGGCCGACATGATTTCGAAACGGCGCAACCGCTCGGTTGCCAGGCCAAGGCAGATGGCCATGTGTCTTTCCAAGGAACTGACCAACCACAGCCTGCCTGAAATCGGCAGCATGTACGGCGGCCGGGACCATACCACCGTGCTGCATGCGTGCCGCACAATCAATGATTTGCGCAAGTCATCCTCCGATATAAACGAGGATTACAAGAACCTGCTCCGTTCACTTTCCAGTTAAAATTTATTCTTAAACAGGATCATAAGAAGCCATGCAATTCGAAATTTCCCGCGAAGCTCTGATCAAACCCCTGCAATTGGTCACCGGTGTGGTGGAACGGCGGCAGACCCTGCCCGTGTTATCCAACGTGCTGCTGGCGCTCGACAAAAAGACTCTCTCGTTGACGGGCACCGACCTGGAAGTGGAACTGACGGGAAGCGTGGCAGTGGATTCGGCTGCCAGCGCCGGGGAAATCACCGTGCCTGCCCGCAAACTCATGGATATCTGTAAATCGCTGCCCGACAGCGCCACCCTGAAATTCGAACTGGCCGACGATAAGCTGAAAATCCAGTCAGGTCGCAGCCGCTTCTCCCTGTCCACCCTGCCGGCAACAGATTTTCCGGGTGTCGAGGAATCCTCTGGCACGCTGTCCTTTACGGCGGCAAAAACCGGGCTCAGGGCCATGTTGCAAAACACCAGTTTTGCCATGGCGCAGCAGGATGTACGCTACTATTTGAACGGAATGCTTATCGAAGTAAGCGCTAACTATCTCCGCGTGGTAGCAACTGACGGCCATCGCCTGGCGATGCAAACCGAGAGCATGAAAACCGGCGTGAAGGAGACAACGGGCGTGATTATCCCGCGCAAGGGTGTTCTGGAGCTCAGCCGGCTGCTGTCAGATGGCGAGGAAGAAGATGTGAGCGTCGTGATCGGCACCAACCATGTTCGTGCCACCATGTCCAATTTCACGTTCACATCCAAACTGGTCGATGGCAAATTCCCTGACTACAATCGCGTGCTGCCCAAGGGTGGTGACAAGAACGTCATTGCCGGCCGTGAACAACTGCGCGATTCCCTGAACAGGACCGCCATCCTGTCCAACGAAAAATTTCGCGGCATTCGCCTGATCCTGTCAGACGATGAACTGAAAATCATCGCCAACAACCCGGAACAGGAAGAAGCCGAAGAAACCGTACCGGTGGAATACAAGGGCGACTCCCTGGAAATCGGCTTTAATGTCATGTACCTGGTAGACGTGCTCAATGTTCTGGACTCTGACAACGTGCAGGTCATCGTGTCAGATCCCAACAGCAGCGCCCTGATCCAGTCCTCTGATGACAGCAGCGCGATTTATGTCGTCATGCCCATGAGGTTGTAGCAGCGCCTGCAGGGTCAAGAATGCCCAGCATTCGCAAAATCCAGATCAGCACTTTCCGCAACCTGGACCAGGAACAACTGGAGCCATCCACTGTGGTTACGCTGATTGCAGGCGAAAACGGCAGCGGCAAGTCCAGCATTCTCGAAGCCATCCATTTTCTGGGCCTGGGCAGATCCTTTCGTAATACACAGCAAACCCCACTCATCCAGCATGGGAAACGGGCCTGCTCCGTCTTCGGAGAACTCGACAAAGGCCTGACCATGGGGGTGAGCCGCAGCCTGGACGAGCCACCGCAAATGCGCGTCCAGGGCGACCGGGCGGCCTCCTCGTCCGAACTGGCCCGGCACCTGCCACTGCAGCTGCTCAATGCGGAGGCTTTTCGCCTGCTGGAAGGCGGACCCAAAACCCGCCGCCAGTACATCGACTGGGGAGTGTTCCACGTGGAACATGGCTTCCATGGCCACTGGCGGGACTTCAAGCGCTGCCTCCAGAACCGTAATGCCCTGCTGAAACAGAAGGCAAAAGCAGCGGAGCTGGCCCCCTGGACACAGGAATTTGTTCTCCATGCCAGGGCCATCGATGCGCAGCGCAAGGCGTATCTGGAGATGTTTATTCCCTACCTGGAGCAAATGCTCGACCAGCTGATCGTGCTCGAGGGCCTGGAGTTCCGGTATTACCGGGGCTGGGCTGAGGATGAGGACATAGCAGAAGCCCTGACCACCAGTGTCGAGCGGGATCGCATGCTGGGCCACACCTCACCGGGCCCGCAGCGCGCCGACCTGAAAATCCGCATAGGCAAACAGAATGCCAGCGAGATCCTGTCCCGAGGGCAGCAAAAGCTCCTGGTAAGCGCTATGAAGCTGGCACAGGGGGCCTTTCTCGCACAGGAGTCCGGTCGGCAGTGCGTCTACCTGATCGATGATCTGCCGGCCGAACTGGATCGGGAAAACCGGGAAAAGGTCTGCCGACTTTTGCAGGGTCTGGGCAGCCAGGTTTTCCTCACGGGAACCGACGCCGAAGAGCTTGTAAGGACCGTGGAAGCCTGCGGATTTACAACAAAGGAATACAAGCTGTTTCACGTGAAACATGGTAGACTAAGCGGCTAGGAAACGGCGCCTAAACGGCAGCCACCGGCTTAAAATTTTCCTTTGTAAATCAATAAGTTACATAGGTAGAGGAAAGCGTCATATGGCACAAAGCGGCACCTACGATTCATCGAGCATCAAGGTCCTGAAAGGACTCGATGCGGTGCGGAAAAGACCGGGTATGTACATCGGTGATACCGATGACGGAACGGGCCTGCACCACATGGTTTTCGAGCTGGTCGACAACTCGATCGACGAGGCGCTTGCAGGTCACTGCGACCTGATCAAGGTCATCATCCACAGCGATGAAACGGTCAGCGTAACCGACAATGGCCGTGGCATTCCTACGGAACTGCACGAAGAAGGCGTTTCTGCCGCCGAAGTGATCATGACCGTCCTCCATGCCGGGGGAAAATTTGACGACAACAGCTACAAGGTCAGTGGCGGTCTGCATGGTGTGGGTGTCTCCGTTGTCAATGCCCTGTCCTCCTACCTGAAGCTGACCATCTGGCGCGGCGGTAAGATTCACGAGCAAATCTACCACCACGGCGTCCCCGAAGAACCCCTCAAGGTTGTGGGTGAAACGGACAAAACCGGCACCCTGTGTCATTTCAAGCCGTCCGTGGACACGTTTACCAACATCGAGTTCGAATATGACATCCTGGCCAAGAAGCTGAAGGAGCTGGCATTCCTGAATGCGGGCATTGCCATCGAACTGACCGATGAACGTACCGAAAAGACCGAAACGTTCAAATATGATGGCGGCCTCGAGGCTTTCGTCAATTACCTGAATCAGAACCGGACCCCGATAAACAAGATATTCCACTTCTCCTCGGAGCATGAGCGGGTTGGCATCGAAATCGCGCTGCAATGGAATGACGGCTACCAGGAGAACATCTACGCCTACACCAACAACATTCCGCAGCGAGACGGCGGCACCCACCTTGCCGGGTTCCGCGGCGCACTCACCCGCGTCCTGAAAAGCTATATTGACAAGGAAATGGAAAAGAAGGGCAAGGAAGTGCCGACCTCGGGAGACGATGCCCGTGAAGGCCTGACAGCCATCATTTCGGTGAAAGTCCAGGATCCGAAGTTTTCTTCCCAGACCAAGGACAAACTGGTGTCCTCCGAGGTGAAGGCTGCTGTTGAGCAGGAAATGGGCAGCCATTTTGCCGACTTCCTCATGGAGAATCCGCAGGAAGCCAAAAATATCGTCAATAAAATGCTGGATGCCGCCCGCGCCCGCGAGGCTGCGCGCAAGGCCCGTGAGATGACACGCCGCAAGGGTGCCCTGGACCTGGCCGGCCTGCCCGGCAAACTGGCGGACTGCCAGGAAAAAGATCCTGCCCTTTCCGAAATCTACATCGTGGAGGGAGATTCGGCCGGGGGTTCGGCGAAACAGGGCCGCAACCGCAAAAATCAGGCAATACTGCCGCTGAAGGGCAAGATCCTCAACGTGGAGAAGGCCCGATTCGACAAGATGCTCAGCTCAGCCGAAATCGGCACCCTGATCAAAGCGCTCGGTTGCGGCATTGGCACAGAAGAATTCGATGCGGACAAACTGCGTTACCACAGCATCATTATCATGACCGATGCGGACGTGGACGGCTCGCACATCCGTACTCTGCTGCTGACATTCTTCTTCCGGCAGATGCGCGAACTGGTGGACCGGGGCCATATATTCATTGCCCAGCCGCCGCTGTACAAGATTCGCAAGGGCAAGCAGGAACAGTACCTGAAAGACGATGACGAGCTTGCACTGTTCCAGACGCAAAATGCGCTGGAAGGCGCCAGCCTCCATGTCAATGCCGATGCGCCCGGGATCAGCAGCAATGCCCTCGAAGCGATTGTCACCGAGTATCGAAACGTACGTTCAATAATCAAGCGCCTGTCCCACCTGTATCCTGGCGATGTGCTTGAGCAGCTGATGTCACAGGAGATACTGACATTCGATGTTATGGCCGACAGGGAAAAGGTCGAACAGTGGACCAAGGCGCTGGAAACTGCCGTGGCCGAAAATTGCACATCTGGTGCCACCTATGAATTCAGCGTGGTGCGTGATGACGAGGAACGCGTGTATGAACCGGTAGTGAAATCCATCATTCACGGCGTTTCACGCAAGACCACGCTGAGGCCGGAATTGTTCAAGTCACAGGAATACCGGGATATTGTCGGACTGGGTGAGAAACTGGCGGGTCTGTTCGAGGCAGGTGCCTACGTCAAACGCGGCGAGAAAACACAGACGGTCAGCGACTTCAAACAGGCTCTCGACTGGCTTATGAAGGAAGCGATGAAAGGTATCTACCTGCAGCGTTACAAGGGGCTGGGTGAGATGAACCCTGATCAGTTGTGGGAGACCACGATGGATCCGGAGTTCAGGCGCATGACGCGGGTCACTATCGACGATGCCATGGGTGCAGACCAGCTGTTCTCCACACTGATGGGCGACCAGGTCGAACCGAGACGCGAGTTCATTGAAACCAACGCCCTGAAGGTATCGAACCTCGACGTCTAGCAGGCCGGTTTAGTCTGTTCTGATTGCCTGGCGAATCCAGGCCTCGACCTCTCGGGTCACTTCTCGGGCATCCCTGCCTGTCGTATCAACCGGTTTGCCGATCACTACCTGGATAGTTCCGGCATGCTTGATGAACTTGTGTGCAGGCCAGAACAGGCCCGCGTTGTGGGCAACCGGAACAACCGGTTTTCCTGCCGAGATGGCAAGCTCCGCGCCGCCAGCGGAATATTTCTTTTCCACGCCCGGCGCCACCCGTGTACCTTCCGGAAAAACCAGCACAGAAATACCGTTTGCCAGGTTGGCCCGACCCTGCTCCTTCAATTGCTGCAATGACCGACCTTTTTTGCTGCGATCGATGGCAATCGGTTTCAGCAGGCGCAACGCCCATCCGAAAAAGGGGATGTTCAGCAATTCCTTTTTCAGAATGGCGCAGACAGGCAGAAACTCCCAGTAGAGGAAAAGAGTTTCCCAGGGACTCTGGTGATTGGCGATCATGACGAAGGTGCCGGATGGCACATTTTCGAGGCCTTGTACCTGCCACTTGACGCCGCAGGTGATCCTGAGCCACCAAAGGCAGAAGGCATTCCAGATGAGGAAATAGCGGTAACGCGCCAAAAGCGGCATGAAGATGCCCAGTATCACGCAGAGAATTGCGTGTGGCGCCAGCGTGATGAAATAGCCAAGGTAAAACAGCAAAGAGCGCAGGGTTTTCACGACGGGGCCTGATCGTTACTGTGCTGGTGGCCGCCGATGACGAACATGGCAGCCGAAAACAGGTCGTCGAAGACAGGGATATCCCGCAACTTTTCGGGAGCCATGGTCTCCTGTGTCAGGGTGCCCTTGCCGGTCAATACCAGGATGGGCTTGCAACCCTTGGCAAGTGCCACATCGATGTCCTTTTCCGTATCGCCGATGAACCAGGCGCCGGCAACAGTACGTCCAAATTGCTCCTCGAGCTGGTTCAGCAAGCCCGGGCGTGGTTTGCGGCAATCGCAGTTTTCATCGGGCCGGTGCGGGCAGAAAAAAATACCATCGATGCGGCCGCCCTGCTCTTCCACAAGTGTGCGCAGCAATTCATGCATGCGCGACAGGGTGAATTCGTCAAACAGGCCGCGACCCAGGCCGGACTGGTTGGTGGCTACGCATACCTGGAACCCGGACCGGGACAGCTGGCTGATTGCCTCGATGCTGCCCGCAATGGGAAAGAACTCATCTTCATGCTTGATATAGTCTTCAGAGTCATGATTGATGACGCCGTCGCGATCCAGAATGACCAGGGGTGAGTTCATCGAAGGCGGGTCAGGCTGCCTGCAGGAAAGAGATGTCGGCGATCTGCAGGAACAGGTGGCGCAGTTTCTGCAGCAGGGACTGGCGGTTCATCCGGACTTTCTCGTCATCGGTGTTTACCATGACCTCATCAAAGAAACGGTCAACGTCTGCCTGAAGCGAAGCCATGGCGGATAGCGCTTTGCTGTATTCCTGTTTGTCGAGCAGCGGTTCTACTTCCTTCAGCAAGGCATCGAGTTTTTCCGCGAGCTGCTTTTCGGCGGCTTCAGTGAGCAGGCTGGCATCCGTCTGTGTGGAGGGTTGCTGGTCCAGTTTGGCCAGGATATTCGACACACGCTTGTTGGCTGCCGCCAGCGCTTCGGCCTCTTTCAATGCGGTGAAGTCACGCACGGCGCGAATACGCAGGTCGAAATCGCGCGGCCGGGTCGAGCGTACAGCATCGACTGCCTGGAATATATTCGCACGCACACCTTCATCGGCATACCAGGCGCGGAACCGTTCAAAGATGAAATCCAGCACCCGGGATTCCAGTCCGTCACGTTCAGGCAGGTCGGTATAGTGACTCACCGCATTGCCGATACAGTCGGCCAGGTCGAGATCCAGGCCCTTCTCTACCACGATGCGCAAAATGCCCAGCGCGGCACGCCTCAGCGCAAAGGGATCCTTGGAACCCGTTGGCGGCTGGCCGATACCGAACAGGCCGACAATCGTATCGATGCGTTCGGCCAGCGCCAGCGCTATGCCCGTCTGCGTGTCGGGCAGGTCATCGCCGGCAAATCGCGGCAAGTACTGCTCGAAAATGGCCCGGGCAACCTCGGGATCTTCCCCGTCATGTATGGCGTAGTAATTGCCCATGATGCCCTGCAATTCGGCGAATTCGCCGACCATGCCCGTCAACAGGTCGCACTTGCCCAGCAAGGCTGCTCGTAACGCCCTGCTCTCGTCAAAGCCGGATTTGCCGGCAATGAATTCGGCGATCTTCGCTACGCGCCGGGATTTGTCAAAGACCGTACCCAGGGTTTGCTCGAAGATCACGGTCTGCAGCTTGTCCTGCCGGGATTCTAGCGTCTGTTTCTTGTCCTGTTCGAAGAAGAAGGCGGCATCGGCAAGGCGCGGCCTGATCACCCTTTCGTTGCCCGCAATCACCCGTGCCGGCTCCTGGCTGACCAGGTTGCTGACAGTGATGAAGTTGGGCAGGATGTCGCCCTTGGCGTCTTCCAGGGTGAAACATTTCTGGTGGTTCTTCATCGAGGAGACCAGCGCTTCCTTTGGCACGTCGAGGAAGGCGTCATCAAATGCCCCGGTCAACGCGACAGGCCATTCGACAAGCGCAGTGACTTCGTTAAGCAAGTCTTCATCGATGACGACCCTGGCCTTGTGCTGCTCACCCTGCTCTTTGAGCTGTTCCCGGATCTTTTCACGACGCAGGGCAAAATCCGGCAGAACGAAGCCGGTTTCCGACAACGCGGGGACATAATCTGCAGGGGAAGACAGGGCAATATCATCGGGATGATGGAAGCGGTGTCCGCGCGTCTTGTTGCCCGATGCGATGCCCAGTATGGTTGCGGGCACGACTTCAGATCCGAATAGCAGCACCACCCAGTGTACCGGCCGAACAAACTCCACGTGGGAGCTGCCCCAGCGCATACGTTTTGGAACAGGCAGGGATGCGAGCGCGTCATTGATGATGGCGGGCAGCAAGTTGGCGGTCTGATCACCGGGCCTGGTTGCCTGGTAGTACAGCTTGGTCACTTTACCGTCATTTTTTTCGCTGAGATCGGAAACATCGACCCCGCAGGAACGGGCAAAGCCCTCGGCCGCCTTGGTTGGTTTGCCATTGGCATCGAATGCCGCCTGCAGCGCCGGCCCGAACTTTTCTACGGCAGCATCCGCCTGACTCTCCTGAAGGTCGCTGACCAGCACAGCAAGACGTCGCGGTGTGGCGTAGGCAACGGTACCTGAAAATCCCAGGTTCTGTTTTCCGAGACCTTCAGCGATTTCGCGCTCGAACGCTTTGGACAAGGTGGGCAGCGCTTTTGGCGGCAGCTCCTCGGTGCCGATTTCCACCAGCAAATCGCGGCTACTCATTGTTGTACTTCTCCAGGCTTTCCTTTCGCAGGGCTTCGGGCGCCAATGGGAAACCCAGTCGCGCCCGGGAATCGAAGTAGGCCTGGGCAACCGATCTGGCCATGGCCCGCACGCGCAGTATGTAACGCTGTCTTTCCGTCACGGAGATCGCCGAACGGGAATCGAGCAGGTTAAACGTGTGCGACGCCTTCAGGACCATTTCATAAGCGGGCAATACCAGCTGCTTGTCTATGAGGAACTGACACTGTCCTTCCGACTCGTCGAAACTGTGAAACAGGATATCGGTGTTGGCATACTCGAAATTGTAGGCGGACATTTCCACTTCATTCTGGTGGAACACGTCACCGTAGGTCACTGTGCCGTTCGGGGTATTGGCCCAGACGATATCGAAAATGCTGTCCACGCCCTGCAGGTACATGGCGATGCGCTCGATACCATAGGTGATCTCACCGCTTACCGGGAAGCATTCCAGGCCGCCCACCTGCTGGAAATACGTGAACTGGGTGACTTCCATGCCGTTCAGCCAGACCTCCCAGCCCAGGCCCCAGGCGCCCAGAGTTGGCGATTCCCAGTTATCCTCGACAAAGCGAATATCATGCACGTTCGTATCAATTCCCAGGTATTTCAGGGATTTTAGGTACAAATCCTGTATATTTTCGGGAGAGGGCTTCAGGATGACCTGGAATTGATAATAATGCTGCAGGCGCATGGGGTTTTCCCCGTAACGGCTGTCGGTGGGACGCCGGCAGGGCTGTATATAGGCGCTGTTCCAGCTTTCGGGGCCGATAGCGCGCAGAAAAGTCGCGGTGTGGAAGGTGCCTGCACCGACCTCAAGATCCAGCGGCTGGATGATCACGCAGCCGTGATCAGCCCAGAATTGCTGGAGGGCAAGTATAAGGCCCTGGAATGTGGACACATCGGGCGCCGAATTGCTCAAAAAAGGCTCCTGGAGGATCAATATCGGATAAAATAGCCGCAAGATCCCGGTTTAGGTTAGCCGGGGGCTCCGGCGGCCTGAAAAAGCGCTAATTATGCTAAAAACGGGCGGTGTTGGCGAGGATAAACTAGGTCCACGCTTCAGGTAATACGGCGGCTTCACAGCATCTGACATTTTGAAATCCCTACTCTTTATATGCTTCTTGCGCGGCGTGTCATTCCTGTCTCTGGGCGCCGCCAGGCATATCGGCACCCTGCTCGGCAGGATTGCATGGCTGATGCCGTCGCGTATGGCCGCCACCACGCGCACGAATCTCGCGATTTGCTATCCGGAAATTACCGAAAGTGAGCGTTTGCTTCTCGGCAAGAGCAGCCTTATCAATACGTTCCAGACCCTTGCAGAATGCGGCCCGGTTTGGCTGTGGCCTGCCCAGGATGTGCTGGATCATGTCCTGGAGGTCGACAACCTGGCCCTGTTGCAGGCCGCCCAGGCAGAGAAAAAAGGCACAGTGGTCATAGCTCCGCACCTGGGTAACTGGGAAGTGTTCGGCCTGTACCTGAATCAGTGTGGATGCGGCCAGAGCAGCCAGCTCTACCAGGCGCCCAGAGAGGCCAGCCTGGATCGGCTGCTCCTCAACGCCCGCAGCCGCAGCGGTGCCAGGATGGTCGCAACAGACAATAAAGGAGTGATAAGGCTGCTAAAAGCGCTTAAAAGCGGAGAAATTGTCGGCATCTTGCCTGATCAGGTGCCGAATGTGGATTCAAGCGGTGATTATGCGCCCTTCTTTGGCAAGCCGGTTCTGAGCATGTCGCTGGTTTCCCGCCTGATCCGGAAAACCGGGGCCAGGGCCGTTCTGGGTTTTGCCGCCAGGGTGACAGTGGGAGGCAGGCATGGCTGGAAGATCATTTTTCAGGAGCCGCCTCCCGAAATATATGCCGAGCATATACCTGATTCCCTGGCGGCACTGAACCGGGCCATTGAACATGCCATCAGGGATTGCCCGGAACAGTACCAGTGGGAGTACAAAAGGTTCAGGCGCGTTCCGCCGGGAAATCAGCGTCCCTATTGACGCTGTAGTGAGCGGGCGCTATTGAATGATGCAGGTGATCACGGAATAATTTCGCAATCTTGGGACAAGACAATCAATGAACATGATATTAGACCTGCAGGCAGTATCCGCAGCCCAGACCAAGCCAGCCCCCTACCCTCACTTCATCGTCGACCAGTCGGTGAAAGCGGAATTTGTGGATGAGGTCCTGCGCGATTTTCCGGAAATCACCGCGGGGGGAAGTTTTGCCCTGGATGACATGACTCCCGGTCCACGCTTCAATGCCCTGCTCGAAGAGCTGAACAACAGCGATTTTCGCAACATCATCTCCGAAAAACTGGATATCGATCTGCGCGACAGGCCGATGGTCATCACGTTGCGCGGATATTCCCGCGCAAAAGATGGCCGGATCCATACCGATTCAAAATCGAAGATGGCCACGATATTGATCTATTTCAATGATGGATGGCGCGCCGATACCGGCAAGCTGAGAATTCTGCGCAGCGAGGACATGGATGATTACGTTGCCGAAGTTGCACCCAATGCCGGCACCATGATCGCGTTCAAGGTGACGGATAACTGCTGGCATGGGTACCCCGCCTTCGAAGGCTCCAGGCAATCCATCCAAATCAATTTCGTGGAGGATGACAAGGCTGCCACGAAGCATGGTCGGCGCCACGGCTGGACGGCAAAGCTGAAAAAACTTTTTTCCTGAATCTGGTGACGGGTTCACTAAAAATATTTTTCATCCCCATAATATTCGTCGTCCAACCGGCCTGATAGCCGTTACCGAGGACCAGTCATCGATATCAAGCGCGTACTTGTGATCAAGCTCACCTCCATGGGTGACCTGATGCATGCTCTCCCTGCCCTGACAGATGCGGTTTCCGCTTATCCTGGCATCGAGTTCGACTGGGTGGTGGATGAATCCTTTGCGGAAGTGCCATCCTGGCACCCTGCTGTTCGCAATATCTATAAAAGCGCCCATCGGCGCTGGCGCAAGCAGTTCCTGAATACGTTCAAGGGAAAAGAGGTCAGGCTTTTTGTCGAACAAATCAATAAAAACGATTACGACCTCGTTATTGACGCCCAGAACAACCTGAAAAGCGCCTTTATCAGTTTTCTGCGCCGGGGCCATGTACACGGCATGGACAAAAGCAGTGTCGCGGAGAGACCGGCGCATTGGGCCTATAAATACAGGCATTATGTAGACACCCGGCTGCATGCAATCATGCGGCAGCGCGCCTTGTTTGCGTTTGCCATGGGTTACGGGTTGCCGGATACCAGGCCGGATTACGGGCTGCGTGAAGATGCCTTTACCATGCCGGCACTGGAGTTGCCGGATCCTTATATCGTGCTGGTACACAATGCGAGCTGGACGACCAAATTATGGCCGAATGCGCATTGGCACAAGTTGATTGGCCTGGCTGCAGAAAATGGTTACAACGTTGTGCTGCCAGGCGGCAGTAAACAGGAGCTGGCCCGGGCGAAACAGATAGCAGGCAGGCATGAAAATGCGATAGCGCTGCCGCGACTATCGTTGTCTGAGCTTGGTGGAGTTATCTGTAAAGCCAGAGGCGCGGTCAATTGTGATACAGGGCTGGCGCATCTGACAGCCATGATCGGGACTCCCGCGGTTACGTTGTATGGTCCGACCAGTGACAGGCTGATCGGAACGACTGGTTTACACCAGCAACATCTTGTTGCCAGTGATCCGCCATATGCATGTGCACCGTGTTACAAGCGGGTCTGCCATTTCGAAAATAAAAAGTCGGCGATGTCGAGTTGTATGCGCGCATTCGACCCAGGCGATGCATGGTCACGTCTGACCAGGCTGATGCAAAACGGGAGCAGGGAATAGCGGCAGGAAAGGGTGGGTCAGTTGCGCCAGAAATGTGGCGACAGGATCACCAGCAGGGTAAACACTTCTAGCCGGCCAAGCAGCATGCCCAGGCAAAGAATCCATTTGGCCGCAGCAGGTAAACCGCCGTAATTGAAGGCAACGTCCCCGAGACCGGGACCCAGGTTGTTGATACTGGCGCCGACAGCCGTAAATGCCGTCGTGATATCCAGGCCGACGGACAACAATGCCAGCAGCATTACCATGTACGCCATCACGTACACGGAGAAAAACCCCCACACAGATTCAATGACCCGGTCCGGGACGCGCTGGCTGCCGAGTTTGATCGGGACCACTGCATTGGGGTGTATCAGTTTTTCAATTTCGCGGAAGCCTTGCTTGATGATGAGCACGATGCGAATGACTTTCATGCCGCCACCGGTCGACCCGGCACACGCACCAATAATGGCCATGTAAAAGAGCAGGAAGGGCAGGAAGGTCGGCCAGGCAGTAAAGTCGTCTGTGCTGAACCCGGTGGTGGTGGAAATGGATACCACTTCGAAGATGCCGCGGAAGAAAGCCTCAGACAGGGGATATGTGCCTGAAAAATAGAGGAAGAAGACGGTGACGACGGATATGAATACCAGCAGGGCAGTATAGAACTGGAATTCAGTGTCTTTCAGGTAGTGTTTGTAGCTTTTATGCTCCCAGGCGTAGAAGTGCAGGGCGAAGTTGACTCCCGAAATGAACATGAAAATCGTCGCAATAATCTCGATGCCGCGGTGATCGAAAAAGCCGATGCTGGCGTCGTGGGTGGAAAACCCCCCGATGGCAACTGTCGCGAAACTGTGGCCAATTGCGTCGAAAACGCTCATTCCTGCCAGGTAATAGCAGATAGCACAAAGCATCGTCAGGGAGATGTAGATTAACAGCAGGGCCTTGGCGGTTTCCGTCACGCGGGGCAGGAGCTTGTTGTCCTTGACCGGCCCGGGGCTTTCCGCGCGGTATAACTGCATTCCGCCTATGCCAAGCATAGGCAAGATGGCCACAGCGATTGCAATTATGCCCATACCGCCAAGCCACTGGAGCTGCTGGCGGTAATAGAGGATCGAGCGGGGCAGGGTGTCCAGGCCTGAGAGGACGGTAGCTCCGGTTGTCGTCAGTCCGGAAATGGACTCAAAGAAGGCATCGGTCACCGACATGTCCAGCGAGGGGGTGAAGATGAACGGGAAGCAACCGAATGAGCCAAGGACAGTCCAGAACAGGGTAACCACGAGGAAGCAGTCCCGGGTTCGCAGTTCCTGCCTGTTGTTCATGACAGGCGCCCACAGCACAAAGCCGCAAAGCAGGGTCAGGAAAAAAGTGGTCAGGAAGGAATACATGACACCATCCTGGTAATACCAGGACACGAGCAGGGGGGGCAGCTGGGTGAAGCTGAACAGCATCAGCAGCACACCGAGAATGCGGAGTATGACCGGCAGGTTCATCGACTGACCGTCACTTGGTGCCTGGAATCATTGTTGTATTTTCCTGTATGGCCTGGCGGCCCGAATCAGAAGAAAGTCAGCCCGACCTGGAACAGGCGTTCCAGCTCGGGTATGCGCTTCTTGTCCACCATGAACATGATGACGTGGTCGTCGGTTTCAATGACGATGTCATCATGGGCAATGTACACCTTGTCATCACGAACGATGGCACCAATGGTGGTTCCCTCGGGAAGGTCGATATCCTCTATCTGCTTCCCGACGACCTTTGATGTGTTCTTGTCCCCATGGGCGATGGCTTCCATGGCTTCTGCCGCTCCGCGCCGGAGAGAATAGACATTCACCACATCGCCCTTGCGTACATGGGTCAGCAGGCTGCCGATGGTGGCCTGCTGCGGCGAGATGGCGATGTCAATTTCGCCGCTTTGTATGAGGTCGACATAGGCGGGGTTGGCGATCAGCGTCATGACCCGCGCCGCGCCCATGCGTTTGGCGAGCAGGGAAGACATGATGTTGGCGTCATCGTTATTGGTCAGTGCCAGAAACACATCGGTATCTTCAATGTTTTCCCCGATCAGCATTTCCTGATCAGAGGCATCGCCATGAAGAACTGTCGTGGATTTCAGTCGTTCCGTGAGCTCCCGGCATCGCTCGAGGTTCATTTCAATGATCTTGGTGCGGTAGTTTTTTTCCAGTGACGCGGCCAGGCGCTCCCCGATATTGCCGCCGCCGGCGATCATGATTTTCTTGTATGGCTTGTCCACCTTGCGCAGCTCGCTCATGACATCACGGATATCTTCCTTGGCGGCAATGAAGAATACCTCGTCACCCTGCTCGATAATGGTTGTGCCTTCAGGCTTGATGGCGCGGTTGCTGCGAAAGATGGCGGCAACGCGTGTATCCACATTCGGCATATGCTCGCGCAGCTGCGAAATTTCCTGGTCGATGAGGGGGCCGCCGCGGGTGGCTTTTACCCCGACCAGTTGCACCAGGCCATTGGCGAAGTCGAGTACCTGGAGGGAGCCGGGCAGGTCGATCAGGCTTTTGATGTAATGGGAAACTTCCTGCTCCGGGCTGATGACCACGTCGATGGGAATGGCCTCGGGGCAGAACAGTTTCTTTTCGGCAACGTAGGAATTCGAGCGCAACCGGCATATTTTCTTCGGCGTACGAAACAGGGAATAGGCAACCTGGCATGCCACCAGGTTGGTTTCATCACTTTCGGTGATGGCGATCAGCATATCCGCATCACGTGCGCCGGCACTTTCGAGGATGTTGGGGTAGGAAACCTGGCCTTCGACAGTGGCGATATCCAGGCGGTCCTTGAGCTCCCTGAGCCTGGTAGCACTGGGATCCACTACGGTAATGTCGTTGGCTTCCTTCGCCAGGTTTTCAGCCAGCGCGGCGCCAACCTTGTTGGCGCCGAGGATGATGATTTTCATGTGTCCGGAAAACTCCCGCTGACTACAGGTAAAAATTGCGGCGACATTATATGCCTATGTAGGTAAGACTGAAACGTGGCGACAAATTTTGTCAATCAGGGCAAATGCTTACTGCTTTTCCAGCAGCGCATAATAGAAACCGTCCGTTCCTGCCATACCGGGCAGGAACTGCATGCCCGGATGGCAGGGCAGGGTGCCAGGGTGGGACAACGGTACGGCCAGCGCATTGCCAGTGCTTGCCAGGAAATTGCTGACGATTTGCTCATTTTCCGCACGCAGGACCGAACAGGTGGTGTAAAGCAGCCGTCCACCGGTTTTCAGGCAGGGCCAGAGCGATTCCAGCAGCTGCCGCTGCAGGTCCGCAAGCCGGGGAATATCTTCGGCGCGGCGAAGGATCTTGATGTCCGGATGCCGGCGAATGACTCCCGTGCCGGAGCAGGGCGCGTCCAGCAGAATGGCATCGAACGGCCGGCCATCCCACCACTGCCCGGTGTTCGCGGCATCCGCACAGACAACATTCGCCGTCAAACCGCCCCTGGCCAGGTTTTCCCTGACTTTCAGCAGGCGGTCCTCATTACTGTCGAGCGCGACCATGTCCAGCTTCCCATCCGCCAGTTCAAGAAGCGCACAGGTTTTGCCGCCGGGAGCCGCACAGGCGTCCAGCACACGGTCACCCCGGGCCGGTGCCAGCAGGGCGGCGGCCAGCTGGGATGCCTCATCCTGGACACTGATGAGGCCATCGGCAAAGCCGGGCAGCTTTCCTACATCGACAGGTGACGCCAGGGTAATACCGGAAGGGGTATTGGCCCCGGCGCTGGCGGCAATGCCACTGTTTGCCAGGTTTTCCAGGCATTGCTCACGGCTTGTACGAAACAGGTTTGTCCGCAGCACCATCGGCGCCTGCCGGTTGTTGTTGTCGAGGATTTTCTCAGCCTGTTGCGGCCAGTCCTGTCGTATGGCTTCCAGCAACCAGGACGGGTGAGCACAGCGTGCCTGGGCATCGTCCAGAATCGCTGCCTCGAGGGCTTCGCGGTCGCGCAGCGCCTGACGCAGAACGGCATTGACCAGGTTTTTTGCCCAGGGCTTTTTCAACAGCCGGGTTGTAGCCACGGTTTCATTGACTGCGGCGTGATCGGGTGTTCGCATGTGCAACAGCTGGTAGAGCCCGAGCAGGATCAGGCAGAGGACATCGTTGTCCTTTGCCCTTGGCAATTTATCCATCAGCCGGCCGGCAATGAAGACAAGCCTGGGATACCAGCGGCACACCCCGTAGGTGTATTCCTGAATCAGGGGCAGGTTTGCAGACGGTTGGGTGGTGCCGAGGGCTGAAAGCTGTGATGATAATGAGCCGCTTTCGGAAAGCAGATTATTCAGGATCCTCACGGCAAGTAAGCGATCACTTACAGTGCTCAAGTTGCTGTCCTCATGCCGGATTGGCGGCACTTAACGAGGCGCCTGGGGCAAACAGGTCCGGGTGCCCGTTGAGGACATCCTGCATGGCCATGGGCTTTTTGCCAGGCAGCTGGACGGCAGAAATTTCGAGGCGGTTTTCGCCACAGGCGACAGTAATGGCGTTGCTGCCGACGGCGAGTATCGTGCCCGGAACAGCGCCGGCGTTCCCGGCCTTACTCACGGCCTCGATTATGCGCAACCGGTCTCCCTGAAAAAGGCACCAGGCCGGGGAGCGCGGGTAGAAGGCCTGAACCTGCCGCTGGATGAGCGCGGCGTGTTGCCGCCAGTTAATTTCCGCCTCTTCCTTGCCCAGCTTGGCGGCATACGTCGCGTGCCTGTCATCCTGCGGGCGGGCATTGGCCTGGAAAGATCCCAGATCGGCCAGCACTTTTTCCAGGCCTTCACATCCCAGGGTGGCAAGTCTTTCGGTAATGGTCAGGGCATTGTCACGATCCCCGATCGGCGTTTTGAGCGCCAGTAGCACATCCCCGGTATCGAGGCCGGCATCCATCTGCATGATGCAAATACCCGTTTCCGTGTCACCAGCCAGGATGGCGCGCTCAATGGGCGCGGCCCCGCGCCAGCGGGGAAGCAGGGATGCATGGACATTGATACAGCCAAAGCGGGGTGTTTGCAGAACGGCGGGACTCAGAATCAGGCCATAGGCAACCACGATCATGAGATCCGGGGCAAATCCCGCCAGCTCGGCTGTTGCCTGGGCGTCGAGCCGGGCAGGCTGGAAAACCGGGATTCCGTGCTGTTCGGCAACGGCTTTTACCGGTGTGGGCTGCACCTTCTTGCCCCGGCCAGCGGGGCGGTCCGGCTGGGTATAGACCGCAACGATGTCATGGCCCGCGCCGACCAGGCTTTCCAGGTGAGTGGCGGCAAAGGCTGGAGTGCCGGCAAATATCAGGCGCATGGGATTTTCAGCCTGCTTTTTAGCCTATATAAGCCAGGGTTAGGCAATGGCAGCGGGATCAGGCTGGCGCAGCCGTTTTCTGCTGGCGGTGTTCTTTTTCCAGCTTTGAGCGGATGCGTTCCCGCTTCAGGCTGGAAATGTAATCCACGAACAGCTTGCCGTTGAGGTGGTCTACCTCGTGCTGGATGCACACGGCCAGGATGCCTTCTGCCACGAGCTCGAAAGGCTCACCCTGCCTGTCCAGGGCATTCACCCTGACTTTCCGGGGGCGGGTGACCAGCTCGTAATAGCCGGGGACGGAAAGACAGCCTTCCTCGTGGCCCAGGGGTTCCGGGTCGAGTACGGTGATTTCCGGGTTGATGAACACCATGGGACTGGCACGGTCTTCGGAGATATCGATGACCAGCATGCGCTGGTGAACATTGACCTGGGTGGCGGCCAGGCCGATGCCTTCGGCGTGGTACATGGTTTCCACCATGTCGTCGAGCACCTGTCTGAGCGCATCATCCACGTGCTCGACGGGCTCGGCCTTCTTGCGCAGGCGCGGATCGGGGAATTCGAGGATGGGCAAAAGGCTCATGGGTGTAATATCGGGGCTTTTCGGGCACGCTCAAGTCCTTATGATACGCCAATCACAATGAGTTTTTTAACTTTATGATCTGATACCGGCGGCGGAATACCTAAATACGTCACAATTTACGTAAAATAACCTTGCTAACCGTATATAATTTAGGCACTTATTGTTACTATTCCGAAAATTACCCCTGCCGGGGACCGCAAAAAAAGGCTGACGAGGTTGCCCATGGTGAACACGTTGAAAAAAATCTTTCCTGCATTCCTGCTCGTGCAGATGCTGTCAGCCGCCGTCATGGCAGCCGACCAGGTACAGATTCGCGCCGATGCGCCGGGCCGTTACGAAGTGGTTCGCGGGGATACTCTCTGGGATATTTCTGGCCGGTTTCTTGAGGATCCCTGGCTGTGGCCGGAAGTCTGGGAACTCAATCCGCAGATTGAAAATCCGCACCTGATATACCCGGGTGACATCATTGAATTGCAATACACCGCGGATGGCCCGATGTTGACACTGCGCCGGGCTGGCAGCGCTGAAGGCTTGCGCACGGTGGTGTTATCTCCCCAGGTCAGGCGTGAGCGCCTGAACGGGGCCATCGATGCAATCCCGCTGGACCAGATCAGCGCCGCGCTCAGCGATAATATTGTGGTCCCGGCCAGCGAGATGGATCGCTCGCCTTATGTGCTGGGCAACCGCAAAGGCAGTCTCTTCAGCAGCAGCAACGATGAATTATTCGCCAAGGGCAACTGGTCAGGCGATGTTCAGCAATACGACATCATCAGGCCGGGCCGCGATTACGTCGACCCCGAAACCGGCACGGTTCTTGGTATCGAGGGCAAGCTGGTTGGCTCTGCCGCAATCCTTGAGCGCGACGGCGACCAGGCGACACTCCGCGTTAACGACGTGGAGGAAGAAATTCGCCAGGGCGACCGCCTCATTCCTTCGGCAGGCAACCGTATCGACGCCAATTATTTCCCGCGGCCGCCAGCCTTCAACATCAGTGCTCGCATTCTGGACATTGCGAGCGGCCGCACAGTAGGCGGCAAGTACGACACCATCGTGATCAACAAAGGCAGCAGCGACCGCCTGCGCTCGGGTGATCTGCTGGCCCTGCAGAAACCCGATATCGTCATGGACGACCAGGTTGGCAAAGCCAGTGTCGGACAGCGGTTCAAGCGCTCATTGGGTTTCGATAATGACAACCTTGCGACATTCGATGGCGAGAAATACGCATCGGTACTAATCTACAGGGTGTTCGATAACACCAGCCTCGGCATCATCCTGAGCGCCGATGATGAAGTACGGGTAGAGGACAGGGTCATCACCCCGTAAACTTTTTCGGGCTGGTCATGGAAGACCAATGCACCCGGCAAAAAACCAAACCACCGGCCCTCCGGCCGGGAAAAATTCCGATGAACTCCGGCGCTGGCTGTTGCTCGCCCACCAGCCGGGCATGTATTCACGTTTGTACAATCGCCTGCTGGACGCTCTTGGCTCTCCTGAACAAATCTTTTCCGGCACTGTAGAGATGCTGGAGGCCTGCGGTGCCAGCTGCGAAACGGCAAACGCCATTTGCGCCGCCGGGCGGGGCAGCGTGTCGGATGCAGCCAGGACTGGTCTGGACACATGCTGGCGCTGGCTGGATGCAGATAACCACAGCATCCTGCTGCGCAATGACCCGGCTTATCCAGAAAGACTGGCAGCGATACCTGATCCGCCCCCGCTGTTATACGTCAACGGCGACCCCGCATGCCTGAAGGCAAAGATGATCGCCATGGTGGGCAGCCGTCGTCCCAGCGCAGACGGCCGGCGCAATGCGCGCTGCTTTGCCTCCGAACTGGCGGCCCTCGGGATTGGCGTATGCAGCGGACTGGCCCTGGGCATCGACGGGGAAAGCCACGCGGGTGCGCTGCAGTCAAAAGGCGTGACGGTCGCTGTCCTGGGCACAGGCATCGATGTGGTTTACCCGACACGCAACAACAAACTCTTTGATGACATTACCGTCAATGGTGCGTTGGTCAGCGAATTCAATCCCGGCACACCGCCGCTGCCCCCGCACTTTCCTCGCCGAAATCGCATCATCAGCGGTCTCAGCCTGGGCGTTCTGGTCGTGGAAGCGGGTCTGCAAAGCGGCTCGATGATCACGGCGCGGATGGCGCTGGAGCAGGGCAGGGAGGTCTTCGCGATTCCCGGCTCCATCCATAACCCGATGGCCAAAGGCTGCCATCGCCTGATCGGTCAGGGCGCCAAGCTTGTCCAGGATGTGGCTGACATCTGCGAGGAGTTCGAAGAACTCATGCAACACGCGGCGCTGAATACGCCAGGACCGCAGGCGTCGTCATCACCGCCCCTCCCGAAAGAGCTGGCCAAGGTGCTCGCAGCCATCGGGCATGACCCGGTCTCGGTGGATGTCCTGTTGCCGGAAACCGGCATGACCGTGGAAAAGGCCACCGCCCTGCTGGCAGAACTGGAAATGGCAGGGTTGGTGCGGCGGGATCAACGGGGTTATTCCCGCACACTGCCTGATTAGTCCCCGCCCGGAAAAGATGCGAGAATACGCGGCGAATTTTTGCGGAATACCGCATGCATAACAGTTGTAAACCCGGCATGCATTCCTGGCGGACGCCTGATGTCGATCAAATCATCCCGTCCTGGATTCAAGGACAATTCGACACAGTTCCAGCAAGGTCAGTGCCCACCCGCTGGTGATCTGAAAAGCCATGAAGCGATCAGGGAATGG
Source organism: uncultured Enterobacteriaceae bacterium (assembly GCA_964629325.1). Lineage (GTDB taxonomy): Bacteria > Pseudomonadota > Gammaproteobacteria > Pseudomonadales > Pseudohongiellaceae > Eutrophocola. The sequence continues at coordinate 42,151 of CAZVSC010000017.1, forward strand.
GGCCGGCAATCTTTATATTATAAAAAGAAGCAGTAAGTAGAAGCAGTAACCGGAGTAACGCGTGACAAGTATCAACAGTGAAGCAGTGAGAGAATATCTCCTTGGCCTGCAGGACAGGATTTGCAAAGGTCTGGAGGATGCCGATGGCAGCGCGGTTTTTGGCGAGGACCAGTGGGACCGCGAAAAAGGCGGCAGCGGCCGTACCCGGGTGATCAAGGGCAAGGTTCTGCAAAAAGGCGGCGTTGCCTTTTCCCATGTGTTTGGCGACTCCATGCCGGCATCTGCCTCGGCCAACCGTCCTGAGCTTGCCGGCAGCGCTTTCCAGGCCATGGGCGTTTCCCTGGTGATACATCCGGATAATCCTTACGTCCCCACATCCCATGCCAACGTCCGGTTTTTCATTGCAGAAAAGGACGGGAAGGAGCCGGTCTGGTGGTTCGGCGGTGGTTTTGATATGACACCCTACTATGGTTTCACGGAAGACTGCGTGCACTGGCACCAGGTGGCGAAGGACGCTTGCGCCGATTTTGGCGACGATGTCTATCCCCGCTACAAGAAGTGGTGCGATGAATATTTTTACCTGTCCCATCGGCAGGAAGCCCGCGGCATCGGTGGTCTCTTTTTCGACGATCTCAACGAATGGGAGTTCGAGAAATGCTTTGCCTTCATGCGCTCAGTGGGGGACAGCTACCTGAAGGCGTATGTGCCGGTTATCGAGAAGCGCAAGAACATGCCTTTCGGCGAACGTGAAAAATGGTTCCAGGAATATCGTCGCGGGCGTTACGCGGAATTCAACCTGGTTTTCGACCGCGGTACCATCTTCGGATTACGTTCTGGCGTCGGCCGCACCGAGTCCATCCTCATGTCACTGCCGCCACAGGTGCGCTGGGAATACAACTGGCAGCCGGAAGCCGGGACAGAGGAAGCGAAGCTTTACACCGACTTCCTGCCGGCTAAAGACTGGCTTGCCTGACACGCGTCATTCATATCCGGGGCGTCCGGCCCCGGGTTATACTTCCCGTATCCTGAAATTCTTCCTACCGGCTGCACCGTCGGCAACTCACGAGAAGGAAACCCGTCTTGGACCGTTATGTCGTCATCGGCAACCCCGTCAGTCACAGCAAGTCTCCGCTGATACATTCCCTGTTTGCCGAACAGACCGGCCAGGCCATCGAGTACACCACCTTGCTGGCGGAATCGGGACATTTCAACGAGACAGCACAGGCCTTTTTTGCCGGTGGCGGCAAAGGCGCCAATGTCACCGTGCCGTTCAAGCAGGATGCCCATGCCCTTGCGGGCAGGCTGACACCGGAAGCGGAAACAGCCGGTGCGGTTAACACGCTCTACCTGGACGGGGACGTCTTGTGCGGGCATAACACGGATGGCCCGGGGCTGGTGCGCGATGTCCTTTTCAATCACCAGGGCACCCTGGCAGGAAAACACATCCTCATTCTCGGCGCAGGCGGTGCCACCCGGGGCATCCTTCAGCCCGTCCTGGCCCAGCAACCGGCAACCATCACTATTGCCAACCGCACGGTAAGCAAGGCAGAAATCCTGGCGGAAGGTTTTCGGTCGCTCGCGGGAACTATCAAGCTCGGGGGATGCGGGTTCGACGACCTGGCGGGCAGCACGTTCGACTGGGTTTTCAATGCCACCTCGGCAAGCCTCCAGGGAGAGATACCCGCCCTGCCAGGCACCATTGTCGATGCCCGAACCTGGTGCTACGACCTGATGTACAGCAGTGAGGTCACGCCATTTTGCCGCTGGGCGCAGGCAGCCGGCGCCGCGAAAGCGATGGACGGACTGGGCATGCTCGTGGAACAGGCCGCGGAATCATTCGAGGTCTGGCGGGGAATACGTCCGCAGACAGCAGGGGTCCTTGCCCGCCTCAGGCAGGAATGAGCGGTCGGGCGGGTTATTTCAGGACTTCGGAAGAGTTCAGGTGCAGGTCTTTCAGTTTCGTGTAGTGCCTGGCACTGTAAAGCAGGAAATCGACTTCTTCCTGGCGCAGGTCGCGAACCCGCTGTGCCGGCGAGCCAACGTAGAGACCTCCGCTGGCGAGGGTTTTGCCCGGTGAGACGACACTGCCGCCACCCAGGATGATATCGGACTCCACCACGGCGCCATCCATAACTATCGCGCCCATGCCGATTAGCACCCGATCCTTGATCGTGCAGCCGTGCAGTACGGCGCGGTGGCCAACAGTGACGTCACTGCCGATATTGAGTGAGAAGCCGTCGGGCCCGAAAGATTCCGGAGAGGTGCAGTGCAGGACCGAGCCGTCCTGGATATTGGTGCGGTCACCTATGCGAATGCTGTGGACATCCCCGCGAATGACGGTCAGCGGCCACACGGAGGAATCGACACCGAGCTCCACGTTGCCTATCACCACAGCACTCGAATCGATGAAGGCGCGGTCGCCGATTTTGGGATTGAACTCCATGTAACTGCGTACTGTCATGGCAGGGTCCTGGCGTGGAGACTGGCTGTCGTGGATAGGGGGATTATTTTCCAAAAATCCTTGGGAAACAAGGGAAGCCGAATGGCAAATCCGAAAAAATAGCTGTTATAATGCGCGCCCCAATTTGGCGCGTCAGCCCGCGATTTTCCGGGTTAATTGTCGTCCTGATTTGATACGTTTGTGCGGGATGCCCGGCGGTCGCACTTACCAGCACGGCTGAAGACCGACATGCAGGCCAATGACATAAATGTGATGATTTTCTGGGTGTGCGTTGTTATAGGCGCCGTCGTCTATGCGGCCATCATCTGGTCACTGGTGGTTTACAGGAAATCAAAAAAGCAGGAAGCCTCGTTTCATAAAAGCACTGCCGCTGAAATTGCATGGACGGTCATTCCGCTGCTGATCATCATTGCCATGATGATTCCTGCGGCGAAACTGCTGACACGGATATACAACAGTGACAGTAACAGTGGTCTGGGGTATGTGAGCATGCATGTTGCGCCGGACAGGGTCTTAAACCCATTGCAGGTAGTCAGGAATTCATGAAAAGCGGTAAACCTTCTTACACTCTCGTGCTTTTTGCCACTTTCTTCGCGCTGTGCGTGGTGATTCTCGGCGCGTGGACCCGCCTTTCCGATGCCGGCCTTGGCTGCCCCGATTGGCCGGGTTGCTACGGCTTCGTGCTGGTTCCCGAAACCGCCGAGGAAATCGCACAGGCCGAAGCCGCGTTCCCTGACGCACCTTTCGAGGCGCACAAGGCCTGGCCGGAAGTGATTCATCGTTATTTTGCCAGTACGCTCGGATTGCTCATCATTATTATCAATGTCATGGCATGGAAAAACCGCCACAGGCCGGATCAGCCAATCAAGCTGCCGTTGTTCCTGCTGGTCCTGGTTATAGCCCAGGGCCTGTTCGGCATGTGGACCGTAACACTGAAACTCTGGCCCCAGGTTGTAACCACGCATTTGCTTGGCGGGTTCACGACCCTGAGCCTGTTGTGGCTGCTTGGCCTGAGACTCAACAACAGGCCCTGGCAGCAACCGAGCGTACCAGTGCGGCAATGGATGAAACTGCGGCCCCTGGCAATGATTGCCCTGGTCCTGCTTGTCTGCCAGATCACTCTGGGAGGATGGACCAGTTCCAACTACGCCGCACTGGCCTGTCCAGACATGCCAACCTGCCAGGGGCGCTGGCTGCCGCCGATGGATTTTGCCAGCGGCTTCAATGTCACACAGGAAATCGGACCAAATTATCTCGGCGGCCAGATGGACGGCGAAGCCCGCGTGGCCATTCACATGGCCCATCGTATCGGAGCGCTGCTGGTTACCCTGCTCCTTGGCTTCCTTATCTGGAAGTTGTACCGCAATGCCGGCGGCAGGGAGCTTACTCTGCTGACGCATGTGCTGCTTTTCCTGCTGATCATGCAGGTCAGCCTGGGCATCAGCAATATCGTGTTTTCGCTGCCGCTATGGGTCGCGGTTGCACATAACGCCGGGGGTGCTTTACTATTGCTCACCCTTGTAACCCTCAATTACAGACTCAACAAAGTCTCCGCGTTCTAATCATGACCGAGTTTTCCATGCAGAAACAGGCAGTCAAAGCTGCCACCTGGCAGGATTACTACGAGATGTGCAAACCCCGTGTTGTCATGATGATGATCCTGACATCACTGGTCGGCATGTTCCTCGCAGTTCCGGGCATGGTGGCCTTGGACATCCTGGTCTGGGGCAACCTGGGGATAGCGCTGGTAGCCAGCGCTGGCGCCGTGGTGAATCACCTCATCGACCACCGGGTCGATACCATCATGCAGCGCACCATCAAACGCCCGATACCCCAGGGCAAAGTCAGCCCGACCCAGGCCCTGATGTTTGCACTGGCTATTTGCGTGCTGGGCATGGCCGTCCTGATATTCCTGGTCAACCCGCTGTGCGCGTGGCTCACCCTCGCCTCCTTTGTCGGATATGCCATCATCTACACCGGTTTCCTGAAACGGGCGACACCACAGAATATCGTCATCGGCGGGCTCTCCGGTGCCATGCCGCCCCTGTTGGGCTGGACGGCAGTCACAGGAACAGTCGATGCAAACGGCCTGTTGCTGGTCCTGATCATATTTGCCTGGACACCGCCGCATTTCTGGCCTCTGGCCATCCACCGCAAAAATGATTATGCAAAAACCGACATACCCATGCTGCCGGTGACTCACGGCGATCCGTTGACCAAGCTGCATACACTGCTGTACACCATCATCATGTGCCTGGTCACCGTGCTGCCTTACCTGACCGGCATGAGCGGCATGTTTTACCTTGCTTCGGCCATCCTGCTCGGCGGCGGCTTCATGTATTACTCGCTGCTGCTGATGTTTACCGACAGGCCCAGGGCAGCGCTGACCACCTTCCGGTATTCCATTTTTTACCTGATCGCGCTCTTCATTGCGCTGCTGATCGATCATTACATCTGAGCGCGGTCACCCGCGGCAGCCTTGCCGGTGATGTCGACCATGGAAAAATCCCCATTGAAATTTACGCTTGTACTGATGGCCGGTATTTCCGTTATTTCGGGTGCGGTGCTGACAACGCTGTTCCTGTCCGCCAACGCGGTAACGGCCGAATCATTGCGAAACGACAGCTTCTTTGTTTATGACACCCCCAGGGCGCTGGAACCATTCAGCCTGATGGACGACGCCGGCGAGGCGTTCACCAACGCCGACCTGCAGGGGCGCTGGACAGCCGTATTTTTCGGCTACACCTTTTGTCCGGACATCTGCCCGCTGACCATGGCAAGCATGAAGCAGTTTCATGACCTGCTGTCGGCCCGGGGTGAAGATGCAGACTTCCAGGTCGTCATGATCAGCGTCGACCCGGAGCGGGATACCCGGGAGGTATTGTCCAACTACGTGAAATACTTCAATCCGGCGTTCATTGGCGTCACCGGTGAGTATGCTCCCATCTATACACTGGCCAGGCAGATGAACATCACCTTCAATTATGTCGCCATGGATGACGACAATTACCTGGTGAACCATAACGGGGAGGTCATGCTGATCGATCCGCAGGGAAACAACGCCGGGTTCTTCAAGCCGCCTTACCAGCCGGAACCGATGCTGGAAAACTTCCTGGCCGTGAAAAAGTTCCTGTCGCGGTAAACAGGCTCTTCTAGAGTTTTTCCCCCGCCGGCAGCAGCCGGCCAATCACGAACAGGAGGCTGGCCGCCACCACGATGCTGGGGCCGGTCGGCGTATCCCAGAACCAGGATGCCGTGATGCCGCCGCAGACAGCAAGGCATCCTGCAATGCTCGCCAGTATGGCCATGGATTCCGGGGTCCTGGCATAGGCTCGTGCGCAGGCAGGCGGAATGATCAGCAATGACGTGATCAGCAGGATGCCGACCACTTTCATGGACACTGCCACGATCAGCGCGATCAGCAGCATCAGCAGCATGCGCATGCGCGTCACATGAATCCCTTCCACCTGTGCCAGTTCTTCGTGCAGGGTTATGGCCAGCAATCGGTTCCAGTTCAGGAGCAGCAACACCAGGACAACGATACAGGTAGCGGCGATCCACAACAGGTTGCTTGCCGAAACGGTGAGCAGGTCTCCAAACAGGTAAGACATCAGGTTCACCTGGTTGTCCGTGAAGCTGATTATGACGAGACCGAGGGCAAGCGAGCTGTGGGCCAGTATGCCAAGGATGGTATCCGTGGACAGCCCGCGACGCTTTTCCATCAACACCAGCAGAACGGCGAGCAGGGCACACGCCCCGATGACGGAGGCTTCGAGGCTTATCTCCAGCAGCAGACCGAGCGCGATGCCGAAAAGGGCAGAGTGTGCGAGCGTGTCGCCAAAATAGGACATCCGCCGCCAGACCACGAAGCAACCCAGCGGCCCGGCGATTGCCGCTACCAGCAGGCCGGACAGGAGCGCGCGCAGAATGAAATCAGCCATGGCGCTTCCTAGTGATTGTGCCCATCGTCGACGATCTCGCCGGCAAGATCGTGACTATGGTTGTGGTGGTGGGTATAGACTGCTAGCGTCTCGGCATCTTTCCTGCCGAACAGTTCGAGGTATGCGGGGTCGTTGCTGACCTGTTCAGGATGACCGTGGCAGCAGACATGCTGGTTAAGGCAGATAACCTCATCCGTGGCGGACATGACCAGGTGCAGATCGTGGGATACCAGCAGGATGCCGCAATCGTGCTTGTCGCGGATATCCGTGATCAGGCGGTACAGTTCCGCCTGGCCGTTGACGTCCACCCCTTGTGCCGGCTCATCCAGAACCAGCAACTGGGGATCCTGGATTAACGCTCTCGCCAGCAATACACGCTGCAGCTCGCCACCCGAGAGTGAATGCAGCTGGCTGTCGATAAGTGCCGAGGCACCGACCTCCTCAAGCACGCGGCCGGTCTCCATGGACCTGGCATTGGCGGCCAGGGTGAGGAACTTGCCGACAGTGACGGGCATGCTCTGGTCGACCTGCAGCCGCTGCGGCATATAACCGATGCGGATTTCCTTTCTGCGCGCCACCTTGCCGCTGGTGGGGCTGATCAGGCCCAACACGATTTTTACCAGCGAGGTTTTTCCGGCGCCGTTGGGCCCGATCAGCGTGACGATCTGGCGCTCGGCAATTCGCAGCGAAATATTCTGCAATACCAGGCGCTGGTCGAATTGCAGGGAGATTTCCTGCGCATTGAGAAGGACGTTATCTGGCACGGATCAACCGCCGGTGCTTAATAATACAGAAAGCTGGCAGAACCACAGGGTATTATTGTTATGGGCACAACGGGTCGACATGCGAGTCCTGTGGTATTGAATGAGAGTGATATATCATAGCATCTTTTTTCCGGCACTCTCACTGCGCCAACTTGCGGGCAACCACTGTTTTACACGCCATGGGCAACCGATTTATTAGCGTCATACTTGGCATCCTGCTCCTGCCAGGCTGGCAGTCCGCATCTGCACAGCCACAGGTTGCAGCAAGTATCAGGCCATTGCTGCTGATCGCCGACGCCGTGACGGACGGCATATCCAGGCCTGATCCAGTACTCGATGCTACCCAGGATCCCCACCACCCTGCACTCAGACCGTCGCAGCGCCGCGTCATTGACCAGGCCGGCGTGTTTCTCTGGATAGGGCCTGGAATGGAAACCGGACTGGAAAAGGTTGCCAGTGAACGTCCGGACTCCGTGTTGACGGCCATGGAGTTGCCGATGCTGAATCGACACGTTATAGGCGACACCCCGGACCCACATGTCTGGCTCGATACGGGTAATGCGCTGGTGATAGCGGCCAGCCTCGCTGACAGGCTTGCGGTGCTTGACCCTGGAAATGCCGGCCGCTACCGGGACAACCTGCGCCTGTTTCAGGAGGACGTGTATTCCTTGGACACGGCGATCCGGGAAAGGCTGCAGTCAGCAACCTTTCCGCCTTTTGCCGTGTACCATAACGGCTACCAGTACTTTGAAGCGCAGTTCGGACTGCAGCATGTCACCAGCTTTACCGGCAATGAAGAAGTACAGCCGGGAATCCGTCAGTTGCTGGCCATCAGCAAGGAACTGGCGGACAACCAGGTGTACTGCATCGTGACAGGGCCGTCACAAAACACAGCGCGCCTGGACAACCAGCTTGAACAGGACGCCATGCGATATGTCACCATAGATGTCCTTGGCTACGACATCGAGCGGTCCCGAGATGGTTACAGCCGGTTCATGCGCCAACTGGCGGAAGCCTTTGCAGGCTGCCGCACCGAGTAAGAAAACACGATTACCAGGAATATTTCACTACAGCATGGCTAAAGACAAACCACTGGTGCTGGTCGACGGATCGTCCTATTTGTTCCGCGCCTTTTTTGCGCTGCCGCCGCTTACGTCCAGCAAGGGGCAGCCAACAGGCGCGATCAAGGGCGTCATCAGCATGATCCTGAAGCTGACGAAGGATTACCCGGACAGCAACATCGCCGTGATTTTCGATGCCAAGGGAAAAACCTTCCGCGATGATATGTACGCGCAGTACAAGGCCAACCGTCCGCCCATGCCGGATGACCTGCGCAGCCAGATCGAGCCCATTCACCAGATCATCAAGGCGCTTGGATTGCCGCTGCTCATCATCGATGGCGTGGAGGCCGACGATGTCATCGGCACGCTGGCCGAGCAGGCCTGGCGCAAGGAAATCCCCACGCTGATTTCCACGGGCGACAAGGACATGGCCCAGCTGGTCAACCAGCACGTCACGCTTCTTAATACCATGACCGACGAAACGCTGGATATCGACGGCGTTACTGAAAAGTTCGGGTTACCGCCGGAGCGGATCATCGACTACCTGGCCCTGATGGGTGACAAGGTCGACAACATTCCCGGTGTTCCGGGCGTCGGGCCGAAGACGGCGGTCAAATGGCTGCAGGAATACGGATCGCTGGAAGCGCTTGTCGAAAAGGCAGACGAGATCAAGGGCAAGATCGGCGAAAAACTGCGCGACAATCTTGACCAGCTGAAGCTGTCGAAACAGCTGGCCACGATCAAGCTGGATGTCGATCTCGCGTTCGGCCCGGAGGATCTCGTTCACGCGCAGCCGAACAAATCCGAATTGCTGGCACTCTACAAGAATCTGGAATTTCGCACCTGGAGCAAGGAGCTGGAAGGAGCGGGGGTCGAGGCTGCCGATATACCCGGCCTTGAACCGGCACCGGCTGAACAGGAAGTCGAGGAGTCCTATGCACAACCCGACAAGATCGATTACCAGGTAATCACTGACCTGAAGAAGCTGGAAGCCTTCCTTGCCGGTGCCGTGAAGACAGGACGCCTGGCGCTGAGCCTCGAGGCAGAGGGTGCACATTACAAGAGCGCAGTCATCATCGGGATCTCCCTGTGCTGCGAGGCCGGCAAGGCAATCTATCTGCCACTGGCCCACTCGGGACTGGAAAATACCGGCCAGTTGATGACAGACGACACCCTGGCCCTGCTCAAACCGGTGCTGGAAGACAGGCAGGTGTTCAAGGTGGGGCATGACCTGAAACTTATCTCCCATATCCTGACCAACTACGGCATTTCCCTGAAGGGCAGGCGCTTTGACACCATGCTGCAGTCCTATGTGCTCAATTCGGTGGCTCACAAACATTCCCTGGACCGGCTGGCCTCCCATTATCTGGAGCAGGACAAGGCCACCCTGGAGGAGCTGCTCGGCAAGGGTCGCAGCAAACTGACTTTTGCCGAACTCGACATAGAACAGGCTGGCCACTGGTCGGCGGAAAATGCCGACTTCAGTTTCCGCCTGCACCAGATCCTCGGCAGCAAACTGGCAGCAACCGGTGAACTGGCAAACGTGTACCGCTACTTCGAGATAGCCCTGGTGCCGGTACTGACACGCATGGAAGATACCGGTGTCAGCCTGGACGTGAAGGCGCTGGAGAAGCAGAGTACCCAGATAACCGCGCGCCTGGCTGAGCTCGAGAAAAAAGCCTTTGAGCTGGCCGGTGAAGAGTTCAACCTGGGTTCACCGAAACAGCTTCAGCAGATTTTTTACGAGAAACTCGAATACCCGGTGATCAGCAAGACGGCCAAGGGCCAACCGTCCACGGCCGAGCCGGTCCTGCAGGAACTGGCGCTGGAGTATCCGCTGCCGGAAGTGATCCTTGAGCATCGCGGACTGAGCAAACTTAAATCCACCTATACGGACAGGCTTCCACTGGACATCAACCCGGACACGGGCCGTATCCACACCAATTACCAGCAGGCGGTCGCGGCGACTGGCAGGCTCTCCTCCACTGAACCCAACCTGCAGAACATTCCCATCCGCACCGAGGAAGGCCGGCGCATTCGCCAGGCATTCATCGCCGGCAAGGGCAAGGTGCTGATGGCGGCGGATTACTCACAGGTGGAGCTGCGCATCATGGCGCACCTTTCGGGCGATGAAAGCCTGTGCGAAGCCTTCAGCAAAGGGCTCGATGTTCACCAGGCCACGGCCAGTGAAATATTCTCGGTTTCCCTGGACAAGGTCGATTCGAACCAGCGCCGCAGCGCCAAGGCCATCAACTTCGGCCTGATTTATGGCATGTCTCCCTTCGGGCTGGCCAAGCAGCTGGGCATCGGGCGCAGTGAAGCCCAGGAATATGTCGAGCGTTATTTCCAGCGTTACCCGGGCGTTCGCAAGTACATGGATGACACACGCATGCTGGCCAACGAACAGGGATACGTGGAAACATTGTTCGGTCGCCGCCTGTACCTGCCGGATATCAAGGCCAGCAACGGGATGTTGCGAAAGGCAGCGGAGCGCACCGCGATCAATGCCCCCATGCAGGGAACAGCCGCTGATATCATCAAACAGGCCATGGTGGATATCGATCACTGGCTGGGTGTGGCCAACCTGGATGCCAGCATGATCATGCAGGTCCATGACGAGCTGGTTTTCGAAGTGGCCAGCGAAGATCTGGCATTGCTCGCCGAAGGGGTGAAATTCCGCATGGTATCGGCGGCTTCCCTGAATGTGCCCCTGGTCGTGGATATCGGCTCCGGAAAAGACTGGAACACGGCCCACTGACCGCACCGAACGCTGTGTCATTGTGTGAACAGGATTTTTTTTCAGGAACCGGAAAATTTTTTGAACTATTGTGAAAACGGTGGGTCAGAGGTTACAGCAGGGTGGTTTTCTCCCCGATTTTTCCAGCCTGCTGTTGAAGATATATCTCCTGGTTAATAAGGAGCGCGTTGGGCCCTAACTGTTTTCTCCTACAGTTAGGGCCCTCTCTTTATGGGCCTCCGGCCAAGCTCAAGGCTGTTTGTGGGCCTCCGGCTAAACTTATGGGCCTCCGGCCAAGCTCGAGGCTGTTCAGCCCA
>CAZVSC010000018.1:0-36737 GCA_964629325.1 uncultured Enterobacteriaceae bacterium
CCGGCCGTCCATGGCCGGCTGACCCTGCAATGACCCTGTTCCTCGGCAGGCCTTACGGGGCCCTGGGGACTTCGACAGGATTACTCTTCGATTGATTCAACCCTTTTTCGGAGCCTGAAATCGGCTGCCGGATTCAGGTCGAGATTGCATTGTGGTTTGTTCACCTGGAGTAGATCGAAGTTTAAGGCCCCCTGAGCCAGCCGAGTGGAGGGCTTTTTCCAGGGAGAAAAATCCATCAAGGATTTTTCAGGCGGGCCCGCAGCGAAGCTGCGTGAGCCGGTCCCGTCGGAAAAAGTCCGGAGCGAGGGTAGCCGCAGGCCTGGCGGGCGGGGGCAGGTTTCTTTGGTGACTTTCTTTTAAAAGAAAGTCACACCCCTTTTATTTGACAGAATACTCACACACTCGCTATGTTTAGCGGGCTTTAACACCACACCAATAATAACGTCTCAAGGGGAAGTGCATGGGCAGAATTGCTTGCCGGATATCACTGTTATTCCTGATTTCCATTTCCAGTTTTTCCGTCCTGGCCGAGAAGAATCTCTCGGGCGTCTGGGTCGGCAACTACAGCGAGGATTTTCCTGACCGCCTGCCCGGGCCCGAGCTCGGCGATTACGGCGGGCTGCCACTGACCGACGCGGTGAGACTGCGCGCCCAGAGCTGGAGCGCATCCCTTATCGCCCTGCCGGAATACCAGTGCCGCGTACACCCTTCGGATTACGCGTCGAGTTTCGCCAATATCCGCATCTGGGAAGAACGTGACCCGATCAGCGAAGCGCTGATCGCCGTTCGCATCCAGCATTTCGCCTGGCAGACGCGGCGCACGATCTGGATGGACGGCCGCGAACATCCTCCCGAATACGCTCCGCACACGTCCATGGGTTTTTCCACCGGGGAATGGAACGGGCACCAGCTCAAGATCAAGACCACCCACCTGAAGGAAGGCTGGCTGCGCCGCAACGGGGTGACCCGCAGCGACCAGGCCACGGTGACCGAATATTTCATCCGTCACGGCGACATCCTGACCTGGACAGTGATCATCGACGACCCGATCTACCTGGAAGAGCCGTTCATTCGCAACCGCGACTATATCTACTCCATCGACGACCAGGTCGGCAGCTATCCCTGTGACCCGGTGGTCGAGATGGTGCGCGCTCCCGGCTATATCCCGCACCACCTGCCGGGGACCAACACCGATATGCTGATTTATTCGCAGCGCCACGATATTCCGCTGGAGGCCGCCATGGGTGGCCCTGAAACCATGTACCCTGAATATGTCGAACGCATCAGGGCAATGCCCAAGCCCAGCGAACAGGCGGAGTAAGCATCATGAACAGACTGATTAACCGTTTTCTTTGCCTGGCGTTGCTGGTAACAGGTGTTGCCGTGCAGGCCCAGGATTTCGACGCTGTCGAAATCCGCATCCTGCCGGTCCGCGATAATATCTTCATGCTGGTCGGTGCCGGCGGCAACATCACCGTGCAGACCGGCGACGAGGGCGTACTGATCATCGATACCCAGTACGAACAGCTATCCGACAAGATCCTTGCGGCCATACGCACCCTGTCGGACAAGCCCCTGCGCTACATCATCAATACCCACCATCATGGCGACCATATTGGCGGCAATGTGCCCCTGCGGGCGGCGGGATTTACGCCGGTTGGCGGCAACGTGGGCGGCGATATCGGTGATGCCGGTGAAGGCGCCCGCATCCTGGCACACGAGAATGTCCTGCTGCACATGGCCTCCGATGACAATGTCTCGACGGATGCCTGGCCCACGATGACCTATTTCACCGGGAAGCGGGATATCTACTTCAACGGCGAAGGCGTTCGCGTGCTGCACCAGCCCAACGCGCATACCGACGGCGACAGTATCATTTACTTCCGCAAGTCCGACGTCATCACCACGGGTGATGCCTACATCACGTCGTTCTATCCCTTTATCGACATGTCCTCCGGCGGTTCTATCAATGGCTTCATCGATGCCGCCAACGCCATCATCGACCTGATCATTCCCGAATACGGTCAGGACGGCGGCACCCTGGTGATTCCAGGCCACGGTCGCCTCAGTGACATCGGCGATGTCATCAACTGGCGGGAAATGCTTACCATCGTGCGCGACCGTATCCTCGATATGAAGGAGCGCGGCATGAGCCTGGAAGAGGTCCTCGCGGAACAACCGACACGTGACTACGACCCGCGCTGGGCAGGACAGGGCATCTTCTCCACGGAGAATTTTGTCACTGCCGTTTACATGACACTGGACCAGTAAGGAGATTGATGTGAGAGCCAAGATTATTGCAACACTGGTTTCCCTCCTGCTGGGAATGAGTACACTCCCTGCCGTTGCCCAGCCACCCGGCGGGCAGCCGCAGTCTGCCCGTGAAGCGGCACCCGTTGACCTGACAGGATACTGGGTGTCGCTGGTTACCGAGGACTGGCGTTTCCGCATGCTCACCGCGCCGGCGGGAGACTACGAGGGCATCGGCCTGACTCCGGTAGGGCGCGAGATTGCCAATGCCTGGGACCCGGATGCGGATACCGCCGCAGGCAATGCCTGCAAGGCCTATGGCGCCGGCGGCATCATGCGCATCCCGACACGCCTGCATATCACATGGGCAGGTGACAATGTCATGCAGGTGGATACCGATGCGGGCATGCAGACAAGGATGCTCAAGTTCGGTCCGGCGCAAGACAACACCGGAGCCGGCTCATTGCAGGGTGTGACCAACGCCAACTGGCTGCTGGAAAGGGATGGCGGACGCTTCGGTCCGGTGACCTGGGGCAGTATTGAAAGCCACACCACCGACATGGCGCCGGGCTACCTGCGCCGCAACGGCGTGCCTTACGGTGCAGGCGCGGAACTGACTGAATACTGGGAGCTGCTGGTGGGTGGCGACGGTACCGAGTACCTGACAGTGATTTCCATCCTGCGCGATCCGCAGCACCTGACCCAGTTGTATACGACATCTGCGAACTTCAAGCGCCAGGATGACGCATCCGGCTGGAATCCCCAGGAGTGTATGGCTCAATAATAGGTAGCTACTGCGCTCGGCCATGCTGCGTTAAAAACTTTTTCCGAACCGCTCTCGTACTACTTGTACTGTTCGTGGTCTCGAAAAAAATTTTTGCCTTGCCTGGCCATCGCTCGTGACTCTACCTGCAAATTTCATAAAAAAAGGCCGCATTCTGCGGCCTTTTTTGTTCTGCCTGAATCCGATTATTCGAACTCTTCGTTATTGAAACCCCAACCAAAATTGTCTGCGGGACGCAGGATGGACTCCATGCGCATGCGGTAATCGGTTCTTTCCCGGGAGGGCTGGCCGACAATGATGACCTCGTCTCCGGGTTTGAAGGAGGTCCGGGTCAGCCCCTGGCGCATCAGCAGGCTGGCGCCGCCCCATTCGATGCCCCAGCGCTGTTCCACGCCGTTCTCATCCGGCGCCAGCACCATCACGGAGGAGTGCGGGTTGCGGAAATTCATCTGGATGAGCTTGCCACGTATCTCGATGGTGGTATCCATGTCATAGGTGGCCTGGAAGGAATGGTGGGCCAAAGCGGCGGGCACCAGCAGGAGGCCGGCACAGAAGCTGATAAATCGGATGTAGGTCATGCAGACGTCCCCTTACTGCGCATCAAACAGGTGCACGATTATAACTGAAGCCATTCAGGCTGTGCACGCTTTCACAAGCCCCGTTCAGGGGGCATTAACACACTGGCAATAAAAAACCGGCAAAAGCCGGTTTCTTATTTAAATCAAATAGTTATCAGGCCTTAAGTGCCTTGATCGCGGTATTCAGGCGGCTCTTGTGGCGGGCGGCCTTGTTCGCATGGATGTGGCCCTTGTCGGCCATGCTGTCGATTACCGGCACGGCGGCGCTGTAAGCGCTGGTGGCCTTGTCGTAATCCTTGGTTTCAATGGCTGCGTTCACCTTTTTGATGTAGGTGCGCACCATGGAACGGGCACTGGCATTGTGCTTGCGGCGGTTTTCAGCCTGTTTGGCCCGTTTGCGAGCCTGTGCAGAGTTAGCCAAAGGACTCTCCTTCTCGGTGTTGTCTCTGTTTGTCCGGAATTTCAGCCTTCGGGGGCTGAAAAAAGACGCGAATCATGCAGTTTTCGCGGCCTTTTGTCAACTCCGGAGGCCTACTCCGGCCCCCCCGGGGGCTGTGATAACATGCCCTCTTTTTTCACGGGAAGGACAGAGCGTGCAGGCAGCTGAAGACAGGCCGGCGGAAACCACCGGCGTTGCCCGGTCCAGCCTCGTTGTCTCCCTGATGACCTTTCTCTCCCGTATCCTGGGCCTGGTCCGGGAGATCGTGTTTGCCGCCGTTTTCGGTGACGGCGCCGCTGCCGACGCCTTTTTTGTTGCCTTCCGCATCCCCAATTTCCTGCGCCGGCTTTTCGCTGAGGGGGCCTTTTCCCAGGCTTTCGTGCCGGTGCTGTCGGAATACCGCAAGCAGCGCACCTTCGGGGAGGTGAAGAACCTGGTCGACCATGTCGCCGGCAGGCTGTCCCTTATCCTGGTGCTCGTGACAGTGATCGGCGTGATTAGCGCACCTCTGCTGGGTACGCTGTTCGCCTGGGGCTACCGGGATGCCCCGGACAAGTTCGCGCTGCTGGTGGAAATGCTGCGCATCACGTTTCCCTACATCCTGCTGATTTCCCTCACCGGTTTTGCCGGCTCCATCCTGAACACTTATGGCCGCTATGCCGTGCCGGCCATGACGCCGATCTTCCTCAACCTGACTCTGATTGCGTGTGCCCTGCTATTGAGCCCGCTCATGGCCGAGCCCATTGTCGCCCTGGCCTGGGGTGTGCTGATTGCCGGCATCATCCAATTGATGTTCCAGTTGCCTTTCCTGCATCACCTGCGCCTGGTACCCAGGCCGGCACTGAAACCGAAACATGAGGGTGTAGACCAGGTCATCATGCTGATGCTGCCGGTTATGTTCAGCGTCTCAGTGGGGCAGATCAACCTGCTGGTGGATACCATGCTGGCAACGGCGCTGCAGGGGGACGGTGCCGTAAGCTGGCTGTATTATTCCGACCGCCTGATGGAACTCCCCCTGGGCATGTTCGCCATTGCCATCGCCACGGTCATCCTGCCGATCCTGTCCCGCATTCATGCAGCCGCAGATGCGGAGAAATTTCTAACCACCCTGGACTGGAGCCTGCGGGCACTGATGCTGGTCGGCCTGCCCGCCACCCTGGCGCTCATCGTGCTGGCGGATCCGCTGATCATCACGATATACCAGCGCGGCGCCTTTGGCCTGGATTCAGTCCTGCCGACCTCGGCCAGCCTGAAGGCCTATGCTGTCGGCCTGCTCGGGTTCATGAGCATCAAGGTCCTGGCCACCGCTTATTTTTCCCGCAAGGACACCACCACGCCGGTGCGCTATGCCGTCATCGCCATGGTGAGCAACATGGTCCTCAACCTGCTCCTGATTATTCCGCTTGCCCATGCCGGCCTGGCCCTGGCGACGTCATTGTCGGCCTTCATCAACGGCGGCTTGCTGTTGTCAGGATTGCTCAGGCAGGGCGTGTTCAGCTTCCGGGTGCACTGGATCGCCTACCTCCTGCGGGTGGGCATGGCGGCACTGGTGATGGTGCTGGTGCTGAATCTGCTTTACGGGCCAGGGGATTTCGACATGCTTGCAGGCGCCGGCACGGTCGAGCGCGTCTTGTACCTGGCCATGCTGTGCGGCGCCGGTGTCATGGCCTATGGCCTGACCCTGCTCGCACTGGGCGTCAGGCTCGGCGATTTCCGTTACCGGGCCTGAGGTCTGGTTTTGGCATATAATAGCCGGCTTTTCTTCCACCACCTGGAACAATGACTGTTTATTCCGATTTCGCAGCGTTCAGGGCCGACCATGACCGTTGTGTCGCCACCATTGGCAAATATGACGGCCTGCATCTTGGGCACCAGCATGTACTGGACTCCTTGCTCGCCACGGCGAAACGCAAGGGGCTGCCCGCAGTGGTGATCCTGAGCGAGCCGCACCCGGAGGAGTTCTTTGCGGGCGCGCAAGCGGCGCCGCGGCTGACCCAGTTCGATGACAAGGTGGACTTCCTGGTTGGTTACGGCGTCGACGCCATCTTCAGGATGACCTTCGATGCGGCGTTGTGCGACCTCGGCGCTGAAGATTTCATTCGGCAGTACCTGGTTGACGGGCTCGGCGTGTCCACGCTGATCGTTGGCGACGATTTTCGCTTTGGCTACCGGAGGCAGGGGGATTTTGCCCTGTTGCAGGAAAAGGGGCGCGAATTCGGTTTCGAGGTGGAGCGGGAAATATCCTGCGAGGTGGAAGGTGAGCGTGTCAGCAGCACTCTGGTCCGGCAGTACCTGCAGGCGGGTGATTGCGAACGCGTCCGCGAGCTGCTCGGTCGCCATTACAGTATCGGCGGTACCGTGGTTACAGGCAGGAAGCTGGGCCGGGAACTGGGTACGCCCACGGCCAACATCGGTCTGCAGTTCAGCAAGCTGCCCCTGCAAGGCATCTTCAGTGTGCTGGTGCAGTTTGGAGAAAGGGAGCTGCACGGCGTGGCCAGTATCGGTTTCAACCCCACGGTGGAAGACAGCGGCATCCCGAAACTGGAGGTACACCTGTTCGACTTCGATGAGGACATCTACGGTGAACACCTGCTGGTTTCCTTTGTCAAAAAGCTGCGGGATGAACTTGCCTTTCCGGATCTCGACGCCCTCAAGGCGCAGATGTCACTGGATATCGAGCAGGCCCGCACCTCTTTACTGGCCCTGGGCTGAACATGACCGCAAACACAGCGCTTAAGCAAAACAACCTGGTCCTGCTATTCACATTGGCGGGCATGGTTGCCGTCATCGACCGTGTCACCAAGGTAGTGTGCGATGCCAACCTGGTGCTTGGTGCGCCCGTTCCCGTATTTCCCGGTTTCGATCTGTTGCTCGCCTACAACACCGGCGCCGCCTTCAGCTTCCTCGATGATGCCGGTGGCTGGCAGCGCTGGTTCCTGACAGGAATTTCCCTCAGTATCAGCATCTTCATCATCGTATGGCTGACCCGCATTCCCCGTTCACAGAGACTGCTGGGCTTTGCATTGGCACTGATCCTGGGGGGCGCTCTCGGCAATCTCTACGATCGCTTGCTGATCGGGTATGTGATCGATTTCATCAGCGTGTACGCCGGAGAATACCGGTTCGCCACCTTCAATGTCGCCGATTCCGCCGTCAGTGTCGGCGCTGCCCTCATGGTTCTGGACATGTTTCTGGATATGAAGCGTCCGGTTGAATCGGATCCGGTGAGTTGACAGGTCGCCGCCATGGACAAGATCAATGTCAGGGACATCACCGGCCGCGAGGACACCCCGGAACCCGAACACACCGGGTACGATGCCGGGCAGGTGTGCAGTGGGAGACAGGTGACGCTGCATTTCGAGCTCGCCCTGCCCAATGGCGATATCGTGGACAGTAATTTTGACGGCGCAGCCGCCACATTCCGTGTTGGTGACGGTAATCTGCCTGTAGGCTTTGAACAGGTACTGTTCGGTTTGTGTGCCGGCGATGAGCACAGTGCGGAGCTGGAGGAAGAGGATGCCTTCGGGCCGCGCAACCCGGACAACATCCACACATTTCCGCGCTACCGATTTCCGGCCGACTTGGCTATGGAGGAGGGGCTGGTGATAAACTTTGCGGACAGTGCGGGCAACGACCAGGCAGGCGTGATCACCGCGTTCGATGCCGATCGTGTCACTGTCGATTTCAATCATCCGCTGGCGGGCAAGACTATCCGCTTCCGGGTAAAAATTCTTTCCGTTTCCGGATAAGCACGATCATGAACTCCCACAGCAACACCCTGGACATCAAGCTGGCGAACCCCCGAGGATTCTGCGCGGGGGTCGATCGCGCCATAGATATCGTGAACCGGGCGCTGGACCTGTTCGGTCCGCCCATTTACGTGCGCCATGAAGTGGTGCACAACAAAACGGTTGTGGAATCACTCAAACAACGCGGGGCCATCTTTGTGGACGAACTCCACGATGTGCCGGTAACAGATGCCCGGGGCAATGCCTCCATCGTCATTTTCAGCGCCCACGGCGTTTCCCAGCAGGTCAAGCAGGAAGCCGACAGGCTCGGTCTGCGCGTTTTCGATGCTACCTGTCCACTCGTCACCAAGGTGCATCTGGAAGTGATCAAGTACAGCGAGGCCGGTCATGAGTGCATTCTCATCGGCCATGCCCGACACCCGGAAGTGGAAGGCACCATGGGCCAGTACGACACCAGCAGGGGTGGGCGCATATACCTGGTGGAATCGGAAGCCGACGTCAGTGAACTTGAAGTGCAGGATGAAAACAACCTGGCCTTCGTGACGCAGACTACCCTGTCCATGGACGACACCGCGCGCATCATCGATGCCCTGCACGCACGTTTTCCCAATATCACCGGGCCGCGCAAGAAGGATATCTGCTATGCCACTCAGAACCGGCAGGATGCCGTAAAACAGCTCGCGCTGGAAACCGATCTGGTGCTGGTGGTTGGTTCCCCGAATTCCTCGAATTCCAACCGGTTGCGGGAGCTGGCCCAACGCATGGGGAGTGAGGCCTACCTGATCGACCACGCCGGCGAGATTCGCGACAGCTGGTTCGACGGCAAGCAATCGATCGGTGTCACCGCCGGGGCTTCTGCGCCGGAAATCCTGGTAAAGGAGGTGATCGCACGCCTGAGACAGATCGGGGGCGGGGAGCCGGTTGAAATGCAGGGTGTTGAAGAGAACATCGTGTTCTCGATGCCGCGTGAACTGAAGCCCCGGGACCGGGCCTGATAGTGTTCTTCTAGTCGACGCCCAGCTTCTTCAGGCGGTAGCGGAAAGAGCGGAATGACATCCCCAGTTTTTTCGCCGCAGCCGTCTTGTTCCAACGCGTTTCTTCCAGTGCCTGCTCTATAGCCGCCCTCTCGATCTCTTCCAGGTGTCTTTCCAGGGAGAAATCCTCGGCCAGCGTCACCATCGGCTGTGATTCATGCGTTGCAGATGCAGGGGCGCCTGCCTCTATTATATGGTTTTTCAGTGGCGGCAGGTCCTGGACCTGGATGATGTTGTTCTCCGCCATCGCCAGGGCCCGCTGCAGGATGTTTTCCAGTTCCCTGACATTGCCTGGAAAGGAGTAATTCTGAAGCATACCGAGGGCTTCCTCGCTGATGCCCGCCTCCGGCATGCCGTTTTCCCGGGCGATGAGCTCCAGGTAGTGCCGGGCCAGCAGGGGAATGTCATTGCGTCTTTCCCTGAGGCTCGGCACGTGCAGTTCGATGACATTGATGCGGTAGTACAGGTCCTGGCGCAGGTTGCCCTTTTCAACTTCCTCGGCAAGGTTCTTGTGGGTGGCGCTGAGCAGGCGTACATCAACCGGTTCTTCGGTTTGCGATCCGACCGGGCGGACGGACTTTTCCTGGATAGCCCTGAGCAGTTTCACCTGCATGTGCAGGGGCAGGTCGGCAATTTCATCGAGGAACAGGCTGCCGCCGCTGGCGGCCTGGAACAGACCCGCCTTGTCGCTGTGGGCGCCGGTGAAACTGCCTTTCTTGTGGCCGAAAAATTCGCTCTCCATGAGTTCCGAGGGAATGGCGCCGCAGTTGATGGCAATGAATTCGTTTTCCCGCCTGGGTCCCTGGGCGTGGATTGAACGGGCCACCAGCTCCTTGCCACTGCCTGACTCGCCGCTGATGAATACCGGGGCCTGGCTGCGGGCCAGCTTGACGATCTGCTCCTTCAGCCTGGTGATCTGGGCAGAATTGCCCACCAGTTTCAGCGGCATGTCCTCCGGTTCGCCGGGCCTGGCAGGTAGTTCATGCTCGAGCTTCAGCGCCGTTTTCACCATTTCACGCAGTTTGCGGATATCCACGGGCTTGGACACAAAGTCGAAGGCGCCGGATTTCAGGGCGGTGATGGCGGTTTCGGTACTGCCATGGGCGGTGATCACGGCGACAGGAATATTCGGATAGTTGTTCTGGATATCGCGGACGAGATCAATGCCGTTGCCGTCCGGCAGTTTCATGTCGGTCAGGCACAGGTGGAAATCGCTGCCGGCCAGCAGGGAGCGTGCCTGGGCAAGATCACTCGCTGATGCCGTATCGAGGTCCATCCGGCCCAGGGTGATTTCCAGGAGCTCCCGGATATCGGGCTCGTCATCGACTATGAGAACTTTATTACCCATCTGCACTTGCTAGCTGATTTCGCTATTACTGAAATTGATCCGGAATGTGCTCTTCTTCTTATAGTTGGGCAAGTAGGTGAGCCCGGCGTAATTAGCATCACATATTTCCTTGCAAATAAACAGACCGAGGCCGGTACCGGTTTGCTCGGTCGTGAAGAAGGGCTCAAAAATCTGCTGCGACAATTCATCCGGAATGCCCTTGCCGTCATCCATGATATGTAGGACGGGTTTGTCATCCTGTTCACTGAGGCTGACTTCGATAAGTACATGGGCCTTGCCGGTGGCCTTTTTGCTGTAGCGCAGACCGTTTTCACAGAGATTGGTCAGCACCTGCTCAAGCTGACCCTGGTTGAACAGGACACGAATATCCCCGGGTTCCACGCGCCACTCGATATCAACTTGTTCCTGGTGCGAGTTGCAGAACTTGGTCACGAACTGATCCATCCAAGCCTGCAGTGCGATGCTTTCCATGTCATCTGCTCTGTTCCGCGACAGGTCCAGGACGCTTTCAATAATGCGATTCACGCGGCTTGAATGGGAGGCGATGATTTCAAGCAGGCGCTGGTCGCTGGAATCGATCTTGTCGGATTCATTGAGCAGCTGGCTGGCGTGCGAGATGGCGCCCAGCGGATTTCTCACCTCGTGAGCGATGCTCGCAGTCAAACGGCCGAGTGACATCAGTTTCAGTTGCTGGGCGCGACTGGTCAACAGGGAAAAGTCTTCCAGGAATATGAGGATGTTGGCTTCGGGATCTGAGCCGGGATTGAGATAGGTGAAACTGGCCTGCAGGTCGCGCGTGGCATCTTTCAGGCGGAATGGCTGGGCCTTGGCAGAATTGTCCGCCAGCCAGACGCGCAGCTGCCCCGCGAGAACCGCAGGCAGCTCCTGGTCATTCCTGTCATTCTCCGGAAAATGCAGGAAGCGCCTGGCGGCATCATTGATGTTGAGTATGTGCCCGTCCTGGTTCACCACAAGTATGCCATTGTGCATCCGGCGAATGATCTGGTCGTTCATTTCCTGCAGGGACAGGATGTTCTCCGCCTGTTGACGGGTCAGCAGTTCGTTTTGCCGGATCTTGCCGCCGAGGTATTGCAGGATGCCGGTCACGGCAAACAGTGTGAATCCAAGCAGGCCAGCCTGGACGAAATATACGATGCCTTCGTCGATGACGAGGTAGAGATAGACCTCGCTGTAGATGACCAGGATGGAGCCGACCGCAGCAAAGAACACGCTCAGCCGCGTCCTGAACAGGAGACTGCCGGAAGCCACCGGCACTATGAGCAGGTTGGCCATGCCGCTGCTTACACCGCCGCAGGTGTAACTGATCAGGACGAGGAAAATGATGTCGATCAGGATGACCGTGATGAACTGCGATGTTTCCAGTGTGTGGTTGCGGGGAAGCAAAGCGCGCAGTAATACCAGCACGTTGAAACCGGTGTAGACATAGATGGTCTGCTGGAACAGCTCCGGATCGATGGTGCCGAGCGAGGAAAGAGAGCGAAAATAGATGCCGATGACCAGCACCAGTGAAAGCACCACCCGGTAGACATTGTAGACATCGAAAACCTTCAGGTTTTGCTGGTGTGCGATGTCATCGACACCGGAGCCGATGCCTGGGTTGATGCTGCTGATGAGTCGGGCCATGTTATGCAGTGGTTAGCTGTGCCAGGAGCGGGCGCGGCTAATGCTTTTCCGCGATGAATTTCGCCCTGTGGCTTTCGCTGCAAAACCACTGGTCATCATGGGCGATTGCAGTGTTTTCCGGCACATGAACTTTGCAGTACCTGCACGCCACCATGTTGCCGTTCGGCAGTTTCTTTTTCTCCCCCGGGCGTTGCTTGCTGCCCAGATTGGCCCGGTAATTCCTGATCAGGCGCCAGAACATCCAGATCACGAGGGCAAAAATAATGAGTCTGATCAAGCCCATAAAAAAACTTTATAATAGCGGTGAAGAGGCAGACAATACCTCACCTCTATGACAATATCCATAGAAGAAGGGCCGGCATAAAGAGTGCACGATACTGTAATTTTGACAGTGTTTTCGCACCAGAGCCGGTCTTCGAATCCGACAGCAGTATCACAGGAATCCAGTTTGTCCGTTCCCGGTTTATCCCAACAACAAGGCTCCCTGGACATCGTCATGGCCCAGGTCAATCCGCTGGTGGGCGATATCCCGGGCAATACCGACATGGTTATCGAGACGGTCGGGAAAATCCTCGCCAAACAGGCGCCGGACATGATCGTGTTTCCGGAACTGGTACTGACCGCTTATCCCCCTGAAGACCTGCTGCTGCGCGCCAGTCTCGACATACGCATTCACAATGCCATGGCGCGCATTCTGGCCTGCAATTTCGCTACCCACCTGGTGATCGGTTACCCGGGCCGCGAGGATGGACGACTGTACAATATGCTGGCGGTCATACACCGTGGAGAATTGATCGCTACTTACAGGAAGCAGTGCCTGCCCAACTACCAGGTGTTCGATGAAAAGCGCTACTTCCACGCCGGCAGTGAACCATGCGTGATCAATATCAGGGGCATGGATGTCGGCTTCACTGTGTGTGAGGACCTGTGGGAACCGGGTCCCATGGCCCAGGCTGCCGCTGCCGGCGCACGTATCATGATCAATATCAACGGCTCGCCGTTCCATGTCGACAAACTGGCCGACCGCCGCGCCGTCATGGCGCAGCGCCAGCGCGAAGCCGCCATTCCGATCATCTACGTCAACCAGGTCGGCGGCCAGGATGAACTGGTCTTCGACGGTTGCTCCATGGCACTGGACGGTGACGGCACACTGAAAGCCCTGGCCCCGGCCTGTGAAGAGGCGCTCACACACGTGCGGGCCGTCCTTGAGGATGACAAGGTCACGCTGGAACCGGGTGAAACGGCTACGATAGAAGAGGGCGCCGGGCTCGTGTACAAGGTGCTTGTCCAGGGATTGCATGATTACGTCATGAAGAACGGGTTCAGGGGAGTGGTGCTGGGCCTGTCCGGGGGTATCGATTCGGCGCTGACCCTGGCCATCGCCGTGGACGCCCTTGGCAGCGACCGGGTGCATGCCGTGATGATGCCGTTCCGGTATACGGCGCAGATGAGCCTGGACGATGCCGAACTGGAAGCGAAGAATTTCGGGGTCACGTACAAGGTGATACCCATCGAGCCCGTGTACGAGAGTTTCATGGCCAGCCTGGCTCCCGAATTCGAGGGCACGACCGTCGATCTCACCGAGCAGAACCTGCAGGCCCGCTGCCGCGGTGTCATGCTGATGGCGATCTCCAACAAGAAGGGATTCCTGGTGCTTACCACCGGGAACAAGAGTGAGATGGCCGTGGGTTATTCGACCCTGTACGGAGACATGGCCGGTGGTTTCGACGTGCTCAAGGATGTGCCGAAAATGCTGGTATACGCGTTATCCCGTTACCGCAATACCGTGCCGGGTAATGCCGTTGCCGAGATGATCCCGTCGCGAATCATCGAGCGCCCGCCATCGGCGGAGCTGGCGCCGGGACAGGTCGACGAGGACAACCTGCCGCCCTACGACATCCTCGACAGGATCCTGGAGCTGTATATAGAACAGGACCAGAGCGCCCACGCCATCATTGAAAGGGGTTTTGAACACGATACGGTTATGCGAGTATTGCGACTGGTCGACCTGAACGAATACAAGCGCCGCCAGGCGCCGGTCGGAGTCAGAATCAGCAAGCGCGGGTTTGGCCGTGACCGCCGTTACCCGATAACCTCGGGCTGGAAACTGGGCGAATAACAAGAACGAAGGCGCCGCAGGCGGAACGATGCAAGCGTCGTTCCACGGGACAGAATTTGGTCACAATGTAGTTTGCAGTTCCGCCAGGCTGGTTGCTGTCATTGACGTCGAGGTCTCAGGTAATTTAAATATTCTGTCCCTGTCCCGCAGCCGACACCTAACAAGAAAGGATCAATAAAATGCCCGGCAACACTGACAATCTCTACTGGAAAGAAAATATCCGGATACTCACCATCCTGCTGAGCATATGGTTCGTCGTGTCATTTCTCATGTCGGTGATCTTTGTCGACCAGCTGGACGCCATACGGATCGGTGGTTTCAAGTTCGGCTTCTGGATGGCCCAGCAGGGCTCCATCTATATCTATGTCATCCTGATATTCATCTACCTGAAAATGATGGACAAACTCGATCGCAAGTACCATCACGAGGAAAAGGACATCCTGGCGGAAGAGGAAGCGGCTGGGGAATGAAGGCCGGCTCCGTCGATATCAACTTATAACAACTTATAACAACTAGAAGCAGCAAAAAGCCATGAGTTTACAGACCTGGACCTACCTCACCGTCGGCCTGACCTTCATCCTGTACATAGGTATTGCGGTCTGGTCGCGTGCTTCCTCGACCAAGGAATTCTATATCGCGGGCGCCCATGTGCCGCCCCTGGCCAACGGCCTGGCCACCGCTGCGGACTGGATGTCGGCGGCCTCGTTCATTTCCATGGCCGGCATTGTGTCCTACATGGGACGGGACGGCTCGGTTTACCTGATGGGCTGGACCGGCGGTTATGTCCTGCTCGCGCTATTGATCGCACCGTACCTGCGGGATTTCGGCAAATTCACCGTACCTGACTTCATCGGTGACCGCTATTACAGTCAGCTGGCGCGCATGGTGGCGGTGGTGTGTGCCATCTTCGTGTCCTTCACGTACGTGGCAGGCCAGATGCGCGGCGTCGGCGTGGTCTTCTCCCGCTTCCTGGAAGTGGATATCAACCTGGGCGTCCTGATCGGTATGGGCATCGTGTTTTTCTACGCCGTGCTCGGGGGCATGAAGGGCATTACCTATACGCAAGTGGCGCAATATTGCGTGCTGATCTTTGCCTATATGGTGCCGGCCGTTTTCATCTCCATCCTGATGACGGGGCATGTCATTCCACAACTGGGGTTTGGCAGCGAGCTGAATGAATCCTTTGGCGGCGGCTACCTGCTTGACCGGCTCGACGGCCTGCACGAGGAGCTCGGCTTTGCCGCTTATACCTCAGGGGTGCGCTCCCACCTTGATGTCCTGTTCATCACCGGGGCGCTTATCATGGGCACCGCCGGCCTGCCGCATGTCATCATCCGTTTCTTCACAGTGCCAAGCGTCAGGGCGGCACGAAAATCCGCCGGTTACGCGCTGCTGTTCATCGCCATCCTGTACACCACCGCGCCTGCGATCGCCGCCTTCGCCCGCACCAACCTGATCAACACGGTGAGCAATGCCGAATATGTCTCCATGCCGTCATGGTTCCGCACATGGGAAAACACCAACCTGATCAGCTTCGAGGACAAGAACGGCGACGGCAGGATCCAGTACGTCGCCGACCCGGCAGTAAACGAGCTGACGGTGGATCGCGACATCATCGTGCTGGCGAACCCGGAAATCGCCCAACTGCCCAACTGGGTCATCGCCCTGGTGGCCGCCGGCGGACTGGCCGCGGCACTTTCAACTGCAGCGGGCCTGCTGCTGGTAATCTCGACAGCCATCTCCCACGACCTGCTCAAGCGCAACCTGATGCCGGATATCAGTGAAAAGCAGGAACTGCTGTTTGCCCGTATCGCGATTTTCTTTGCCGTGTGCATTGCCGGTTATTTCGGCATCAATCCGCCCGGTTTCGTCGCCCAGGTAGTGGCCTTTGCCTTTGGACTGGCAGCCTCGTCGTTTTTTCCGGCCATCGTGCTGGGCATATTCTCCACCCGCATGAACAAGGAAGGTGCCGTGTCGGGCATGGTGTGCGGCATTGTATTCACCGCCATCTACATCGTGTATTTCAAGTTCATCAATCCCGCCGCCGACAACGCCGATCACTGGTGGCTCGGCATTTCCCCCGAGGGTATCGGTACCCTGGGCATGTTCCTCAATTTTGCGGTGGCCTTGCTGGTTTGCCGCTTTACCGCGCCACCGCCGCAGGACGTTCAGGCCATGGTGCTGGACATCCGGGTCCCTGGTAAACCTGACTGAAGTCTGAGCATCTAAAGCGTCGATCATTAGCCCGTTCAAGACACCAAGGAACCTGCCCGCCTGTGGCAGGCTTTCAGTCTGTGGTCTTTTCCCGGCTTGTCTTTGTCACCAGGTAAAGCAGCAGCTGTATGGCGGCGCCGACGCTGACGGCGATCAGCACTAAAAGCACTACGGGGACTGGGGTGCCGGTATAGAACAGGGCGAGGACTGGGCCAACGAGGGCGCCCGTCGTGAAGCGAAGTGTACGGGTCACGGCGCCGGCGGAGCTGGCCTGGTTGGGAAACTCGATCAAGACCAGGGATTCGGCGTTGACGGAGATGATGCCGAGACTGCCGATGATCATGAAGAAACAGGCCACAGTCAGTGGCAGGTTATGCATGAACAGGGTCACCAGCGTGAGCAGCACGGCGAACACCACGGCGGAGGCTAGCCCTGAATACATCATGCGCCTGGAGCCGTAGCTTGAGACCAGCCTGACGTTGATGTAGTTCGCCAGGATCAGGGAAGCGGCCGTCGTCGTGAACAGCAGGCCGAACACGAACTCCGATACGCCGAACCAGGTAATGTACACGAACGGCGCCGAGGTCAGGTAGGTGAAGAACGCCAGTGACGACATCAGGAAGGTGCCGAGGTAGCGGTAGATGCCGGGCGTGGCCATGATACCCAGGTAACTGTCGATATAGGAAAGGCGTTTCGGGATGCTCGAGTCAGGCAGGGTCTCCGGCAGTTTCAGGTAGACAAGGGCGAGCGCAACGGCGCCGTAAATCGCCAGCACCGCAAAAATGGCGCGCCAGCTGGTGAAAGTCAGCAGCACAGAGCCGAGCAGGGGAGCCACCAGCGGTGCGGTCAGCATGATCATCGTCACCGTGGACATGCCCCTGGCCGTGTCCTTGCCGAAACAGTCCCGGATAATGGCAGGCACGACAACCGTTGCCGCGCTGCCCAGCATGCCCTGGAAGAACCGGCATACCAGGAACACCGATGCCGTAGGACTCAGTGCCATGCAGGCCGATGCCAATGCGTACCCGGAAAGGCCCAAGATGGCCAGGGGACGGCGACCGAACCGGTCCGAGAGGGGGCCGAACAACAGCATGCCTATGCCGAATGCCACCAGATAGACGCTGATGGAATACTGAATGGTACTGATCGGCACATCGAGGGACTCGGCCATGGCCGGAAAGGCCGGCAGGTACATGTCGATTGACAGGGCTGACAGGGCGGACATGGATGCCATCAATGGCAGCGGCAACTTGTCCCTGAGTGGGTGAGGGGTTTCTTCCAAGATAATGGCCTGCTACACCAGGTCGAGCCAGCGCTGGCGCAGGGCGCCGCCGATGGAGAGCAGGTCGGTGATGCGGGTGAATTCTGCCTCATCGACGCCTTTCCAGCTGAGATCAGGTTCATTGTCAAAGGCCATGTCGGTGACCACGGTGGTCAACAGCTTGTTCAGGGGCAGGATATCCTTGTGCGCATCCACCAGCGCCTGCACCCGTGTGGCGCCGCGGAATTTCATGGCGGCGATGTCCCCGATATTGGCGATCACCTCCTCGACGCTGGGGTATTTCTGCAGGATACGTGATGCAGTTGTCGCACCCACACCGGGAATACCGGGGATGTTATCGATCTTGTCGCCGGTGAGGGCGAGCATGTCGGCGATCTGTTCCGGGCGCACCCCAAAATGTTTTTCCACGCCGCGGCTGTTGAGGACATTGCCGCGGGCAAAATCCCACCAGGCATCTTCCTCGCCGGTTACGAGCTGAGCGAGATCCTTGTCGGCACTGACGATGGTGACGGCCATGCCCTGCCGGCGCAGGCGTTCGGCAAGCGAGCCGATGATGTCATCCGCCTCAAAGCGTTCGCTGGCGTACTCCGCGATACCCACTGCCCGGCAGAAATCCCGGCAATGAGCGAACTGGACTTTCAGTTCTTCAGGGGCCGGTTCACGGTTGGCCTTGTACTCGGGATAAAGCTCCTTGCGGTAGGAATTCTTTTGCGATGTATCGAAGGCGCAAGCGATGAATTGGGGCTGCTTTTGCCGGATTAGCTGGTACAGGAAATCGGTGAAGCCGAAGACGGCGTTGCTCGGATTGCCGTTGCTGTCGGTAATGGATTCGTCGTAAACGTACCAGGCACGGAAAATATAGATGCTGGAATCGATCAGGTAGGCTCTTGGCAGTGGCATGGCGCAGTGTCTGTCGGGACCCGGCCTACCGGCAAGGCCGCAGTCAGATTGGGTTTTCAGTCATCCATCGAGGATGCGAGCAGGAATGCATCGGCATCGTGGTGAAAGGGGAAACTCTTGCGAAATTCGAGCAACTCGTCCCGGTTGATGGACACGGTATAGCCGCCCATCTGGTCGCCGGCATCCAGCAGGACCTTGCCGGCCGCATCCAGCACCATGCTCGAACCGGAATACTCGATGTCGCTGCCGTCCTTGCCGATCCGGTTCGTACCGGCTACATAGGCCAGGTTTTCGATGGCACGTGCCCTGAGCAGGGTCTGCCAGGCCAGGGTGCGTGGTGCCGGCCAGTTGGCAGGGCAGAGAACAAGATCGTAGTTGAGATCCTCGGTGTTGCGGCACCAGACCGGGAAGCGCAGGTCATAGCAAACCAGCGGCAGGATGCGCCAGTTGCGCCATTTGATCACCACCTGCCTGCGGCCGGGTACGTAACGCTTGTCTTCCCCGTACATGCGGAACAGGTGGCGCTTGTCATAATGCTGGACCTTGCCTTCGGGGGTCACGAAGAGCAGCCGGTTGTAACGGACACCGTTTTCGGTGATGGCGATGGTGCCGCAGATGGCGGCCTGGTAGGACACGGCCATCAGGCGCATCCAGTCCACGGTCGCCCCGGCCATATGTTCAGGGATGGCGTTCTTGTCGCTGTCGAAGCTGCAGGTGAACATTTCGGGCAGCAGGATCAGGTCGGTGCTGTCGATGGTGGTGTCGAGCAGCTGCTCGAGGAGTTCGCGATTGTCAGACGCTTTCTGCCAGGGCAGGTTGGTCTGAATCAGGGAGACCTTCAGTTCACTCATGGGGGTGCCTGGGGCGGTAAATGCAAAAAAGCATAACCGCCCCTGACGCCAAAGTCATCCCCATAATGCGGCGGCGTGATGGTTGATGTGGTCTTCAATAAACGAAGCAATGAAGAAGTAGCTGTGATCATAACCGGCATGGAAACGCAGGGTCAGCGGATGCCCGGCATCATGGCAGGCCTGCTGCAGCATGACAGGTTTCAGCTGTGCGCGCAGGAAATCATCCTGCTGGCCCTGGTCTACCAGGATGTGCAGCTTTTCCTCCGCTTTCGGAATCAGTGCGCAGGCATCGTACTGTTCCCAGGCAGCACGGTCCTGTCCCACATAGTTGCCAAGCGCTTTTTCGCCCCAGGGGCAATTCATGGGGGAGCAGATCGGGGCAAAGGCCGAAACGGCCTTGTAGGACCCGGGATTTTTCAGGGCGATGGTGAGGGCGCCGTGGCCGCCCATGGAGTGGCCCATGATCGAGCAGTTTTCGGTATCCAGGGGCAGGTCGCTGCCGGCCAGCACGGCGGGCAGTTCCCTGGTCACGTAATCGTACATATGGTAGTGCTTTGACCAGGGCGCCTCGGTGGCGTTCACGTAGAAACCGGCACCGAGACCAAAGTCGTAGGCGCCGTCGGGATCGTCGGGAACCCCTTCGCCGCGCGGGCTGGTATCCGGACACACGATGGCGACACCGGCTTCAGCGGCGAATTGCTGGGCACCGGCTTTCTGTACAAAGTTGTCATCGGTACAGGTGAGACCGGACAACCAGTAGATGACCGGCACGTTCACGGACTCGGCCTGCGGCGGCAGGTACACGGAGAAAATCATGTCGCATTTGAGTACGCTGGACGTGTGTTTCAGCTTCAGCTGCTTGCCGCCAAACATGGCATTGGCGCTGACTTGTTCAAGACTCATGGTCAATCCCTCAATAAAACGGGGTCAGAGCCCAATTCTTTTCTTAATGAAAGAAATGGGCTCTGACCCCTATTTTGGTTAATACAGAACGACCGAGCGAATGCTTTCGCCGGCGTGCATCAGGTCGAAGGCCTTGTTGATGTCTTCCAGCGGCATGGTATGGGTGATCAGGTCATCGATATTGATCTTCTTGTCCATGTACCAGTCAACGATCTTGGGAACGTCGGTACGGCCGCGGGCGCCACCAAAGGCAGTGCCTTTCCAGGAGCGACCGGTAACCAGCTGGAAGGGCCGGGTGGAAATTTCCTGTCCCGCACCGGCAACCCCGATGATGTAGGACTCGCCCCAGCCCTTGTGGCAGCACTCCAGTGCCTGGCGCATGACCTTGACGTTGCCGATACATTCGAAGCTGTAATCGACGCCGCCGGTCATCTGCACGATGTGGTCGACGACGTTATCCACGTCCTTGGGATTGATGAAGTCGGTCATGCCGAATTTCTTGCCCAGGGCTTCGCGTTTCGGGTTCAGGTCGATGCCGATGATGCGACTGGCACCGGCCAGCTTGCAGCCCTGGATAACGTTCAGGCCTATACCGCCCAGGCCGAATACGGCGACGGTGGAACCGATTTCAACCTTGGCCTGGAATACCACGGCGCCGACACCTGTGGTGACACCGCAACCGATGTAGCAGATCTTGTCAAAGGGTGCATCTTCACGCACCTTGGCCAGGGAGATTTCGGGCAGTACGGTAAAGTTGGAGAACGTTGAGCAGCCCATGTAGTGCAGGATTTTCTTGCCGTCCAGGGAGAAGCGGCTGGTGCCGTCCGGCATCACGCCCTGGCCCTGGGTGGCGCGAACGGCCTGGCACAGGTTGGTTTTCGGATGCAGACAGTAATCACACTGGCGGCATTCAGCGGTATACAGGGGAATGACATGGTCGCCGGGTTTCAGCGACTTGACGCCTTCGCCCACTTCGACCACAACACCGGCGCCCTCATGGCCGAGGATCGCCGGAAAGGCGCCTTCGGGATCGTCACCGCTCAGTGTGAATGCGTCAGTGTGGCAGACACCGGTGGCTTTCAGTTCCACCAGCACTTCGCCTGCTTTTGGACCGTCCAGGTCGACTTCACAGATTTCCAGTGGCTTACCGGCTTCAAAGGCAACAGCGGCTTTTGTTTTCATGGGTTTTGTCCTTGTTTTATTTGTGAGTTCTTGATTGGATTGAACCGGGATATTGCATACGGGTTCTTGGTAAACTGGGACCTCAAATATAGCGTCTTGCCTTACTGATGTGTAGCCTCCCGCCACAAATAGTCCGTGCAAAAAGCGAGGAAATTAGGAGAATCCATGACCGAAACTTGTTGTATCGTCATCGGCGCCAGCCATGCTGGAGG
Source organism: uncultured Enterobacteriaceae bacterium (assembly GCA_964629325.1). Lineage (GTDB taxonomy): Bacteria > Pseudomonadota > Gammaproteobacteria > Pseudomonadales > Pseudohongiellaceae > Eutrophocola. The sequence goes on from CAZVSC010000018.1 coordinate 21,490, forward strand.
CCAGCTTGCTGTGAGCCTGCGCCAGGAGGGGTGGCAGGGGCGCATCCTGATCATCGGTGATGAACCCTACCTGCCCTACAACCGTCCTCCGCTGTCAAAAACATTCCTGTCCGGGGAAAAGCATGTCGAAGACTTGCTGATCCGTCCGGAAGCACAATATGAAAAAGTGAACATCGAGGTCATGCTGGGCCAGCGCGTCGGCCGCCTGGATCGTGAGCACAAGCTTGTGCTGCTGGAGGACGGCACCGATATCGCCTATAGCAAGCTGGCGTTGGCAACCGGTTCGCGGGTGCGCACCCTGGACTTGCCTGGCGCCGACCTGAAGGGTGTGCATTACCTGCGCGATATAGCAGACGTGGAGAGTATTCGCCCTTCGGTCATACCCGGCAAGAAAGCGGTAATCGTGGGTGGCGGTTATATCGGCCTGGAAGCTGCTGCCATGCTGCGCCAGATTGGCATGGATGTCACTGTGCTGGAAGCCGCGGACCGGGTACTCAACCGTGTTACCGCCCCCGAGCTTTCCGCCTTTTATACCCGGGTGCATGGCGAGGAGGGCACAGACATCATCACCGGAGTCGGTGTCAGCGGTTTCAGCGGCAACAAGCGAGTGAGTGAAGTCAGTTGCGCGGACGGCTCAGCATACGACGCGGACCTGGTCATCATCGGCGTGGGCGTCATTCCCAATACCGAATTGGCAAGTGAGGCCGGTCTGGAAGTCGATAACGGTATCCGCGTCGATGGCCGCTGCATGACTTCCGACCCGGATATTGCTGCGGCCGGCGACTGCACCAGCCACTTCAATACGTTCTATCAGCGCCAGTTGCGCCTGGAAAGCGTGCAAAATGCCATGGACCAGGCCCGGGTGGCAGCCTCGGCTTTATGTGACAAGCCAAATCAGTATAATGCGCTGCCATTGTTCTGGTCGGATCAATACGACCTGAAACTGCAGATAGCCGGACTTTCCCAGGATTACGATGAACTGGTGTTGCGGGGTGATCCCGGCACCGGCAGGAAGTTTGCGGCTTTTTACCTGCGCCAGGGCCGCGTCATCGCAGTGGACGCTGTGAACAGCCCCCAGGAATTCATGTTCGGGAAACAACTCATCAGCCGGATGCTCGAAGTGGACAGGGCGGATCTCGCCAGTCCGGACATCCCGATGCGTTCGCTGCTGTCCCGGGAGTGATGCTGGCGTGATGCAATCATGATATCCAGAGAGAGAAATACCCAATGCCAGTAATTACCTATATCAGCTTTAACGGTGCCATCAACGACGTGGAAGTCCAAAGCGGTTCGTCCGTTATGCAGGGCGCCGTGGACAACATGATCGACGGCATAGTCGCTGAATGCGGCGGCTCTTGCAGCTGCGCCACTTGCCACTGTTACGTGGATGAAGCCTGGGTGCAGAAGATCCCACCCGCCAGTGAAATGGAAAAAGACATGCTCGAATGCGTGCTGGAGCCTGAAGCCAACAGCCGCCTGAGCTGCCAGATCAAGGTGACTGACGAGCTGGACGGCCTGGTGGTCAGGCTGCCGGAATCGCAATTCTGATTTTTTTTGCCGGGGACAGAACTTTTCTGTTTTTTGTCATTCTAAAGGGGTGTGTAAAGACAAAAATCCCCTTTTTTGGTTTTTTACCACTCCTCTTGAGAAACACCCTTGAAGCCCGTTTTTAACGGGCTTTTTTTTGCCTGTGATGATGGCATATTGGTGCCAGGGGCCGCGTATTCCGCGGGTTTGCCGCTTTGCTGAATACCGGGGATTTTCCCCAGTAAAATGTGCGAAACTTCATGAACCGGTGGCGTTGTGCTCCGGGTTTTATAATAAATTGTGATTTTATTAACAAATCCATGATGCGTGCGTGCCTATAATTCCAACACGTCCATGGATGGAGTGACAAAAATCAGGGAACTGTTTCAGCTTCAGCGGAGCCAGGACACACAGCTGTTATGAACAACGTCTTTCACGGTAAAAACGCCAACGGCAAGATAATCTCCCTGGAGGATGTGCGCCATCCTGAGGTGGATTCCAGGGCACTGCAGGAAATCATCGATATCCTCAAACACCCCTTTCAATCTTCCTGCAGCTACTGCAATGGCCTGGGCTTCGTCAGGGGCGGAGAAAATTGCATGACCTGCAAGGGTACCGGCAAGATCATCGAAAAGAAGTTCAATTAAGCCAACCTGGCTGAGGCAGTCTTCAGGTTGTTCCAGCCAGCCCTGCCGGGGTATCTATATCCCGGAGTATTCCAGGATCCCCCGTTTCTATTTCCACGCAGACACTGGCGTAGCTGTCCAGCAGTGACCTGGCACCCCTGTCGCCGGTGAGCCTGCCTATTTCGGCAAAATAAGCCTGGCGGAATCCAACCGGATTGCCGCGTTTTCCCTGGCAGGTCGGGATCACGATGTCGTGATCGCCGAGTGCAGACTGCAGGGTCGTGAACGTTTGCTGCGCGATGTAAGGCATATCCGCCAGTGCAATGAGTGTGCCGGCCCAGTCCCGCGCCAGGTTAATGCCGCTGGCCAGGCTGTTGGCCATGCCTGCCTCGGGATTGTTCGCTATACAGATCCGCCATTCCCCGGCAAAAACATCAGCCAGTGCTTCATCACCGGGCCTCAGGACCAGGATGCGTCGAGTGAATGCCCTGGGTACCGAGTCCAATGTGGCTTCGAGCAGTGTCTGCCCGTTCCCGAGCCTGGCCTGGCGTTTGTCAGCGCCGAAGCGCCGGGCGGCACCGGCTGCCAGGACGATGATGCCGATATCGGCGGGTATTGCGGGATTGGTCATTGCTTGCGGACTTTGGCGCGCAGGCTGGTCAGTTCCGCCAGGATGGCGATGGCGATCTCCGGCGGTGTCTTGCTGCCGATGTCGAGACCGACCGGTGCATGCAAACGGTCAATCTGTTGCTGGGTAATGTCCAGTTGCAGCAGCCGTTTGCGGCGTGCCGCTGACGTGCGTGCTGAGCCCATGGCGCCGATATAGAAGGCGCCTGATTCCTGCAGGGCTTCCATCAGGGCCATGTCATCGATGCGCGGGTCGTGGCAAAGGGCAATCACGGCTGTCTGCGCATCGAGTTTTTTCGTGCGCAGCCAGTCATCCGGCATCGCGTTGACCAGCGGGGCGTTGTCGATGGGGGAGTGTTCGACCAGTTCCTTGCGCGGGTCGCAGACTTCCACCTGGTAATCGAGCGCCCTGGCCATATTGGCAAGGTAATAGGCCACCTGGACGGCGCCGATGAGGAGCAGTTGGAATGATGGGCCGTACGTGTGCCGGAGCACGCTGCCGGTTATCGACAGCGGTTCGAACTTGTCGGTGCTTTCCAGCGTGGTCTCGCCGCTGTCCAGATCGACCACGCGGGTAACCAGTTTGCGTGCAGAGATATTGTCCGCCAGGGTGTCGTACAGGGGATGTGATTGCGGCCGGATCGGCTCGATGACCACTTCCAGCGTGCCCCCGCAGGGCAGGCCGAGGCGCTGTACGTCCTCCACGGTGACGCCGTACTTGATTTTTTCCGGTTTCTCGGTAGCCAGTTCCCGCTTGTTGATACTCTCGCGCAGGTCGTCCTCCACGCATCCCCCGGACAATGAGCCCACGTACAGCCCGTCCTCATTGCAGGCAAGCAGCGAGCCCACCGGGCGTGGCGAGGAACCGAAAGTGCTGATTATTGTGCACAGCCAGCACTGCTTGCCGGCCTGAAGCCACTGGCTGAGTTGCACGACGACCTGCTGGTCGAGGCTGTTCATAGGCCTGATACCTGAAGAAAAACGCGGGAGGGATTATATGTAAATCGCCTGATTCAGGGAAATCGCGCTGCATTTCAGTGAGCGTAGCGCATCCTGTTACAGCAATTTCTCCAAACAGCTATTTACTTCGGCCGGCGAATTGCCGGTATGCTTCGGGGTCCTTTATTGCACCGGCCGGTCTGTGGGCCGGTTGACCCCGAACTGGTTACTGCCTAATACGTTTCGTACCGATCCAGTAAATGCCTTACCAGGCCGCTGCGTACGATGTCGGTTTTCTCGAATTTGTGGACGTGGACGCCGGGCAATCCCTGGACTCGCTGGACGGCATCCTCGAGGCCATTGGCACCGCGAATATCGCTTTGCTTGATATCGCCGTTGACCACGACCTTGCAGTCTTCACCGATGCGGGTGAGGAACATCTTCATCTGCACCGGTGTGGTGTTCTGGGCTTCATCCAGGATCACGAAGGTGGCGTTGTTGAAGGTCTTGCCGCGCATGTATGCCAGCGGAGCGCCGACGATGCGGCCATGGCGCAGGCAGTAATCGACAACACCGCGCCCCAGTCTTTCGTTGAGTATGTCGCGGAAGGCGTCAATGTAGACGGCGAACTTGTCTTCCACTTCGCCGGGCAGGAAGCCCAGGTTCTCGCCGGCTTCGACCGCGGGACGGGTCAGGATGATGCGCTCGATGCGTCCGGACTCCAGTGCTTCAGCCGCCAGCGCGCCTGCACAATAGGACTTGCCGGTTCCGGCGGGGCCGATACCGAAGGTCAGGCAGCTGTTATGGATGGCGTTGATGTACTTTTGCTGGGCCGGGGTGCGGGCTTCAAGGGGCACTTTTTTATGGCGGGGGGTGTAGGCAGTCTCAAGCTGGTTGCTGTGAGCATTGATGTCGACGATATTCGAATTTTCTTCAGCCTGTCGCCGCTTGGCTTTGGAACGCTTGCTGTCCCTGTGTTTCGAGTTGTATGTGAATTGTTCTCCCTGGTATTTCATCTGTCGTCTGGCATGAGAGCGTTTAGCCATAACTTAACTATCTCCAAGTAGGTTATAAACTTGGCCTTTAATCGACGAGACCTGAAACCGGAATCGCCTGAAAAAAGACGAGAAATGGTTTTTGGACGATGGGAATTCTGTGGTGAACTTACCTCCTCGCCGGTGTGAACTGCGTGAACCGAGAAGGCAATGTTGAGAAAGCAGTTGCTGTTACAACTTAATCCGGGATCCCCTTTGCTCGGTTCTCCCTTCACCTGTGTCGGAACAGGCATGCCTTTCTCGTTTGGCTGCAGGTCAACGCAGGCCTGGCTTGCGTGACTGTGCGTACAGTCTGCCACACCCCCTGGCGCCTGGCAATGTGAAATATGAGGATTTATGCATATTTACAGGTTTTTTAACGATTTTTTACAGGAAGTTTGGACTCCTGAAAACGGTACTCCGGTTCTTGCCAATCCGATATACTTTGACGTTCCACCGAAGGAGGGGATAACAATGAAAAGAATGTTTTGCCTGGTATCGTCCGCGTTGAGCGCATCCTGCTTTTTATTAAGCACATCCTGTGCAGCCCAACAGGATTTCAGCAATGTGCAGGTCACCCCGCACCAGCTCTCAGATAATATCTATTATCTGGAAGGCCAGGGCGGCAACATCGGCGTCTCCGTCGGCGACGACGGTGTCTTCATCGTCGATGACCAGTTCGCTCCCCTGTCAGAAAAGATCCTCGACGCCCTCGAAGGGCTGTCAGACAAACCGGTCAGGTTTGTGCTCAATACCCACCACCATGGCGACCACACCGGCGGCAATGCCAACATGGCCGCGGAAGGCGCCGTCATCGTCGCCCATGAGAACGTACGCACCACACTGCGCCGGGGCTTCAACAACGGCGATCTGAGCCAGGCACTGTCCATGGAGCAGAGCATGGGCCTGCCGATCGTGACCTTCAATGACTCGGTGGATTTCTATCTCAATGGCGACAGCATCCATGTCTTTTACAACGGCCCGGGCCATACCAGCGGCGATGCTTTCGTCTATTTCACCGAAGACAACATCATCCATACCGGCGACGTCTTCAGGACCACCAGCTATCCCGGCGTTGATGCCAATGCCGGCGGCTCTTTCAACGGCATCGTGGCTTCCTATGAGAAATTGCTGGAGATCTCCAACGCCAATACCCGCTTCCTGCCGGGTCACGGTGTGGTCAGCACCCAGGCCGATGTTCGCGCCCAGTTGCAGATGTTCTACACCATGCGCAACCGTGTGCAGAACGCCATCGAGCAGGGCATGAGCCTGGAGCAGATCCTGGCAGCCGGCCTGACCAGTGAGTACGACGAGCGCTGGGGAAATCCGACAGGCGCGATGACCGCTCTGTACAACGAGCTCGTCAGCCAGTAATCACGAGACCTGTTATTACTACATGAAATTCAGACCCTGTATCGATCTGCACGACGGCAAGGTTGTGCAGATCGTCGGGGGCTCCCTGCGGGATGATCTTCCCGGTGCCCTTGAAACCAATTTCACTTCCGAACATTCCCCGGCGGAATACGCCGCGCTCTACCGCCAGAACAACCTGAAAGGCGGGCACGTAATTTCCCTTGGCGCCGGCAACCAGGCCGCCGCCTTCGAGGCCTTGCAGGCCTGGCCCGGCGGCATGCATTACGGCGGCGGGGTCAATCCGGACAATGCTGCAGATTATCTCGAGGCTGGCGCCAGCCACGTCATCGTGACCTCGTGGGTGTTTTCCGGGGAGAAGCTGGATTTTGACAAGCTGTCCGCCTTATCGGACAAGGTGGGCCGCAAGCGCCTGGTGCTCGACCTCAGCTGCCGCAGGCGCGGTGACCATTACTACGTGGTTACCAACCGCTGGCAGACTTTCACCAGCGAGATAATCGATTCCTCCCTGCTGGAACTGCTGTCGGTGTATTGTTCCGAATTCCTGGTGCACGGTGTCGACGTGGAAGGCAAGAGCCAGGGAATCGAGGAGCCGCTGATCGAACTGCTGGGCACGCATTCGCCCTTGCCTGTAACTTATGCCGGGGGTGTTTCGCGCCTGGAAGACCTGGACCTGGTAAAAGCCCTGGGACAAAACCGGGTGGACCTGACGATCGGCAGTGCGCTGGATATTTTTGGCGGCAAGGTCCGTTACATGGACGTACTCAAGTGGGTGCAGAAAAACTGATTTGTATCAGCTGGTTCCTCCCGTGGGTGCCACACTGCGTTCAAGAAACGGATCGCAGTGAATGTTTCCCGAACTGGCCCCCTTGAGAAAAATCTTCTTGCGCAGGCCGTGCACAAAAGCCGGGGCGCCGCACAGGTAGACCCGGGTCCGGTTCAGCGAACCGGTATCCAGGTTCGCATCGATAGAATCTTCGACGCTGCCTTCCCGCAAACCTTCCACGTGGATGTTTCCTTCTCCTTCCCTGGCACAGGGGATGTAGTGAAAGTTGCTGTGCGCTTTTTCCAGGGATTTCAGTTCATCCACGTAATAGAGGTGATCGCTCGTGCGGCCGCCGTGGTACAGGGTGATCTCGCCTGCATGTCCCTGAGCGAGCGCATCCTGAAGGATGGCGTACAACGGGGCGAGGCCTGTGCCGATGCCGGCCAGGATGACCGGGAAATCATTGCCGCTACTGCTTGAATAGAAGCAGTCGCCGGCGGGGCCGCGCATGTGCAGGATATCACCCGGCTGCGCCTGCCCAAACAACCAGCCCGTGAATACCCCTTCTGCTGTATGGCTGATATGGAATTCCAGGTACTGGTCCTTTTCATAATCGTTTGCAACCGAGTAACTGCGCGCGATGCCTTGCGGGTTGATGAGGGTGACATATTGTCCCGGGAAATAATGGAACATGGCGCTCTTGTCGACGACGTCAAGCAGCAGGCGAATGACACGGCTGTTCAGGTGGTCGATGCTGCGGATCTGCGTCTGTACCGAGAACTCCTGGACCGTGGGCAGGGCCGCTTCAACATCTGCATCGGGCACCCACTGGCAGGCCAGGGTGTAGCCTTTTTTCTGCAGGGACTCCTTGATCCATTTCTTCGATTCCGGAGTGGCCTCGCAATCGACAGCGCGAACCAGGCAGGCCTGGCACATGCCGGCCCTGCAGGCGTAGGGTATGGACTGCCGGTTGCGCAGCAGGCAATCGAGCACGGATTCGTATTTGTTGAGGGTGTAGGTTTCTGACTTGAACTTCAGCTTGGGCATTGGTTGACGGGTATTGCTGCAACTGCGGTTTCGGGCTGACAGTGAGTATAAAGAGTCACCTTCACGATTGCCATGCGGTCGGCCGCCCGGTCCATGGTTAAGGGCTGGTTCATCGCCACGGGTGCATAACTAGCAGCAACCTGGGGAAAGGCCTGAATGATCCCGGGCCGGGCTATGCCATATGGGCGCCCTGAGGTATCGTGAAACCCCTGCGATAAGGGATAATGCACCGTTTTGGGTCGCCGAACTAAACCGCCACGATGACATCAGCCACGCTTTACCTGGCCTCCGCCTCACCCCGGCGTCGCGAGATCCTGCAGCAGCTGGGCCTGGACTTTGTTGCCTTGCCGCAGGATATCGACGAACGCCGCCTGCCAGGGGAATCCCCCGCCGCCTATGTCGAGCGCCTGGCGCTGGCAAAGGCCATGGCGGCACTGGCTGCGTTGCCCGACCCGGCAGGAGCCTTGTGCCTGGGCTCGGACACCACGGTGGTGTGTAACGGGGAGATCTTCGAAAAACCGGCGGATGCCGCCGACGCCGGGCGCATCCTGAGAGTCCTTTCGGGCCGCACCCACCAGGTGCTGACTGCGGTGGCGCTGGCCGCGGCGGGTGGCAGTGAAGTGCTATTATCGGCTTCCGCCGTCACCTTCAGGGAACTGAAGGACACGGAGATCACCGCTTACTGGGCCACTGGCGAACCCGCTGACAAGGCGGGTGCATACGGTATCCAGGGGCTCGGCGCCATGTTCATCACAGGCATCGAGGGAAGCTACAGCGGCATCATGGGCTTGCCGGTAGCGGAAACGGTAGCCCTGCTGGCGAAAGCAGGCATTACAGTGGAAAAGATTCTTGAACAGCATGCCGGAAAAAACTTTGGGACAGACGCATGAGTGCTGAAATCCTCATCAACGCAACGCCGATGGAAACCCGTGTGGCCCTCATCGAGCAGGGCCTGTTGCAGGAAATTTATATAGAGAGACGCAACCGTAAGGGCCCCGTCGGCAATATCTATCTTGGCAAGGTGGTTCGCGTAATGCCGGGCATGCAGGCGGCCTTCGTGGACATCGGCCTTGAGCGTGCCGCGTTCATCCACGCCCAGGACATCACCCTCATCGACGGTGAAGGGTTCGAAGTCAATGAAAGCCAGGACGTGGAGATCAGCCAGCTGCTGCATGAAGGGCAGATGCTTGTCGTGCAAGTGGTCAAGGAGCCGATTGCCGGCAAGGGCGCACGGCTGACCACGCATTTGTCCGTTGCCTCGCGGTACCTGGTGTACATGCCGCGCAACCGGCATCTCGGAATTTCCCAGCGTATCGAGAATGAAGAGGAACGTGAACGCCTGATGGCCCTGCTGCGCACCTGCGTGGAAAGCAGCGGTGCGCTGAACCAGTCCGGTTTCATTCTGCGTACGGCCGCCGATGGGGTGAGCGAGGGCGAATTGCAGGCTGATATTCAGTTCCTGCAGAAGCTGTGGCGTGCCGTCGAAAAACGCATGAACGGCGGCAGCGAGATCAGGCCATTGTACCAGGACCTGGTACTGTACATGCGCGCCATGCGCGACCTGTTCCACCCCGAGATTCAGCGGATCAGGGTGGATAACCGCGAGACCTATGACGAGGTCATGGAATTCTGCAAACACTTCATGCCGGAAATGGAGAACCGGCTGGAGTTGTACCAGGAAGAGCGGCCGCTGTTCGATCTTTACAGCGTGGATGATGAAATCCAGAAGGCCCTGGGCCGTACAGTGAAACTCAAATCAGGCGGCAACCTCGTTATTGACCAGAACGAGGCCATGACCACTATCGATGTGAATACCGGTGCTTTCCTCGGCAGTCGCAACCAGGAAGAGACCATATTGAAGACCAACCTGGAGGCCGCGAAGGCCAGCGCCCGCCAGCTCAAGGTGAGGAACCTGGGCGGCATCATCATTCTGGATTTCATCGACATGGTCAACGACGAACACAAGCGCCAGGTCCTGCGCACGCTGCAGAAAGCACTGGAAAAGGATCCAGTGCGCACCATGGTCACGGAGATGTCGGAACTTGGCCTGGTGGAGATGACGCGCAAGCGCAACCGTGAAAGCCTTGAGCAGATGCTTTGCCACGAATGCCCGACCTGCGGCGGCCGCGGCACGGTAAAGACGCCGGAAACGGTCTGCTACGAGGTATTCAGGGAGATCCTGCGTGTGGCCAAGGCCTATGAAAACGATTCGATCCTAGTCATGGCTTCCCAGGAAGTGGTGGATCGCCTGCTGGACGAGGACTCCGCCATGGTCGCCGACATGGAAGAACTGGTCGGCAAGAATATCCGCTTCCAGGTCGAACTCATGTACAGCACCGAGCAATTCGACGTGGTGCTCTATTAAGGGCGCTGAAGGTGCGAGCAGGTCGGAAGCGGCCGACGGCCGATAGCCGACATTGCTGTCGAGAAGGGATACAGGGATACAGGGATACGGGTTTACTAAGCGATAATTGAAACCACAGTGTGACATGACCGAAGAACAGACCACAGACATACAGGAGAATGCGACCGGGAAAAATTCCGGCCTGCTGCACCTGTGGCGCTGGTCGGTGCGCATCACGGTCACGGTTCTCATGGTCATGGCGTTACTGCTCACCGCCGGCAGGTTGTCGGCGCCGCTGCTGGCCGGTTACCAGGCAGAAATCGAGCGGCAGCTCGGCAGTATGCTGAACGCGCGAGTCACTTTCGGCTCACTGGCAGGCGACTGGTATCGCTTCAGTCCCGTCATCGATATCGGTGATCTCATCATTCTCAGCCCGGACGGCCAGGGGGATGCACATCGTATCGATCACCTGTATATCAAGCCGGATGTGTTTGCGAGCCTGTTCAGCGGTGCCTTGATCATTGACCAGGTCGCTGTCCAGGAGCCCGGATTCCGCCTGACAGAGGACGCCAATGGCAACTGGACACTCGCGGGGCTGGCGAGCAGCGGTGCCGATTACACCGATGCAATCCTCGATTTCCTGCTGACCACGGGCCGACTGCAGATCGTCGAGGCCGACCTGGCATTGTACTGGGCCGACGGGCGTGAACTGCTGCTCGACAATATCTATATCGATCTCAGCAACGATGGCAACCGGCACGAAGCGCTCATCCAGGCGCGCATCGCCGGCCAGCCCAGCCCGTTCCAGGTGCTTGCCACCATCGACGGTGACCCGCGCGGAAATTTCAGCGGCAATGTCTATCTCAATGCCAGTGATCTCGACCTGGGGGAGGTCGCCGGTATTTCGAACCTGGACATGGACACAGCCAGGCTCAGTGGTGATGTCTGGATGACCTTCAACCAGGGCTCGATCTTCGACCTGCAAGCCAACCTCGATAACGTGAATATCGCCGCCACAGGAACCGGGGACAGTGCCGTAAAAACCATCGACCTTGCCAATGCCTCCCTGCAGTTCTCCATGCGCCATGGTGCAACGGGGCAATGGCAGGCCTGGGTCAATGACGCCGAGTTCGACTGGCAGAACCGGCCCTGGGGAGCCAACGGTATCTATGCGGACCTGCAACTCGGTGAGGAATCCAGCCCGCTGGCCATCCGGGCCGGCAGCATCAACCTGGCCATGGTCGCCGATGTGCTGGACGACCTGTTCGACCTGCCGGATCGCGCAGCAGGCGCACTCGCAGACCTGGCCCCGTCCGGGCGCCTGGAAAACCTGGTAGTGGCAACCGATCTCGCCGGGGCAATGCCGGACCTGTTCCTGCTGCAGGGCAACCTGGCGGATGTGGCCGTTGGCGCCTGGCAGGGCGCCCCGTCGGGCAGCGGCATCCATGGCTACGTGGAAGCGGACAGCAACAGCGGATTCGTGGAGATCGACACGCAGGATTTCGAAGTGCACCTGCCACTGCTGTTTACCGACAGCTGGCGATACACGTCCACCAACAGCCGCGTGCACTGGCTCGTGGAGGCAGGCCAGCTAAGGGTGAACAGCAGTGTCATCGATGTCAGCAACGACTTCATGCATGGCCATGTCCAGTTCGATCTCTGGAACCATCGTGACAGCAATGATCAGCCGCGATCCGAGTTGATCCTCCTCATCGGCATCCTCCAGATGGACGCCAGTTACAAGTCGTTGTACCTGCCCACGCTGGAGAACGTACGCACCACCATGGCATGGCTCGACGAAGCCCTGCTTGCCGGCGACATTACCAGCAGTGGTTTCGTGTCGCGGACGTCGACCATTCGCAACTCACCGGCAAATTCCGGCACGGTCATGAGCTTCTTCAATGTCGCCGATGCCAGCCTGAAGTTCCTGCCAGACTGGCCTGCGCTGACCGATATCAATGCCTTCATCACCCAGGACAATACCTCGGTCGATGTGATCGCCGACACTGCCGAAATCGAAGGCATCCGGCTGGGGCGGACACTGGGTACTGTCAGGCCGCTGCCAGAGGGGGGTTCCTGGCTGGCTTTCCAGGGCAGCGCCACCACGACCACCCAGCTCGGCATGGCCTTCCTGCGCAACACGCCGGTGCGCAATGACATTGGTGATTTTATCGACGACTGGCGCGGTGAGGGCAATGTCCAGGTGGACATCAATCTCGGTATTCCGCTGAACAGTCCTGACCGGGACACCAGCGTGCAGGTAAACGTGCTCAGCAATGTCAGTACACTCACCATCCCCGAGTACGCCCTGTCCATCGACCAGCTGCGCGGAAGAGTGGTTTATGACAGCGCCAGGGGGCTGTCGGCCAGTGCGCTCAGCGGCAGGCTCTTCGATTTTCCGATTGCGGCCACCATCGAGCCGATGCGGGGCCCTGACGGCAACGGCGGCGAGCGCATCACCGGGACAAGAGTCGTGGGCAGCGGCAGGGCGTCAGAAACAGCACTGCAGGAGTGGGCTGGTCAGCCGCAGTTCGTACGCGATGTCCTGAACTTTGCCAGTGGCGAGATCGACTACCTGGCACAGATCACGATTCCCTATGCCAGCGATGACTCGGGGGAGGGCACCAGCCTGCGCCTGACTTCCGAATTGCTCGGCCTGTCGCTTGACCTGCCGCCACCGTTCAACAAGGGCGTGGACAATATCAGGCCGCTGGAATTGCTGATCGATTTCGACGAGGAAGAGGAGTGGATTTCTGCCCGCTTCGACAACCGGGTCGGTGCCAACCTGCATATTGCCGGAAACGCCTTTGCTGGCGGCAATATCGTGTTCGGTCCCGGGGTGAGCGGCATGACCTTCGGGCCTGTGCCCCTGGAAGATGAAAACAAACTGTACTTCAGCGGTTTGCTCGACAGTTTCGACTACAGCGCCTGGGAAGGGGTTACGACACGGTTCGCCGAGATGTCCTCAGCGGATGAGGAAATCGGCGGGGTGGAAAACTACATCGGCCGGGCGGATGTCCTGGTAAACAGGCTGGCCGTGATCGGGCAGGAACTGGAGAGTGCGCGTACCGTAGTGCAGCGTTCGCAGGCAGGTGGCACACAGGGCAGTGAAAGCTGGCTTGTCAGCCTGGAGAACGACCTGCTCAGGGGCAACTTCATTTTCCCGGACGATGCCTCCCAGCCATGGAATATCGCGCTGGATTACCTGCGCTTTCCGGAATCGGAAAGCGAGGAGGAGGGCGAAGCAGGCGATGACGAGGGAGAGGAAGAGGAAATCGATATCCTCGAAGACGTGAATCCGGCACAACTGCCCGACCTGGATTTCACCACGGATGAGTTGACGGTAGGTGACAAGCATCTTGGCGCCTGGGCCTTCAACCTGCGTACGACCGGTGATGCGGCAACCATTTCCAACCTGACCATGACCACACCCGATGCCAGGATTCGCGACAACAGCGGCGAGGCAGGTGCCAACATCGACTGGCGCTTCAATGACGGCATGCATACGACCAGTTTCACCGGCATTTTCAGTGCCGGCGACCTGGCCAGGGTCCTGCCGGCGTGGGGTTATGATGCCAACGTGGAAAGCAGCAACGCCGCTTTCGTCAGCAATCTGCAATGGTCAGGATCGCCCGCGGCATTCTCCCTGAAAAAAGCCATAGGCAACGTGGATATGGCTATCAACCGCGGCCGTTTCGTGGATGTCGATTCCGGCACCAGCCGCTTGTTCGGCGCCTTCAGTTTCGATTCCCTTGTACGTCGCCTGCAGCTGGATTTTTCCGACCTGTACGAGAAGGGCCTGGCCTATGACACCATTCGCGGCAGCCTCGATTTCAACGAGGGCATCGTGGCAACCAAGGGCGACCTTGTCATCGAGGCGCCGTCCAGCCTCATCACCATCAACGGACGCATCAACCTGATCAATGAAACCATCGATGCGGACATGCTGGTCAATGTGCCGCTCGGTCAAAACCTGTCGGTTCTTGCCGGTATTCTCGGCGCCTGGCCGATAGCCGTGAGCACCTATATCGCCAGTCGCATATTCAAGGACCAGATGGACGAATTCACCACCGTCCTTTACCGGCTGGAAGGCCCATGGGAGAATCCCACTTCCGGATTTGAACCCTCCGAGGAAATCCTGGAAGCAGCACCCGTGCCTGCAGCCGAAGCTGCAACGAACTCGCCCTGACATCCATAACTCGCCGTATTCATGGATAAAAGCCTCGCCACCAATCTCATTGCCCTGTTCATCGTCATCATTGGCCTGTTCATGAACGGGGTTCCCGCCGAATATGTACTGAACACCGGCCTGTTCGCCCTTTCCGGCGGCATCACCAACTGGCTTGCTGTGCACATGTTGTTCGAACGGGTGCCCGGATTTTACGGGTCCGGCGTCATCCCGGCCCGGTTCGAGGAATTCAAGGGCGGCATCAAGGCGCTGGTGATGGAGCAGTTCTTCAGTACCGAAAACCTGGAAAGTTTTTTCAGCAAACTGACTGCCGCCGGTCCGGACAAGGAACAGGAATCCGGTCTCGAGCGCATCATTGCCAGGATTGATCTCGATGCTGCCTTTGATTCGCTGGTGGAAGTCATCATGAACTCCTCTTTTGCCAGCATGCTTTCCATGTTTGGCGGGGCGAAAGCACTGGACGGCTTGCGCGAACCCTTCGTGGAAAAGATGCATGATTTCCTGCTGCGTGTCGGGGAGGACCAGGAAATCCTCGAGCAGTTCCGGCGTGACTCCACGTCAAGCCTGCTGGGCAAGGTGGAACAAATCGTTGACGCCCGGCTGGATGAACTCACGCCGCAACTGGTGAAGGAAATCATCCAGCAGATGATCAGGAAGCACCTGGGCTGGCTGGTGGTCTGGGGCGGCGTCATCGGCGGAGTGATCGGCCTGATCGCGACGATCGTCCTGGGCTGAATGTCGACAATAGAAAGCCGTGAACAGAAAGCCGTGAACAGAA
>CAZVSC010000018.1:36837-51849 GCA_964629325.1 uncultured Enterobacteriaceae bacterium
AACAGAGCGTCGTGAACTAAAGCGGTACGAATAGCACCGGGTTTTCTTCAGGGATTTGTTCAGTGACGGGTGCCGGTAAATCCGGCGCCTGCTGCGGGTTAAGCGCAGGGGTGCGCGGCCTGCCTGTTTGCAGCGGCGCGCTTTGCACGACCGGCAGCCACAGGCGTGAGGGGTAGCGGGCGCTGTGGTAGACCGTGTCGCGTCCCGCCGGATTCAGCGAGCCGTCATTGACGGGGGAGACTTCTACCACGATGCGATTGCCCGCCCGAAAACGATAGGCAGTCTGGCGCAGGGCGATATCCTGCCGGTACACCTGGCCAGGCGAAAGGGTTTCCCGGCCCATGAAGGCGTAGACAGGCAGAAATTCACTGCTGCGCAGGGTGTCACGCAGGCGCGAGGAGGCTTTCAGGCCGCCCTGGGTCACCAGGATCTCGGTGCTGGCTGTGGTGCTGTCGAGCAGTGCCGGCATTGCTTCCTCGCTCAGGATATCCGGCAGGCGAAAGCCGTTGGCCGGAATCGTGTACATCACTTCTTCCCTGACCGTCACCGTGAAGGCCATGTCATTGGTCGTGCTCGCGGCATAGAGCTCAAACATCACCGGGCCGGTGATCTCGATATCCTCTGTTAGCGGCGGCGTGACGAAGCGCAATGTCGTGTCGGCATCTGAGCGCGTGACATTGGTGAACCCCGTGCCGGCGGATGACTGGCTGGCAACCAGGTTGCCGGCCAGTGTTTCTCCCGCGGGTATTTCCAGAAACCAGGCCTGCTGCGCCACATTGCCGGGCGGCCAGCTGCTTTCACGCTTGATGGAATCCTGTCCGCGCACCTGGTAACGGATGCGGGGTCTTTCAATAAAAGGCGAAGACGGGCTTTTGCCGCTGAAGCACCAGCGATAGTAGGGCAGCATTTCCCGCGACAGCAGGGCAGTATCCTGGTACACGGGAAGATCGGCCGCGGGGTTGCTGACGAGCAGCTTGTTGACGCCGTTGAGTTCGACCATCGCCTGCAGCGTGCTGTTCAGGCCTGCTTCACCGCGATCCTGGCTCCAGTCACTGAGGGCAAAGACGGGAACAGTGATAAGGCGTGTGCTGTCGACGCTGCTGCGTTCCTCCCACCAGGCATCCCAGGAGGCATGTGCGAGTTGGGCGAAGCGCAGATCGAAGTCCACCAGCCTGGGGCTGCCTGGTGCGAAGGCATTGGGCAGCCTGACGCGTTTCTCATACCAGTCACCGATGACAGACTCGTTGGCCAGTCCTCCGGGCATCACCCATTCACGGAAGGGGTCCAGTGTGCCGTTGATGGGAGCGATGCATTCGAGCCCTGGCGGATCCTGGATTGCCATCAGCCATTGCGAGGCCGCATAGTAGCCGGCGCCGGTGCCCGCCACCTGGCCATCCGACCAGGGTTGCTCGGTGATCCATTGGATGATTTCGTAGTGATCCTGCTGCTCCTGGCGCGAGAAGAAAGAGAAATCACCGCCCGAATTGCCGGTGCCGCGCACGTTTGCCAGCACCACGGCATAACCCTGGCTGACGTACCAGGCCACAGGACCGGCTTCACTGGTGGGGTCCTGCAGTATCGTCTGGTTGTGGGGGTAGGGGCCCGCGGCGTAGAGCGTGGAGTGGCTGGCACTGCCCTCGGGTCGGTAGATGTCGAGGGAGATTGCCGTGCCGTCACGCATCACAACACTGACATCCTGGGCGGTCAGGATATTGCCGGCAGGTGTTGCGAGCGGCCGGAAGACGGGGTCATCGTCCTGGGCGAAGGCCGTGCTGGCCAGGCAAATAACGAATACGATGACAAGGGCAGGTAATGTAAAGCCGTGCCGGCGCGCTTCAATAATCAAGACATCAATCAAGCTGGTCACTTCTTATGGCCCATGGCTGCGCGGAATGGTCGGCATGTCGGCGGATTATAACCGGTATTTTTAAAGCCTGCCCGTATGACCAATGGCCATTAGGAAGGGGTCTTGAATTCCCGATGTGGACTTTGCATTCAACTTAAACAGAAATTTTTCCTGAAATGGTATTTTTGCGCTGTATAGCAGGCAAAACGGGGTATCTGAACTGGTTCGCCAACATTGGTTGTACTAGAATGCCGACGCTGTTGAATTGGCAGAATCTTTTATATCGAGGGTTTCGCGAGAGGCCTTTGATACGATCAGCTCAACTCTTTACAATTTATTACACTAAGCTGGTAATAATCACACGGCGGTTTTGATAGTGTTATGGCAATATCCTCAGCCTTAAGTACCAAATTATGGCGGAGCTCGACATGCGTCGTTGGAAGCTGAAAATGCCTACCGATCTTATTTCGAAGTAAAGTGACCACGTTATGGCAAGACCCGTTGAATTTGACAAAGACACCGTGCTGACCAATGCCATGGAGCAATTCTGGCTTGAAGGCTATGAAGCCAGCTCCGTCCAGAAACTGCTTGATGCTACCGACATCAACCGCGGAACCCTGTACAACTCGTTCGGCGACAAGGACACTTTTTTCAAGTCCTGTGTCGACAAGTACAACGATCTGCTCAAGGCTGACATTGATGCAACCCTGGGCAATGAAAAGCTTGGCGCCTGGCGGGCCATCGAATCCTACTTTGATACCGCTATCATCTCTGCCCCGAATCGCCAGCGCATCATGGGGTGCCTGCTGGTCAATTCCGTCTGCGAAAGCATCATCTGGGACCGTGACATCCAGAGGGTGGTGAAAAACTCCCTGAACATCCTGCGCAGGGCCATCCATGCCCGTGCCAAGGAACTGGAAAAAGGCCGCCAGCTCAAGCGGGGCGTCAAGGCCGATACCGCCACAGATATCCTGATGAACCTGTACAACGGCCTGCGGGTAAGTGCCCGCAATGGCAAGGGTCCGCGGCAGCTCTCCGAGCTGGTCAGTTTCACCCTGGGCTCAATCAAAAAATAGCCAATAATATCAATAAGATAAATAGTTAACAGAGGGCGCCAGCCCGCTTTTTTTGGGGGGCCCGAAATGCCCCCGGACAGCCCCCCCGGCAGCGTTTGTGCTGTATCCCGAAGGTGATATACTCACCTGCTCCTGAAGCGGCGGGGGCCGCTTTCAGTACGTATTCCGCCTGGCTTCCAGGAACAAAGAGCTCAATGGCTCAACAAGAGGTTAAGAGGTAATTAATGAAGACAGTAGCCAGTTCCGTCATGAAGAGGAAGAAAGACGAAACCCAGATCGACCTGACACCCATGCTCGACGTGGTTTTCATCCTCTTGATTTTCTTCGTAGTGACAGCCTCCTTCCTGAAAGAGAATGCCATGGATATCGAGGGCCAGGATCCCAATAACAATCCGCCGCCGCCCTCCAGCGACCAGCCGCAGAACGTCCTGATCCAGATCGATCAGCGCAATCAGATTTTCTTCAATCAGGAGCGTATTGATATTTCCGCGGTTCGTGCGCGTGTCGCTTCGGCCAGGGCCGAAAATCCGGGTGCATCCGTAATCATTCGTCCGAACAAGCAGTCCAGCGCCGATGTCCTGGTGCGCACCATGAATTCCGCCAGGGAAGCCGGTGTGACCACGATCTCCGTGATGGAGTAACAGGGAATATTCAGCGCAGTATCCCTGCAACAGGAAATTCGAAACAGCCCGGGTATATCCCGGGCTGTTCACTTCAGGGTAAGCCCTTTTTGTCATGGTAGGCTTGGTGTTTACGTCAAGACCGACCCAAAGCGAGGTGGAGCATGTCACTGGTTATACTCATTATCGTCCTGGCTGTGATCGAATACCTGGTATTCAGCTTCCAGGTAGGAATGGCGCGCGGCAAGTACGGCGTCAAGGCGCCGGCCATTACCGGCAACCCGGTTTTCGAACGTTATTTCCGCGTCCAGCAAAATACGCTGGAACAACTCGTGGCCTTCATCCCGGCCATACTGGCATTCTCCTGGTCTGCTGAAAATATCGGCTGGCCGGGTTACTACATCGCGGCCGGTCTCGGTACCGTGTGGCTGATCGGCCGCTTCATTTATGCCCTGAGCTACGTGAAGGATCCGGCCTCCCGCGGCCCCGGCTTCGGCATGACCTTTGGTCCCACGTTCTTCATGCTGGCAGGCTCCCTGGTCTGTATTCTTATTTCCCTGGTCTGATGGAAAACCGCTGGCAGGACAACGACGCCAGAAGCTGTGGCGATTCCGACCTGGCTCTGCGTGTCTACACCTCCCGCCTGCTTGGGCAGGATGCGGACCTCGTCCTTCACGGCGGCGGTAATACGTCCGTCAAAAGCAGTTCCACCGATATCTTCGGCAATACCCGCGAGACCCTGTACGTCAAGGGTTCGGGCTGGGACCTGAAGACGATCGAGGCGCCCGGGTTCGCTCCCTGTGACCTGCAATACCTGAAGCAACTGGCAACCCTGGACAGTCTCGGCGACAGCGAGATGATGCGCCAGCTTCGCTTGTCGCTGCTTGACCCGAATGCACCAACGCCGTCTGTAGAGGCCATCCTGCATGCCATCATCCCGTTCAGGTATGTCGACCATACCCACACCGATGCCGTGGTGGCGTTGAGCAATACGCCCAATGGCGACAAGCTGGTGAAGCAGATTCTGGGTGATGAAGTGCTAGTGCTTCCTTACATCATGCCCGGCTTTGTGCTGGCGCGGCAGGTCTTCATGGAGACCCGCGACCTCGACTGGTCAGCCGTGAAGGGCATATTCCTCATGCATCATGGCCTGTTCACTTTCCACGATGATGCTCGCACGAGTTACGCAAACATGATCGATCTGGTCAGCCGCGTTGAAAACCATCTCCGGGACAAGGGAATTTTCGCCAACCTGGCCACCGCGGAATATGCCGCGACACGGGATGATCTGTTGGCCCTGGCGGCTGTACGCAAACGGGTCTCCGGATTGGCCGGGCGTGCGATGCTGGCAAGATTCGACTCGGATGATCGCAGTGCCGGATTCGCCGCACTGGATAACGTTACTGCCATTGCCACGCGCGGCCCCATCACGCCTGACCACACCATTCACACCAAGCTGGTTCCCGCCGTCATGGGCGTCGATCCCCTGGCGGCAATCGATGCTTATGCGCAGGATTATCGCGCCTACTTCGATCGTCATGACGACGGCAGCCTGACATGCCTCGATCCGGCGCCGCGCATAGCCATCTGGCTGGGCAAGGGCCGGGTGAGTTTCGGGCCAAACCACAAGCGCCTGGGCGTGGCGGCCGATATCAGCGATCACACCCTCAAGTGCATCCAGTGGGGAGAGGGTCTCGGCGGCTGGCAGGCCCTGCCCGAAAAGGACCTGTTCGATGTGGAGTACTGGGAACTGGAACAGGCCAAGCTGAAAAAGGCAGGCAACGCACCGGCACTGGAAGGCAGGGTGGCGCTGGTTACCGGCGCCGCGTCCGGGATCGGCAGGGCCTGCGTGGACGAACTGTCTGCAGCCGGCGCCTGCGTGCTGGCCCTCGATATCAATCCGGCGATTGCAACGCTGTTCACCGGCGGCCAGGTGCTCGGCCTTGTCTGTGATGTCACCGATGCCAACGCGATAGCTGAGGCCATCGCGCAGGCCGTGAAGATATTCGGCGGACTGGACATGGTCATCAGTAACGCCGGCAGCTTCACGCCCAGCAGCAATATTGAAGACATGAATGACGGCGACTGGCAGGCCAGCCTGGCGCTGAACATGACCTCGCACATGGCATTGCTGCGCTCGGCCATCCCGTTCCTGAAGCAGGGGCTCGACCCGGCCGTGGTCATCATCGCCTCGAAGAACGTGCCGGCTCCCGGACCGGGTGCGGGGGCATATTCCGCTGCCAAGGCCGGCCTTACGCAGTTGGCCAGGGTGGCGGCGCTTGAACTGGGCGGCGACGGCATTCGCGTCAATGTGCTGCATCCCAATGCCGTGTTCGATACCGGCGTGTGGGATGAAAAGACCCTGGAAGCCAGGGCAGGGCATTACGGCCTGACCGTGGCGCAGTACAAGCAAAACAATGTACTGAAAGCGGAAGTCACCAGTCGCGATGTCGCCATGCTGGCCAGGATATTCGCGTCACCGGATACCGGATGCACCACCGGGGCGCAGGTGCCGGTGGATGGCGGCAACGATCGGGTGATCTAGGAAAAAACGATAAAGGGATCAACCGATAAAGGGATAAAGCGTACGTCGATTCGGGCAGTTGTCTCTATTGGTACTGAATGTGAACATTTCGGGAGGTAGGTCGGATAAGGTCCGCAGGACCGCCATCCGACGGTGTAAGCGAGCGTCAAGATGCGGAAATGCCAGTCATTGAATGCGAGCTCCAGCAGAGGACGCTTTATCCTTTTATCCCTTTAACGTTTTATCGGCAGTCGTTCATCATGAAAGTCCAAGGCACCCATTACCGCAGTATCTGGTTCGAAGACGGCACCGTCCGCGCCATCGACCAGACGCGCCTGCCGCATTTCTTCGACATCATTACCCTGGATTCCCTTGATGACGCCTGTCATGCCATTCGCGACATGCAGGTGCGCGGTGCCCCGCTCATCGGTGCCGCCGCGGCGTACGGTATGTGCCTCGCGCTGCGTGAAGGGCACGACAATCCTGCACAGGCCGCCGCGCAACTGGCGGCAACAAGGCCGACGGCAGTGAACCTGCAGTGGGCCCTGGACCGGGTGCTGGCAGCCATCGCTGCCGTGAATGGTGCGGATGAACAGGTCCGTCAGGCGCTGGCCGTGGCAGCAGCCATCTGCGATGAGGATGTCGACAACTGCCGCGCCATCGGCGAGCATGGCGTCGCGCTGATTCGGGATATCGCCCGCAGCAGCAATGCCCCGGTCAACATTCTTACCCACTGCAATGCCGGCTGGCTGGCGACGGTTGACCGCGGTACCGCCCTGGCGCCTGTATACCAGGCCTGGGAAGAGGGCATTGACGTGCATGTGTGGGTGGATGAAACCCGCCCGCGCAACCAGGGAGCAAGCCTCACCGCCTGGGAACTGCTGCAGCAGGGAATTCCCCACACGGTCATCAGTGACAATACTGGCGGTCATCTCATGCAGTCCGGGCGCGTGGACCTGTGCCTGGTTGGCAGCGACCGCACCACGTTTCGCGGCAATGTCTGCAACAAGATAGGCACTTACCTGAAGGCGCTGGCGGCCCATGACAACGGCATCCCGTTTTACGCTGCGGTGCCGATTTCGAGTATAGACTGGGTATCCGACGACATTCCCATCGAGGAGCGAGGCAGTGAAGAAATCACCGCTATCCGTGGTCTAAATACGCAGGGCGTGCTGGATACGGTAAGATTGACGCCGGCAGGCAGCGCTGCCCTGAACTACGCCTTTGACGTCACGCCGGCCAGGCTGGTCACGGGCATTATCACCGAGAAGGGTATTGTCGAGGCCAGCGAGCAGGGACTGGCGTCCCTTAAAGAGCAAGGGACAAGGGACAAGGGACAAGGGAGTTCAACATAGGCTTCCGCGAACGGGTATGTATTTTGAGACAAGAATCTAGGAACTACATTGTTGCATTTATCTGAAAAATTGAAGCGCATGCTTGGGGCGGCACTCCTTGTACCTTGTACCTTGTTCCTTGTCCCTGCCGCGCAAGGTGCGGACGAGGCCCTCAAGGTCTACTCGTACGAGATCGTGAACACCTATCCCCATGATCCCGACGCCTGGACCCAGGGCCTGGCTGTTCATGACGGCAAACTTTATGAAGGCACCGGCCAGCGCGGCCAGTCCAGCCTGCGCCAGGTCGACCTGGAAACCGGAGAACTGCTCCAGCGCCACAACCTGAGTCAGCGTTATTTCGGTGAGGGCATCACCATCCTCGACGGCAGGATTTACCAGCTGACCTGGCAGTCCCATATCGGTTTCGTGTACGACCTCGACACCTTCGAGCAGCAGAAAACCTTCTTTCTCGCCGGGGAAGGGTGGGGGATTACCCATGACGGCGAGCAAATCATTGTCAGTGACGGCACCCATTTCCTGCGCTTTCTTGATCCTGATACGCTGCAGGAAACCCACCGTGTAGCGGTGATGGCCAAGGGCACACCCGTCAACTATCTCAACGAACTTGAATACATCAACGGAGAGGTCTGGGCCAACGTCTGGTACCAGGACATTCTTGTCCGCATCGATCCGGTCACCGGCAACGTTGTCGGCGTGGTCAACATGGCCGGTCTCTATCCGCGACGCGGCGGCCGTGATGAAGTGCTGAACGGCATCGCCTGGGATTCAGGGAGCGAGCGTCTCTTTGTAACCGGCAAGCTCTGGCCAGAGTTGTACGAGATTCGCGTGAAGGAATGACCTGGCTGCAAAAGACAATCACCCTGGCCGGCCGCTCCCGCGGTTTCCACCTGGTCACCCGGGAAATCCTTGAACAACTCCCTGAACTGGTGAACTACAAGAGGGGCAGGGCGCATTTCTTCATCCAGCACACTTCCGCTTCACTCAGCATCAACGAAAATGCAGACGCCACCGTACGCCAGGACATGGAACGGCACATGAACGTACTGGCGCCGGAAGACGCCCCGTACTATGTGCATACCTACGAAGGCGCCGACGACATGCCTGCCCATATCAAGTCCGCCCTGGTGGGCTGCGAGGTTACCATCCCGGTAACCAGCGGTCGCCTGGCGCTGGGCACCTGGCAGGGCATCTATCTTGGCGAGCACCGGGACCGCGGCGGCCCACGCTCCATCGTTATCACCGTCGACGGCGAGACCGGGGCATAACATGAAGAGCAAGCTTGTCATTGTTGTATTGCTGGCCGCGTCGCTCGCCGCATGCAATACCGTTTATTTTTACGGCCAGGCAGTGACCGGGCAGCTCAATATTCTCGCAAAGCGCGAGAGCATTGAGAAAATGCTCGATGATCCGGAGACCGATGCCGATCTCAGGACCCGCCTGGAAACCATTCTCGCCATCCGCGCCTTCGCCGAGGCCGAACTGGCCCTGCCGGTGAAGAACAACTTCGCCACCTACGCAGACGTCGGCAGTCCGTACGTGGTGTGGAACGTGTTCGCGGCCCCGGAGTTTTCCCTCAACGTGAAGAACTGGTGCTACCCGATCGCCGGCTGCGTCAGCTACCGCGGATATTTTTCGGAGGAGGGCGCGCGCAATTATGCGGATGACCTGGCAGCTGACGACCTCGATGTCTGGGTGGGCGGTGTTGCCGCATACTCCACCCTCGGCTGGTTCGCCGATTCTGTGCTCAATACCGTTATCAATCGTGACGATTACCGGCTTGCGGCGCTGATCTTCCACGAGCTGGCTCACCAGGTGGTGTATGTGCCCGGCGACACCCAGTTCAACGAGAGCTTCGCTACCGCGGTTGAAATGGAAGGACTGAAACGCTGGCTGGAAGTCAGCCGTGATACGGCAGACGCGCAGGCAGTGGTGGAACATGCCGTCATGGAAAAGGCCTACCGCGAGCAATTCGTCGCCCTCGTGCAGTCTTACCAACCGAAGCTGCATGATCTTTACGACAGCTCCCTTGACCCCGCTGCGATGCGTGCCGGAAAAGCGGCGTTGTTTGACGCGCTGCGCAAGGACTATGCCGGGCTGAAGGCAGGATGGAATGGTTACAGCGCCTACGATGCCTGGTTCGCGGAAGAGATCAACAATGCCAAGATCAACACCGTGGCCACATACTTCAACCACGTGCCTGCCTTCGATGTGCTGCTGGCGCAGGCGCATGGCGACCTGCCCGCTTTTTACGCGCGCGTGGCGGAGCTCGGAAAAATGCCCCGTGTCGATCGTCACGACCTGCTGGAAGCGCTGGTCGGCCAGTAGCTCCGGCCTGTGCTAGAATTTGCGACCAGAGAATAATCACGAACAACTCAGGGAAAACCCATGATCATCAAACCCCGCGTTCGCGGTTTTATGTGCCTGACCGCCCACCCCGCCGGTTGTGAAGCCAACGTCAAACGCCAGATCGATTATGTGAAGGCCAATGGCCCCATCGCGGGCGGTCCGAAGAAGGTGCTGGTGATCGGCGCTTCCACCGGTTACGGCCTTGCTTCGCGCATCACCGCCGCCTTCGGCAGCGGCGCCGACACGCTGGGCGTGTTCTTTGAAAAGGAAGGCACCGATGCCAAGCCCGGCTCTGCCGGCTGGTACAACTCCGCCGCCTTCCACCAATACGCGGAGGCCGCAGGCCTGTACGCGAAGAGCATCAACGGCGACGCTTTTTCCGACGACATCAAGCAGAGAGCTATCGACACCATCAAGGCCGACCTCGGCCAGGTGGACCTGGTGGTGTACTCGCTGGCGGCGCCGCGTCGCACCGACCCGAAGACCGGGGAAGTCTACAGCTCCACGCTGAAACCCATCGGCAAGGATTACACCATGCGCGGCATCAACACCGACAAGGAGGTGATCCAGGAAGTGACCGTGCCCGCCGCCAATGACGAGGAGATCGCCGGCACCGTGGCCGTGATGGGCGGCACCGACTGGCAGTTGTGGATCGACGCCCTCAGGGAATCCGGCGTTCTGGCCGACGGCGCCAAGACCACAGCCTATACCTACCTCGGCGCGGAACTGACCTGGGATATCTACTGGAACGGCACCATCGGCGAGGCGAAGAAGGATCTGGACAGGAAAGCCGCCGCCATCAATGCCTCACTCTCGGACATGGGCGGCGAGGGCAGGGTGTCCGTATTGAAAGCCGTGGTCACGCAGGCCTCTTCCGCCATTCCCGTCATGCCGCTGTACCTGTCTCTCTTGTTCAAGGTGATGAAGGCGAAAGGCACGCACGAGGGCTGCATCGAGCAGGTGGATTTATTGTTCCGTGAAAGCCTGTACGGCGATACACCACGGCTTGACGACGACGGCCGCTGGCGCGCCGACTACAAGGAACTGGAAAAGGATGTGCAGGACGAGGTTGCCGGCCTGTGGTCGCAGGTGGAGTCAGACAACATCAGTACGATGACCGACTTCGCCGGTTACAAGCGTGAATTCCTCAACCTGTTCGGGTTTGACGTGCCGGGCGTGGATTACGAGGCGGACGTGAACCCCGAAGTGCCGATCACCAACCTCGCCTGACGGCGACGCGGTGAGCCGGTGACGTGACCCCATGACACAGTCCTTTGGCTCATTGGCGGCGCTGGGCTGGAAACCGGCCTTTCAGCAGCAGGTTTCACCAGCAGAAATTACTACGACGGTGCCGGCCCGCATCACCGCCGTCCACAAGAACGCCATTGTGCTTGCTCATGATGGCGGCGCGGTGTCGATACCCCGGGCCCTGTGCAACAACCTGCCACCCGTCACCGTCGGTGACTGGCTGCTGCTCGATGCAACCCTGGAGAGCCCCGTCCGGCTGCTGGACCGCAACAGCCTGGTGAAGCGCCGGGCAGCCGGTGAGCAAAGCGATATCCAGCTCATTGCGGCCAACGTGGATGTGCTGCTGATCGTCACCAGCTGCAACCTCGACTTCAACCCCGCCCGCCTCGAACGTTACCTGGCCCTCGCCTTTGAGTCCGGCGTATTGCCGGTGGTCGTCCTCACCAAGGCCGACCTGTGCGAGGATCCTTACATCTACCTGGACCAACTCCGGGAACTGCATGCCGGCCTGGACGTGGAGATCGTCAACGCGCTCGATGCATCCACGCTGGACGGACTGAAAGGCTTCTGCACGCCGGGGACGACGCTGGCCATGGTGGGCTCTTCCGGCGTGGGCAAATCGACCCTGGCCAATGCACTGGGCGTTGCCGGGCAGACGACGGCGCCGATCCGTGAGGACGACGCCAAGGGCAGGCACACCACCACGGTACGCACTATGCACCCGATACTCAACGACAGCTTGCTGATCGACATGCCCGGCATGCGCGAGATCCAGCTCGCGGGTGGCGACAGCGGACTACTGGAACTGTTCGACGATCTGCGGGGCCTGGGTGAATGCCGGTTCGGCGATTGTACGCACACCAGCGAACCGGGGTGCGCGCTGCTGGAAGCGGTGGCAAGTGGCCAGGTCAGCCAGCGCCGCCTGGACAGCTACCACAAGCTGATGCGGGAGCAGCAGCACAATGCGGAAAGCATCGCCGACCGCCACGAACGCATGCGCAAACAGGGGAAGCTGTACAAGTCCGTGCAGCGGGAAAAGCAGCGCTCCAAAACCTGACAGGGGCAACCAGACGGTCAGCGTAAATGGAAAGCGGGTGGTCTCGCATTGCGGCTGTGGTATAAAAAACAAACTACATAAGGAGTGCACCATGAAAAAATTCTTGCTGTTTGTCCTGGCTTTCGCCGCCGGTTCGCTTAATGCGGCGTCCGACGACCTGAGCCTCAAGGTCATCACATCCAACGAATCGAGCCTGCACGCCAATTTCACCCTGGTGATGGGCGAGCGCGACATGGTGCTCATCGACGCCCCATTCACCAATGCCGATGCCCACCGACTGGTGGCGGACATGCTGGAAACGGGCAAGAACCTCACCACGCTCTATGTCACCCATGACCACCCGGACCACTTTTGGGCAATGCAGGTGGTTCTGGATGCCTATCCGGATGCGGAAGTGATCTCCCACCCCGAGGTGGTGGCAGATATCTGGCGTTCGATTCCTTTCAAGATCGCCCGCTGGAGTCCGATGCTGGGGAATAATGGCCCATCCTATCCCACCGCACCTAAACCCATGTCGCAGGACTGGTTCGAACTGGAAGGACATCGCCTTGAAGTGCTTGGCCCCATGCAGGGTGACCACCACAACGCGACGGCAGTCTGGATTCCAGACATGAAAACCCTGGTGGCGGGCGACATCACCTTCCATGGCATCCATGTCTGGTTGGGAGAAACCCTGGAAGCGCAACGACTGGCCTGGGTGGACAATCTCAACGGCCTGCTCGATCTCGGTGCCACCTCAGTGGTCGCCGGACACAAGTTGCCAGGCCTGGATGACAGTGCCGACAGTATCACTTTTACCCGCGATTACATCCTGGCCTTCGACCGGGAAGCAAAGACGGCGGGAAGTTCGCAGGCACTGATTGCCAGAATGCGCGAGCTCTACCCGAACGTGATTGATGTGCTTGGCGATTTCATCCTGGTCAATTCCGCCCAGGTCGGCGTGGGTGAAGTTCCACCATGGGAAGAATAACGCCCTTCTAAGTCGGGCGGCTGCAAAGCAGGCGTCACAGCCCGAAGGGCGTTATCAAGGGGGTTGTTATCTGTTTACTCCCTTAACACTAAAGGGGCTTAACATTGTTTGCACAAGGCCCCTTTTGCCCCTGGCCGACCTCAAACTCTACTGCCTGGCCATCCTTCAATGTCGCGTATTCATCGCCAGATTGAATTGCTGAATAATGAACAAAAAGATCTTTGCCGCCATCTTCCGGTGTAATAAATCCAAAACCTTTATCAGGGTTAAACCACTTCACGGTACCTTTACTCATAATGACATCTTCTAGTTGTGGTGAATAATAATGACTAGTTTCGTTATCACCATCACGAAACTAGCGTTGAAACAGACTGGGCATATAACATTTTATTAATGGGCATGCTTTTTTTTGATGGGATCGGGGTTTGGATGGTCTGCCAAGTCCTTGATTTTGCTTTTTGAATTCCATTCCATGCTCGCTTGATAGTGCAAGCGAGAAATTCCCCCTTGAATATGCTCGAAAATCTTGAGCTCGCATGCTCGAATTTCTCTTCATACTATCCCTAACAATCTGACCCCTCAAGAAAATAATCTTGTAAGCGCGAAAACACGCACCTCCATTGCGGTAAAACGCGCATGCGTGGTTTTCGTGCGGACAACAAAAAAGCCCGCATTTAGCGGGCTTTTTTGTCTAACCGGATATCGGCTTAGCTGATCATCACCGTTCTCGGGAACTGCGCATAGTTCTCCCAGCGGGTCGGTTTCTCCGGCATCTCGTCCTGTGTCGCCTGCACCTCGCCGGTCACGTCGGTAACGCGCGACACGATGGTGTGTTCGCCGGCCCGGGCGTTGCGCCAGGTGTAGTTGAAAAGCTTCCAGGAGTACTTGGAGTTGCGCGGGTCCAGTTCGGCGCGCTGCCAGGCACCCCCGTCGATGCTGACTTCCACCGAGCGCAGCGGTGTGCCGTCGTTGAGCACGAAGCCGAGGATGTTGTGGTCGTTGCCGGTCTTCGTAACGCGGATGATGGAGGACTTCAGGCGGATCTTGGTGACAGATCTTTCTTCCCAGCGTTCCTCGCCGCCGATATTGCGCTTGGCCAGGGTGACGTAGTCGCGGCCCATGAAGCGGCCCATGTAGCGGCGGTCCTGCACGTGGATCTGGCTCAGCCATTTCACGTTGGCCACGCCGTACCAGCCAGGCACCACCAGGCGCAGCGGGGCGCCGTGGAACATGGGCAGGGCTTCGCCGTTCATTTCATAGGCGAGGATGATGTCCGGGTTGAGGGCGTCGTCGATGTGCATGCTGCGGCCGAAGGCCTGCTCGACCTGCAGGTCGGAGTCGATACGGGTTTTTTCCATGCCCTTGTCGGCGCCGTAGAACACCACCTCGATGCCGTCGCGGTCGAGACCGGCCGCCTCGAGTACGTCCACCAGGCGTACGCCGCCCCAGCGGGCGTTGCCGATCAGCCCCTGGAACAGGCGCGGCGAATTGCCGCCGCACTCGAAGCCGGCGTCGATCTCGAATTTCTGCATGTTCTTCAGGTCGGCCAGCGACAGGGTCAGTTCGTTGTTCACCAGGCCGGTGACTTTCAGGCGGTGGTCTGCCTCATTGATCGTGGGTTGGGTGTAATGCTGGATGACGTAGAAATTACCGTTCGGCGAGAAGAAATCATTGATCTTGGTGGTGTCCTGGTAATAGATGCCGCCGGGCTGTTTCGGCGGCACGGTATAGCCGTCGGGCATGTCGGTGAAGGGCACTACGGACTCGTTCTGTCCCAGGGCGACCTGCGACCAGAACGGCATGCTGGCGGTGGCTGCCAGTGAGCCCATGGCGACCCCGGTTTTCAGGACCTTGCGGCGGCCCGTTGCGGGTTTGTCTTGTTGCTTTTCGGTGTCGGACATGGTGGTTCCCCCTTGGAATGTCAGCACGAGGACCGATTATTCCCCGCCACCCCCGATGTGTCAATTTGC
>CAZVSC010000019.1:0-50023 GCA_964629325.1 uncultured Enterobacteriaceae bacterium
GCACGTTGTCCTTCTCCGGCAAGTATGGCTGGACCGGGGATTATGTGAGGGATGCAGCCTACCAGCGCATCCCCGTCGACGCGTCAGGCAATATCGTGAAGGAGCCGTCCTACGGGATCCTCAACGGACGTATCACCTACACGCCCCAGGATGCCAACTGGGTCCTGAGCGTCTGGGGCAACAACCTGACGGATGAGAAATACATCAACGGTGGTTTCGATACCCGCAACGTCTGGGGTTATGACTTCTCCGTTGTAGGGCGCTCAAGGGAATACGGCGCGACCGTGTCCGTGTCCTTCTGGCGGTATTGCTTCAAGGGGTCGTGTGGCTAACACCGCTCCCTTGATTCCGACAACAGAAAAGAAAAAACCCGGCTCAAAACCGGGTTTTTTTATGCCTGGAACCGGCGCTCAGTGATGATGGCCGCCCGGGCCGTGTGCGTGGCCGTGACTCAATTCTTCCGGTGTCGCCTCCCGCACATCCACCACCTCGCCGGTGAAGGTCAGGGTCTTGCCGGCCAGTGGATGGTTGGTATCGACGGTGGCCATGGTCTGGCCCACCTTGAGGACCGTCACCTGGCGATGGCCGTGCTGGGTGTTTACCACGGCGGTCATGCCGGGCTGCCATTTCTTGGCACCACCAAGATGTTTCACCGGAATACGCTGTTCGGCATCGGCCACGCGTTCCCCGAAGGCCTTTTCCGGCGGCAGGGTGACATCCAGCTTGTCGCCGGCGGCCTTGCCCGCCAGGGCTTCTTCCAGACCCGGCAAGAGTCCGCCATGGCCGTGCAGGTAGGTCATGGGCTCGGCATCATCGGAGCTGTCGAGCGTTTCACCCGCGTCGTCCTTGAGGGTGTAGTGGAAGCGGACCACGAGGTCTTTGTCGATGTTCACAGGTGTCTCCGGGAATGGAAAAGCGTGTATTGTCTCAGTTTCACCCGGCGCTTTACAGTGACGGGGAATAGAAACCGGAAACGGGTTTCACGCCAGGGCCGGATTCAGCATTTCGTAGTACACCACGGGGTAATCGCCTTTCGGGGTATTGTGCACCCGGTCGTCGATGTACTGCATGCCGAGCTTCTTCATGACAGCGATGGAGGCCACGTTGTCCACATCGGCGATCGCCGAGAACACGCTGACCCCCGGGTTGTACCTGACCACGTCCATGATGGCCTGCGCCGCTTCCGTGGTGATGCCCCTGCCCCAGTGCGAGCGCTTCAGGCGCCAGCCCAGCTCGATGTTGCCGGGGGTGTGGAGCCGGGTATCAAAGCCGTACTCACGCACCAGGATCCAGCCCAGGTACTCGCCGCTGGCCCTGTCGGCGATCTCCCAGAGACCGGTGCCGGCAACCGGGTCGGTGAAGGCCATCATGCGGGGAATGAAATAGTCATCGATGTCGGCACGGGGCGTCGGCTTGCTGTCGTTGAGGAAGCGCATGACCTCGGGGTCCTGGTCGATTTCCCACAGCAGGTCGGCATCGTCCTCGCCCATCAGGCGGAAGGCCAGCCTGTCGGTCGACGGTATCGCAAGTGGTGGTTTCATTGGCAGGCTGAAGTGATATATAAAGGGCTGCAGTATACCTTGGGACAAGGGACAACAAACTACAAAAGGGTGATGTTTACAATGAAAAGAACTGTTGCGATATTGCTGCTGGCCTGGCTGGCCGGCCCTGCCCTGGCCCAGAACCCGGCCTGGACCAACCCGTTCCCGGCCTTTCATGTTATCGGCCCGCTCTACGGCGTCGGCACCGAAGACCTCAGCGTCTTCCTGATCACCACTGACGAGGGCCATATCCTGATCAATACCGGACTGGCAGGCTCCATGGACATCATCCGCGACAACATGGCATCCCTGGGCTATCGCCTGGAAGACATCCGCATCCTGCTCACCACGCAGTCCCACTTCGACCACACCGCGGACCTGGCGGCCATCAAGGACGCCTCGGGCGCCCGCATGCTGGCCACCGCCAAGGACGCCCGCGTGCTGGAAGACGGCGGCCTGAGCGACCCCCATTTCGGCGGCGAAGCATCCTTCGATCCCATCGAGGTGGACGAGATCATCGGTGAAGGCGACATCATCGAACTGGGTGACATCCGCCTGAGGGTTCATGAACATCCCGGGCATACGGAAGGCAGTTCCAGTTACGCCTTCACGGTCAACGAGAACGGCCGCGACTACCGCGTCGCGATCCTGAACATGGGCTCCATCAACGCCGGCAAGCGCCTGCTGGACGAACCGACCTATCCCGGTGTCGCCGCCGATTTCGCCTACACCTATGCCACCCAGAAGACCATGCCCGTGGATATCTGGGTTTCTTCCCATGCGGCGCAGTACGGACTGCACGACAAATACACCCCGGGCCAGGCCTACGACCCGAACACCTTTGTCGACCCCAAAGGCCTGGTCCGTGCGGTGGAAGCACTGGAAACCGCCTTTCTGGAACAGCTGTCAGTTGAACAAGTCCGGATCGCCTATCCCGAATAGGCGCGATAATGATTGCCAGCCTGCGCCATAGTTGCAACAAGACGCTTTCGAAGCGCACGTACGGCCTCGTCCTCGCCTTGCTGGCACCGGGTATGGCTTTCGCGGCCACACCGGATCCGGCCTTCGACCCCAACTACTCCATCCGCTCGCTCATGAACACCCTGATCCAGCCCAACGCAGATACCCTCTGGCGGGCAGTGCGCTACGTGGTCAGTGAAGACGGCATCCAGGAAGATGTCGAACCGACAACCGATGCAGACTGGGAACAGCTGCGCAGGAGCGCGACAGACCTGATGGCCGCGGGCAACGCCCTGCTGCTGCCGGGCCGTGTTGTCGCCGATGCGCCTGCGGATGCGCCGTACAAGTATGAACCGGATGAAATTCGCGACCTGCTGGCCACCAGTCCCGGCAACTGGCGCTTTTACATCCAGCAGCTGCAGACCACCACGCAGGCCACACTGGAAGCCATCGAGAGCAAAAGCGTGGACGGCCTGGTGGACACCGGTGCCAGCATCAACAGTGCCTGCCAGGGCTGCCATGCGGAATACTGGTACCGTCCGCCGCGCTGATCAGGAAACAGGGAACAATTTAACAACGAGGAAAAACCAATGAACAGATTCTTCAAAGTGCTATCACTGGCTGCCGTCCTGCTGGCGCCTGCGGCATACGCGCAATTCAATTTCCCGCCGGTGCCGGACGAGGTGCGCTCGGAGCGCCCGTCGCCCGAGGAAGTCCAGCAAGCCCGGGACATCTACTCCAGGCTGATGGACTCACTCTCCGGTGCCGACCGTGCCCTGCTGGATGAACATCCCTACTTTATCGAGTTTCGCGCGCCCGGCTTTTTCAATACCGCGATCATGCCGAACCTGCTGCCGATCTTCGAGGAGAAGCACCGCAACAATGTGGCCCGTGCGGCACAGGGCAATGTGGACGTCTTGTTCATGGGAGACTCCATCACCGACTTCTGGCGCAATGACTCCGGGCCCTTTGCCGGCAAGGCCGTCCTGGACAGGACCTGGCCCGACCTCAACATCGCCAACTTCGGCATCGCCGGCGACACCACGCAGGGCGTGCTCTACCGCCTGGCCAACGGCGAGGGCGCAGGCTTCACGCCGAGGGCGATCATGCTGATGATCGGCACCAACAACGCGGCGGCCAACAACCACATGGAGATCGCCGAAGGCATCGGCGCCATCGTGCTGGATATGGAAACCCGCTGGCCCGAAGCCGAGATCCTGCTGCTGGGCATCTTCCCGCGCGGCGCTCCGGACGATCCGGTACGCGATGAGCTGCGCCGCATCAACGAGATCATCTCCCGTCTCGATACCCATGAACATGTTCACTACCTGGACATCGGCGACGTGTTCCTCGACGCCAACGGTGCCATTGCGCAGGACATCATGAGCGACCTGCTGCATCCGTCGACAAAGGGCTACGAGCTCTGGGCGGAAGCGGTGAAGGAACCGCTTGCAGAACTGCTGAAATAATCCGCAGTCCTGAATTCAAGAGGGCCGGTATCGTTTGATGCCGGCCCTTTTTTTTGGCGAATTGGTTTATTGCGGAATATTGCGGTTTTGGATCAGCCACTGGCCGTTTTTCTTCACCACCACGTCGTCATAGACGCCGATGCCGCCCACGGTGAACGGACCCCCCGGCGGGCCCGAGATGATTTCCCAGTAGGAGCGGTGGTGGGCCTCGGTGTCACTGACGAACTCGATCAGCGTATCAGTGATGACATGATGGCTGATGTTGGCGGGCGGTGGCGAGCTGGCAACCCCGGTGATGAAGTTGCGGATATCCTTGTGACCGTTCAACGTGGTGTTGCCGAAAGTGAACGTGGCATCCTCGGCAAACACGCTGACATAACCCTCGACGTCGCGCGAGTCATAAACGTGGGCATATTTCATGACCAGGTTCTGGATGGAGACATAATCGGCCGCCCTGGCAGGCGACATGGCCTCGACGGCGAAGGCTGCCGGCATCAGGCCGGCAAGCAGGAACAGTGCGGTAATACGGGTCAGGAACGTCATGGGAGTACACCCCTCGATTTTTGTGAGTGTTATTGTGGGTGGGCAGATAATACGCCAAATACAACAAGAACCAACAGCATTCTATGCCCGCCCAGCCGGGTGGCGCCAGGTGCTAGAAATTTCCGGTCACCTGGAACCTGAAGATTTCCGCCAGCAGGAGCTTGCGATTTTCATTGAACAGGACGTTGCCTTCCGTGCGCGGGCCCTCGTACACGGTACGTCGAAAGATTTCGTTGCCCTTATCATCGAAATTGAAGACCTGCAGGTTGGCCGTCAATCCGAAGAAATCCTTGTGTTCGATAAAGAACACCTTGTAGGTCGGTCCTTCGAAGTTCACGCTTACCTGGGCGATGCGGTAGGACGGCTGCACATGATTGTACTGGGCACTGATTCCCCACGCCCAGTCGGTTCCCGGTATGTCATGGCGCAGGGAAATATCGTGATTCCTGTCGTAATGGTTACTGAAGGGCCGCTCCTGCCCGGTCAGCGGGTCCTCGATATAGCTGCGCTCCGCCTTGAGATTCATGTCGATACGCACGCCCTCCCAGCCCATGGGGTCAAGGTTGATTGTGCTGTTCCATCCGGCGCCAAGGAGTTTTGCACTGGCGATATTGCCCTGTGACTCACCCCCGCCGGATAACGGAATGATGTCGATGTAATCGTCGTACTGTGTGTTGTAGAGCTGCACCGTGGTTGAGCCCCAGTCGCCAAAGTTCTGTTTCACCTGCAGGTTGGTTTCCCAGGTCAGTGTCGGCTTGAGCTCCTCGTTGCCGGAGTTGGCATTGCCCAACGCCAGGTCGACATCAGCCAGGAACTGGCCGAAGGACAACTGGCCAACCTTGCGCGCCACGTTCAGCGATACATCGAGGCCGTCCAGGGGTGTCCACGCCAGTGACATCGAGCCTTTGGGGCGCCAGAAGGTGCGGGTCAGCCCGCTTTGCCCGGACTGTGCCAGGGTGGATCTCTCGCCGCCGACACTCAATTGCAGGGTCAGGCCTTCGGCCAGCGTGCGGCCGTGGGTCACGATCACTTCGTAACGGTCCTCGGTAACCTCGCCGGCGCTGTTCGGCAGTTCCACGGCGGTGAAACCGCCCGTGTCCTCGATCGTATAAAACTGGGAGGCCTGCTCATACTTGTTGTAGGCTGCCTCGGCATCGACTTCCCAGTTGCCGCCCAGCATGTCCCAGCGGTATTCGCTGCGACCGATACGCTCGGCGTTCCGGGACTGGCTGGCAAAGCGGTTGCCCGTCGTCGGCGACGCATCGGCAAAGACCAGTGCGGAATCGTTGCGGCTGTCGTCATCATCGAGCCGGTTGAGCCCGATCAACTTCAGCTTGCCGGGTCCGAGGTTGAATTCAAAGTCACCGCCCACTTCGTAACCATAGCCCCGACCCCAGTAGTCGAAATCACGAAAGTTGTCTACGCCGTCGACCGGCATGCGCTGCTCGTCGTTGGAAAAATCCTGGTAACGGCGACTGTACTGCGCATTGAGATTGGCGATCATGTCGTTCGGGCCATTCCACTTGAAACTGCCTGACAGGCGGGGAAATTCGCCGATGAACTTGATGTGGATGTCGCGGTATTCCGTGATGTTGCCGTTGGCATCGGTAATGAAGCCCGGGGGACCGCCGGCCCCACCGCGGCCCGAGCCGTGATTGTAAGCGGCACTCCATTCGGTATTGGTTGTCGCACCATTGACCGAGAGTTCGCCGCCCCACCATGCCGGATCGGCATAGCGCGGACGATGGATGGTGCGGTACTGGTAGCGGCCGCTGATGCCGCCGTTGCGGGTGATAACGTTGGCCACCTGGCCGGACAGGCCCGGCAGTTCCAGGGTCGCACCATCGACGATCTCGATGTGCTCGACGTTGTCGACCGTGATACGGCGGAGCTGGTCGAAGATGTCCTGGGACTTGCTCGACACCCGCTGTCCGTTCACCAGCACGTTGGTGTTGGCCTGGCCGAGGCCGCGGCCCTGGCCGCCGCCGCGCACGGCAAAACCGGGAACACGCTCCAGCATGTCCAGGGCGTTGCGCGGAGCAAAGCGCTCAAAGTCCATCAGGGTGAAGATCCGCATGGTTGTCGGCACGATGACCGGCGTGGTCGTGGCCGTGCCGGGCTCCTGGGCACCCGCAGCACCTGACATGACGATGGCAGAAACGGCGGTGGCGAGGATGATGCGCCTGGAGGTGACGGAGGCAATTCTTCTCATAATTCTTTGTATATTATTTATCGGTCCGGATCATTCCTTGTTGAACCCGGACGGGATGCATATTCACGCGTTAGACGCTGAATCCCCGGAAATGGTTTGCATCACGTCCCGTGACAGCACCTGCAACCCCCATGCCAGCCAATGCCTACTTTAACTGACTGTTTTTCCTGTTAAATAGTTCCCGCAAAGCACCAGGTTGAGTGCGAAAGACCAACAGTTGGCCAAATACTCCTATCTTTACCCCATTCACTCTGCTAGAGTGCGCGCCACGGTTGCTCAACAAGCAAAAAAAGCAACCGGTGCAGACTCAATAGATGAGTAAAACGGCGGTTATCCAACCCCCGGCTTTTGTTAGACGCGCAGTACCTTTCACGTTACGCCCTTCTTCAACAGTTTCCCTATCGATCTCCTGCACACTCGTGCAACGCTCCGCCCGGATCATCTCCCGTGGTGTTGAGCCGTACACACACATATGACTCTCACAAGCGCCTTGTTATGCGCTGGCGAGCTGTTGAACTGAATATAACCGCTGACGCGGTTTAGATGAGAATGAATACATGAGTTTTACCCCCCTAGGTTTGCAGGAATCCCTGCTGCGCGCCATTCAGACTGAAGGCTATACCCAACCCACCCCGATCCAGGCCCAGGCCATTCCCGCGATCCTTTCAGGACGCGACGTCATGGCCGCCGCCCAGACCGGCACCGGCAAGACGGCCGGCTTTACCCTGCCCCTGCTGCAGAATCTCGGCAAGGGCGAACGTGCCCGCCCCAACCAGGTTCGCGCTCTTGTCCTGACACCCACCCGTGAACTGGCGGCGCAGGTGCTGGAAAGCGTACGCAACTACGGCTACCACGAGAACCTGCGTTCCGTTGTCGTCTTCGGCGGCGTCGGCGTAAATCCGCAGATGATGGCCATGCGCAAGGGCGCCGACATACTGGTGGCCACGCCGGGCCGCCTGCTCGACCTCTACCAGCAGAATGCCGTCAAGTTTGACGACCTCGAAGTGCTGGTGCTGGACGAAGCCGATCGCATGCTCGACATGGGTTTCATCCACGATATTCGCCGCATAATGAAGCTGCTGCCGCAGCAGCGACAGAACCTGATGTTCTCCGCGACCTTCTCCGACGAGATTCGCACCCTGGCCAAGACCATTTGCCGCAACCCGGTAGAGATCGACGTGGCTCCGCGCAATTCCACCGTGGAAGCCATCACGCAGCGCGCCTACTTTGTCCCCAAGGGTGACAAGATAGCCCTGCTCAGCACCATACTCAGGTCCAGCCCGGACCAGTGCCTCGTGTTCAGCCGCACCAAGCACGGCGCCAACAAACTGGCGAAATGCCTGGAGAAGGACGGCCTCAGCGCCGCCGCCATCCATGGCAACAAGAGCCAGACGGCACGCACGAAAGCACTCGCCGACTTCAAGGCCAACAGGATCCAGGTACTGGTTGCCACTGACATCGCCGCCCGCGGCATCGACATCGATGACCTGCCCCGCGTCATCAATTTTGACCTGCCCAACGTCTCCGAAGATTACGTACACCGTATCGGCCGTACCGGTCGCGCCGGCGCCACCGGCCTGGCCATGTCGCTTGTCAGCCCCGAGGAAACCGGTTTGCTGCGCGACATCGAACGCCTGATCAAACGCAAGATCGACAGGGCGGATCTGCCGCAGTTCCTGCCAACAGCAGCCCGCAGCAATGCATCCAATGATGAACCGGTTGAAGCGCGTGAAGAGAGACCCGCCAGGAATGGCAATGGCAACAACCGTCGCCGCAGATCAGGCAGCAAGCCCAACACAAAGCGTGAAGACACAGGCAGCCGCTCAACTGGCCAGCGCGCGAAACATCGCTCTGCCGCCAATGAGGAACAGCAGGACGGCAAGCCGAAGCGTCGCCGCCGTTCGAGAAGCCGGAACCGCAATGCCCAGGGTGGCAACACCAGCCAGGAGAACGGCAACCGCAACCGGAATTCACAGGGTGGTCAGCAGGAACATTCGCTGGGCGCCCGCATCAAGCGCTTGTTTGGCGGCAGTAAAGTCGCCTAGCCGGATACCGGCAGGGACGGCTGAACCCGGGCTATTTAAAGCCCGGGGACCGGCTGTTGTGCTGATACTCCGGGATACACACCCGCTTTCACTTCCCGCAGGTAATCCACGATATCGCGGGATTCCGGCATCCACTTCTCACCTTCCGGTGAAATTATCCTGAGCACGGGCACCGTGGTACGTCCACGCGCATTGAACAGGTCTTCCAGCGCTTGCCGGTCAGCGGCGATATTGCGTATCTCCACTTCCAGGCCAAGCTGCTCGATAGCGGACATGACATAGCGGCAATAACCACAGAAAGGCGTGACGTACAAGGCAAGCAGGGGTTGGGTCATGAAATGCGGTGTCTGGGGAGTGATTGATCGAATGCTGTGCGTTATTTTACAACAAATTTACTTGCCTATTCTGCAACGGCCAGTATGCCTATGCGATAGGTATCCATGAGCTGGTAGGCGAACGGGCTATGGTCATTGCCATAACCCTTGGTGGTCATCCCCTCGGTCGCTTCCTTGCCACACCAGGCGGTGATGATCACCGGGGGAACCGGATGTTGCGGAATATAGTCGGTGAAATCATAAACCTGCCCCATGATGGCCATCCAGCAATCGCCCACGCTGTCATGCTGAGCCACCTCATCGAGTGTAAATCTTTTTTCCTCCACGTCGGCGGCGATGACCTCCGGCTGCAGGGCAGCAGTCACCAGCAAGGTGATCACCGAGCTCCAGAATGCGATGAACGCGGCGAAAGCGGTTTTTTTCATGTCCATACTCCAGGGCAGGATTACAGTAATTCGAATTCTTCGGTGACTATTTTAGCAGGCCCTACCCCGGCCTGCTTCAACAGCCTTTCAGTCAGGTCCATCAGGGGCGTGGGCCCGCAGACATAAGCCGTCCGTACCCCAAGATCGGGGCAGCACGACGCCAGGAAATCAGCCGTAAGCGGCCCCTGACGATAGTAATAATGGACATGCAGCCGACTGCCGGGAACCTTCGCAAACAGGGATTTCAGCTCATCGCCAAACAACAGCCGGGATTCATCCTGCACGCAGTAAACCAGCCTGACATCGAGTGGCTCCTGCCGGTGGGCATAATGCCGAATCCGCGCCAGGAACGGGCTAATCCCGATACCGCCGGCTATCCAGAGCTCCGGTTCATGGGGCTGCCCCGGCGCCGGGAAAAAGGCGCCATAAGGGCCTTCTATGGTGACCTTGCCGCCGACAGTGATGTTCTGCAATGCGCGGCTGGCGTTCCCCAGCGCCTTGATGGCAATGCGCAATTCTTTTTCAAGCGGTGACGATGACAGTGTGTAGGGATGCTCTTCACCGACCCCGTCAGCCAGGGCCGGATCATGGGGTGTCAGGTAGACAAACTGCCCCGCCTGGTATTTCAGCGGTCTTTCCCTGGCCTCAAGGCTCAGTTCCACGACATTATTGGCGGGATGCTCCACCTTGCTCACTACGTAAGGCTGCCTGGCATGCCACAGTGAGAACAGCCACCGGTAACTGATGGCCGCCAGGGCCAGCAAGGTGAGAAGCCCCCAGATGATGGTGCTCCAATGTCCCGGAAGCGCACGATTCAGCATCAGGGTGTGTATCAGCGCAAACGTTACCGTGATGCCGGCGATCCGGTGTATCAACTTCCATCGCTGGTATTTTGGCTCCCCGAAAAAACTCATCGTGGGCGCCATGAAAGCCATTAACGCCAGCAGCGCTACCCAACCCCAGATGATCGCGGACTGCGTGGACAGCAATGTGGCCGCTGAGGCCTGCAGGGAAATGCCGGCGGCACCGAGCGCCAGGAGGATCGGATGGGCAAGCAGCAGTATGAAAGCCAGGGACCCCAGGCGGTGGTGCAACTTCCACAACTTGGTGAGTCCGCCAAAGGGAACGTCGAATCCGGGCACCCTGCAACACAGCATCGTGGCCACCAGGAGCAAGGCCAAACCCCAGATACCGGCGAGCCGGCCCAGGGTATTGAGGCAACTGGACGCACTGGAAAAATCAGCATCCGAAAGGAATCCCAGCGCTACCAGGCCGGGCAGGAGTGCGGTTATCCAGATCGCCGTGTGACTCAGTGTACGCGTGGAATACATGCGCTGCCTTCAGCACCCATGATTGGCATCGATACCTTATTGCGGGATGTTGATGCTGGAGACAGGCCCGATACCCTTGATTTCAACGATGACTTCCTCGTCTTTGGCGCCGTCATAGTGTGCTTTTCCGGCCGGGTGCAGCATGAAACTGCCGGCAGGCAGGGGCACGGTATTGTCAGGATCAAAGTGCTCACCGGTGCCCGTGTACCAGGTCCCTTTGATCACCGTCACATGACGATCCGTGGAGTGGTAATGCGGTGCTGAGAATGCCCCAGGCGCGAAGCGTATCCTGAGCAGGTAAAAACCTGCCTGCTCAGGGTGGCCTGTAATATAGGAAATGACCAGCCCTTCCCGGTATTCCTCGAAGGCGACTTCTTCCGGCAAAAGCCGGATAAAGCCATCTTCATCGATTGCGGCGCGGGCGGAGGGCAGGGCCAGGGTCATAAGTAGCAGCGGGATTATCGTTTTCATGCGGCACCTCGAATTTCTCGTTTGCTCACTAACCTATCCGAGCCGCCCATTCTAGGCAACAGGAAATCGCCTGTAGGCAGCCTGAACCATTCCCAGGCCCCCGGTCAGCCTGCTTTTCAGGTTTTCTGGTGAATCCGGTGGCGAAAAGCTGACGTATACCTGACCATCATTGCAAATGGAGTTCGTCATGCGATCCGTACATTCCCTGAATTCGCCGACCGGCGCCACCAGGCCGGCAGCCTGGCAGCGTGACGACGCGGTCATCACCATCACCAACCTGCGCCTGCGCACCTTTATCGGCTTCAATCCCGAAGAACTCAGCAAACTTCAGGATATCGTCATCAATGGAGAGCTGCACTACCGGGCCGACGCACCCTGTCGCAGCGACGACGAGGCCACAGCGCTCAACTACAAGACCATTACCAAGCGCATCATCCAGCATGTCGAGGACGGCCGTTTCAGGCTTCTGGAAAAACTGGCCGAAGACCTGCTGCAGATCATGATGGACAACGACCAGGTCACCAGGGCGAAAATCACGGTGGACAAACCCCATGCCCTGCGCTTTGCAGATTCGGTCTCCGTCACCCTGTCGGCCAGTCGCCAGGCGTGAGAGTGCTGCTCGAGAACACCCATATCACGGGGCGCAGCCTGGCACTGGACGGCGGGCGCCAGCTCAAAACCGGGTAAATCCAGTCGCAATTTTCTTCCGTACAAGATTCACGCCATTAAAAAACAAGACAGGGAACCCGATATGATCCAGGTATTTGCCAAGACCACGGCTGCTGCTCCGGCAGGATTCAGTGATGAAGCCCTCATGGTGCGCGAAGCCCTTCTGGCCCGCGGGTTGGAAACACCCATGCTGCCCCACACCATCGACGATGAGGAGAAATACCGCAAGATACGCGACTCTCTCACGACCATCATGAAGACACTGGGACTGGACCTGAGCGATGACAGCCTCCAGGAAACTCCCCATCGCATCGCCAAGATGTACGTGCATGAAATTTTCTCGGGACTCGATTACAGCAATTTCCCCAAGATCACCGTCATCGAAAACAAGATGCAGGTAGACGAGATGGTCAAGGTGAAAGACATCAGCCTGACCAGCACATGCGAACACCATTTCGTGACAATCGACGGCAGCGCCAGGGTCGCCTACATCCCCGGCGACAAGATCATCGGGCTGAGCAAAATCAACCGTATCGTGCGCTTCTTTGCCCAGCGCCCGCAGGTGCAGGAAAGGCTTACCCAGCAAATCCTGGTTGCACTCCAGACCCTGCTTGGCACTGAAGACGTGGCAGTCACCATCGAAGCCACACACTACTGCGTGAAATCACGGGGTGTCATGGATGCGGGGTCGGCCACCCAGACCACCGCGCTTGGCGGCGCCTTCAAATCCAGCCACCGCACCCGCGACGAATTCCTGCGCTGAGAAGGCCTTTTTGCTATCAGGGTTTGGCGCGCCCGCGCCTGCCGCGGTTCATGATGTAAAGCCCGCAGCAGATGATGATGGCGATCCCTGTCCAGGTCACCGCATCCGGCAGTTCGTCCCAGAACAGGAAGCCAAAACTCACACTCCAGATGATGCGTGAATAATCGAACGGCGTGACCTTGGCCGGTGTCGCCAGGTGTACGGCCCGGGTTATCGACAGCAAGGCCAGTGTCGCGAACAGGGCCACCCCGAACAGCGCCGCCAGGGACGCCGGATCCGGCATCACCCAGTCCTTGATGGCGAAGCCGGCGAAAAAAATCACGCCGGCGGGATAGATGGACAGGTTCAGCGTCAGCGCCGATTCCGTTTTCGCCAGCGCCCGTGCCGAGATGCTGAGGTAGGCCGAGGACAACGCAAAACCCAGCATCGCCAGGTGGCCGAAGTGGAAATGATCAGGCGTCGGCCTGACCACCAGGATGACCCCGCCGAGCCCGATAAGGATGGCGGCGAAAATGTCCCTGCCGACTTTCTCCTTGAGCGCAACCGCACTGTAGACCGCTACGATCATCGGCGTTGCGAACGCGATGGCGGTGACCTCCGCCAATGGAATGTATTTCAGGCCCGTGAGCATGAACAGGCTCAGGAACAAACCCGCTATCGAGCGCTTGGCGTGTGCACGGTAGTTGGTGGTCCGGAAATCCTGCCAGCGTCCGTTAGCTGCGATAACCAGCGCAACGAGTATCGCGCCGAACAGGCTGCGCAGCCACACCACCTCGAAAAGCGGAAAATTCTGGGTGGTGAACTTGCCCAGGGCATCGGCCACGGCAAACAGGACCGATCCAAGCAGCATGAACAGGACACCCTTGCCGAAATGTTCCTGGTGACGGGATTCTGGCGACATGAAAGAGG
Organism: uncultured Enterobacteriaceae bacterium; assembly: GCA_964629325.1. GTDB lineage: Bacteria > Pseudomonadota > Gammaproteobacteria > Pseudomonadales > Pseudohongiellaceae > Eutrophocola. The sequence continues at coordinate 13,674 of CAZVSC010000019.1, forward strand.
ACTGGCGTAAATACGACTGCAGGTCAAAGAAGGCGAAATTATAGCATCATGTGCTTACGCTCTGCCGGATTGGACCCTGCCTTGATAAATATCAACGCTCCTGCCCCCTGCGATTTGAATCTTGCCGGAAAGGTGACAGAATCACAGTCCAGCTCCCTCTTTCACCTTGGAGACATCCCCGATGGCCGGCAACGAAGATAACAGCGCTAACCCCGAATCGTCATTTTCGCGCAGATGGATAATCGCCATCAGCGTGGGATTCATGGTTGCCGTCGCCCTGTTCCTGGCATTGCCTTCCGGTGAGTCAGAAGCCCCCATGGCGACCCCGGTCAGCAACGAGCCCAGGATCGTCGTCCCATCGGTGGCATCCGAAATCACGCCGGCCTTTTCGGAAGAAGCATTGCAGGATTTGCAGGCTGACCCGAACGCGGCCCTGACCATCGACCCCCAGCCCCTCCTGCTGGAACTGCTGCCCGAAGAGATCGCTGAAGTGGCGGGTGATGAGACGCCCGCAGTGGAACCCGCGGAGCCGGAAACACCGGAGCCGCCCGAAGAGCCCTTCTCGGTCGGCGAAGCCCTGGCCCGCTACCTGCTGGCGATACGCAATGACCTGAGCAGCGAATACGTGGCCAACTGCATTCGTTTCCGAAACCGCAACGGTGCGGGCGCCGATTGCCCGGCAGAGCCGGCCTTTACCGCCGGCAGCTACCAGCAGGAGCGTGCACTGGTGGATGACCTGTTCGCCATCATCACGCGGCAAGCGGAATATGCGCGGATCAGCAGCAGGCTGCAAAGTGAAAATGCAACGTTGGCGGCACAGCTCGAGGATCCCGACAGCCCTGCCGCCCTGCAGGCCAGCACGAAGATTGCCCTCAACAACGCCTACATTGCCTACCTGAACGGCAACCCGAGCCCCGACGTCTCGGCGTTCAGTACGATGAATGATTTCGTGAATGACTACAACCGCACCATCCTGGTCGGACCGGTGCAGTTCCGCTGCCAGGGCGGCCCCTGTGTTTACGAATACAACGGACCCGGGTCCGAGCAACCCGAATAACGAACCAGGCCAGCGGCGTCAGAGCTGCGCCAGTATCCGCTGCACAGCCGGCAGTTCCTGCATGCGGCGGAAATGATCGGCGACGCGCGGGAACTCGTTGATATCCACCTCATCACCCGCCAGCCAGCGGCAGATCGTGAACAGGTACATGTCGCTCACCGAGTACATATCCCCCAGTACCCAGGGCCCGCGCAGGTAATCGCTCTCGATCAGGCTGAAACAGTCGCGCATGTTCTGCGGCACCTTCTTCACCATGGTGGCAATCGCCGCCTCGTCATCCGACCAGCGGTAACCACGGTAACGATGGGCATGCGCCACATGCACGGTGGACGCCAGGTAGCTGTTGAAGGACTGCATCTGCGCGAAGAGCCAGGGATCGTCGAGAGGCGCGAGATTGGCCTCGGGCGCCAGTTGCGCGATGTACACCAGCAGGGCAGGGTTTTCCGTCAACACGCCCGCATCGGTCACCAGCGCCGGCACGCGCCCCTTGGGATTGATCTTCAGGAATTCGGGAGAACGCTGCTCCTGTTTGCTGAAGTCCACTTTCTTCGCGGTATATGCCAGGCCGGAATGCTCCAGGGCCAGGTGGGTGGCGAGTGCGCAGGAGCCGGGTGAATAAAAGAAGGTCAGCATGGGAAATCCCCTTTGAATTTACTCTTCCACGTTGTGGTAGATGTTCTGCACGTCGTCGAGATCGTTGAGCAGTTCCAGCATCTTGTCCCAGGAAGCCGCATCGTCACCAGCCAGGGTGGTGTAGGTCTGCGGAATGAACTGGATTTCGTCCACGTCGTACTCGAATTCGCCAAAGGCGTCTGACAGTGCTGTCTTCGCCTTGGCGTATTCCGTGGGCGGCGCGAACACGGTGACCTTGCCGTCCTCGTCTTCGATGTCGGCGACATCGACGTCGGCATTGAGCAGCGCTTCCATGACCTCTTCTTCGTCACCCGTAAAGGACAGGATGATGCTGTGGTCGAACATGTGGCTGACGGTGCCGGGTGTACCCAGTTTGCCGTTACCTTTGTTGAAGCACTGGCGCACGTCACCGAAGGTGCGGTTGGGGTTGTCGGTCAGGCATTCCACGATCACCGTACAGCCGCCCGGGCCGAAGCCTTCGTACCGCGCCAGCGAGTAATCCTCACCGCCGCCACCTTTGGCTTTTTCCAGCGCCTTCTCGATGACATGGGACGGCACCTGGTCGCGCTTGGCGCGCTCGAGGATCGACCGCAGGCTCAGGTTGCCGGCGGGATCGACGCCGCCCTGCTTGGCGACGACATAGATTTCGCGGCCGTAGCGGCCATAGACTTTTGATTTGGCGGCCGAGGTCTTGGCCATCGACACTTTGCGGTTCTGGTAGGCGCGGCCCATGGGAAATACCGGTTGGTGGAAAAGATGCGGATATTACCGGACAAAAATTCGCGAATCAAAGGTGATCATTCTGACCGGTTCGCCAGTTTGATGATTCCGCCGAACAGGCTGGCGCGGTAGATATTGCCCTTGCTGTCCACCGCGATCAGGTGGTTGGGGCCTTCCAGGTCGAGGGTGCTGAATTCGCCCAGCAGGGCCAGGCTGTCCTGGTCCAGGAACAGGATGCCCCGCTCCTCCTCGCTGGCGATCAATATCCGCTGACGCGCATCGGCCGGCAGGGCCAGTGCGGCGATCATGCCGCCGGTGCCCCGGAATTCGCTTAGCAATTGCCCGTCCGGGGTGAAGGACTGGATGCGGCTGTTTTCCCGGTCGGCAACGAATACGGTGCCGTCGTCAGCGACGCGCAGGCTATGTACGATGCTGAACTGGTCGGGATCGAATTTGGTGTCGAAGGTGGAGATACAGGGATTCCTGTCACCGGGCTCGCCGCCGTTATAGCCCCACTGGCGTTTGAAGGCGCCTGTAGTGGCGTCGAACACAATGACGCGCCGGTTGCCGTAGCCGTCGGCGACATACACCTCGTTGTCACGCACATTGACGTCGGCGTCCGCGGCCCGATGAAGATTGCCGGTATCGGTGTTGCCGGTGTTCCGCCCTGCCCGGCCGATCTGCATGACGTAATCGCCATCGCCGGTGAATTTCAGCACCTGATCGTCGCTGGGGCGTCCGGCAAACGCCGCACTCAGTTCGGGACAGGCATTGCCGGTGACCCACACGAAACCGTCTGCATCCACGTGCAGGCCATGCTCGTTGACCGGCCATTCGTACCCGTCCCCCGATCCGCCCCACGCCTTGATGAAATTGCCGTCGGTATCGAACACCATCACCGGCGGTGCCGCCATGGCCGACTGGTCAGCCGGCACGCTGCCGGGCCGGTGCAACACCCAGACCTGGTCATTAGCGTCAACGGATACGCCGGCGACATCCCCCAGGCGCCATTGCACGGGAACGTTCGGCCAATCCGCTATCGGGGTATACGCAGCATCGATAAAGGAAGGTGTATTCTGGCAGGCGGCAAGCAGCAGTGAGGCCGGTAATAAAAGTCCGCATCTCATGACGAGTTCCCCGGATTCGAATAGGTGGGCGAATCAGTTGAAACTGACTCTTGTGGAATTCAGTTTCCGCTGACCTTCAGCACCTGCCCGACCTGCAGTGTATCGCCGCTCAGGCCGTTCATGGCAACCAGGCTGCTGATGCTGGTGCGATACATGGAGGCGATTTCCCACAGGGAATCACCGCGCCTGACACGATGGGTGAGTGCCGGGGCGGACGTGGTTGCCAGCAGGGATTCGGGATCGGCGGGAATGGTCAGGACCTGTCCTGGCTGGAGCATGATGCTGCGCAGGTTGTTGGCGGCCCGCAGCGCCTCGACAGTGGTGTCATTGCGCTCGGCGATGAGGTACAGGGAGTCGCCGCGGCGGACCGTGTAGTTGCGGTTATTTCCCTGGGCCTGCTGTTCAGGGTCATCCTGTAATACCGGGAGCGGGCTTTCCTGGACCACCACCTTTTCGATGGCGTCCGCCAGGCGGGTCAGGGTGGGCGCATCAACCAGCTGGTCCAGCGTGGGTCCGACAAAAGCCGGTGCCGGTTTGTCGACTTTGGCGACTGCCGGCTTCATTGTCGCCGGAACGGCTGGCGCCGGTTCAGGCGAGACGCTGGCTGCCGCGACCTGGGCGCGCGTCGGGCCAACAGACAATGGTGACAGGGCTGGCGTACCCGGAATGATCAGGACCTGGCCCGGCTGCAGCAAATTGCCGCGCAGGTTGTTGGCGGCACGCAGGCTGTCGATAGTGGTATTGGTGCGCTGCGCGATGAGATACAGGGAATCGCCGCGACGCACCGTGTAGCCGTCCGTGTAATCCCGGGTCACCGCAACGAGTTCAGGTTGCTTGTTTTGCATGGCCGCCACGTACTCTGCGTAACTCTTGGTGAACAGGGCCACGTGGAAGTGCGGCGGATAGCGCTCGCGTGTCACATCCAGCACATCGGATTTCTCCAGTGACAACAGCGTGGACTGCAGCCAGGACCGGCACTTGCTCTTGCTGGGTATGCGCAGGTCCACCGCCATGCCGGTGGGATGCACGGAATCGTCGGATGCGTTGCCGGGCTGTTTGTCCAACGGCCGCGTCAGGCTGGTGACCACGAGCTTTTCCCCGCAGGCGTTCTGGTATTGCTGGCTCAGGCGCTCCAGGAACAGCTTGACCTCGGCGCGGGCATAGGGAAAGGACACATTGTGGATGGTCATGGTGCTGCTGTCCGTGACCTTGACCAGGTAGCCGTTTTCGTAAAATGAGCGAACCTGTTGCGGGGTTTTCAGGAAGGAGTAGCCGTAATTGACGGCGATCTGGTTCTGCCGCGCCATGACGGTTTTGGAGCCTTTCAGGCTTTGCGCATGCAGCAGCGCCCCTGGCAGGCACGCCAGGAGAAGTGATAGTGCCACTAAGCACCTGATTTTATTGATCATATCCAGCTCGCCCCGCGACCAGTCGGATCCTGAGGCCAAACTTTACCTGTTTTATTAGAAATTTCCAGTATCTAACTGATAAATATGTGGAAAAATTGATCTATCACAGGCCCCAACCGGGCCCAATCCTGGGAATCTGCTCCACTGCCCCTTGCTTCAGTTGCCAAAGTCGAAGATATCGGCCCCGGCATCCGGCGGCGTCATACCGTTCTCGAAATACTTCGCCCAGATCTGCGCCCAGGGCCTGCCGTACATGTCTGGCACTTCAAACTCGATGATTTCACCCGGCGCTACCGGTGTCGCTATACCCTTGAGCGGGAAGATGGTCTGGATGCACTCGACAAAAACGGCTGGATCGCTTTCGTCGAAATCGCTGACTTTTGCGTAGTTGCGCACGATCCGTATCGGCTCCACGAACGCCTCGGGGTCATAGAGGATCGCCTCGTGGTTGATGGCCGTGACCTCGCCTGCCCCGTCACGCACCGCGGTGTAGATTTCTATCGTCTGCATCTTGCTCGAGAACTCGAACACGCCATGCCCGGCCCAGCCCTGGATGTTCGAGGTCCAGGTGATCAACGCATCCCCGTCCCAGAAACCGATGGTGTCGCCATACCAGCGCGGCACGTCCGCACCGAGTCGCGGTACGGCGCCGTCCATCAGGAACTCGCGGCCAACGTGTATGTTGGTGATGAAGTTGTCGGCAATGCCGCCCATGAACTGCACGAGTTTCGGTGTCACAAGAACTGACCATGGCGCCTGCACCGCCGCCGAATACCAGCGGCGCATGAAACCTTCCGGCCAGCAGTACTGCGACGGCCACTGCGGCGCGTTGGTGTTTGCCTGGTGATAGAGATCCTGCACGAAACGCTGCTGGTATTCGGGAGTCAGCACGCTCATCACGGTCGACATCTGCACGGCCACCATCAGCGAGTACCAGCTGTCGAAGAAACCGCCGGGACCGAAGCGGCCGTTCATCCCGTGCGGCAGCGACTCCCAGGTGTGCTCGGTGGGACCGCCGCGTGATTCGGCTTCGGCCATCAGGGCTTCATAATGCGCCTGGGCCGTATCGAAACCGTACGGACTGACGATGCCTTCCCGCGGATAATCCTGGTCGCAAAGACCCCATGCGGCGGTGCGCGGCGGATCATCGCCCATCATTTCGCCACCGCTGCCGCCGCGCTGGTTTTCCAGGCCAAACGGGCTGTTGCAGCGGTAATAGCGTTTATCCAGCCACAGTGCAGCATCCGCATAAAAATCCGTCGAAGTGAAAATATCTATCGCCAGCGGCTCGATTCCGTCGGGGGTGTCGCCATTGTAGGCCGAACCGATGCGGGGACCGGGGCCGCCGAAACCCACCTGCTGCGGACCCACGAACGGGAAACGGGCAAACTGTTCCTGCCGGCGCCGCGCCTCCTCCGGGTCGGTCGGCTGACCGAAGCTGACTACGATTTCCGGCAATGCCCCGGCAACAGGAGCACCGCGACCGACGCTGTTGAATCCCGGATCGGGAATCTGTTGCGCGGTGACAGGCAAGGCAAGCAACGCGGCTACAGTGATGGAGGTGCCGGCCTTGCGGAATGATTTACTGCATTTCATGTTATGCCCTCTGTGTGCTACCGCAAGTTTGCCAGCGCCTGTCGCACCGCTTTATTCGGATCATTCTGCACCCGCACGCTGTCGCCGAACATCATGGTCGGGTATTCATCAGGATTGAACGCCGGCCAGTGCGGCATGTCGGCGTGGTCGGGATTGCCGGTACGGGCGAAGGCGGCCCACGCGGCGCTCATGACGTGGCCAAGCTGGTAACGCTCCTGCGCCGAACCGGTCATGGACGCACCCAGGTCCATGTTGTAGAACACGAAGGGAATATCCAGCGTGTGGTAGGAGCCCATGCGGTTGTTGTGCACGGGGGAATACCAGTCGAAGAAATACAAATACGCCGGCGCCCCACCCTGCTCGTACTTGAGCCGGCTCGCCAGTTGGGCATCCCAACGGCGGGTGTCGTCGGATTCCGCGGTCAGCCACAGCATCTGGTTGCGCATATCGGGATGCAGCTTCTTATACAGCGCCGCCAGTTCACGCCCTTTCGCGGCATCGCTGCTGGCCAGGCGAGTGGTGAAGCGGTCCAGCATGTCGGCATCCGACAGCTCATAGGGCGGCGGCCCGATCCAGCCGTTTTCCGTTTCCGTGGAGCCGACCAGCAACGGTACGTTGGCCGACCAGGACGGCGCGGTCGGATTCCACTGGTCGCGCGGCAGGATGTTGCCGTCGATGACCGGGCCCATGCCGAGATCGCGAATGGCCGGCTCGCTGTAGTAGGCGTCCTGGATCTGCCGGGTGGAGAGTGCGTGCAGGCGGTCGAGCTGATTGTTGCGGATACCCAGCTTGCCAAGGAAGCGTTCGGCACCCTCGTTGGCCACATCGGCACTGATGCCGGTGATTGCCACGCCGCTCTGCGATATGCAGCGGTGGAACAGTCCTTCGGCAGACGGCATGGCCATCAGCGTGGTGGTCTTGCGCCCACCCCCGGACTGGCCGAAGACGGTGACCCGGTCCGGGTCGCCGCCGAAGTTGGCGATGTTGTCCTGTATCCATTGCAGGGTCGCGACGATGTCCTGCATGCCCACGTTGGAAGCCTCTGCCCACTGGTCCCCGCCAATATCGGCCAGGTGCAGGAAGCCGAAGATGTTCAGGCGATGGTTGACGGAAACCACCACCACGTCCTCCTTCTTGGCCAGGTTGGTGCCGTCGTACAACAGGTAATTGCCCGCACCTGCCGAAAACCCGCCGCCATGCAGCCACACCATGACCGGGCGCGCGGTATTGTCCACACCGGGCGTGAAGATATTCACGTTGAGGCAGTCCTCGCCGGTCGGGCTGAGGCGGTTCAGGGCGGTAACCACGGGTGCCGGTTCTTCCGCGCCTGGTGCCACGGGGGCATTCAGGGCGATCTGGAAATGGTCGTTCACGCCGGACCAGGATGCCGGCGGTTGCGGTGGCATGAAACGGTTGGCCCCGGCCGTGGACGCCCCGTAGGGCACGCCCCAGAACTGGTGAACGCCGTCTTTCAACAGGCCGCGCACCATGCCGTATTGCGTCCGGGCCGTAGCGCCCACGCTGGTCAGGCGCATGTCCTGCGCCAGGCCCGGCAGAGCCAGCCCTGCAGTGGTCAGCGCGCCGGCCTGCATGAAGCGGCGGCGGTTAAGCAATGTATGCGGAAAAGTGTTCCTGGTCTTCATGACGTCCCCCGATATCCCCCAAAACAGAGAGGACAAGTAAACGCCAAACGTGGCAAAGAAGCAAAGGGTGTATCAGCATGAAACGGTGGATTGGAGCGGGTGAAGGGAATCGAACCCTCGTCGTAAGCTTGGGAAGCTTCTGCTCTGCCATTGAGCTACACCCGCAACGCGCCAGCAATATATAGCAAGGCCGCACTCATGCATAGTGATCGGGTGAGCAGGATGTCTTTGACCTGATCACACCGGCAAGACAATGCCTGGACCAGCTTAGTCCGACCCCGTCGATTCCAGCAGCGCCTGCAGCAAGGCAATGGTGTCCGGTTTTCTCGTCGGCGCCCGCGCGCCGGTCAGCTCGCCCTCAGCCCATCGCACAGGCGTGCGGCCTTCGTTGTCGGCCACATCCAGCAGGGCACCATTAGTCGCCAGGTATTCGATGATGTCGTTGGACCCGCGATTGGCCGCCCCATGAATGGCGCGCAGGCCCATGGAGTTCACGGCATTGATGTCATTGCCGAGGGCATGGGTGAGCTGCACGGTTTCCAGCAGTGCTTCGGGGCCTTCATCGAAGGTCTCTGCCACGGCCCAGGACACGCCTGCCGCCACCATCAGTGGCGTCGTTCCACCCACCGTGGCGATATTGGGGTCCGCTCCGTACTCGAGCAGCAGGTGCAGCACGCGCAGGTCGCCCGCGATGGCAGCGCGCAGGAACGGCGTCTGTCCCGTCATATCGACCCAGCCGTTGAAACCGGTCCCGGCGATGAAACGTCTCTCAGGAGGAAACTCCTTGATCCGGGGATTCGGTTCCGCCCCTGCGGCGAGAAGGGATTCGATCAATGTGAATGCCGCCTCCCTGTCCACCCGATGGGTGGTTTGGGTCACCGAAAATTCCAGGTTGCGCATATCCACGGCGGCCCACAGCGGCGTCTGTCCGAACCAGTCGACGACGTTGACGTTGGCCCCCGCCTCCACCAGGTACTGCGCAATCGCCAGGTGATCGCTTTTACCCGAGCGGTTCACGTTCACGACACTGTGGTTGAGAATGGCGTTGATCAGCGGCGTGATGCCGTTGGCATCGGCAAGCTCGATATCGGCACCCGCCTCCACCAGCATGCGCGTAAGCTCGAGATTGCCCTGCCTTGTTGCGTACGACAGCGGGGTCTTCATGCCGGTGATCGGGTAGCGCATGCCGCGGTCAGGCAATCCCGACCGGTTGATGCCAACACCCTGCGAGGTCCCGACCGGCACGTCGCTGGGCAGGACCCTGGGATGCTCCTCACCGGCGAGGCTCTGCGCGTTGATGTCCGCGCCCGCCTCGAGCAGGCGCCGCACCAGCGCGAGATTCTCCTCCCGCACGGCGAGCATCAGGGGTGTTTGCCCGTAATTCAGGTCGCGGCCGTCAACCTGCGCACCATGAGACAGCAGCAACTCCACCATGTCGTAAGCACCGGATCGTATCGCCAGGTGCAGCGGCAACTCGCCGCTGCCATCGGCCGCTTCGGTGCGCGCGCCGGCCTCCAGCAACCGCCTGGCCATGTCGGCGTGACGGTTCTGTACTGCCACATGCAAGGGCGCCATACCATAGCGGTTGGCGCGATTCACGTCCGCGCCTGCATCGAGCAGCATGCTGGCCATGTTCCGGTCATCGACGCGAACCGCCCAGTGCAGTGCCGGTGTGCCGTCGATACCCGGCGCATTGACATCCATCTCCTGGCGCAGCAGTGCCCGCACGGCGTCGGCATCCCCCTGCCTGGCCGCTGCCGCCAGGGGAGATCCGGCAACCTCACCAAGTGCCGGCACTGTCAACGGCTGGGCGGCTAACGGACCGGCAACCAGGATCAGCGCACAGGTCACCAGCGCCATTGACGTGCCCCGGGGAGTCCTGAAAAGCCTGATATTCATCGATGCCATAATGCCCTTTGCTCCGCGCTCAGATATCCACGCTGCCGCTGCTGTCCGCGAACGCATCGACCGGCACACCCACCCGGTCGAGCATGGTCACGAGCAGGTTCGAAATCGGCGTTTCGTCTGGCATCCGCACATGCTTGCCGCCGCTTACCCGGCCGGATGCAGCGCCGGCAACCACGATGGGCAGCTCGCTATGGTTGTGATCCTGGGAATTGCCCAGGCCGCTGCCATACAGCACCAGCGAATGATCCAGCAGGGAACCGTCGCCATCCGGCGTGGCAGCAAGCCTGGACACAAAATACGCCAGCGTGTTGCGCAGGTGGTACGCATTCAGCGTGGCGTGGCGGTTCATGTTTTCCGGGATGTACATATGATGCGAGCAGTTGTGGAAGCCGTCATTCACCCCGCTTTCGGGAAACGCGCGGTTGCTCAGCTCCGCCGCCAGCAGCAGCGTCGACACGCGTGTCATGTCGGCCTGCCAGGCGAGCGTGATCAAATCTAACATCGCCATTGCATGGTCTTCGAAGCGCTCAGGTATGCCCGTCGGACGCTCCGGCAATGCGAGGTCTCCGGGCAGCGAATCCATTTCCAGGCTCAGGCGGCGTTCCACTTCCCTTACGTCATTGAGGTACTGTTCCATGCGGATCCTGTCTCCCGAAGGCAGCGTACGCTGCAGGGAAAGCAGTTCATCCCGGACGACATCCAGAATGGTGGCCGATTGCGCGCGGCGCGCAGCCAGTTGCGCGGGGGTGCTGCCGTCGCCGAACAGGCGCTCGAACACCACGCGTGGATTGATCTGCATCGGCATCGGATTTGCGGGTGTGCGCCAGGAAATGGAGGCGCGTTCCTCCAGGGCGAGTTCCAGTGACGGCAGCCGCGTCTCCTGACCAATGAAATCCGCGGCCACCTGGTCCATCGAGGTGGGCGACGGACCAGTGCCGGGCGCGACACCGGTCAGCCAGCACTGGAAAGCGCGCCGGTGATGCCCGCCGGCGGAAGGGTCCCCTTCGTAAGCAATCGGCAAGGCCAGCCCGCTGACCACGTTGATGTAATCGCGGTAGGGTTCCAGGGACTTCAGGCTTGGCGTGAAGTCCCAGTTCTGGCCCACCCCAGACGGCACCCACCGATCCGCGATAGCCCCGTGTGGTATATAGATGCAGGCCAGTCTCGAGGCCGGCGTACCCTGATCGGCGGCACGCACCATCCCTGCGGGCAGCATGGACTCCAGCAGGGGCAGGCCCAGTGCAACGCCCGCTCCCCTGAGCAGCTTCCTGCGCGATACATGTTTCCCGGTCAGGAAATGCATGTGCTATCTCCGTTCATTGTTCTGCCATCACAGCCAGCGGCAGCTTGATGCGCTTTTGAAAAGGATCGCTTGTCACGATCGCCTGCACGAGCGCGGTCAGTGTAAAGCCGTCGGCGTTTGCCTTGCGAACGATGCGCCGCACAGCAGGCTCGTCATAGTACTTGAGCTCCCTGCCCAGGGCATAGGTAAGCAGGCGCTCGGTGATGGCAGCCTGAAAGGCGTCCGGCCTGGCCAGCAAGGCCGCCCGCAGGGTGCCTGGGCCGTCGACCGGAGTGCCGTCGACCATCTCGGCACGGGTGTTGATCGGCAGGCCATTGTCGAGCGAACGCCAGCGACCGATGAGGTCGAAATTCTCCAGCGCAAACCCGATGGGATCCATGATCTTGTGGCAGGCCGCGCAGGCCGGATCGATGCGGTGCAGTTCCAGCCTCTGCCGCAAGGTATCGGCGGGCGCCTGCTCTCCCGGCGCCGCTTGCGGGTCGAGATTGGTCTCGACGCCGGGCGGTGGACTCGGCACGTGCGCACCGAGCAGGTTTTCCACTATCCAGGCGCCACGGATCACCGGCGAGGTTCGGTCAGGCACCGACGTGGCGGTCAGGATGCTGCCGTGGCCAAGGAGCCCCCTGCGCGGGCTGTTGGGCGGCAGGTCGACCTTGCGCATGTAACCGCCGTGGACACCGCTGATGCCGTAGTGCGCGGCGAGACGTCCGTTCAGGAACGTGTAGTCGGCGTCAAGCAGACCGAGCAGGTTGCTGTTATCGCGCACGATGCTCTGGAAGAAGAGGAGTGTTTCCTGTCGCATGGCCTCACGCAGGGCCGAATCGAATGCCGTGTCCTGCGGTGCGGCCGCATCCAGCTCACGAAGCTTCAGCCATTGACCGGCAAAATTTTCCACCAGGGCGTCGGCGCGCGGATCCGCCAGCATGCGTTGCACTTCTTGTGCAAGCACGCCCTCCTCGCCCAGCCTTCCTGCTGCGGCCAGTGACAACAGCTGCGCATCCGGGATGCTGCTCCAGAGGAAGAACGACAACCGGGAGGCCAATTCCAGATCGCTGATCCGGTACACCTCGCCGTCGGCCAGCCCCTGCGGCTCCGCCTCGAAGCGGTACAGAAATCTCGGGTCCACCAGCAGCCAGGTCAGTGCGCCCTGTATGCCGCTCTCGAACGTCCCGCCGTCGCTATTGCGGCTCATGTCGAAGAACCGCATCAGCGTGTCCACTTCCCTGTCGCCGGGATCGATCGGCTGCCGGTACGCCTTTGTCGCAAGGTTCGCCAGTATCCGGCGCGCGCAGGACGCTTCTTCCCCGGCACGCGCCGGCTGGCAGGTAAATATGGTCCGTCGGCTTGGCGTGTCTCCTGGTCCCGTGATGTTGTACGGGCCGTCTATCTCAAGGCTGCGGACAGCGCCGCCCGACGCGTTGGTCTCGGCGAGATAGAGCTCACCGGCGCCGATACACCGCTTCTCATCGATGAGCGCCAGGGCAATGGTATGTGAACCGGCGGGAACCCTGAGCCGGAAGCGTTCGGGGTCTTCGACCGGCAGGGATGCACCATTGAACATGACTTCCAGTTGCGGACCGCCGCACCAGATCATACGACCCTGGTCATTGCCGCGCCCGTAGACGGGAATGTTGGCCGCTACATTGAATTCATATTCTGCATCGACCGGGAAGAAATGCTCCACCAGCATGCCGCCGCGGGTACCAAGCGGCAACCCTTCGACGTAGTCCTGCTGGGAGACGCCGTCACCCGGCGTGTATTCGACCTGGGTCGGCGCCGTGGACATATCGCCGATCGCCTGCAGGCTGATCTGTCTTGCCACCGCCAGGTAACCTTCCAGCAGGGTTGGCGACATGCTCAGGGCCTCGGCGATATTGTCAAAGCCGGCTGCAGTGGCATCCGCCGGCAGACTGAGCACGAGATCGCCGGCATCGAAGGCCAGCAGATCCCGCACCGCGTTGGCGTACTCGGCACGATTCAGGCGTGACACCGGTTCTGCACCCGGGTTGGGTGATTGCGCCCACGCCAGGTCCAGGCCGGTGCCCAGCCACTGCACCATGCCATCGAGAACGGCCCGTTCCGGCCGGGGATTGCCCTGGGGTGGCATCAGGCCCGCGCGCACCTTGCGTATGGCCTCTTCCCAGGTCGCCGCGTCGTGCTCCAGCTCCGTCAGGGACATCAGGTCGAAGGCCACGCCCCCCGCCCAATCCGTGGCGTTGTGGCATTCCAGGCAGTATTGCTCCACGAGCGCCTGTTGCCGCTCAGTGCCCAGCGTCCAGTTTTCGAGGTCGGCAACGGGATCATCAGCACCAAGGGAGGCGTGGCTCCAGACGGCTACCACGGCAACAGCTGTCAATGTGAAAGTATGTCTATTCAATACACTTTCCCCGGTCCGAATGGAAAAGTCTCTTTAATGCACCAATGGTATCTCAATACGTGCAGGTAAACACCACGGCGGGAGCTTCCCTCTAGAATCCTTTCGGATACAGTCAGAAGAAAAAAGTCAGGTCGGTATAAAAGAATGAAGGGTTGCCTGCACCAGTCGCGTTCGGCGCATGGTCGAAGAAACTGCCGTTGCGATAAAACGCACCGCCGGCTTCCAGGCGCACCACTTGCGGTTTCAGCCAGTGCCTGACCCGGAATTCAAACTGGTCGCCGGCGTTCTTCCCGGCCTGGCCGGACGCATCGCGGACACCGGAACTGGCAAATGTGTCCCTGGCGGCAGCCAGGGTGTTATGACGCAGTGACAGCATCACATCGGCGCCCTCTGCCGGCTCCAGCTGCAGGCGCAGGGCGGCAGACTGAAAATTACTGCGGCCCAGAATACCGTAAATACCGGTGGGCCCGAACTCCCGGCGTGGACCGAACAAGCCATCGAAGCGTTCGAATTGCACATTCCCCGGCTGGCGGTCGCCGCTGCCCCGGGTCCATTCCAGGGCAAGCCGGGGCTGCCAGGCAACCGGGAATGTGTAACCCAGGTTGGCCTGCACGAAGGTCGCCGAGACATCCAGGGTCCTGGTATCGCTGGCCTGCTTGCCGGCTCGCCGTGAACCCCACTGGTAGGCCAACTCCAGTTCGTAATGCCAGTGACCTGCTGCAGGTGATGTGAGGATGCGGAAGCCGGGAGTGTAGAGTTCGCGATCTGCTGTGCCCGCTTTGCCCGCCTCATCCTGTTCGTGCAGGCCGAACAGGTAGGTTTCCAGAGTCGGGCCACCCGCGACCGGGACCGTCCGGTAATAAATGCCGCTGAACTGCAGGGCGTCATCCGCCTCGTCCCGTTCGATGTCATTGTCCAGCAAACCCGTCGGGTCTGCCGGCCTGATGGCCACCGGCATGACCCAGAAGGTCGTGAGGGTGCTGTTAGCCGTTGGCTGCCACTGCACCTGCACGCCGGAAAAGTTCTGGATGGTGTTGCGATAACCGTGGCGGCCGACCAGCCGCTGGTTACCCAGACCGAGAGTGAACAGACCGGCCTTGAGGTTCAACGCATCGCCATCGCGGAAGGTGTCTTTAAGGTTATAGGCCGCATACAGCTGCAGCGGCTCCACGGCATTGATTTCATGAGTGGTCAGCCCGCTGCCTGCATCGTTCAGGTAATTGCGGGAATCCTGCAGCTCGATAACGAGAGACAGGGCGCCGCGATCCGCCTGCAGCCTGCCCAGGGTGCGCATGCTCAATGCCTGGTCGCTGCCGCTGAGGCCGGGACGAAACGGATTGTCCAGTGTCAGCAGCCGGGAGCGGTGGCTGCCGCTGAAGGAAAATTGCCAGTTGTCCAAGGATTGGCTTTCAGCTGCAAGACCAGTTGTCGGGCTGATCAACCCGAACGTGCAGAGAAACAGGACAAAGCAGGGTTTCATTGGGAGACAGGCTGGCGAAAAGGGGCTGATTGTAGCGACCACAAACCCGCATAACAATGACATCCGTTTAGCCTGCCTCCATTGCTTCCCCTTTGCTTCCGGCGCGCCAGAGCGGCTAGACTACGAACACACACTATTAAGGGTGATAACCATGCATAACAAAACCCTGCGGCTGGCCGTGTCAGCATTCATGACTTTCACCATGACCTCACTATTCGCGCAGACCGTGGCGGACATTGGCTTCGACAGCGTAGGACGGGCATGGCCGCTCGAGCATGATTTGAACGAGTACCACATGACCGGCGCGACCACCCGCACAGGGCTCGGCAACCCGGCCTACCGGACACAGATCCCGTTCGATCCGCGCCGCGACCCGGGCACCGGCTTCGTCGGATCGGCCCGCGACGGCGCCACACCGCCCGGTATCGAACCGCTCCCCAAAGATCTCTTTACGACGACAGACTTCTACCAGGATCGCGAGCTGTGGAGCGATCCCCGCTACTTCCGCTGCAACAGCTCCGCCGCGCTCGAGGATTTCCGCGGCCAGGATGGCCTGATTGGCGAGAACCCGCCGGCCATTGCGCCCTGGGGATATTGCGACCGCGACTATCCGCGCGAGTCGATCGTGAGCCCCTACCCATTTGCCACCGCTCAGGCACACTACGAAGCCCTGCTCGCCGAGACGCGTGGACGCGGCGGCCCCACCGAGCACACCTACGCCACCGTCCCCGGCGAATGGACCGGGCGCTACGATCATCCCGCGAAGGCGGACAACCAGTACTGGATTCGCATGCGCCACGTGCAGGTGCCGACCATCCTGTCGCTGCTGACACCCGAATACCAGCAGCGCTTCGTCCAGGAGGCCTATCACCACGGCAAGACCAATGCGCCGCAGTGGCCATCGCAGTACTGCTGGGCGGAAGGCTTCCTGCGCCGCTGGCACGAGTCCGCGCTGTGGGAGCAGTCCGTCATGGTGACCCCCAACATGGTGCAGTTCCTCGGCGGCGTCGCGCGCAACTTCATCACCAATATCCACATCGGTCGCTCCTTCACTATTGATAACGACGTTGACGGAGAAGTACCCCGGCTGGGCGCCGACGTGCCACGCTGGTACGGCGAGACCATCGGTTTCTGGGACGGCGATACGCTCATTACCTGGACCTCGAACATCCAGGGCTGGTCCAGCCACGCGGCCTTCGAATTCTCGAACCGGATGCAGACCATCGAGATCTACACGCCGAACCGGGACGCTGACGGCAACTTCCTCGGCCTCAACCATGAATCCATCCTCTATGACCCCGAGGCGCTGGTGGAACCGGTGCGCATTATCCGCAACCTCACACGGCTCAGCGGTTTCGAGGAAGGCGAACCGCAGCCGTTCATCGAATGCGTGCAGTCCATTTTCCCGATCGACGGCTCGGCGACCCCGCTCAATCCCGGTGACGTGATCGAATACGAGATACCGGACATGTACGGGCGGCCCTGGGCGCACCTGTGGGAGAAATTCTGGGAAGACGGCATGGAGCAGCCGCAGGAAGAAGACATCTTCAGCTTCGAGTGACTAATTCGCGGGACACTGATAACGTAATCACTTTCCGCAAGCATCGAAGGGGGAGCGGATGACAAACCTGATTTCATGCCGGGCGCTGATCGCGCCGATGTTCATAGTGCTTGTCCTGCCCGCGCAGGCCCATCACAGCTGGGCACCCTACGACCTGGAAAGCGAGGTGACGCTCGAGGGCGTAATCACCGAATACTCATGGGCCAACCCGCATACCTACATTCTCCTGGAAACGACGGGCGCCGACGGCGGCACCGTATCCTGGGAAATCGAAGCGTCTTCGGCGGTGGTCATGCGCAACCGCGGCTGGGCGAAAGACACCGTCGCCGTGGGTGACCATGTCACCATCTTCGCCAACCCCTCGACCAACCCCAGCCAGAGGCATGCGCTCGGCGCCCGCCTGATCACGCCCGACAACATCCTGCTGGAAATGCGCAAGGTCAACAGCGGCGCGCCGGTTGTCGTCGTACCCGAGGAAGGCTCCCCCACCCTCGCCGGCCAGTGGCGCACCGTCACCACGCCCGAGATCAGCCGGCATTTTTTCTTCTTCGAACCCACCGACTGGCCATTGACGGAAGCGGGCTTGCGCGCGCACGCAACCTTCGAGAACGCCAATAATCCGGGCAAAAACTGCGTATCCTATGCGTCGCCATTCCTGATGATCATCGGGGATGCCAAAACGATCACGCTGGGTGAGGACCAGATCATCATCCGCACCGAGCTTGAGAGCGCGGAACGCATCATTCATATGAACGAGACCTCGCACGAAGGCATTGAACCCTCGGTGCAGGGCCATTCCATCGGGCACTGGGAAGGCGATGTGCTGGTGGTCGACACGGCAAAGTTTGCCGAGCACGGCATGGGCAATGCGCAGAAACTGCCGTCCGGTCCGGACAAGCATCTTGTCGAGCGCTTCGAACTTGGCGAGGATGGCACCACCATCACCTACAGTTTCGAGATGACCGACCCGCTGTATATCAACGGACCGATCAGCTACGAGATGCCTTGGGTATATGCGCCGGACTTCGAGAAAATCGATTTGCCCTGCGATCCGGAAAGCGCGCAACGTTTCCTGCAGCTGCCGGAAAGCTTCCTTGAAGAGTAACCAACATTAAAAAGTCATAATAAGAGGAAAGTATTGATGTACCGGATTGTTAAGGTCGGCCTGATGGCAACGGCCGCCCTTTGGGCCATTTGCGGCGCACTGTACAACATCACCAACTGGACCGAGTCGCTGACCTACGTGGAAGCAGTAACCTCCATGTCCCTGTTCGAGGGTGGCGCGGAGAGCTGGCAGGCCACCTCCAACCCGCTGGTCATTTGGCTTGGTGTACTGTTCATCTTCCTGTCCAAGGTCGCTGCTGCCGGTTTGTGCAGTCTGTCTGCCTGGCGCATGTGGTTTTCCCGCAACGATAACGCCGCCTTCAAAGCCGCCCGCCAGCTCGGCATGGCCGGCTGCGGCATCGCGGTCATCATGCTGTTCGGTGGATTTATCGCCATTGCCGAGAACTTCTTCGACCTCTGGCGTGCCAATGAAGCGGGTGCCGCCATTCTGGGCGCCGCGTATCGTTATGGCGGCGTCATGGCGTTGATAGCCATCATGGTCGGGGCGACGGACGACTGAGCATTTCCCAGAAAAAGCCTGTCAAACTGGCAAAGTCAGATGAATACCCTGAAAAGCAAAACCCCGGCATGAGCCGGGGTTTTGCTTTCGTTCAGAGGCGCCCTGATCAGCGGCTGACTTTTACGCTTTCGCCTGGGCCTGGACCCCTGCCCGGGCCGCTGCCCATGATGTCGCCGGTGGAGACCACCTTGACCCACAGCGCGTCATCGCCCTTGTAGTACGACGTGGCATTGGCCATGTGCAATGCATCGAGGCCGTTCACAGCTGTGCCGGAATCCGCAGTGGTAAAGCCCGGCAGTTCGAACATCACCCATGAACCTTCATCCAGTTCGCGCAACCTGATGTTCACGGACTCTTTTTCGGTTTTTAACGTGTACTGGGAGCCCGCGCGGACATTGGTTTCCCCTTCGACCATGAACTCCTTGCCGTTGCGGCTGAGAACAATCTCCGACGGCGTCAGGGTGCCCCTGATACGGCCGCCGCCCGGTGCGATTTCAAAGTCGGTCGGGCGCGGACCGCCCCCGAAGCCGAAGCCCAGGGCGCCACCGCCCCCGACATCCATACGGCCGATATCACCCGTGCAAACATAAGCATTCCAGGTGGGCCTGGCCTCGCAGGCGTCATCGGCGTCGTAACCGGTGTCATTGATGATGTAGGAATTCGGGATACCGGTGATGGTGCCGTCCTTGTCCTTGAACACCGAATGCTTGTAGATGACGTTGCCGTAATCGTCGTTGCTCCAGCGGTTGTCGATCGGTGGGAAATACACCGGCTTGGCATTGATGAAGGTGGAGCGCTCAACGACGTTGTTGGAGCTCATGCCGAAGCTGGTAAACAACAGGTAGGAAATCGCACCGGTCTTGCGGGTGTCGTTGTCTTCGTAATTCACGAAGGTGTTGTTGTCCAGTTCGTGGTGGAAGTCATAGAACTCGTAGGCGCGGATCGGGAAATCGGGGATCTTCGGTTGCGGCAGGCTGCGGCCGTAAGCCAGTTCCGACGGCTCCCTGGGGTTGCCGATATTCTCGGACTCGCCCACGAACAGTGAATCAACCACACGCGAGGTATAGGCAGCCTGACCGAAGGCGCCGGAGGCATGCGTGAAGCCAATGCCGTTGTCGGCAAACTTCAGGCCCTTATAGAGATGCAGTTCGCCCCTGGCCCAGATGCCGCTGTTGCGGTTCTTGTAGGCGGTGAAATCCTCAACGACGGATTCTACCTGCGCGCTGTTTTCATCAGCGGGATCGACCAGGGAGATATACCCGCCGACTGCGAAATGGCCATCTGCCCTGGGTGCGCGGTCGCCCATGAACGCGTCAAAGTTCGAATGGGCGACGTTGCCCCTGAACTCGCGGAACTTGGTGCGGCGGGGCCAGGTGGCCAGGCTATCGTCCGAGCCTTCGAAGGCGCCGGTCGGGTGTACAGGGAAGGCCAGCCAGAATCCGGTCGAGTCGGAGCCTGCGGCCACGTTGCCGATGTAGGTATTGTCCGGGTTGGTGATCCAGAACGACGAGGCCGTGTTGTCTGAAGGAATCAGGATTTCCGGGGAGTCCTGGCCGGTGAGCTTGAAGTTCAGGCCGTCACTCGTCGAACCGAACGGGGCCAGGTTGGTCGGGTCGCAGGGTTCGGTCATGTGACACTTGGTCTGGATGGCCAGGTTGTTGATGTATTCGTTGCCGTGTTCGATGCCGTCTTCCATGAAAAAGCAGTGGCCCACGGTGTTGTAGGTCACGTTGTTTTCCACACGCAGGTCATTGGTGCCGTGCACCGTCACGCAGCGGTTGTAGGTGTCATGGATGGCCGCATTTTTGATGTACTGGCCCTTGCCGCCGTCGCCCACCAAATGCCAGTGGATCGGGTAGCGGGCCAGTTCCAGGTTCTGGCCCATGCGGTTGAGCTCGACGCCCTCGATATACATCTTGCTGGTGACCATCGCCATGATGTGACCGCCGAAGTACGTCTCGTCGGCGTCAGCGGATGCCTGGACCTTGATGTTGCGGGTCAACAGGCCCACTTCGCCGCGCTGGTCGACGCCATGGGTGATCCTGCCGAAGTGCATGTACTGAAGCGGCGCATCCAGCGTCAGGGTATTGCCGCTGATAGCGGTAATGGTGCGCACCTCGGCCTGGCGTGGATCGTAATCCGTGGAGGCGAGGACTATCTGGTCACCTGCCTGCCACTGGGCGGCATCCAGCACGTCGATGCGGGTGGCGCCGGCCTCGGCGGTGCTGGCCAGCTTGGTCCAGGCATTGGTGCGATTGCCGTGCAGGTTCAGGGTGCCGCCCGACAGCATGATGCCGCGGTCGCCCATGCCCATCATCTGTTCACCCTCGATGTTGTCGGTGAGGGTGATGGTGGCCTTGTGCGTATGGGGCCTGGCTTCGGTGCCGATCTGCAGTTCGCCGAACACCATGATCCATTCGCTGGTCAGTTCCAGGTCGGCCGCGTCGGCGAAGCTGAGCTTGCCATTGATGGTGAGACCGTTCAGGGCCGGAGGACTAACGTCCAGGATCACGTCCTGGCCGCTCGCAATCACGACCTTGTCGCCCGCGGCCGGCACCCTGTTGCCCGGCCAGGTAGCGGGATCGGACCAGAGGGCACCCTGTGCCAGGGCACCGTGGGCGGCGCCGAGCAGGAAACCGACCGGCAGCAGCCAGGACAGTAAGGACGCGCGTTTATGCATTTTCATGATGTTGATTCCCCGAACCTAAGTGAATGACTAACACGTAAAATTGACGCCGGATTTTATGGCAAAGCGTATGCGATGTTATGCGCTAAGTTTGTGAAAAAAAAGTGAAACCCGGTAAATTCCGGAAGATAGACCACCGGGAAGCGGACTTTGTTACACTTACGCCCGGTCGCAGCATCACCCGTGCCGACCATAAACCGTTGCCGACCATCAAGAGCCTGTAGTTAATGCCCCGTTTTATCCGCTTCCTCGCCCCTGCAGCAGTCGTTTCCGCAGCTTCCGCCTGTGCGGCAGACGGCGTGGCGGTTGCCGGGCCGGATATCGAGCACGGCAAGGCAACCTTCAACACCATGTGCAGCGTCTGCCATGCCACGCAGAAAACGGGCGGCCCCGTGGAAGGCCCCAACCTGCTCGGGGTGGTCGGTCGCGCGGCAGGCAGCCAGCCTGATTTCGGCAAGTACTCGGAGGCGCTCAAGGGCTCCGGGCTCACCTGGAGCCCGCAGACGCTTGATCAATTCCTGGTGAATCCCATGGCCATGGTGCCCGGCACCCTCATGCCGATGCTGATCCCGGACGACAAGACCCGGGCGGATGTCATCGCGTATCTCGCAACGCTGCAGCCCTAGGGCTGCGATCACACTTCCTGCAGCAGCCGGTCGTAAATCCGGATATCGAAATCAGGCGGTAACAAGTTGTCGAGATCGCGGGCCAGGTCGCGGGTCTCCTGCAGCAGCAGGTGTGTGATGCGCTTGTTGGACGCATCGTCAATGCCGGGATTGAAGCCCGGGCTCAGGGGGTCGAACGGCACCGCAGCGCCCTTCGTTGGCAGGTACCGCGCAATCGAGTTGAGCGGCCCGAGCATGATGGCCTGTGCCAGGGCGACCTCGGGCGTGGAACTGCGCCGGTAGGCGGAATCCAGCAGTAACATCATGCTCCAGTAGTTCATGTTGCCGAGCCAGGCCAGGGCGCGCAGGTCAGTATCCTCGATGCTGTTCGGACGGCCATCATAGGCCGTCGGATTGACCGGTACGTCGTAGCTCGGGTAGCGCGCATCGGATGCCGGCAGCGACCAGATGTCGGGCGTGTTCGCGATCAGCGGGTGGGACGCCTCATACAGGGAATGGAAGAACTTGAAATGCCCGTGTTCGCCTTCCGCCTTGATATCGCCGATGTGCTGGAACCAGGCGTTGTAATCGATGTCCGGGTCCCCGATTTCCTTCAGCTCAGCCAGCGTCATGGTAATGGCATCGTAGAGCTTGCCGACATGGTTGGCCGAGATCTCGTTTTCACCCAGCGTGGATTTTATCTTGTCCATCACGTAGCTTGAGTTGTCATCGAAAGACCGAACACGGGCCAGGCGCACCGGATCGGCTTCACAATAGGTGTACTTCGCCAGGCGCACATCGTTCAGCGGCGCCAGTTCGAACGGGAACGGATAGAGATCGCTCTCGTAGGGAAAGTCCTGTCGCGTCAGTATCGGCGTAGCTCCAAGCTCCACCAGCAGCCGGTTGGCTCCCCTGAGGTGCAGCATTTCCTCGATGATAACGCCCATGAGCGAATCCGCATTCGCTGCCGGTGCACCGACGATGCCCGCATACTCGGGCTTGAGTGCATAGGCGCCATAAAGGTACTGGATCATGAGATCGTGCTCGATCTCGCAGCCTTCCTTCAATAACCGGACGAGTTCGAGATAGGGATCATCGAACGCCCGTTTGACGGTGGAAAACCGGTGCGTTTTCTTTGCGGCGAATGCCGCGCCAGATCCCGCGCTGAAGCCGAAGATGGCCATGCTGCGCAACAGCGCCCGGCGTGTGAATTCCTTACCTTTCATAGAACGTTGTTTCCTGCTTCCAAACTTTGCCATGAATACTCATTGAGACCGCCCCTGTCAAATGAAAGAGCCCCCGGCACCAGGCCGGAGGCTCTTGTTCGGGCAATCACTTTCGGTCTAGCGGGTGACCCGCAATGACGTTTCGCCGCCCAGGCCAAGCGGACCGCTGTCCGGGGCAACCAGCTTGACCCACAGCGCATCGCCATCCTTGAACCAGGAGGTCTCACGGGCGTTGCGCAGTGCTACCAGGCTGGTCTGCTGCGTGCCTGAATCGGCCGAGGCGAATTCCGGCAGCTCGATGATCACCCAGGAATCCTGGTCCATCTCTGACAGGCGCAGGAACACATCTTCCCGTTCGGTGGTAAGCCGAATCTCGGTACCGGCGCGAACATTGGAGCTGCCGGCAGCGATGGTGTAATCCTGGCCGCTGCGGCTCAGCGTGATCGGCGGCTGCGGCGCACCAAACAAACCGCCCGCCGGACGCGGCGGCGGAGCACCCGCCCCTGCAGCGGGCCTGGCAGGCGCCGCACCACCGAAGCGGAACGGCGGCGCAAAACCCAGGCGCCCGACATCGCCCGTGCACACGGCGGCGTTCCAGTCGGTCTTGACCTGGCAGGCCTCGAGGTCGGTGGCCACGCTGGTGTTCTCGCCTTCGTGGATGACCACGTAGGTATCCGGGCCGACGCCAAGCGAGCCGTCCTTGTCACGGATCACCGCGGTCTTGTAGGCCGAGCTGTTGCCATTGTCGTTGGCCCAGCGAGAATTACCTGCCATAGGTGGAAAGTACACCGGCTTGGCGTTCTCGAAGGTCAGGCCCTCGACGGAATTGTTGGAGCTGACACCGAAGCTGGTGTACAGCAGGTAGGACAGCGCACCGGTCTTGCGCATTGCATTGTCCTCGAAGTTCACGAACGTGGTATCGATCACGTCATGGCGGTTGTCATAGTACTCGTAACCGCGCATCGGGAAATCCGGCAGCATGGGTTTGGGCAGGCTGCGGCCGTAAGCCACTTCTTCCGATGTCCGGGGATTGCCGACGTTTTCGGTGTCGCCCACGAACAGGGAGTCGACCACCCGCGAGGTATAGGGGTCTTCCAGGCTGGCGCCGCCGCCAAGGCCGGAGGCCTGCGTATAGCCGATGGCGTTGTCGGCCGAGCGGTAGTTGCGGATGGTGCGCATCTCACCGCGTCCCCAGAAACCGCCGTTGCGGTTCTTGTAGGCGGTGAGATCCTCGAACACGGTTTCCACGATCGGGCTGGAGCGGTCCGCCGGATCTGCGTGGGCGATATGCATGTTGCCGGTCACCCCGAAGGTGTTGTTGGTGTTGATGTTGCGGTCGAACATGAAGCCGTCGTAGTTCGAGTGAGCGACGTTGCCCCTGAACTCGCGCATGCGCATGTTGCGCGGCCAGGTGGCCATGCTTTCCTCCGAGCCGTCGAACGCACCGTTCGGGTGCTCGGGCAGGGACATCCAGAAGCCGTTCGAGTCAGAGCCGGCCGCCACATTGTCGATGTAGGTGTTGTCCGGATTGGTGATCCAGTAACTGGCCACCGTATTGTCGGAGGGCAGCAGCACATCGGTGGAATTCTGGCCGTTCTGCCTGACAGCCTGGCGGTTTTCATAGTCTTCGACTTCACCGGCGGCGGCGAGATTGGTCGGCACACAGGGCTTGGTCGGGTGGCACTTGGTCTGGATGGCGAGGTTCTTGATGTATTCGTTGCCGTGTTCGATGCCGTCTTCCATGAAGAAGCAGTGACCCACGGTGTTGTAGGTCACGTTGTTTTCCACGCGCAGGTCATTGGAGCCATGTACGGTCACGCAGCGATTGAACGTGTCGTGGATAGAGGAATTTTTCACGTACTGGCCATTGCCGCCATCACCGACGAGATGCCAGTGGATCGGGTAGCGCGCCAGTTCCAGGTGCTGGCCCATGCGGTTCAGCTCGACGCCCTCGATATACATCTTGCTGGTGACCATCGCCATAATGTGGCCGCCAAAATACGAGGCAAGCGAATCTTCAGATGACTGCACCTTGATGTTGCGGGTCAACAGGCCTACTTCGCCACGCTCGTCGACATCGAAGGTGATCTTGCCGAAGTGCATGTATTCCAGGGGCTCATCCAGCGTGATGCTGTTGCCGCTGACGGCAGCAATGGTGCGCACCTCGGCCTGGCGCGGATCGAAATCCGTCGAGGCCAGGACGATCTGGTCACCGGCCTGCCACTGGCTGGCATCGAGCACCTCGATACGGGTGGCGCCGGCCTCGGCGGTGGCCGCCAGTTTCGTCCAGGCGTTGGTCCGGTTGCCGTGCAGGTTCAGGGTGCCGCCCGACAGCATGATGCCGCGGTCGCCCATGCCCATCAGCTGTTCACCCTCGATGTTGTCGGTGAGGGTGATGGTAGCCTTGTGGGTAAAGGGATTGGCTTGTGTGCCGATCTGCAGTTCGCCGAACACCATGATCCATTCGGTGGTCAGTTCCAGGTCGGACTCATCGGCGAAGCTGAGCTTGCCGTTGATGGTGAGGCCGTTCAGCGCGGGCGGACTGACGTCCAGAATCACGTCCTGGCCACTGGCAATCACCACCTTGTCACCGGCAGCCGGCACCTGGTTGTTGGGCCAGGTGGCCGGGTCGGACCAGCGCAGGGACTGGGCCTGGGCGGCAACGCCTGTAGCAACAAGAATAAAGAGCAGCAATAAACGATTGTAGATGCGCATGGAACCGGATCTCCCTGGGTGGTTTCTCGGGGCAGTGGGTTTTGCAACAGCCACAGCCCACCCTTTTCAGAACAGCGAGAATACCATGATTTTTCGGCAAAACCCCCCGTCAGGGGTGCCGTAATGTGGATGAAATATGAACCTGGCTGCCATACACACACTGGGTGATGCAGAAGAAGAGAGCACTGCCTGGGCTCTCTGACGTGAATCAAATAATTATCATTTATATGCCGGTTGTTTACGGCGTCATCTTCCAAACCCGTCTGTAAGGCACTTGTATAGGTACCTTGATTTCTATTTCCCTGGAGATAATCCGATGAAAAAAATATTAGTTACTGCGTTGTTTTTACTTGCAGCCAGCATCCTGAATACCGCTTCTGCCGAAGAAGAAGTGCAGGCACTGGTTGTCGATAATGGCTCCGGTTCGGGCTCCAATCAGGGAAAGGGCAAAAAGGATGCAATGGAACTTGTTTGCCATAAAGGACAAACAATCCTGGTCAATGCCAACTCAAACCGCCTGGCAGGCCACCTTGCTCATGGTGACTCCCTGGGCGAATGCGGGGGGCCAGGACAAGATCCTGAGTAAATTCTGATTGCTGCCCGGGCTGGTTGATAGCGCCATCCCGGGGAAACAGGATACCTCTTGCCCAGGTTGCTGAAACGGCTAGAAAAGTATCCGGGCGTAAACACGCTCGACCTGCTTAAAGCCCTGGCCGTGACCGCCATGATTATCGACCATGGCGGTTTTTACCTTTTGGGGAACAGTGAACTCTGGCGCAGCTTTGGTCGTCTGGCCGCACCATTATTCTTTTTCATCGCCGGCTTTGTGGCCCGCCCGCTCTCCAGCGAAACACCTCCCTGGCGCTCTCCGCTTCTCAGGCTGCTGCCCCTGGGCCTGATCCTTACCCTCCTTGATTACATCATATTTGAATCAGTAACCCTCAACATCCTGCTCAATCTATTGTTAATAAAACTGGTGCTGGGCTCCTGTGATGCAGCAAGCCTCAACAAGCCTGGCGTGATAGCGCTTTTTGTATTCCTGCTCTTCACCAACTTCCTGGCTGCGCCCTTCATCGAATACGGCACTCTTGGTTTGGCTTACGCGACAGGAGGCCGATTGCTGGCAGAAAACAAGCATCCTTATTTGGCCAGGATATTGATAGTTGTAACTGTGGTGCTGCAGTTTGCCAATTACTGGCCCGGTAAGCAGCATCATGTGTTTTTTGCCGCTTTGGGGATATTGCTGGCAGTAATTTTGCTTGGTTTCAGATTCAGGGTGTTAGACGGATTTCGTGAAAAATTTTTTGTCCCCAGCCAGATCCTGCTGATTCTTTCGCGCTATTCCCTGGAAATATATTTCCTTCATCTTGCAGCACTCAAACTACTCTATATCAGTTGGCTGCTTGATTATTAGCTGAATAGCTCCTTTCGGGTCTATGCGCGCACCGGGGTGACGGCATCAATCCACTCTGCCCTCCCCTGACCAGGCCAGTCTGCCCCTGTTGCTCTGGCAGCCAGTTCCTCTTTATTACGCTTAACTTCCCTCACTGCCCGGCTGGTGGCGGGCCCGGCGGTCTGCCCCGGCTGCAGCCCGGCGTCGTGCACACCGTCACCTCGTGAATGTAGCGGTTCATGCCGCCTTCCACCCGGAATGTCTGGCTGGCCGGCGTGCCGGAGTGATACGGCCCCAGTCCGGCATCGAGCCACGAAAAGCTGTGGAAAATGCTGACCGCGCCCACGGTTTCGTCGATCACGAAGCGGCGATTGCCTGTCCTGATCGGCTGCGGGAAGGCGCCCATGGTGCACATTTGCCCTTCCGGGTCTCTTGCTCCCGTGTAGATACGACCCTCTAACCGGGCACAGGGTGTGCCGTGCGGGACGGGCAGGAAGGGATCACCCCAGTTGTTGATATACGCTTCGGCCGCCGCCTTGAGAACGCCGCGCATGTCGCGCTGGTCTTCGGCAATGACGCCCCAGTCCTCAACCTGCGTTTGTGCAAGATGCGCATCCGCACCGAACACCCAGTCGCCTTCATCGGTGACCACCGACTCCATGATGCTCACCGCATTGGCATCGTTCACTTCCATGCGGGTGTGAATGACATACGGATGCGCGTGGGTGGCTGCCACGAATTCAGTGAAGGTGGCGCACTCGGTGGTATCGAAGAAGCTGCGGGTAAAATCCGGCGTGATGGCCTGGGACAGCATGCCTTCGGCAATATTCACAGGCATATCGTTCTCGCCGTAATAGGCGCCGTCCGCCAGGGGCACCAGGGCCGCATTGCCCGACGTCTGTGCCTGAATATAAGTATCGGTCAATGCCTGCAGCGACGCGCGGGTGCAGGCAGCCGAAGCCCCTTCTGAAAAAGCAAAGGCCAGGCCCGCTAGGGCGATGGCCCCGCATTTAAGGGTGATGCGTGTGTTTTTTCTTGGCATTGTTAGTTCCCTTGCTGGGTTTTCATATCATTGGCAAAGCGCTTGGACAAAAAAAGGGGCAATCGAAAGACGTTGCCCCTTTTATGACGCCTTGTTGTTAACGGCTGACGTTCACCATCACACCGCCGCTGTGTCCACCAATGCCGCTGTCACCGGGCGACACCAGTTTCACCCACAGGGCATCGCCGGCGTTGTAGTACGCCGTGTCAGCGGCCTGGCGCAGCGCATCCAGGCTGGCCACTGCCGTGCCGGCATCCGCAGTCGTGAAGCCCGGAATCTCGAGGATCACCCACGCGCCTTCATCCATCTCAATGGCGTGCAGTTCCATTTCCGTGCGTTCGGTGGTGACCTTGAACTCCGTGTTGGCCAGAATATTGGTGCCCACCTGGATGCTGATTTCTTCTTCTACACCCGTGCGGCTAAGGATCACCGGTGGCAGGTCCATATAATTGCCCATGCCGGCACTGATGCGGCCAAAGGCCAGGCCACGACCGTTCACAAAGCTCATGCGCCCGACATCACCCGTGCACAAGGCCGCGTTCCAGTCAGGATTGATTTCACAGGATTTATCGTCAGCGGCAATACTGTTATTAACGCCGTCATGGATGACCACGAAGGACGGTTTGCCCAGGCCCAGCGAGCCGTCGCGGTCACTGAAGACGGCGGTCTTGTAGGCCAGGCTGCCCGTATTCACATCGTTGCCCCATTTACGCTCCATCGGCGGGTAATACACCGGCTTGGCGTTCTCGAAGGTCACGTTCTCTACGGCATTGTTGGAGCTGGCGCCGAAGCTGGTGTACAACAGGTGGGAAATCGCGCCCGTCTTGCGGGTGGCATCGTCCTCGTAGTTGCGGAAGGTGGTGTTCATGACGTCATGCCGGTAGTCGTAGAACTCATAGCCGCGAATCGGGTAGTCCGGCATGGTCGGCTTGGGGAAGGTGCGACCGTAGGCCTTCTCTTCCGGTGTTGACGGGTTGCCAACGTTCTCGGTGACGCCCACGAACAATGAATCGATCACCCGCGAGGAGTATTCGTGCGGTCCGCCGCCGGCAGCGTGGGTGAAGCCCATGGCGTTGTCCGCGAAGGTCACGTTCCTGAACAGGTGCAGGCTGCCGCGGCCCCAGACGCCGCCATTGCGGTTCTTGTACGTGGTGAGATCCTCGAACACGGTGACCAGCGGTTCGCTGTTCGGGTCACTGGGGTCGGCATAACCGGTATGCGACGGGCCGGTGACGCCGAAGGTGTTATCGGGGTTGATATTGCGGTCGAACATGAAGCCGTCGTAGTTGGAGTGGGCGACGTTGCCGCGGAATTCACGGAACTTCGTGCGGCGCGGCCAGGTGTTGAGACTGTCTTGCGAACCCTCGAAGGCGCCGTTGGGGTGCTCGCCCAATGACATCCAGAAGCCGTTCGCGTCGGTCCCCGCCGCTACATTGCCGATATAGGTGTTGTCCGGATTGGTGATCCAGTATGCCGCCACCGTGTTGTCCGAGGGCAGCAGCACATTCGGTGAACGCTGGCCACGTGGGCCGATCGCCTGGCGCTCTTCGGTGTATTCGCCCGTCGCGGCGAGGTTGGTGGGCTCGCAGGGGTTGGTCGGGTGGCACTTCACCTGGATCGCCAGGTTGTTGATGAATTCGTTGCCGTGCTCGATGCCGTCTTCCATGAAGAAGCAGTGACCGACGATGTTGTAAGTGACGTTGTTCTCCACCCGCAGGTCATTGGTGCCGTGCACGGTGACGCAGCGGTTGAAGGTGTCATGGATGGCCGCGTTCCTGATGTACTGCCCTTGGCCGCCATCGCCCACCAGGTGCCAGTGAATCGGGTAGCGCGCCAGTTCCAGGTGCTGGCCCATGCGGTTGAGTTCCACGCCCTCGACATACATCTTGCTGGTCACCATGGCCATGATGTGGCCGCCGAAGCGTGACTCTGCCGCGTCTTCCGAGGCCTGGATCCTGATGTTGCGGGTCAGGAGGCCCACTTCACCGCGCTCGTCCACGCCATAGGTGATCCTGCCGAAATGCATGTATTCAAGCGGCTCGGTCAGCGTGATGGTGTTGCCGCTGACGGCGGCGATGGTGCGACGTTCGGCCTGGCGTGGATCGAAATCCGTGGAGGCCAGTACGATCTCGTCACCGGCCACCCACTGACTGGCATCCAGCACCTCGATGGTGGTGGCGCCGGCCTCGGCGGTATTTGCCAGCTTGGTCCAGGCATTGGTGCGGTTGCCGTGCAGGTTCAGGGTGCCGCCCGAGAGCATGATGCCGCGGTCGCCCATGCCCATGAGCTGCTCGCCTTCATTGTTGTCGGTGAGGGTAATAGTCGCTTTATGCTGGAAGGGGTTGGCTTCGGTGCCGATCTGCAACTCGCCGAACACCATGATCCACTCGGTGGTGAGCGCCAGGTCAGACGCGTCAGCAAAGGTGAGTTTGCCGTTGATGGTGAGCCCGTCCAGCGCCGGCGGACTGACGTCAAGCAGCACCTCCTGGTCACTGGCTATCGTCACCTTGTCACCGGCGGCCGGGACCTGGTTGTTGGGCCAGGTCGCCGGGTCGGACCAGCGCAGGGACTGCGCCTGGGCAGTAATTCCTGTTAATACGAGAAATGACAGCAAAAACAAGCGAATGGATGTGCGCATGGAATCAGATTTCCCCCTGATAGTCCGTGAATTTACCCCGCCAAACGGGCCACAGAGGATAGCATGATTTTTCGGCAAAAAACCCCGCCAGACATGCGGCATTCTGGGGACAGTTGACTTAATTCAGTGCCCAGGCCCCGGTTTGCGCTTTTTCAACGTGCACCCGGTGAGCGTTTTCAGGGTCTCTATAAATTCCGCATCCCCGGCGGGCCGACCTGTCCTCGCGCATCCCCTGATGTTGTCGGTTGCCTCTTCCCTGTCAGCGGCAGCCAGGTAGTCCCGCCAACTGGTTACCCGCGCGAGCATGGGCTGAACCGAAACCACGGCATCGTCCCGGCCGTGCAGGTGCGCCCCGGTGCTGGACCAGGGCCAGTCCTCCGCCCGGTGGGTCAGTCCGGCGCGTACCGGGTTCAGTTCGGTATAACGAACCGCGGCGAGCAGGTGGCGCTCATCCATCACGCAGGAATGGAAACGTTCCTGCCACAAATGGCCCCGCCACCGCCTTTCTAGGTTGATGCGCCGCGAGTAGCGCTGGTGAACGAAACGGAACAGGCGTGCCAGGCCGTCAATTTGCTGTGGCACAACGACCAGGTGGACGTGGTTCGGCATGAGACAGTAGGCCCAGACGGCAACCCCGGTTTCCGTCCTGGCCTTTGCCAGCAATGACAGGTAGTCGCGGTAATCATCGTCATGGAAGAAAGTCTTCATGCGGCGATTACCGCGCTGGGTGACGTGGTGCGGGTAACCCGGCACCACGAGTCTTGGCATCCTTGCCATGATCGACTCCGGTGGGTCTGGTTGTGGTACCCAGCCTAGACCCGGTTTGGAAATAAGTAAACTGTCCCCTTAATTCTATGCCCGCTGGCGCACTTCATCGGTTTTTCGCTATTATCACCAGAACGTTGTTCCTGCCCGGATGCCGCCATCCGGGTCGTTCTGTTCACCGGGGGGGTGACAGCATGATGAGAATACCTGCCGCCATCGCAACCACCGTCTTCCTGGCCATGCCGTGCAGCCTGCCTGCCGTGGCCCATCATTCCCATACCTTCATCGATCGCGACGATGTGCGCGTGCTGCGCGGCACCGTCACCCGCTACAGCTGGAGCATGCCCCACGTGTTCCTCAAGGTGGAAGCGCCGAACCTGGACGGCAAGCTGGTGGAATACAGCATCGAGATGAACCACCCGGCGGCCATGAGCGAAATCGGCTGGAGCAGGGACACCTTCCAACCCGGCGATGTCGTCACCTGGGAAGGCGCCCATCACCGCGACAAGGCGCGCGCCTACAGCTCGCTGAGCTGGATTGAAAAAGACGGCGTCAGGGTTGGCACCGATGCCCAGGCCGCAGCCCCGATTGCGCCGTCCACGGATTTCACCGGCCTGTGGGACAGGGCGCCGAACCAGCCCACCTACGCGCCGCCCACTGGCTGGCCGCTCAATGCCAGAGGCCAGGCCCTGGTGGACAATTTCAGTGAAGACCAGAATCCGGTGCTTGCCTGCGGCGATCCCGGCCCACCCAAATCCATGACCCTGCCCTACTCCCATCAGATCACGCGGGTGGATGCCGATACCCTGGTCATCGGCCGCGACCTGCAGGAAGGCGAACGCGTGATCCACCTGGATCGTTCCGCCCCGCAGGGACCACCGACGAAGTTCGGCCAGTCGGTGGGCTGGTTTGAAGACGGCGACCTGGTGGTGGAAACCACCAACTTCAGCGCCGACACCTGGGGCAGCCACACCGGCATCGATTCCAGCGCCCAAAAGCACCTGCTGGAACGCTTCACCCTGGCCGACGACGGGCTGGCCATGCTGCTCACCATCACCCTTACCGACCCGGAGTACCTCAGCGAACCCGTAACCTTTACCCACCGCTGGGTGAAGGTGGCCGACCGCCCTCTCGTGCAGACCCCGTGCACGCAGGAGTCGGCGCAGTTGTGGATCGAGGCCGGATTCCATGAATGACCACAAGGCAGGACTTGCCCATTAACAGTACGGAGTTTGCTATGAAAGCAGTAATAACCAGTGCCCTTGTCGCCATCGTTGCCAGCGTGCTCACCACCTGGTCCATGGGCGGCAACGGCGATATGAATGACAGCGCGCAGGTGGTCGAGTTAACGCCACCGGAAATCGACTATGACCAGATCCTGGCTCAGCTGGATGTGGTTGACCTGAGCATCAGCCCCGAGCCCGAGGCGGCGGCATGGATCCGGCTCAATTCCGGTACGGCACAGTCGGAGCAGAAGATCCTGGCACCTATTGCCAATTCCGCTTGCTTCCTCACCCATGTGGAGATTCGCGGCATCCAGAGCGCTGCCGACCACAACGCCTGTACCATCACCGCGGATGACTTCACCGGCTACTGGCAGATCAATGCCACCACCGGCGAAGGCACCCAGTCCGAACTTTACTGCAACGCCCGCTGCGTTGTCTGGGAATAGGCCCAACAGGAGATCATCATGAAACCATTCCTCTTGCTTGCTTCTTTCATCACAACGGCATTGCTGTGCACCAGCACGCTGTTTGCACACCACAGCTCGACGGCGCAGTTCGGCGAATTCGGCTCCAACACGAAAACGTTCGAAGGCACCATCGTGGGTATCAAGTGGGGCAATCCGCACATCACCATGGACGTGGAGATCACCGGCGGCGACCTGGAACCCGGGTCCAAGTGGCGCCTGCTAAGCCATCCCACCGGTGTGCAGGAAGCCTACGGATTTTCCAAGGAGGAGTTCAACGTGGGCGACACCATCAAGATCATTGGCTGGCTTGGGCTGCGCAACCAGCCGGTATTCTGGCCGCGCGCCATCCAGGTCAACGACGGCCCGCTGAAGTCCAACCTGCGCTTTACCGACATGATCGATATCGCCAACGGCACCTTCGAGGCCATGGGTATCCAGCCATCAGCCAACCTGAATGGTTCATCCCCCGCCCGCGCCGGTGAAGGGGTGGCCGCCAGGCTGGCGGAAATGGGTTTGCTGGATGCCGACGGCAATGTCATCTGGCCGCCGCCCGCGAATTAATCAATGGGGTTAATCAAAGGGATCAGGGTGATTTGATTTCAAGCCTGCGTTTCCGCGTCTTTCAGGCGTTCCTGGCGGGCTTGCTCTTCGGCAATGGCGGCATCGATTTCCAGCAGCACGCCATCCACATCCGCTGCCTGTGTGCTGTCAATAAAGGTCCCCGTTAACGCGATCTCCGGATGCAGGTCGCCGTCTTCGAAGAGTTTCCAGATTTCGCTGGCGTACCGTGTGTTTAACAGCTCAGGTGCAAACTGGCCGTAAAAGCGGCTTATCTTGTTAACGTCCCGCTCCAGCATGAAGCGGGCGTTGTTGTTGGCCGCCGCATCCACCGCCTGGGGCAGGTCGATGATGACCGGGCCGCTGGCATCCACCAGTATATTGAATTCCGACAAGTCACCATGCACCAGCCCGGCACACAGCATGCGTACGACAAAGCGGATAACCTCGGCATGCCCCGCCAGCGCCTCTTCGGCCGACATGAATACCTCGCTCAGGCGGGGCGCCACAGCGCCGTCGCTGTCCGTAACCAGTTCCATTAACAGGACGCCGTCGATACAGGCGAAAGGTCGGGGAACCCGCACTCCGGCATCGGCAAGCCGGGTCAGCGCATCCAGTTCCGCGGTATGCCAGACCTGCTCCTGCTGGTCACGGCCGTATTTCGAGCCTTTGTCCATCGCCCGCGCACGACGACTGTTACGCGTCTTGCGGCCTTCCCGGTACAGCACGGCCTGTTTGAAGCTGCGTTTTTCCGCAGCCTTGTAAACTTTCGCGCAGAGCATGTCGTCATTGCGGCGAACGACAAACACATCCGCCTCCTTGCCGCTCATCAGCCTGCTGGTGACGTCGTCAATGAGCCCTTCTTCGATCAGGGGTTGGAGGCGTGCCGGAATTTTCATGGCGCCTTTGTACAGGACTTTTCCCGGGGAAGATAGGGGCAGGACAGGATTAACGGGGGCGTAATAAACCCCCGGCATGAATGCCGGGGGCTTGGTAAGCAGGTGCGACCCGGCCTAGCGGCTGACCGTGATACTGGCCTGCAGGTCCGTTGGGCGAATGACTGCCATGACCGGAGGCGCGGCCACCAGCTTGACCCACATGGTATCGCCGTCCTTGAACCAGGCGGTCTCGTTCGCTGCATGCAATGCGCCCATGCTGCGTTGTTCCGTTCCGGCGGCTGCATTGGCGAAACCCGGCAGTTCAAAAATGACCCATGAACCCTGGTCCATTTCGGCCAGACTGAGCGTGACTTCCTCCCGATCGGTTTTCACCTGGATTTCGGTACCGGCCTTCACTGTGCTCAAGTCGCCGGAGATCCTGAATTCCCTGCCGTTGCGAACCAGCGCGATGGGCGGCTGCGGGGCAGGACGGGAAAACAGCGCGGCACGTTGGGAGCGAACGAGTTCAGAGTCCGGCATATTGGGGCTGAGCCCACCGATCAGGGCGAAGCGCGCGGTGCGCGATTCGAGATTGACTGCCTTTGGAAATTCTCCTCTGGCGTCGGAGAGATTCAGGCGCCCGATATCACCCGTGCACACAGCGGCGTTCCAGTCAGGATGGATCTGGCAGCCGTCGTCGGTGGCGACGCTGTCATTCTCGCCGTCGTGGAGCAGAACTTGAGAATCGGGGATGCCGGTCACCGAACCGTCCAGGTCGCGGAACGACAGGGTCCGGTAGGCATTGCCGCCGCGGTTGTCATTGTCGAAGCGGCGATCGTAGGTCGGGAAATAGACCGGCTTGGCGTTGACGAATTGCGCCCCGGTGATAGAGCTGTTGGTACTGAGCCCCGCGCTGGTGAACAGCAGGAAGGACAGCGCGCCCGTTTTTCTCTGGTCGTTGTCCTGGAAATTCACGAAGGTCGTGTTCACCACGTCATCGCGGTAATCGTAGTATTCGTACCCACGGATGGGGAAATCCGGAATGGACGGCTTCGGCAGGCTGCGGCCGTAGGCGATTTCCTCCGGCGTCGTCGGATTGCCGATGTTGTCGGTCTCGCCCACGACCAGCCCGTCAACCAGCCGTGAACTGAACGGCAGGCTGCCGATGTCGCCGGCGGCCTGCGTCATGCCAATGGCGTTGTCGGCGAGTGTCAGGTTGCTGTACACGTACATGTCGCCCCGGCCCCAGAGCCCGCCATTGCGGTTCTTGTAGCTGGTCAAATCCTCGAAGTGCGTCTCCATCACCTCGCTCTCCAGATCGGTGGGATCCGTCAACGGCTGCAACGGCCAGGAGGCCAGGCCGAAGGTGTTGTCCTCGTCGATGTGGCGGTCGATCATGAAGCCGTCGAAGTTGGAATGGGCCACGTTGCCGCGAAATGCGCGCAGCGGGGTGCGGCGCGGCCAGGTGTTGAGGCTGTCGTCCGAGCCCAGGAAGGCGCCGTTCGGGTGTATCGGTATGGAAAACCAGAAGCCGGTGGAATCTGAACCGGCGGCCACGTTGTCGATGTAGCTGTTGTCCGGGTTGGTGATCCAGTATGAGGCCGCTGTGTTGTCCGATGGCAGCAGGGTATGCTCGCCGGAAAAACTGATGCGCCTGAGTTCACCGCGGTTTTCAACGTTGATCTCGCCGTTGGCGGCCAGGTTGTTGGACAC
>CAZVSC010000020.1:0-49815 GCA_964629325.1 uncultured Enterobacteriaceae bacterium
TGTCCATGCTGTTTGAAACCGGTCATCCCTGGATCACGTTCAAGGATGCCTGCAACATCCGCTCGCCGCAGCAGCACGTCGGCACTGTGCATTCCTCCAACCTGTGTACAGAGATCACCCTGAACACCCGCTATGACAGGGAGAATCCCGCTAATAGCGAGATCGCCGTGTGCAACCTCGGTTCCATCAACATGGTCAACCATGTCACTGCTGATGGCCTGGACAAGGAAAAACTGCGCAAGACCGTGCACACCGCGGTGCGCATGCTCGACAACGTCATCGATATCAACTACTACTCGGTGCAGGCGGCGCGCAACTCCAACATGAAGCACCGTCCCGTCGGCCTCGGCATGATGGGCTTCCAGGACTCGCTGTACGTCCAGCAGATCCCCTATTCGTCCGAAGCCGCCGTCGGTTTCGCCGATCAATCCATGGAAGCGATCAGCTACTTCGCCATTGAGGCCTCCACCATGCTGGCCGAGGAACGCGGCACCTACGAGAGCTTCCAGGGTTCACTCTGGAGCCAGGGCATCCTGCCGATCGACTCGCTGAAGAAGCTGCAGGTCGAGCGCGGCGAGGGTTACCTGGAAGTCGATTTCAGCGCCACCATGGACTGGGATGCCATGCGCGAACGCGTGAAGAGCGTCGGCATGCGCAACTCCAACGTCATGGCCATTGCACCGACTGCAACCATCGCCAACATCACCGGCGTGTCGCAGTCCATCGAGCCCACTTACCAGAACCTGTACGTGAAATCGAACCTGTCCGGCGAGTTCACCGTGGTCAACCCGTACCTCATCCGCGACCTGAAGGCGGAAGGCCTTTGGGACAGCGTCATGATCAATGACCTGAAGTACTACGACGGCAGCGTGCAGAAGATCGACCGCATTCCGCAGCGCCTGAAGACGCTGTATGCGACCGCCTTCGAGATCAACCCGCGCTGGCTCGTCGATGCCGCCAGCCGCCGGCAGAAGTGGATCGACCAGGCGCAGTCGCTGAACCTGTACATCGCCGAAGCCAACGGCAAGAAACTGGACGTGACCTATCGCATGGCCTGGTACCGCGGTCTGAAGACCACCTACTACCTGCGCGCCATGGCTGCCACCAGCACCGAGAAATCCACGGTGTCTTCCGGCACGCTGAACAAGGTCTCCGCCAACATCGACGAGACGTTGATGACACAAGGGATGGCCCAGGAAGAAGCCGGCCCCGCCGAAGTGCCCAAGGCCTGCTCGCTGGATGATCCTGACTGCGAAGCGTGTCAATGAACAAGGTGTAGGCCGGATATACCCTCTGGGGCATAAAAGGGCGAAGCCCGCCATCCGGCGAAATAAACGTGACTTATACGAACTTTAATTGAAAGAGAAATTGGAAAGGTAACAAACAGGGGAATCACTATGCTGTCATGGGACGAATTCAACAACGAGGACGCCGCACCCGCCAAGGCGCCGATGCGCACCAGCGAACCTGCGGCCAACGAAGCGGAAGAAGCGCAAGAAGCGCAGGCTCCCGAAGCACCAAAGACCTTCCAGGATGAAGCCGTGTTCGCCGCGGCAGAGCCCGCCCCTGCCGCGTCCGCCACTGTTGACGACATTGCACCGGCGCAGGAACCCGGCCACCCCAGCGTGGGCGAAGTGCCCCCCGCCGCAGCCGTGGAGCCCGACAGCGACCTGAGCGCCGTCGAACAGGCCATGAAGACCGTGGCCGAGATGGACTACACCGACGGGCAGGAAGAACTGGCCGGCACCGCCGAGCGCGTCACCGTCGACCAGAAGCGCATGATCAACTGCCGCGCCGACCTCAACCAGCTGGTGCCGTTCAAATACGAGTGGGCCTGGCAGAAATACCTCGACGGCTGCGCCAACCACTGGATGCCGCAGGAAATCAACATGAACGCGGATATCGCGCTCTGGAAACGACCCGACGGCCTGACCGACGACGAGCGCATCATCGTCAAACGCAACCTGGGCTTTTTCTCGACCGCCGATTCCCTGGTCGCCAACAACCTGGTGCTGGCCATTTACCGCCTGATCACCAACCCGGAATGCCGTCAGTACATCCTGCGTCAGGCCTTCGAGGAAGCCATTCACACCCACGCCTACCAGTACTGCATCGAGTCGCTGGGCATGGATGAAGGCGAAATCTTCAACATGTACCACGAGATACCCTCGGTGGCGAAGAAAGCGTCCTGGGGCCTGAAGTACACCAAGGAGATTTCCGATCCGACCTTCCATACCGGCACACCGGACACCGACAAGCAGCTGCTGAAGAATCTCATCGCATTCTATTGCTGTCTGGAAGGCATCTTCTTCTACTGCGGCTTCACCCAGATCCTGTCCATGGGCCGCCGCAACAAGATGACCGGTACTTCCGAGCAGTTCCAGTACATCCTGCGCGACGAGTCCATGCACCTGAACTTCGGCATCGACATGATCAACCAGATCAAGCTGGAAAATCCGAAGCTGTGGGACGCCGACATGAAGCAGCAGGCCACCCAGATGATCCTGGAAGCCACGCAGCTGGAAATCGAGTATGCCCGCGACACCATGCCGCGCGGTGTGCTCGGCATGAATGCCGCCATGATGGAGGATTACCTGAAATTCATCGCCAACCGTCGTCTCGCCCAGATCGGCCTGCCGGAGCAGTTCCCCGGCGCGCAGAACCCCTTCCCGTGGATGAGCGAGATCATGGACCTGCGCAAGGAAAAGAACTTCTTTGAGACCCGTGTGATCGAGTATCAAACAGGTGGAGCACTCACCTGGGATTAACTGGGACCAAAAATTGGAGACGACGTGCAATAAAGAATCAGGGAAGCACGACAACAACAGGGCTAGCTGTACTAACCCACTGGCAATAGAAGGAATCATTCCTATGGCCGACAAAAAAGACGTGGAGCAGAACGCGGAACAGACACTCATCACACTGGATCAGTTGAGCCAGACGTTGGAAGTGATGACCTGTGTCGTGGACCGACTCAAGCAACATCTGACCCGCCAGATGTCACTGAACGCCGAAATGTTCGATGACGAGAAGAAAGTGCAACAGGCTGAAGCCGAGGAACGGGCGCAAGCCACTCGCCAGCTGCAGCAGGAAAGCTTCGTGGTGGAAATCAGTCAGAAGGAACTGGAGGAAGGCAGCGACCCCAAGAAAATCGTGCACTGAACCATCCATATACCGTCCTTCAGCGGACGGCGCAGCGATTGAGACCTGAAACCGGAAACGCTTTTTGCAGTACGTTTCCGGTTTTTTTCTGCCCGGTAATTACCCGCCCCTGGGTTATACTTGCCCCTTGCGATACGCCGTTACGCGCGACAACAAGGTGAATCCCGTCATACATGTCCGATTACGATGATTTGAAAGTACTGGTGGAATCGAGGACGCCGATAATCGTTATCGAGTCCCGGGAAGAACGGGCCATCATCAAGGCTT
Organism: uncultured Enterobacteriaceae bacterium; assembly: GCA_964629325.1. Taxonomy (GTDB): domain Bacteria; phylum Pseudomonadota; class Gammaproteobacteria; order Pseudomonadales; family Pseudohongiellaceae; genus Eutrophocola. The sequence continues at coordinate 3,430 of CAZVSC010000020.1, forward strand.
TTCACAAGCTGGTCGGCAGCGTGCACAAGGCGTTGTACAGCTGGTCCATCACCTCGGGCCTGAAACGCCTGGACATCGATCTCGAACCGCAGAAATTCAATGACGACCCCTACGTGGTGCTCGACCACATCAAATCAACCAACCATCCCGGCATCTACATACTGCCCGATTTCCACCCCTACCTGAGCAATCCCAAGGTCACGCGCATGCTCAAGGAAGTCGCGCAGATGGGCGAACATGTCAGCCACCACACCATCGTGCTGATCAGCCACAAGATCGCCCTGCCCGACGAGATCGCGCATTTCGCCCGCCGCATCGAATGGTCGATGCCGGATGACGACGAGATCCTCGACATCGTCAACGCCATTGCGATGGACTGGCGCCGCAAGAACGGCAAGCGTGTCAACTCCAGCCAAAAGCTCGTCGACAACCTGGTCAAGAACCTCAAGGGCCTGCCCCGGCACCACATCGGCAAGCTGGCACACAATGCCATCTTTGACGACGGCGCCATCGACGAGAGCGACCTGCCTGGTGTCATGAAGGCCAAGTACGAACTGCTCGACCAGGACAGCGTCCTGCATTTCGAATACGATACCGCGCAATCCGCCGACCTGGGCGGCCAGGAAAAACTCAAGCACTGGCTGAAACTGCGCCGGGACGTGTTCCTGGGCAACCGGGAAGTGCCCGGTCTCGACGCGCCGAAAGGCATGATGCTGCTCGGGGTGCAGGGTTGCGGCAAGAGCCTGGCGGCAAAGACAGTGGCCGGCATCTTCGGCGTGCCGCTCCTGCGCCTGGATTTCGGCAGCATGTACAACAAATATCACGGGGAAACGGAAAGGAACCTGCGCGGCGCATTGAAGACCGCCGGGCTGATGCAGCCCTGTGTCCTGTGGCTGGACGAGATCGAGAAGGGCCTGTCCACGTCTGAATCCGACGAGGGTACATCGAAACGCATCCTCGGCACCCTGCTCACCTGGATGGCGGAGCGCAAGGAAAAGGTCTTTCTGGTGGCAACGTCCAATGACATCGAATCCCTGCCGCCGGAACTGGTGCGCAAGGGCCGCCTGGATGAAATCTTTTTTGTCGATCTGCCCGACCCGGTGGTCCGGGAAAAAATCTTCGCTATCCACCTCTCCAGTCGCAGCCTGGACCCTGCTTCGTTCGATATGCCTGCCCTGGTTGCCGCCACGCAGGGATTTTCCGGTGCCGAAATCGAACAGGCGGTCGTTTCCGGCCTGTATGCCGCCCTCAGCGAAGATCGCACCCTGAACCAGGATCTCCTGATGCAGGAAATCGCCAACACCTATCCCCTCTCCGTCACGATGGCAGAGAAACTCAAGTATTTACGGGATTGGGCTGATGGTCGGGCCGTGAAGGTCGACTAGGAACAAGGAGCATCGCAAAGACAGTAAGTTTAGTCCTTTGCCCCTTGCTCCTTGTATCGGTCATCTATGCTAGACTCGCCCACATGGCCGCGATCAAGAAAATCAGGAACGAGAAGGAGTTACTGGGTGAAGCCATCCGCATCGGCTCTGCCTATTTCGAGAAACGCGGCGCCGGAAAATTCGATCCGGACGACCATGCCGATATGAAAGTACGTGCCATCTATGCCCTGCTGGTACGGGACAACCTGATCCAGCCACTGGCGAAGGGCCAGGAGGACGTCATCCACATGAAGCACAAGCTGGCCCTCTGGATGGAGCGCACACTGCCTGCCAATCATCCCCTGAAAACCGGCTGACCCGCAGCATGTCCCGATTGATCCCCTGCCTGCTGATCCTTTTGTACAGCCCCCTGGTTTTCTCCCAGTCGCTTCCGGCCGGAGAATTCCTGCCGCCTCTTGCCGCAGAGGCCACTCCCGGTATCAGCGTTACTCTCGATACGCCCGTTCAGCCCACGCCCACCGCAACAGTCTTCTTCAGCCGCGAGGATTTCAACAACCCCGTGGTGGAAATACGCACAACCATGGGCTCGATGATCTTGGAATTGTTTCCCAAAGAAGCCCCGCTCACCGTCGAGAATTTTCTCGGCCTTGCCGAGGGCACCAGGCCCTGGATCGATCCCGATACCGGCCTGGAATTCCTTGTGCCATTTTACGATGGTCTCGTCTTCCATCGAGTCATCGACGGCTTCATGATCCAGGGCGGCAGCCCCAATGGTCGGAGCGAAGGCACGCCGGGATTCAGCTTCGGTGACGAGATAAATGCCCGCAGCCTTGGGCTGGACAAGATGCAGGTGCTCGATGATGCCGGCATTCCCCACCCACTGCTCGGTATCGGCAACCAGCAGGATTTCCAGAAAAAAGTCCTCATGCCACTTTACGAAAAACTCGGCATCACCAGCCAGGCGCAACTGGAAGCGCGCATCGACGAAGTGAACCGGATGCTGCGCAGCATGACCGTGAAGGAAAACTACGAGAACCTGGGCTACCAGTACTCCGAGCGCTTTATCTCACGCATGCCTGTACGCGGTGTCATCGCCATGGCCAACAGCGGTCCGAACAGCAACGGCTCACAGTTTTTCATCAACCTGGCCGACACCGACTGGCTCGCCGGCAAGCACACCGTGTTCGGCAAGGTCAGGGTCGGCCTGGAAGTACTCGATGCCATCGGTCGCGTGCCGGTGGACAACCAGAACCGGCCGTTGCAGGATGTCGTCATCCTCAGCATTCGCCGTATCCAGATCTGATCATAACAACAAGAAGCAGCCCGTATGACCAACAAGAAAAGCTCCAACGTCGTCTGGCATGAAGGTCGTGTCGACCGCGCCAGGCGTGAAGAAGTCTTTCGCCAGAAAGGCGCCACCCTGTGGTTCACCGGCCTCAGCGGCTCCGGCAAAAGCACCCTGGCTTTCACCCTCGAGCACCTGCTCACCGACAATGGCTACAAGTGCTACGTGCTCGACGGTGACAACGTGCGCCACGGCCTGAACAGCAACCTGGGTTTTTCCGATGCCGACCGTGAGGAGAACATTCGCCGTGTTGGCGAGGTCTCCAAACTTTTCGCCGACGCCGGCATGATCGTCCTGTCCAGTTTCATTTCGCCTTTTCGCCGTGACCGGCGGCTCGTGCGCGAACTGCATGCCGCGGGCGACCTGCCCTTTATCGAGGTGTTCATGGATACGCCGTTGGATATCTGCGAAGACCGCGACCCGAAGAAGCTGTATGAGAAAGCCAGGCGCGGTGAAATCAAGAACTTCACCGGCATCGATTCACCTTATGAAGTGCCGGAGCAGTCGGAACTGGTTATCACGCCCAACACTTCACCGGAACACAGCGCCCGCCTGATCTTCAACTACCTGTTGGACCAGCACCTGCTGGCAGGCAACGACTAGAATCGTCACCAGTCCGTACTGTCTCTGCCAGTTGAATTGGCCAGGCTCAGCTGCGCTTGCCGCCCCGTGCTTCGACCTTGTCCTGGGTATTGTTGATGAAATCATCGGCATGGTGACGCTCCCTTAGCTGGCCTTCCAGCGGCCCGAGTCCCCGGTTGACCATACGGCCCCGTTTCACGGCATCGCGCGCCGCGATCTGGTCGGTCCAGCGCCGTACATGGGTGTACTCCTCCACGGACAGAAACTCACCCCCATCATAAGCATTGTTCATTATCGAACCATACCAGGGCCAATTGGCGATATCCGCGATGGTGTAGTCATCCCCAGCAAGGTATTCATGGTCGGCCAGGTGCAGGTCGAGTACGTGCAGCAGGCGCTTGGTTTCCATGGTGTAACGATCTATTGGGTATTGCATCTTGTAGGGCGCGTAGGCATAGAAATGGCCGAAGCCGCCGCCGAGGAACGGCGCCGAGCCCATCTGCCACATCAGCCAGTTCATGGTCTCGGCTCGTGCAGGCTGGGATGCGGGCAGGAACTCGCCGAACTTCTCGCCCAGGTAGAACAGCATGGAGCCACTTTCAAACAAGCGGGTGGGCGGGCTGGTGGAATGGTCCATCATGGCCGGGATCTTGGCGTTGGGATTGATGGCGGTGAATCCGGTGCTGAACTGCTCCCCCTGGACAATATTGATATACCAGGCATCGTACTCGGCGCCAGCATGACCCAGCGCCAGCAGCTCCTCCAGCATGATGGTCACTTTCTGGCCGTTGGGCGTACCCAGGGAATACAGCTGGAAAGGATGCTCCCCCACCGGCAGCTCCTTCTCATGGATAGGCGTGGCGATGGGCCGGTTAATACTGGTCCACTCACCGCCATCCTGGCCGGCCCATTTCCAGACCTTTGGTGGTTCGTAACCGGGCGGCTGGTTCTTTGCGACATCATTCATGGTCATTATTTCTCACGGCAATCTGCAACAGGTCAAAGCATAACATGGGGACTTGTACTTCCTGTACGGGATGGCAGGCGGCATGGATGCGTGTGCCGGTATGTATTCCGGCAATGCAGTGTTCAGGTCAGGACTTCGGTTGCGGACGCAGCGGGTTGCGAACCGCTCTGTAAAATCTCCTGCCGGTAAGGCGGGAGTGAACCGATGATGCCCTTGCCGTAATGCTTCTTCAGCAGGCGCTCGTCGAGGATGGTGATGCGGCCGGCATCGCTTTCAGTACGCAGCAACCGGCCGCTGGCCTGGATCAGGCGCATGGAGGCTTCCGGCACCGATATTTCCATGAAAGGGTTTCTGCCCTGCGCCTTGACCCAGTCCCCCAGCGTCGCCTCCACCGGGTCGTTCGGTACCGAGAACGGGATCTTGGCGATGATGACGTGCGTGCAGTACCCCCCCGGCAGGTCGATGCCTTCGGTGAGGCTGGCCAGGCCGAAGATGATACTGGTCTGTCCTTTGTCGACGCGCTCCTTGTGCAGGCGGATCAGCTCCTGCTTGGCGTGGTCATCCTGCGAAAGAATCCTGAGCTGCAGTTCCTCCGGCAGCCCCTGCAGCACATCCTGCATCTGCCGGCGCGAGGAAAACAGCACCAGGTTGCCCTGGTTTTCATCCACCAGTGAAGGCAGTGCAGCGATGATCGCACGGGTATGCTCCTCGGTACGCGACGGATCGAACCCGGATTTCGGCAGGTGCAGGCTGGCGCGGTTGGTAAAATCGAAGGGACTGCTGATCTGCCGGTAGAAGGTATCCTCGTGCAGGCCGGCGCGCATGCTGAGAAAATCGAAGCTGCCCATGGCCGTCAGGGTGGCCGATGTCAGCACGGCGGCGAAACAGTCCTGCCACAGGTATTCGATGAGCGCATCGGCGGCAAGGACCGGGCTTGAGGATACGGTAATCTCGTCTTCATTCCCCTGGGGCCTGTACGTCAGCCATCTTGCATGTGGAGCGAACCCGGCGTGGTCCTCGATGGCAAAGCTGCGCCACAGCTGGATACCGCCTTCCGCGCGTGCCTGCATGATGCCGAACACCGGATACCAGTTTTCCGCGGTCTGGCGGTCGATATCCCCCAGATCGTTTTCCATGCAGTCCTTCAGCCGCTCGGCAATGAGCTTGAGGCGGTCATCGAGTTCGCGAAACTCGCCCATGATGTTGCTGCTCACCTCGCGCAATTCATCAGGCACCACGCCCTGGTCAAAGGTGAACTGGGTGACGTCCCCTTTCGCGTTGGCGGATTCAGCCCGGTCGCTGAACGTCTGGAACATCGGCAGGTGCTGCTGGAGTACTGCCCGGGTCTGCTCGGCAGCCTTGCGCGCCTTGTCCAGCTGGGTGGCAAGTTCGGCATCGTTGCCGAGCTCCACGGTGACGCCCTTGAATATGGCGGTGATGCGGTCCAGCCAGGTCATCGTGGCGCGCAGGCGGATAAAATGTGAAAAATGGGAAACGCCCTTCAGCGGCAGGTGGTGCGCCTCGTCGAAAATATAGATGCAGTCTTCCGGGGGCGGCAGGATGACACCGCCGCCCAGCGCCAGGTCCGCCAGCACCAGGTCATGATTGGCGACGATACAGTCTGCCTTTTGCATGTTGTTGCGGCTGCGGAAAAAACAGCAGTTGCTGAAATTGGAGCAGCGATTGCCGGAGCATTGACCCTTCTCCACGGCCACGTTGCGCCACTGGTTATCGGTGAGTACGGTTTTCCAGTCATCGCGATCACCCTTCCACTTGCCGTCGATGAGCGCATCCAGCATCGCCTGGTACAGTTCCTTGTCCGCCGTCGTCGGGTCTTCCAGTTCCAGGCCGTACAGGTCGAGCATGGCCTCCTGGCTGCTGCCGGTTCTGAGGGCATTGTCGAGCTTGGACAGGCACAGGTAGCGTCCTCGCCCCTTGGCCAGTGAATAGGAGAATTGCATCTCGCTGTGCTTGAGCAGGTCGGGAATATCCTTGTTCATGACCTGTTCCTGCAGGGCCACCGTGGCCGTGGCGAGGACGACCTTCTTGTTCATGGCCTTCGCCACGGGTATGACTGACAGGAGGTAAGCGATGGTCTTGCCGATACCGGTGCCGGCTTCGATGACACAGATGGCCGGCTGGGGGGAAATTCGCATGCCGTCAGCGTCCATCTCCACGCCTGACAGGCAGTTGGCGATGTCCGCGATCATCAGTTTCTGGCCGGGACGATTCTGCAGGTTCCTGTTTTTGACCAGCGTGGAATAGTGGTGCTGGATGGTTTGCTTGAGTTCGTCAGAAAGCATCGGGGAGACAGCCTGCCGCTGAAATGCAACGTGCTTTCACTATAGTGTATGGAGCCCGCTTTGCCAAAGTGAGGTCACGAACCCCCGATTTCGGCTTTGCGGATGACCGGGTTGGCATACATGCTCAGGACATAGGGTTCCAGGTTCCTGGGCATACTGCCGAGACGCTTACTGAACTCGCGGCGCTTGCCAGCGATCTCTCCCGGGCTGACACCCAGGATCGCCGGCAGCTTGTGGAAATCCATAAAGTCAGATTGCACCATCTCCATCGCGATGTAATTCACGGCGTGCAACCGGTAGTTGCGGATGATTTGCGCATCCATCTGCCTGGCCACCCCTTCGGCGGTGACCGCTTCAGGGAATACGATGGGTCTGCCGAAGGTGACATGAACGTCACCCTTAACCCCGACCATGCCGTTAAGGATGCTGCGCACGTCGGAGTTTTCGTCTTTTTCGAATTTGCCGGTGGTGTCGATGGTGTATAGCTCCTCGGCCTTGAAACGGTCGCAAGGATCATACTCGTAGGAAATGGACACCGGTACGATGTTCAGCGAGTTCATGGATTCCTGCAGGCTGAGCTTGAGCGTGGATTCGCGATCGGCCATGTGCAGCATCTTGATGATCGCGGTCTCGGTCTTGTCGATGCCGTCCTTCGCACGGCCTTCACGCTGGGCGATCCAAACGTTTTCACCGGTCTTGATGCAGTGATGGATGTAAGCCGACAGCTGTTTGCTGGCCTTGAGCAGGTCCCTGCCCTGCACCGAGCGTTTGACGATGAAACTCTTGTTCAGCTTCATCAGGTCGGTGAGAAAAGGCCGCTTTAGCAGGTTGTCGCCGATGGCGATCTGCAATGTGTTCAGGCCGTGGTGGTAGATCATGTAATTTACCAGGGCCGGGTCCATGGTGATATCCCGGTGGTTGCTCACGAAAAGATAAGGCTGGCTGTCATCGAGAGTATCGAGGCCCTCAGAGGTCAGGCTCGTGGTGGTGTCCTCGATCAGCTTGTCGAGGTATTTCTCGATGACCAGCTGGACATCGCGGATGCTCTGCACATGGGCGGTCTCAGCGGCAAGCGCGGCCTGCGCCTTGCCGGTCACCCAGCCGGGCAGGAAGCGGTACAGCAGAGGGTGTTTGAATCTGGCGAGGGCCCTGGACAGGGACTCATCCTCGAGCAGCCTGTCCACGACAGGCCGGACCTCCTCATCGCGATAAGGCCTTATGTCCTCAAAATCATGCATAGGGGAATTTATTGTTCTAATGAAACGCCAATTTTAAAGGGTTCGCGGGGAAATTGGAAAAATATACTTTCAGACTCGTGTAGCCGGGTATTTAGGATACACGCCGGATGTCGGCCCCGGGGGCCTCAACCGGCCTATGATCCTTCCGGTTCCGGGCCATTTTCAGGCCTGGAATTGGTCGAGGATTTCAATAGAGAGCAGGTAGCCGAAGACCAGCAGGCTGATGCTGAGCAATATCTTGCTCGGCCAGCCGTTGGCGTGCTCACCGAGCCAGGACCGGGACGAGTTCATGTACAGCAACAGGGCTGCCAGCAGCGGCATGAAAATGGCGCCGGTCACCGCGTAGGTGATGACGATCCATACCGGACGCTCCAGCAGCAACAGTGACATGGGCAGAATGGCCAGGTAGGCCAGGTAGCCGCGGTAGGCCGGCGTCTTCGAGATGCTGGCATGGGATTCCAGCAGGTGCGTGTGCTGGCGGAAATGATAAAGGAAATTGGCGAACAGGAACGGCACCCCGTGCCAGACCCCGATCATCGAGCTGAATACCGCACCCCAGAAACCGAACAGGAAGATCCATTTGCCAGTCTCCCCCATCACCGGCACCAGCTGGTCGGCCACCGCCAGCGCCATGTTGTTGCCGGATACGACCTCGGGATGCACCCCGGCTGACACGATGATGATGGCGACGCCGAAGGCCGCGGTCAGTCCGTAAGCCACGGCCAGGTCGACGCGCATCACCGGCATCATCTCCTTGCCCTGCCAGCCGGCTTCGCGCATCCAGTAGCCGTAGCTCATGATGGTGATGCTGCCGCCTACCCCGCCGATAACGCCGAGCACGAGCGCCATACCGGCCTCAGGGACCCGCGGAACCAGCATGCCGGACAGGATGCCGCCCATGTCGGGCAGCACGCGTATGGCGCAATACAGCACAGTAATAAACATCAGGCCGATGAAGAACTTCATGGCCGCTTCCAGCATCTGGTAGCGTCCGATCCAGACGATCACCAGGGCCGCCAGGGCGTGGATGGCACCCCACGCAGCCACCGACAGGCCGGGAAAGAAGGCATAGGCCGCCAGGCCGCAGGCGGCCATCATCGCGGCCGCCACCATGAAGGTCCAAAGGAACAGGTAGCCGACGAAATACCAGCTGAAAAGCCGGGGCAGCCTGTCGATCCATCCCTCCAGCAGCGTGGTGTCGGTGGCCAGCTGCCAGCGGCCGATGCCCTCGGTGATAACGTACTTGAGGATGCCGCCGAAGATCACTGCCCACAGCAGTACCGTGCCGAACCGGGCGCCCGCTGCAGAGGCCGCCACGATATCGCCGGCGCCAAGGCCCGTCGCTGCCACGATGATGCCGGGGCCCGTCCGCCTGAGCAGGTTCATGACACTCATGGCGCAATGCCCATGCGGGTACAAACCGCCTGGCCGTAGGCGCGCAGTTCAGCGAGAAATTCCGCCGTCTCGGGCTTTTCCTGCGCGAGTTCGTCCAGGCGCGAGAAAAAGGTCTTTGCATCGAGGCCGATGCCGTTGGGATTGGTCGTCAGCTGCTCTGCGCACCAGGCCTGCCACCGCGCCTGCTCACTGGTGTCCAGTGTGTCGGGATGGTTGCGGGCCCGGTAGCGAAACAGCATTTCAGACAGGCGCGGGTCCTGGAACGGCAACGACAGTGCGTGCAGCGAATCTGGCGGCGAGTGGCGAATGTCGTCCATCAGGCGCCGGTCCTGGTCGGAAAAGAAGCCGCCGCTGTAGAGCATGTGATCGGGGTCCGTCGACTCCGTATGCTCCGGTTCGGTGAATACTCTGCGCAATTTATCCGGCAACGTTGCATCTGCCAGGATTTTGTCGCGATGCCGCTCACAGGCCGCCAGGTCGATGCGCCATTGTTTGACGGCATGCGCATCCAGCGTAGCCAGCGGGGCCAGCGCAGGACACTTGTTGATGTGCACCGTTTTCAGGGCAACCCGTTCCTCGCCCTCGGCCAGGTCGTCGGTGCGGGTAAACAGCAGGTGGCGGATGGCATCCGGCTCGAGGTCGAGCCAGGTCTCGGGATCCTGGTTCAGGTCGAATACGATGATGCCGTTCTGGTTGGTGGGGTGCAGCATCAGCGGCATGACCACGGCCAGGCAGCCGCGACTGGCGGGGAACATGCCCGATACGTGCAGCACCATATCCTTTTTCTTCAGGTCCAGCAGCGGCTTGACCCGGTTCTTGCCGCGCAGCTGGTAAAGCCAGTCATAAAGCTTGGGCTGCGCGGTTTTCACCAGTTTTGCCATGTCAATGGTGGCGCGCACGTCCGACAGTGCATCGTGGGCGCCCACGTGCGCGATGGCGTTGGCGGCGGTGAGTTTCTCCAGGCGGAAACTGGCGGTGCCGTCTTCCTTCTGCGGCCAGTCGATGCCGTTGGGCCTCAATGCATGGGTCATGCGCAGCAGGTCGATGATGTCCCAGCGGGAATTGCCGTTCTTCCATTCCCGCTCATAGGGATCATAGAAGCAGCGATACAGCATGTGGCGCGTGACTTCGTCGTCGAAACGTATGCTGTTGTAGCCGGCAACACAGGTATTGGGCTGGATGAACTGCTCGGCAATGCGATAACAGAATTCGGCTTCATCGAGCCCCTTGTCCAGCGCCACCGCAGGGCTGATGCCGGTCACGAGACAGGCTTCGGGATGCGGCAGGTAGTCAGGCGTGGGCTTGCAGAAGATGACCACGGGATCGTCGATGATATTGAGATCCTCGTCGGTCCTGATGCCCGCGAACTGGCAGGGACGATCCCTGCGCGGTTCCGCGCCCCAGGTCTCGTAATCGTGCCAGAAAATACTGCGTGGGTTTGTCAATCCAAGCTCGCTTGTCTGCGTTTCGCCAGGCCGAAGCATCCCATATTCAGCGCGTGATGGTAAGGGGTGAATTTGGCCTCACGGCCGTCACCAATGACAGGCCTGGAAAGCGCAGACGTACCTGCAAGCAGGTCCGGTCAGTTACTGCGAAAGTGCGAACTTTCATCCCGTTCTGGCATGGGCTATATTTGGGTACACACCACACCAGGAGAATAATGATGAAAAAACTGGTCACGCATGGCTGCTCCTTCCTGAAATTCCTCGCCGCCCCACTGCTGTTGTTCTGCACCGGCACTGTACTGGCGCAGCAAATAGGCCCCAGCGTGCTCAACCTGGATGACGTGACCACGGAGTATCCGCGCCCATGGGATCGCGAAGCCCTGGTGGTGCTCGATTTCACCGTGAAAAGCGACGGCAGCATCGACGACCTCAAAGTGGTCGATGGTTTCTACGAGGACCGTTTTGTCGATGCCGCCATCGCCGCGGCCCGCCAGCTGCGGTTCGAACCCGCCAGCGAACGCGGTGAGGCCGTGGACTGGCCGGGCTTTCGCCTCAGCACACGGTTCATCATCCGCAACATGTTCCATACCATGGGTCCCAACCCCAACTCAGAGCTGACTCGGGCGGAAGACCTGATGCGCGAAAACAAGGCCAACGAAGCCGAGGCCTTGCTGGAAAAGGCGCTCACAGAAAACACGCATCTGTACTTCGAGGATGCCGTGTTCCACTTGAGGCTCGGTGAAATCTACCTCGCGACGAACCGGCCGGCACAGGCCGTGCATTCCCTGGACAGGGCGGCGCAAACCTACCTCCCGGACGAACACAACGATTTCAACCTGGAGACGGCCATCACCCATAACCGCATCTTCGTGGTCAACATCCCGGAAATTTTCACCGATGATTTCATGAGTACGCGCTTGCAGGTGCATCACATGGACAACGCCCCGCGCAAGGCGACACCCGCGCCCCTGCGCGGAGGGGCCCAGCGCGGCCAGGGCAATCGTTCCGCCGGCGGTGTCCAGCGCCCGAAAGCGACACTGGAAGTGCTGAACAATACCCTGCTCGAATCCGCCTACCAGCGTGCGTGGGTAGCCAACATTTCATCTGGCAACGTGGCCGCCGTGATGAATGTGTACGACAACCTGCTCAGTCTCAACGAGGACGCCGTCAGTGAGCAGATGGAAACCCAGGCCGGCCAGGTCAGGCAGCTGATGAATGCCGGCCAGCGCATGACTTCCGCCCAGGTCATCGAGCGCGGCGAAACAATCCACTACCCCGTGCACCGAATCCTTGCGGCGGTCAATGTGAACGGCACCATCGCCACGCTGGATTTCCAGTGCGCCGACCGCGTGATACGCCTGCCCTTCCAGGCGGAAGTGGAGTGGAACATGCCGGAAAGCTGGGGTGAATGCGCCATGCGCTTCCGGGGTGAGGACGGGGCGACGTTCAATATCGTCGAATTCCCCGAATAAAGGGCAAGTAGCAAGAACAGGACGATTTTTTTAAAAAAATCCTGCCAAGTCACTATTCCACTAGCAAGGTAAAAATAACGGCTTGAAAATACCTATTTTCGCTGAATCCCCTTGCACCTTGCTCCTTGTTCCTTGTCCCTATAAATTACGGAACATGAAATCCCTGCCTGCTCTTCTCCTGATAGGCCTGCTGATCACCGCACCGGTCATGGCCCAGTTCGGCCGCGGCTACCGCATCTACCAGAACGACCCGCCCGTGCGCGAGTTCACGGCCGCGCGCTGGCACTTTGGCACTAACGGCGACATCGGCCATATGGGCTGGTCACACAACTACCCCGATTCCGACATCAACCTCAATGAATTCCTCGAGCGCGCCACGCTGATCAGCATGGAGATCGACTCCTACCGCATCATCGAACTGGGTGAACCCGACGTCTTCGAGTATCCCTTCGCCTACGTCTCGGAACCCGGGGAGATGGAACTCACAGAACAGGAGGTCACCAACCTGCGCGAATTCGTCCTGCGTGGCGGCTTCATACTCATGGATGATTTCGACGGTCCCTGGCAGTGGGCGCAGATGCGTTCGCAGGTAAAACGCGCATTTCCGGAAAACGACTTCGTCCCGGTGCCGCTCGACCACGAGGTGTTCCGAGTGCATACGCCGCTGGATGACCTGGCCGCCATGGCGGATTCCGTGCCCGGCGGCGACATCACCTACTACGGCCTGTTCGACAAGAACGGGCGCCTGGGCATTCTCGCCGGCCATAACAACGACCTGGCCAATTTCTGGGACTGGTACTCTGACGGCAGGATGCCGCTCAAACCCTCAACGGATGCCTTCAGGCTGGGCACCAACGCGGTGATCTATTCCTTCACGCATTGACGGCTAAACGTCAGTCGTCGAGAGCGAACACCCACAGCACGCCGCCTTGCGGCACGATAGTCTTGCGACCCTGCAGGGTATCGAGACGGCGCTGCATGCCCGCAGCGTCAATGCCCCAGCCGGACTGCACGGCCACGTACTGCCTGCCGTCCACCTCGAAGGTGGTCGGGACGCCGGTGATGCCGGAATTCAGGCGCTGCTCCCAGAGCAGTTCACCGGTTGTGGCGTTGTGGGCGCGGAAAAACCGGTCCGCGGTACCGCCGGAAAAAATCAGGTTGCCGCCGGTCGCCAGGATCGGCCCCCAGTTGGCCAGTTCGAATTCCCGGGTCCACACTTCCTCGCCGGTATTCACGTTCCAGGCCTGGATCTCGCCGATGTGGTCGGCCCCGGGGACGATGCTGGCGCTCATGTTGGCGGTGCCGGTGAAACCCTGTCCCGGACGGTATTCCACCTCCACACCTTCCCAGGAGGAGCAGTAGTTGTCATTGGCAGGAATGTACAACAGGCCGGTCTGCGGGCTGTAGGCCGCCGGCACCCAGTTCTTGCCGCCGGACAGTGACGGGCAGTAGGACGCGTTCTTGCCCACGCCGGGCTTGTTGTCCATGTTGTAGGTCGGCCTGCCGGTCTCGGCATCGATGCTGGTGAAAACGTCCTGGTAGACATAGGGCTCGGCATCGATGAAGTTGATGCCTTCCGCGGTACGTTCCAGCAGCCAGAGGTAGCCGTTGCGGCCCGGATGCACCAGCGCCTTGATCGTGCGGCCGTCGCGCTGCACGTCCATCAGGATTGGTGTGGACACCTCGTCCCAGTCCCAGGAGCCGTTCCAGTGGTACTGGTGGTGGCCGCGGATCGCGCCGGTGTCGACGTCAAGCGCCAGCACGGAATTGGCATAGAGGTTGTCGCCAGGGCGGGCGTCACCGGCCCAGGGACCCGCATTGCCGATACCCCAGAACGAGATATTCAGCTCCGGATCGTAATTGCCGGTCACCCAGACGGAACCGCCGCCGGTCTGCCAGGCGTCCGCCGGCCAGGTGTCGTTGCCCGGCTCGCCGGTACCCGGAATGGTGTAGGTCTTCCAGAGTTCATCACCGGTGTTGGCATCCAGCGCGGTGATGAAGCCGCGGATGCCGCGTTCACCGCCGGACACTCCCACCATGATCTTGCCCTGGGTCGCCAGCGGCGCCAGGGTCATGTAATAACCGGCCCGGTAATCGGCAACCGGTTTTTCCCATACCACTTCCCCGGTTTTGGCATCAAGGGCGACGACGTTGGCGTCGGACGTAGCCATGTAAATGCGGTCGCCGTACAAAGCGACACCACGATTGGTCGGGTGGATGAGGCTGATATCGAAGGGCATCTGCCTTGCGTACTCCCAGAGACCGTCGCCGGTGGCGGCATCAAGGGCAATGACATGGTTCAACGGCGTGGTGATGAACATGATGCCGTCATTGACGATGGGCGGAGACTGGTGACCTTCGGTCAGGCCGGTGGAAATGGACCATACCGGCTCCAGGTCGCCGACATTGCCGGCGTTGATCTGGTTGAGCGGGGAAAAGCCCTGGCCGTCATAGGTGCGGCGGAACATGAGCCAGTTCTCCGCCTCCGGATTCAACAAACGCGCATCGGTGACCGGACTGTAGTCAGCTATCTGGGCCAGGGCCACGAAAGGAGCAAGGAGCAAGGAACAAGGAACAAGGATCGCTTCGAACAGTTTACGGCTTTTTACTCTGGCCATGGTTATTTCCCCCACGTATGAATTTTATCTTGTTATTTGTCTTAAATACCGAATGGAGACAAGCCGGGCTGCTGGAAGCCCACCCTGCCCTCGAATTCACCGGCTACGCCAACGTGGCCATCGATATCTTTTAGCGGCAATGCCGCCAGTTGCCAGGGCGCCGGCCCCCCGACCACACGCGCTCCGTCAGCCGGATCAAACTGTGACTCATGGCACGGGCATTGGAAGCGCAGGAATTCGCTGTTCCAGTCCGTTACGTCGCAACCGGTATGGCTGCACACTCCCGAGTAGGCAACCAGACCGTTGATACTGCGAGTTGCGGTGTCCTCGCTCATGCGTGCCGGATCGACGCGAATCAGTACCACCTGGTTGAGGCGGGAGCCGCTGCGCACCATGCCGCTCGCAGGATCCATCGCCCAGGCGAAAATCTGCTTGCTGTCAGCTGCCAGGGCATCGACGGCAATCACGCTGCCGGCGTCGTCGCCGAACGCATGCACGAGCACATCGTTAACCTGTGGCGGCTTCAGGCTTTCCGGATCAGGCACCTGGGCCCGTCCGGTAGCGGGGGCCAGTGCCGGTACCGCCATACCCACCATGCACATGCCACCCAGGACTTTGCGCCGCTGGATGCGCTTGCTGTTTCCTGCTTCGGGATGCTGCTTGTCCCCCACTACCTGACTCCTTCTGCCTGTATATGCAAGGCTCCCAAGAATAATTCAAATCCCGGCACGAGTCATATGGTCTTTTCCGCTGTTCGCACTTTTGCCAAGGTGGCCGCAGAAAGATTACTATTGGGCAAAACAAGAACAATAACTGCCAGGGGGCAAGGGAGTATCCACTCCCAGCGATCATGACGGCAATTACTGAAACACCTGTGCTCGTTGTTGGGGGCGGCGCTTCAGGGACCATGCTGTCCCTGCAATTGTCCCGCTACGGTGTCCCCTTCCGCACCATCGACCGGCTTGCAGAGCCCGCGGCCACTTCCCGCGCCATCACTGTTCATTCCAGGATGCTGGAAATTTTCGAATTGCTTGACCCGGCACTGGCCCAGCGCTTTCTCACTCGCGGCATACAGGACTGGGGCTACGATCTGCATTACGTAAAGGACGGCGAACGTCACGTGGTGCGCAGGGGCATCGACTTCACCACGACCGACTGCCGCTATCCCTACCTGCTGATACACCGCCAGGATGAAACTGAGCGCAACCTGCGCGACTACTGGCGGGCGAGATATGGCGGCGAGGCGGAGTGGGGCAAGCGCCTGCTGCATGTCGAGTCCGACGGCGATACGGTAATTGCCACCGTCGCTGATGCGCTATCGGGGAGCGAAGAACGCATCCGCACCCAATACCTCGTCGCCTGCGACGGCATCAACTCGCAGGTGCGGCGCTGTCTCGACATAGCCCAGGATGAAAGCAGCTATCAGGGCACGGTCCTGCAGAACCTGGACATTCGCCTGAATAATTTCCCCGACGCCACCAACCATATCCATTACTGCGCCGGGACCGACCACTTCATGATGGTGGCTTACCTGCCCGGCAATTTTTACCGCCTGCTGGTCAGTGACCGCGGTGAATCAGCTGACCCCGACGCCAGTCCGGAAGAGAATATCCAGAAACTCATGGATCAGCACTTCGATGGCGTAACCATGGGTGAACGCATCTGGCATTCGAAATGGGAAAGCTGGGTGCGGCTGGCAAAGACCTATCGTGACGGCAACATTTTCCTGGTCGGCGATTCCGCCCATGTACATTCCACCACCGGGGGCCAGGGCATGAACTGCTGCATCCAGGATGCCTGGAACCTCGGCTGGAAGCTTGGCCTGGTGGCATCCGGGCGCGCCAAGCCTGCCCTGCTGGATTCTTACGAACCTGAACGCAGACCCATCGCCGAACAGGTGATCTGGGCCGCCTCCTCCCTGCATGAAATATTCATGGGCCACGGCAAGGATATTGCCGAACGGGGTGAACAGATGCAGGACCAGGAATACCTGGACAGGGTGGTAGGCTGCTGCTCCGGTATCGCCTATACGTACAGGGACAACCAGCACCACCAGCAGCATGAACCCGGCCAGGACCTCCCCGGACCGGCCATCGGCGATCGTGCGCCGGATGTGGACCTGGAAACAGGTATTTCCCTGTACAGCCTGATCGGCAGCAATCGCTATACCCTGCTGCTGACCTCGGCCCACGCGGAAACGGCAGCCGCGGAACTGGTCGACCGCTATCCCGATCTCTTGCAGGCCTTCAGCCTGGATGAATCCCCGGCGTTCCGGAACAGGTACAACAATGGCGAACACCCGGTAATCTACCTGGTGCGTCCGGACGGCTATATCGGCTTTCGCTGCCTGCCGGAAAAATTCCCTTCACTCGAGCGCTTCCTGGAAGAAACGCTCATCGCTGCCTGAAAAATACCGCGGCCGCAGGGCCGGCGGCTGCATGCCTCAAGGCAATGCGTAAGCCACCAGTTGTGCAGGCATGCCGGCATCCCGATTGGCGGTGAAAAAGGCAATGTACTGCTTTCCATTCACCATGTAGGTCATGGGCGAACCCTGCATGGGCCCGTCTCCTGAAATGCGGATGCGCCCCACTTCCGCGCCGGTCGCCTTGTCGTAGGCGCGCACGATCGGCCTGCCGTCGCCGCCCTCGCCCGCCACCAGCAGTGTCCGGGTCGCCAGCATGCCGGGCACCGAATTGATACCGGTGGGCGGCAGGTCCACACCGCGCAGCAGCGGGTGGTTGGCTATTTCCTCGGGCGTATCCCCATTCGGGATCTGCCAGGCGATCTCGCCGCTGTTCATGTCGTAGGCGGTAATTCGGCCATAGGGCGGTTTCATGATGGGGATGCCGTCCACGGTCGGCAGCGGCAGCGAACCACCCATGGTATAGCGGGCATCCGAGCGGCCGATACCGGGCGGCTCCAGCCCGACCACCGACGGCGCCGTGTGCGAGCCGATGTAGACATACCCGGTTTCCGGATCAGCCGCACCGCCCTGCCAGTTGGCGCCGCCGCCTAGCCCCGGCACGACAATCATGCCGCGGGTCCCGTCCTCGGCATGACTGAGCGATGGCGGCGTATAGAGACCGCCGATGCGGTGCCTGGCGATGGCATTGATGGCAGCTTCGCGAATCGCGGGCGTGAAATCGACCAGGTTGTCGATATCGATGCCCTGCACGTCAAAGGGCGCGGGTTTCGTCGGGAAGGGCTGCGTCGGTGAAGTCCACTCACCCGGCACATCAGAGGCAGGTACAGGGCGCTCCTCCATGGGCCAGACCGGCGCACCGGTTTCCCGGTCGAAGACATACGCGAAGGCCTGCTTGGTGAACTGGACGATAGCCTTGATGTCGCGACCGTCCACGGTGATGTCCACCAGGATTGGATGCGGTGGCATGTCGTAATCCCAGATATCGTGGTGAACCAGTTGCTGGTACCAGACCACTTCCCCCGTATCGGCCTTCACCGCCACCAGCGAGCCGGAATAGAGGTTGTTGCCCGGACGGTGACCGCCGTACACGTCGTTGGTCGCCGCCTCGATTGGCAGGTAGACGAGTCCGAGCTCGGGATCACCCGCCGCCAGGCCCCAGATGCCGGCATTGCCGACGCGCTCGGCGGAGCCGTCCAGCCAGGTTTCGTATCCGGGTTCACCGGGACGCGGCACGGAATGAAAGACCCAGTTGCGCTCACCGGTACGGGCATTGATGGCGATGATGTCGGCCTTCACGTTGCCGATGCCGACGCCGCCACCGCCCGGGCGCAGGGCCGGACCGATCACCACGCTGTCTCCGATGATGGTGGCGGGCGAGGAATTGCCGATGGCGCCGATCAGTTCCGGGTAGTCATAATCCAGGTCAAGCTGGGTGAACAGATCCACGACCCCGTCATTGCCAAACCCGTTTGCCGGACGCCCGGTTCGCGCATCCAGGGCCACCAGTTGGAAACCCGGGGTGATGACAAAAATGCGGCTGTCCTGGCCATCGGTCCAGTGGGACACCCCGCGGCCGGAATTGCGCCTCGGGGCTCGCTCCCAGCGCTCGCCCTCATCCATGCGCCACGTCCACAGGATATGGCCGGTATCGGCCTCGATGGCGACGACATTGCGGCGGCTGCCGGCAGAGAAATAAAGCACGCCGTCCACCATCAGCGGTGTGCTGATGTTGCGGTATTCGGTTTCGGAAAAGTTATCGGATTTCCAGGTCCAGGCTACTTCGAGGTCGGAAAAATTCCCGGCATCAATCTGGTCCAGCGGTGAATAGCGGGTGCCGCCGCGGTCGCCGCCATAGGCTATCCAATCATCCCCCCCGGTGCCATGCTGGGCCAGCGCTCCAGCCGCACCGGCCAACAGCACCGCCGCTATTAAAATTCGCATCTTGAACCCCCTGCCTTGTCATTGTCGTTTTCAGGCAAGCATAAAACTCAACCGGACCAGGAACAAGGGACGGGTGTGTTGTTTCCGTTTCCACCGTATAATGGCGGGCCATGAATTTCCTCGGTTCCCATATCCTCTCCATCAGCCAGTTTGAACGCGGTGATGTCGAGGAGTTATTCAGGGTAGCCGACGAAATGCGGCCATATGCCTACCGCGAAAAACACACGCGGGTACTCGACGGCGCCATCCTCGGCAATCTCTTTTTTGAACCCAGCACCCGCACGCGGGTCAGTTTCGGCTGCGCCTTCAACCTGCTTGGCGGCCATGTGCGTGAAACCACCGACATCAAGGCATCAGCCATCACCAAGGGTGAATCACTTTACGACACCGCCCGTGTCATCAGCGGCTACAGCGATATCATCGCCATGCGCCACCCGGTGGCTGGCTCAGTGGATGAATTTTCCCGGGCCAGCCGCGTCCCGGTGATCAATGCCGGGGACGGGCCCTCCGAGCACCCCTCGCAGGCCCTGCTCGATCTGTACACCATTCGCAAGGAATTGCGCATCAAGAACGACTTCAGCGGCATCCGCATCGCGATGGTCGGCGACCTCAAGTACGGCCGTACCGTGCATTCCCTGTGCAAGCTCCTGAACCTCTACGACGGCATCACCTTTACCCTGATTTCTCCCACTGAGCTGAAAATGCCGGCTGATATCGTCGAGGCCCTGCGCCGGAAAGGCCATACGGTTATCGAGACCGAAGACATGGAAAAAGGCCTGGAGAACAATGACACCGTGTACCTGACACGTATCCAGGAAGAACGCTTCGAGGACCGCAAGGAGGCCGATATTTACAGGGGCCGCTTCCGCCTCAACCAGGCCATCTACACTAGTCACTGCAAACCCAATACCGTTATCATGCACCCGTTGCCCAGGGATTCCCGTGCGGAAGCCAACGAACTGGACAACGACCTAAACCAGCACCCCAGCCTCGCCATTTTCAGGCAAACGGATAATGGCGTACTGATCAGGATGGCCCTGTTCGTCCTGACCCTGGGTGTTCAGGATGAAGTCCATAAATCTGCCGTGGATGTAAACTGGTACACGGAAAAGCGTTTTGAATGACATTCCAATTAGCTGAATAAAAATATAGGGCTGCCACCATGGAACTCAAAGACCTTCTCAAAGTAATGATCGACAAAGACGGTTCTGACCTGTTTTTGACAACAGGCGCGCCGCCCAGCATGAAGGCCTTCGGCAAACTGATTCCGATGACGGAAAAAGTCCTGCCCCCCGGCTACACGAAGAAAATCGCGTACTCCATCATGAACGACGACCAGATCGCGGATTTCGAAAAGAGCCCCGAGATGAACCTGGCCCTGTTCGAGGAGGGCATCGGCCGTTTCCGTGTCAATATTTTCCAGCAGCGCAACGAGGTCGGCATCGTCGCCCGTAACATCAAGACCGACATTCCCAATTTCAAGGACCTGGGCCTGCCGGAGACCCTCACGAAGCTGATGATGACCAAGAACGGCCTCATCCTGTTCGTGGGCGGCACCGGTTCCGGCAAGTCGACCTCGCTGGCTTCGCTGATCGATTATCGCAACACACATTCCGACGGTCACATCATCACCATCGAGGACCCGGTGGAATTCGTCCACCCGCACAAGAAATCCATCGTCAACCAGCGCGAAGTCGGGGTGGATACGGTGTCGTATGAAGAAGCCCTGAAAAACACCCTGCGCCAGGCGCCCGACGTCATCCTCATCGGCGAGATCCGCACCCAGGAAACCATGGAGCACGCCCTCGCCTTCGCCGAAACCGGTCACCTGTGTCTGTCCACCCTGCACGCCAACAACGCCAACCAGGCGCTGGATCGCATCATCAACTTCTTCCCGGAAGAGCGGCACAAACAGCTCTACCTGGACCTGTCGCTGAACCTGCGCGGCTTCGTGTCACAGCGCCTGATTCCGACCGTCGACGGCAAACGTGCCGCCGCCATCGAGATCCTGCTGGGAACGCCCCGCATCCAGGACCTGATCAAGAACGGCAAGGTCGAGGAGATCAAGGAAGTGATGGAAAAGTCGGAGCAGCAGGGTATGCGCACCTTCGACTCGGCGCTGTACCACCTGTACCGGGAAGGGCGGATCACTCTGGAAGAAGCGCTGAAAAATGCCGATTCGGCCAACAACCTCCGCCTGAAGGTGTCCCTGGCCGAAAGCGAGGTTGGCAGTCCGGGTACCGAGGAAGTCGACCGAACCGGCGGCCTGTCACTGGTCAGCGATGAAGAGGACGATGATGACGACCGTTTCTAGGTCGACGGCATTCGGCATAATAACGAGTTTTTTCAATTGTTTAATGCAAGCAACTGCAGTAGTTTAAGCGCACTGGTTAGCGCTGCCTTTGCGCATAACCCGCTACGTTTGACGGGACTTTCAATGCTATGAAAACGCTAGTAGTCGCCATTCTCGTGTTCGTAACGATCGGCATCACCCTCAGCATGGTGATGCTCGATCAGTTCGGCATAGAAAGGAACTACCTCTTCATCGGCCTTGGCGCTCTTGTCATCACCGGCCTGGTGGCATTCCGGGGCGCGCTGCTAATCGCCATGATCCTGGTGCTGAGCCTGGCGATCAACATGCCGGAAGAGTTCCTGCAACAGTTCTACCTCGACCGCGACATCCTGATCGTGGTCGTCATCCTGATGGTGATCTTTCCGCTCATCTACAAAGAGTTTGCCGGCAAAAAATAGGGAAAGTCACCAGCCACTAGCCACTAGTGCTCCCGCGTCGCCGTGAATTCAATGTCCGGCCAGCGTTCAATGGTCAATTCCAGGTTCACACGTGTCGGCGCGAGATAGGTCAGGTAATCACCCCCGTCCAGGGCCAGATTGTCACCTGCCTTGCGCTTGAATTCTTCCAGCTTGGTGCGGTTGTCCGAGTATACCCAACGCGCCGTCACAACATTCACCGGTTCATACACGCAATCCACCTTGTATTCGTCCTTGAGGCGATAGGCCACGACCTCGAACTGGAGGACACCGACCGCACCGACCACAAGATCGTTGTTTTTCAGCGGCATGAATACCTGGGTCGACCCTTCTTCCGACAACTGCCTGAGCCCCTTCTGCAGCTGTTTCAGCTTCAACGGGTCCTTGAGCCGGATGCGCCTGAACAGCTCCGGTGCGAAATGGGGAATGCCGGTGTACTGCAGCTGTTCACCGGCAGTGAAGGTATCGCCAATCTGGATCGTGCCATGGTTGTGCAGGCCCACGATGTCGCCTGACACAGCATATTCCGCCTGTTCGCGTTCTCCGGCCAGGAAGGTCACAGCATCACTGATGCGCACTTCCTTGCCGAGACGTACGTGCTGCATCTTCATGCCCTGTTCGAAGGCGCCCGAACAGATCCGCATGAAGGCCACGCGGTCGCGGTGGCGCGGGTCCATGTTGGCCTGGATCTTGAAAATGAAGCCTGAAAACGCCGGGTCGTGGGCATCCACCTCGCGCGTGGTGGCCTGTCGATTGCGCGGCGACGGCGCCCACTCCACGAAGTCATTGAGCATTTGCTCGACTCCGAAATTGCCGAGTGCTGTGCCGAAAAACACCGGCGTCTGCCTGCCTTCCAGGTAGGCTTGCAGGTCGAATTCATGGCTGGCGCCGCGAACCAGTTCTATCTCCTCGCGGAAATCCTCGACATAGGAACCCAGCAGCCTGGCCGCCTCGTCACTGGCCAGCCCGTTGATGGTTTTCACTATGCTGACTTCGTCCGCATGGGTGTTGTCATAGACATAGATGGTGTCGGATTGCAGGTTATAGATGCCCTTGAAGGCCTTGCCCATGCCCAGCGGCCAGTAGATGGGTGCACACTCGATCTTGAGGATGTTTTCCACCTCATCGAGCAGTTCGATCGGGTCGCGGATATCGCGGTCGAGCTTGTTGATGAAGGTCAGGATGGGGGTATCGCGCAGGCGGCAGACTTCCATCAGCTTGATGGTGCGGTCTTCCACGCCCTTGGCACCGTCGATGACCATCAGCACAGAGTCGACTGCGGTCAGTGTCCGGTAAGTATCCTCGGAGAAGTCTTCGTGGCCCGGTGTGTCCAGCAGGTTTACGACCCTGTCGTGGTAGGGAAACTGCATCACCGAGGAAGTCACGGAAATACCCCTCTCCTGCTCCATGGTCATCCAGTCCGAGGTTGCCATACGGTCCGATTTACGTCCCTTGACAGTCCCCGCCTTCTGGATCAGCTTGCCCCAAAGCAGCAGCTTCTCGGTGATCGTCGTCTTACCGGCATCCGGGTGGGAAATAATGGCGAACGTGCGGCGCCTGTCTACTTCAGCGTCAAACTGGCTCATGTTTTCTTAACGGTTTTTATTGGGGAAAAGAGAAAGCACGGCTGGCTGCATTGCTGTACAGCTAATGCAGCACATCCGTCTGGCCCGGTTCGGTCCGGGTATACAGGGGGTCGAGCACCTGGTGACGTTTCACGAGCAGTACGTCATGGGGAAGTATTTCCTCGTCCTGCTGGGACGACACCTGCTCAATGCTTTCCAGCATCACGCACACCACGTGTTCCTCGTCCATATCCACCACCACGCCGCGCTTGTAGCCGTTGACAGTGCTCAGTGAAATCTGGGAGCCGATATCACACTGGAAATTCATCTGCGAATGGTCGGAGGTGAGCAGGAAGTTGTCGCCAGTCTGGGCCAGGCCGAAGCCGGCTGCTGCGACGATATTGACGATCTCGATGGTATCCGGATCGTTCAGGTCGACCTTGATGGTGCCGCCGGGAACCAGCGACTGGCCCGAGGGGCTATTGGCAATGAGCTTCAGGAACAGGCTGATGTCGTCCTCGTTCCATTCCAGGATCTCGTCTTCCTCACTGTCGCTGTAGTCCGCGGTGAGGCTGACGATATCGGTTTCGATGGTGTGTTCCAGGTGTTTATCGCCGGTACTGAAGGGAACGACCATGGACACTATGCAGAATCCCTCACTGTCATCCTGGACACGAAGGCGCCAGAGGAAAGGGATATTATCGTTGATTTCGATCATTCAAGGTCTCTGAACAGCCCAGGATGCACTGTTTCGGGCTCTGAAAAGTATATCATCCGCAGGTCGAATCGCGATACTGCTTGTTCTCCTGTGCGAGGTCCCGCCTGCCGGCAATTTTTTCCACAGATTTTGTGGATAAGTCTTGGGATAAAACCTGCAAAAAACTTTGCAATGCCCGAATTATCGCAGTTGACTACAAATTGCCTACTTTTTAATCAATTAAATATCTATATATTTCAATTAGTTATGGCGCTCATTTACCGGACCTTTATGAAACCCCTATTTTTTCAGGCTTTCGAGCAACGGGTTCAGATTTGTGCATAAATTCCCGGCATTTTTTCGTAGTGTGAGCGCTGCAAACATTTTAAGCCTGTAATTTAAGGGGTTTCAGAGCACCATGCAGAACACTAAAAATGGGCAAAGTTTCAGCCCGAACCGATTAACCCCGACTGATATGCACCCGGGCGGGCAATGGTGTGTGCGGCTGCCGAAAC
Organism: uncultured Enterobacteriaceae bacterium; assembly: GCA_964629325.1. Taxonomy (GTDB): domain Bacteria; phylum Pseudomonadota; class Gammaproteobacteria; order Pseudomonadales; family Pseudohongiellaceae; genus Eutrophocola. The sequence goes on from CAZVSC010000020.1 coordinate 28,092, forward strand.
GAGCCGGGGAGCCATATGGCTCCCCGGGTTCAGACAGATGATAGATGAAGCTTGGCGTGCTGCCGTGTCAGGAGTACAGGACGCGGTACACCAGGGGATAGAGCAGCAGAACGGCCAGGGTTGCTATCAACAGGTCCTTGTCGAATCCATGTTCAAGCAATACCTGGTCAGGCTGGATAACAGCGAGACTTAACAGCACCCCGGAGGCCAGTATGGCGATTCCCCGGTTCAGGAGCATCACAGCCAGCACCACAGCCGTAATGATAAGCATGTAGGTTTTCGGCTCCATGCCGATTCGGCTGAACAATTCGGTGGCAACGGAAACACCAAGCGTCATGCCAAATAAAAGTCCGAGAACAACTGTTTTAACCATGGGTCACCCCCAGTAGGGTTGTTGCGATGTTGGTGCGAGTAATGATGTGTGCGGACCCGAAAAAAGTCTGCCGGGTTGTTAACACTCACTTCCCGGTAAACGTGACGAAACCAGCAAAATTGGCGCCTTGAAGGACATTGTGGGGCGCCTTCTGGCGACGCGGGTCAGCAAGAGACAAAAATTGGCAGTTTGTAACGGCGCGCTGGCGCCGGGCGTGATGGCAGGATGATTGGGGTGTGCCAGGCCGGCAGTACTACTCGGCGACGATCCTCAGGAGCTGCTCGTAATCGCTCAGACCCATGAATATCTTGTGGATACCGTCCTGTTTCAGGGTGCGCATGCCGTCCTTGATGGCCTGGGCGGTCAGGTCTGCCAGGTCGGCTTTCTTGTAGATCATGGATTGCAGTTCATGGGTGCCCACCAGCAGTTCATGGACACCTGTACGGCCCTTGTAGCCGGTATCGCCGCAGGCCTCGCAACCGACCGGCCGGCAAAGCTCCATTTCATCCGGATTAAAACCGAGGGTCTGGAAGTCTTCCCTGCCGTACTGGTCGATCAGGTGGTTGAGTTCCTTTTCATCCGGCTTGTACGCCTCCTTGCACTTGCCGCACAGGGTACGCATCAGACGCTGGGCCAGGATGCCCAGCAGCGCATCTGAGAAGTTGACCGGATCCAGCCCCAGGTCGAGCAGACGGGTAATGGTTTCCGGTGCGGAGTTGGTGTGCAGGGTAGACAGCACAAGGTGACCGGTCAGTGACGCCTCGATACCGATATGGGCGGTCTCATGGTCACGCATTTCACCGATCAGGATGATGTCGGGGTCGGCACGCAGGAAGGCGCGCATCGCCGCAGCGAAAGTGAAGCCGATCTTCGGCTGCATCTGCACCTGCTGCAGGCCAGGCTGGGTGATTTCCACCGGGTCCTCGGCAGTCCAGATCTTGCGGTCCGGCGTATTCAGGTAGCCCAGCACAGCGTGCAGGGTGGTGGTTTTACCGGAGCCTGTGGGGCCCACCACGAGGATCAGGCCATGGGGGTGCTTGGACACCTCCAACAGGTTTTCCATGTTCTTCGGCGACAGGTTGAGTTTTTCCAGCGGCATGGCGGAACCGGCCGCCAGGAGACGCAATACGGCGCTTTCACCATTGACCGTCGGCACGGTGGCGACACGCAGCTCCAGTGCCCGGCCGCGGATCTTCAGTTTACATTTACCGTCCTGGGGCAACCGGCGTTCGGAAATGTCGAGGCGCGACATGACCTTGATACGGGCGATCAGGGCGCCGGTATGCTCGGACGGCACCTTGAGGATTTCACGGCAGATGCCGTCCACCCTCACCCTGACGATGCCGGGACTCTTGTCCTTGCCGGGCTCGATATGGATATCCGAACCGCCGAGCTTGTCGGATTCGATGATGATGCGGTTGACCAGCTGGATGATACCCGAGGCAGCCGCGGCACTTTCTGCATCGTCCTTGTCTTCTTCCCCGGAATCGATCTCGATGCCGCCTTCGGCTTCAAGGCTCTTGAAAACGTCTTCAAAGCCTTCCTCGTCCTCATAATCTTCCTGGCCGCCGCTGAGGTACTTGAGAATGTCTTCCGGCAGGCCAACGCGGAACACGTAATTCTTGGCATTCAGGATGCCCTGGATTTCCATGATGCGCTGGTAGTTGCTGGGATCACTGATCAGGATGGTGACTTCTTCCTTGCTGCCGCCCACGGGCACCCACAGGTTGTTGCGCAGGTAGCTGGCACCGAGGTTCTCCATGAGGTCGATCGGCAGCGTGACATTCTTGTCATAGCCCATCCAGGGAACACGGTAGTACAACTCCAGCGACTTGCCGATTTCCGCGGCTTCTATCTTGTATTCATCCATCAACATCTTGGTGATGGTGCCGCCGTAAAGTGAAACGCCCTTTTCCACCTCATCGAGATCCTTGGCGCTGAGCTTGCCCTGCTGGACGAGATAGTCAAAGGGACCCTGGGTGCTCTGGAATTCGGAACGGAACTGCTTGGCGAGCATCTGCGCCAACATCTGGGCATGCTTGAGATCGGTGGCGCTGAACACCGGGTCTTCCTTGAAGCGTATCAACTGGACGACGCCGAGCAGGATGTCGTCCTTGATCGGCACCACGATCATTGACTTGAAGAACAGGCCCTGGGATTCACTGAAACTCTTGTCCCATTTCAGGCGCGCATGAATCTCGGTCAGCTTGTCGGCGTCGTAAACGTCCTCGACAAGGATCGGGCGCTGGCTGAGAGCGACATAACCGGCCAGTGAAGTCGGGGTGAAGGGAACACGGATCTCGATGTCTTTTTCTTTCGGGTCTTTGGGACGGGTATCGCCCTTGAAGCTGGCAACGATTTCCTTGCCGTTGTCCACACTCTGGAAAATGGTGAACATCTTGCAGCCCATCAGTTCCAGGATGGTACCTTCAACCTCTTTCATCGCCTTCTTGAGGTTTTTGGCGAATTTCAGCTGCTTGTAGAGGGCGGCCAACCGGCGAACGAATTCATCTTCCGCAGGAATGCTGGCCGTAACGTCCTGCTTGCTGTTTTCAGGAGCGATGGCGACGTCTTCTGTAGAGGTGTTTTCTACCACTGTCGTACCCGATAAATACTTCCGGTTTGCCTGACGATACAACCCGTCACCGCGGGGATACGTCATGGAATGCACAACATCCTGTTACTGGCATTCCATGTCAAGTCATTGGACTGTGAATCTTAGCTGGCAACTGTCCCGCTGCGGGACCTGAGGTTGATAATCCCCTTTAAATATCCATTTTAACGGGCTGAACTCTCAACACATTATGCTAGAATTCTGCCAGTTTCCCTTAAATAAAGAAAGATTAACACCCCTTGGCGCGGATTAATTTGACCGGACTCATACCGGGGCTCATTGCATGTTCCTTCCTGGCCGGCCTCGCCCTGTTCCCGCTCCACTTGCAGGGGCAAGCCTACCCGCAGCTCCAGGAAAACCAGGTCGCCTGGATCGGGGAACAGGTTTATGCCAACGAATGCAACCGCAACCCTGCCTGCCTGACAGCCTGGAACGCAGGCGAGAATTTTCCGTCGCTGGGCATCGGGCACTTCATCTGGTACCGGCAGGACCAGGCTGACATTTTCCAGCAGAGCTTCCCGGATCTGATGCATTTCATGCAGGACAAGGGCGTGGCGATTCCGGCGTGGATAATCGCGGCGAATTTTGCAGCACCCTGGCCCGACCGCGAAACCTTCCAGGCTGACATGCAGTCACCCCGCATGCGGGAACTGCGCGGCTTCCTGGAAACGCACATGACTGAACAGACGGCTTTCATCATTGCCCGCTTCGAAAAAGCCCTCGCGGATATCGTGGCGGGTGAAACAGATGCCGGGATCACCGCAATGATCACCCGCAATTTTAACGCGGTTGCGGCAAGCGCCCCGCCTCATGGCTTATATGCCCTCATCGATTATGTTAATTTCAAGGGCACGGGTGTTTCCCCGCGCGAAACCTACAACAACCAGGGCTGGGGATTGAAGCAGGTGCTGGCCGGCATGGGCGCACTGGAGGAAACGAGCGCATCAGGCACGGCAGCCCTTGAAGCCTTCGTGACTGCAGCGCGCGACATTCTCGCCACGCGGGTGCAGAACGCCCCCGCGGACAGGAACGAGTCGCGCTGGCTTCCCGGCTGGAACAACCGGCTGACAACATACCTCCCATAGCAAAGGCGGCAACCAAACAACCAATGGCTTACGAACGCAAGAACATCCAGGCAATGGCGGCCTATGTGCCCGGCGAGCAGATCGACGCCCCCGGCATCCTGAAACTCAACACCAACGAGAACCCCTATCCGCCCAGTCCACGTGTCAGCGAGGCACTCGCCAGGTGCGATGTCGCCCGCCTGCGCCAGTATCCGCCGCCTACAGCCCGCAATCTGGCAAATGCCATCGCCAAACTGCACGGTTTGTCCGGTGAGAATGTCATCGTTACCAATGGCGGCGATGAACTGTTGCGCATGGCTATCGCCACCTTCGTGGAAACCACGCAGAGTATTGCCGTTGCCCGGCCCACCTATACGCTCTACCAGGTGCTCGCCGCTGCCCATGGTTGCGGGATGACCGTGTTCGAACTCGACGACAACTGGCATATGCCGGACAACTACGGCGAGCTGCTGAACCATTCCGGTGCCCGCATGGCGTTCCTCGTCAATCCCCATGCCCCGTCAGGCACCCTCGTGCCTGTCGCGCAGATAAAAGAACTGGCTGCCGCCTACAATGGCGTCCTGCTGCTCGATGAAGCCTATATCGATTTCGTCGACCCTGACATCGCCTATGATTCAGCCCAGCTTGTTCGCGATCACGACAACGTGCTGATACTGCGCACTTTCAGCAAGGGCTATTCCCTGGCCGGCCTGCGCATGGCTTACGGACTTGCCTCACCTGCGCTCATCGGGCCGCTGATGAAGACCAAGGACAGCTACAACACGGACCTGATCTCGCAGGCGCTTGCCCAGGCGGCCATCGAGGACCAGGAATATGCCCACGATACCTGGAAAAGGGTGCGCGGTGAGCGCGCCGTGGTGACCCAGGCACTGCGCAAGGCCGGCTACGTAGTCCCGGACAGCCAGAGCAATTTCATCCTGGCAGCTGTGCCGCAGGGACTGGAAGCGGAAGCCACGTACCTGGCATTGAAGGAACAGGGCATCCTGGTGCGCTATTTCAAATCCGAGGACAGGCTGCAGGATAAACTGCGCATCACGATCGGGACACCTGAGGACAATCGCCGCCTGCTGGACGCACTGGCGGCACTGTAGGAACACACATGGCCAGGAAGATGAACAAGAAGACCCGAAACACGCTTTCGGGCATCCTGGTAGGCGTTGCCTCGGTATTCGCCGTGATCAATTTCGCAGACATTCCTGCCGAGGAGGTCAACTCATTCGTCCTCACCACCCTGCTCTTTTTTGTCATTATCGTGGTTCTCGCCCTGCTCGCGGTTACCGTCTTCAAGCTGCTGGCCTGGGTAAAGCGCCGCGTAATCAAGGAAGACGATGAGCCGTGGACGACCGCGGAAGAACCGGATCCGGAATCCGCTCAAGTAGAATCCCGCGAGGACAGGTCAAAGCCATAGACCAGCCCGTCCTCGCGACCGGTAATGGCGGGATAATAGGATTTACGTACTGACAACCTGCGAAAGCCCAGGCTTTCATACAGGCGAATGGCAATCCGGTTGGACGCCCGCACTTCCAGGAAATACCGGCTGATGTTTTCACCGCTTGCCTGCTGCAGCAGGAAGTCGAGAACCTGCCTGCCAACACCCTGGTGCTGGAAAGCCGGCCTGACACAGATATTCAGGAGCGTGCTTTCATCCAGTACGGTCGACACCACTGCAAATCCCACCATCACTTCGTTGCCTTCATACTCGCGACAGACCACCCAGCCGCAGTGACCGGCATCGATACCTTCCAGGAATTGCATCAGCGACCAGGGATGTGACTGGCAGTCATTCTCTATCTTGACGACAGTGGCCAGGTCGGCCTTTTCCATTGTCCTGAATTTGAGGGCGTCCATGGCGCAGGGCTGGTTTTCGCAGCAGCTTCAGGACAGCAGCGTCCTGATGCGTTTCCACGCTTCCTTCTTCAATTCGGGGTGCTGCAGCAACTCATCCAGGCTGCGGGTCTGGGCTAGCTTCCATTTTCCCTGGTCAATTGCAGGCCCGGCTGGCGACTCCTCCGCATCATCCGCGGAAATGAACACCGGATGCAGTGCATTCTCACCCATCACCAGCAATTTGCCGAACGACCAGTCGGACTGCTTCTGCTGCAGGTAGGCCAGCAATGCCGTAGCAGCCGCTCGCGGACTATTGTCCACATGCAGGCCCGTCACCATGGGCCAAGTGAACGGTTTGCTTTCCACCTCGATGCTCTCTGACCCGATGCCAAGGGCACCCAGCAGACTTGTCAGCAGCGCCTTGTGTCTGGCGCCCAGTTGCCCGGCCCCCATATGCGGCAGGGCATTGAGGATTGCCAGGTCGGCACCGGCACGAATACACAGCAATTGAAGTCTTATTTCTTCCCGGGCCCGGGGTTTTTCGGCGGCAACGGGAGCTGACGTCTCTGCTGAACTGTGTTGGGGTGCTGCTGGCCTGGCCGGTGGTCGCGGGGGCGGCGCTTCCTTCAAGGCCGGTGCAGGCTCATGCACCGGTGCATTGTCCGCGGCCAACTCCTCCTTTATCGCCGGAGCCGGCATCACCAGGTCGGAGACAGGTGCGCCTGGCAATTGAATGCGGGGAAAATAACTGTCGATTCCCAGTACTTGCAGGTATTCCAGGCGTTGAGATTCGGTAAGTGGCAAGAACGGGATCCTCGATGCGTCCAATGCTCTCATTCTACCTACCGCCCCTGCCTTTTCAACGCACACCTGTGCACCGCGGGAATTTATATGGGCAACAGCCGAATTTGAACCGGTTCACATTTTCAGGACTGCCTGTAAACGCCACCAACGGCAAAGCGTTGTAGTCAATGAAGCGAATAACCCGGCCGGTATTCAAACCATCAATGATCGACAATAACAGGAGCAAGACCATGAAATTCAAGAACCTCGTAATACTGAGCACGACCGCACTGTTAAGCGTTGCCATCCTGCCGGCAGCAAGCGCACAGGACGGCGAACCCCGATTCAGCCGTGGCGCCGCCGGTGCCGATGCCCATACCCAGCGAGGACCCGCTTTCGGGCCCGCACGCCATCGTCCCGGTCGCCCGGGCGGCAATCCCGAAAGGTTGATTGATCGTCTCGATACCGACGGCGACGGTTACGTGGACGAGGACGAGTTCATCGATTCCCGTCTTGCCCGCGTCGACGAGCATTTTGATCGTCGCGATGTCGACGGCGACGGCCTGCTCAGCGAAGACGAAGCGAGCCGTCCGCGTCATCGCGACCATGACACCACCGTGCGTGAAGAAGTGATTGCCTGTGTCCGCGAAACCATCGCCGACTGGGAAGGCCCGCACGACGTCGAGGATCGCTTCGATGCCGTGGACACGGATGCTGACGGGTACATATCCCTGGTGGAACTGAGCACGGCACTGCAGGAGCGTGCCTACGTATTGTTCGACCGCATCGACGCCAACGATGACGGCCTGATCAGCCTGGAAGAAGTGGAAGCCCACCAGGAAGCACAAATCAACCTGCGTCGTGTGATCCGCGCCTGCATCGATGAAGTGACCGACCCGTTCGAAGCTACCCTGTAGTCCCCACCCTCTGGTCCCCCGACCTCGAACGGCACTCCGGCCGGACTTTTAGTCCGGCCTTTTTTTGCCTGTCATATGCTGCCCGTTTACACTGCTAAGCCTGAACGCATCACCCAGGAGAATACTGCCATGGCCACCACCCTAGACTCCCCGCTGGTTTCAACCGACTGGCTGCAACTCCATCTTGCTGACGATGACCTGCGTATTCTTGAATGCACCATGGTGATGCAGCCGAACGATGACGGCACTTTCAGCTTCGTCCCGGGTATTCACCTGTGGCGGGAAAGCCATATTCCCAACAGTGTCTTTGTCGATGTCAGCGGCGAACTCTCCGATACCGGGCATGAGTTCGGCCTGATGATGCCGCCAGCAGCCACCCTGGCGGAAACCTTTCGCCTCAAAGGTGTCGGCGACGGCACCACCGTGGTCTGCTATGACCGGGGCAACCATGCATGGGCCGCACGGGTGTGGTGGATGCTCAGGGCCTGCGGTTTTGACAATGCTGCCGTACTCGACGGCGGCTGGAAGAAATGGACGGCTGAAAACCGCCCTGCAACGGCAGAAGCACCTGGCTGGCCGGCGGCGGATCGTTTCAGCGTCAACCCGCGGCAGGAACTGATGGCAGACAAGGCACGCGTGAAGGCAGTGTGTGACAACCATGAAGCACAACTGCTGAATTCACTGCCGTTGCCCATATTCACCGGTGCAGTGAAAGCCTATGGCCGTGCCGGCCGGATTCCGGGCAGCAAACACCTGTACTGCGAATCCCTGCTCGATGCCGACAGCAACTGTTTCCAGCCTGTGGCAGCATTGAAAGCGATGTATCTTGATGCCGGGATAAATGATGACGACGAGGTCATTGCCTACTGCGGCGGCGGTATCGCTGCCAGCGCCAACGCCCTGGCGCTGACCCTCACCGGGCACGGGAAAGTGGCCATTTACGATGGCTCGCTGTCCGAGTGGACAGCGGACCCTGACCTGCCCATGGAAACCGGTTAGCCGGTGCTGCTCAGCCCAGTATTTTCAGTGCGGCGTTGCGACCCGGCAGGCCGCTGACGCCGCCACCGGGGTGGGCGCCCGAGCCGCACAGGTACAGGCCCTTCACCGGCATGGCGTACTGCGCCAGGCCCAGCCCGGGGCGCGAGGAAAACAACTGGTCCAGCGACAGCCTGCCGTGAAATATGTCCCCGCCAACCAGGCTGAATTCCTGCTCCAGGTCCCAGGGACTCAACACCTGCATGCCCTGCACCAGACCGCGGAATCCCGGGAAATACTGTTCCACGACATCGAGGATGGCGGCTGCGGCCACGTCCCGGTTGTGCGACCACTGTGCGCCCAGCGCCGGGTCGAAATGCTGGCAGAACAGGCTGGCGACATGGCAGCCTTCAGGAGCCAGGCTGTCGTCGATGATACTGGGAATGAGCATCTCCACCACCGGGCTCGCCGACCAGCCTTGCACCCTTGCGCTGTGCCAGGCCCGGTCCATGTACTCCAGGGTGGGCGCCATGATGATGCCCGCTTCCATGCAGTGCGGGACCTGCCTGCCCGCATAACCGGGCAGTCCGCCGAGAGCCACGTTCATCCGGAAGGCGCCGCTGGCGCACTTGTAGCGGGTGAAGTGTTCCTGCACCTGTTCCGGCACATATTCGGGGTCCAGCAGGCGCTGGAATAACAGCTGCGGATTGATGCCGGCGGCAACGATATCGGCATCGAACACCTGACCATTTGTCGTGACCACTCCGCTGACGCTGCCGTGCTCGACGGCAATGCCGGAAACTTCCGTATTCGTGTGATACCTGGCGCCATATTTGGCACCTTCTGCGGCAATGGCATCGCTGATTGCGCCCATACCGCCGATGGCATGACCCCAGCGCCCGCTCTGTCCGTTGACCTCGCCCACCAGGTGATGCAGCAGGTTGTATCCATTGCCGGGCGTGTAGGGTGACACGAAGTTGCCGACGATGGCATCGAAGCCCAGCAGCGCCTTGATCGCGTCACCAGTGAAAAAGTCATCCAGGATTTCTCCCGCGCTGCGCCCGAACAGGGACAGCAGGAACTGCTTCTGCGCCCTGGTGAGCTGGCCGAACTTGCGACTCAGCCGAAAAAGCGACAACAGGTCGCCAAGACCGGCTGCGTCGATGGCTGGCGGAGCCATCAGCATGATGTCCTTGATGACCGGCACGATGGCCGACAACAGCGATTCGTAGCGCTCAAGCCCTTCAACATCTTCGGGGCAGCATCGGGCCACCTCATCTGCCAGTTTTCCGGGAATGGCTGCGAAACTGTCGCCATCCGGCAGCGGCAGGAAGTTGTTGACCTGGCGTGGCAGGATTTTCAGGCCGTGGGCATGCAGGTCGAGATCATTGATGACGCGGGGATGCAGCAGGCTGACGGTATAGGAACACACGGAATTGCGGAAACCGGGATGAAATTCCTCGGTAACGGCGGCGCCGCCGAGGATGCCGCGACGTTCGAGGACAGTGACATCCATACCGGCCCGCGCCAGGTAGGCCGCACAGACCAGGCCGTTGTGCCCACCGCCGATGATGACTGCTTTTTTGGCCAAGGTCAGGGATCCAGGGAGGACAGGTAGGCCGAGAGTGCAACGATGTCTTCGAGGTCGAGATCACTGACGGCATCCTGCATCAGCGGCGACCACAACCCGCGACGGTTGCCGACCTGCAGATCGTAGAGTTGACGGGCAATATAGCTCGGTGAGCGACCGGCAAGGCCCGGCACTGGACCCAGGCCCCGCAGTTCTTCACCGTGACAGGTCCGGCAGTTAGCGGCGGCTACGAGTCTTTCACCCGTCGCCACGCTACCCGGCGGCACATAGGCGATGAATCCGGAACGGTCATCACGCAGTTCGGTCAGCTCCAGGTCAACCGGCATCTCGAATATCCGGTTGCCAATGGCCTCATTGCGACCTGTTCCGGCATCCACATACATCCAGCCGGCGACGACGGTTTCCGGCACGATTTCCGTTTCAATGACAGTGATCCATTTCTTTGGCTGCAGGGACGAGAAATAGTCCGCCGCCATTTCCACCTCAGCCGGCGTGGCATTGGCGCCGATGGCGCGCATGTTGGTCGCGGGACCGTGCAGCGGTTCAGACGTGTTGCGCAGACCGGCGCGCCAGTCGGTCATCTGCTGGATGATGTACTCACGCGGCAGCCCGGCAAGGCTGGCATTCTCCGGCCGGCCCTGGCCGTTGGGCAAGTGGCAGTAGCCGCAGGCAAAAACGCCGGGGTTGCGTCCGCCTGAAACAATGGCGGGCATGGCAGGATGATCTTCCGGATGCCAGTCCGGCGGCGCATACAGGTCCCTCGGCAACGTGAAGGTAATTTCCACGTCACTACCGGGCACGGTATGCGGCACGTTGTACTCGAAGGGATCTTCAACACCGGGCGTGTTGAGCGCATAGGCCCACGGCAGCGGCGTGTTGGCCGGCGCCTCAGCCGCAAGACAAAACATTGGCAGCAGCGTTAGGATAGCCGAAGAAAAGTGATGCAGTTTTTTCCTGAAAATTAACATGGTCATATCATCGAATTCTCACCAGCGCCCGCTCCTCTTCCTACATTCCTCTATCTCGGTTGCAGCCACTTCGGCAGCAACGAATAGGCATTGAACTGCTGGCTTTCATCAAACGCCACATTGCTCGCTTTCAGCAGTTTCTGCAATTCCCCGTTGTTGAAGGCATCGAAGGACTCGGTGCAGCCCCCTACATGCTTGCCACCGACGAACACCTGCGGAATCGTGGCCAGCCCCGTTTTCGCCTTCAACGCAACGCGCAGCTTGCTGCCCTTGTTGTCTTTCTGGTAGGCCACCGAATCCAGGTCGACGGAGCGGTACGGGATGCCGAGACGATCGAAGAGTTTGCGCACAGACCAGCAGAACTCGCACCACTCCAGGGCAAACATCACCACGGGCTGTTCAGTATCGGCGATGGCCTCTTCCATGTATGACACTGCCTCCGGCTCCGGTTTTACTTCTTCAGCGGCAGCCGGTGGTGCGGCGGACGGTTTGTCAAAACGGTAGCCTGGTGTCGATTTCGAGATGCCCATTTCCTCTTCTGTCATTTCCTCGCTGATGCCCTCAAACAACGGCGTACTCAGGTAACGCTCGCCGGTATCAGGCAGCATGCACAGGATCGTGGTGCCTTCGGGCGCCTTGGTGGCAACCTGCAGCGCACCGCTGAAAGTGGCGCCGGCCGAGATGCCGACAAAGATGCCCTCCTGCTGGGCCAGCGCCCGTGACAGGCGCACGGCTTCCTGGCCCTCGATGGGTACGACCTGGTCGACGTATTCCTCCTTGAGGGCGTCTTCGGTCAGCTTGGACACGAAGTCCGGTGTCCAGCCCTGCATCAGGTGGGGACGGAAGGCCTCGTGGCTGACAGACGGCGAGCCGTTGTCGTGGCGCAACTGGCGCTTGCCGCTGCCCAGCAGGGCGGAATTGTCCGGCTCGCAGACAATGATTTGCGTCCCGGGACTTTTTTCGTTCAGGGCTTTCGCCACGCCCTTGAGCGTGCCGCCGGTGCCGTAGCCGGTCACCCAGTAATCGAGTTCGCCGTCAGGGAATGCCGCGAGAATTTCCTGCCCGGTAGTGCGGTAATGCATGTCCGCGTTGGCCTCGTTCTCGAACTGTCGGGTCAGGAACCAGCCGTGTTTTTCCGCGAGCTCGATGGCCTTGTTCAGCATACCGGTGCCCTTTTCCGCCGCCGGGGTCAGGACGACCTTCGCGCCAAGAAAGCGCATGAGCTTGCGCCTTTCGACACTGAAGCTTTCCGCCATCGTGACGACCAGGGGATAGCCCTTCTGGGCGCAGACCATGGCCAGACCGATACCGGTGTTGCCGCTGGTGGCCTCCACGACAGTCTGTCCGGGTTTCAATGCCCCGGTTTTTTCCGCGTGCTCGATGATGCCCAGGGCAAGGCGGTCCTTCACGGAACTCATCGGATTGAAAGCTTCCGATTTCACAAACAGATTGATTCCCGGCGGTCCCAGCTTGTTGATCCTTATGACGGGCGTATTGCCAACCGTGCCCAGGATATTGTCGTACCTGGCGCCTGAGATATTTCCGGATTCTGGCATCTTCTGGCTCCTCGCTTTTTCCATGAAGGCATGAACAGGTGTGCAGGGTATTATGAGTCGCGCATTCTTGCCATGATTTCTTCCGCCAGAGGAAACGGCAGCTGAATTTCCAGGCCGTGAGACTGTCGGGTGTTATCCATACTGACTGGCGAGCTTCATGTTACAGGTCGGAGCGGTAGGAGCGGTCGTCGCAGTTGTACGGCTCCCAGGGATAACTGGAAACAAACATGGTGTCGCTGCCGCGGTGCTGACCGGCGAAATACTTCGGGTCTTCCGCCACGTAGGTGCGGATGAGCGCCCCGTTGCCGGTGTCAATGCGGAACCGCTCGACCACCCGCATCTCGTCGCTGTGGGGTGTGTTGGCATCAGCCATCAGGATGCCGGGCAGGAATCCTTGCGTGTAGACGATAAGTTCGTCGTTTTCCCAGCGGCCGATGGAAAAGCCGCTGCGGCTGGGTTCCATGCTGTCCGGAAAATCGGATTCATCGAGATGGATGGTGCGTTCAAAAATCATGGTGCCGTAAATCAGGCGGATTTCAGATTCAGTCTGCTCGATGCGGTTGACCGGGTTGTCGAACCCCCAGTCCCACATGATGTTGGTGGTTTCACAACGCAGGCGCGGGTTGTCGGTCGAGGATCCGTCGAAGCCGGCAATGGCCGCCCTGCCCGCCTCGGTCAACCGGTAAGGGCTGGGACGTCCCCAGGTGGTGGACAGGGGATCATCAGTAAAGGATTCCGGTGTACCGCGCGAACCCTGGAAAGCCCTGCCGCCTTCCGGCACTTCACCCGGATCGAACTGGTCTGCCACGCTCAACGGCACCAGGGTTCCCTCCAGGCCGCGCGGGTCGGTCATCACCACCTGCTCCGCGGCCCAGTCACCGGAAATATCCGGATCGCCATTGGGCAGGCGCCTCATCTCGAAGTTCTGCCGCAGGTATTTGTCCGCATCAGTGATCTGCTCGTAGCGGTCAAGACTCAGGCCGTTGGCAAAGGTGATGGTGCCGGTATAACAGGTGTTTTCCTCGAAGCGGTCGGGAGAACCGCTGATGGTGACGCTGGAGCCGGTTACAAACAGGTCTTCGGTCCACCCCGAACGTCGCAGCACCGTGCCGCCGCGCAATTCGCATTTCCAGTTTTCGCTAGCGCCTTCGTCGTTGATGACATCGATATATACCCAGGAATGAGGATTGACCATGGCGATATCGGTGATGGTACCGCGCACGGTGATATCAACATTGAGGTTGAAATTGGCCAGGCCATGGTGGGCGGATGCGGAAACCGGGAACAGCAGCAACAGGATATACAGTAATCGGTGCACAGGTAGTACCTCGGGTAACGTTCAGGCAAGCATAAGAAAGCCCCCTGATAAATACAATCCAACAGTTGGCCGGGATTATGTTTTAATGGAGAATAACGCCCCAACCAAGGTCTCGCCAGAAGACCGCTGCCAAATTCCAGTACCTGTCGGCATCGATCACCGGATATACGATGTGCTGCACGCAGTACCGAATGGTAAAAGATTGACCAGATTTTTCAGACAATTCCTTCGACCCTCCCTTGTCGCCCGGCTACCAGTCCTGCTGTTGATCCTGATCGGCTTGATTGCCGGCAGTATCGCATGGGGTTACGAGGTTGGCAGTTTCACCGACATGGGGCCCGGTTTCGTGCCTCTCATGCTGAGCATCGCACTGGGCCTGCTGGCCGCACTGATCCTCTGGCGGGAATGGCCGATCACCCGGGCTGGGGCCGGTAAGGCTGCTGGACAAGATTTTGCCTGGCGCCCCTTCTGCGCCGTCAGCGGCGGCATCCTTGCGTGGGTACTGCTGGCTGAAAGCACCGGTTTCGTTGTCGCTGCCATCGCCCAGGTCGTACTCACCGCCCTGGCACTGCCCGGACCACGCTGGCGCAGCATACTCATCATGGCCGGCATCCTGTCAGTCGCCGGTTATTTCCTCTTCGTCGTCCAGCTGGGTGTTCCGCTCGAAGCGGTGGGTTGATGGAAACATTGAGTCTCCTGTCCATGGGATTCGAGCAGGCGCTGACGCCGGAAGCGCTGCTGTTCTGTTTCATCGGAGTCAGCCTTGGCACCTTTATCGGCGTCCTGCCGGGTATCGGCTCGCTGACCACTATCGCCCTGTGCCTGCCCCTGACCTTTCACCTGGAACCCCTGCTCGGCCTGATCATGCTTGCAGGAATTTTTTACGGCGCCCAGTACGGTTCAAGCACGGCGTCGATCCTGCTGAATGTGCCCGGCAGCGCGCCCGCGGCAATCACCTGCCTGGACGGCTACCCGATGTCCCGCCAGGGCCGGGCGGGCATCGCTCTCTTCATCACCACCATTGCCTCATTTATAGGCGGCAGTTTCGCCATCCTGTTGCTGATCTTCTTCGCGCCAGTGCTGGCCGAGTTCGCCATCAGTTTTTCCGCCGCCGATTATTTTTCCATCATGCTGCTGGCATTGACGGCGGCCTCGACGCTGTCGGTGGGTTCGCCTCTCAAGGGCCTGGCCATGGTCAGCCTGGGCCTGTTGATGGGCATGGTTGGCACCGACATCAATTCCGGCCAGTTCCGCTACACATTCGGCATTCCTGCACTGGCAGACGGCATCAATCTCGTCGCCCTGGCCATGGGGCTTTTCGGTGTCGCCGAAATCCTCAACAATCTCGCCGCAGGCAATGTGCCGCAGGCAGGCAAGGAAAAGATCTCCTTCAAACAGATGCTGCCCACACCGGAAGACTGGAGGGCGTTCCGCTTTTCCTGCCTGCGTGGATCATTTATAGGCAGCTTCATCGGCATGCTGCCCGGCACCGGCCCGACCATCGCAACATTCATGGCCTATGCCGCGGAAAAGAAACTCTCGAAGACTCCGGAAAAATTCGGCCACGGCGCCGTGGCAGGAATCTCGGCTCCGGAAGCCGCCAACAACGCTTCAGTGCAGGCCGCTTTCATTCCCACATTGACCCTGGGTGTGCCGGGCGACGCCATCATGGCCGTCATGCTGGGTGGCTTGCTGATTCACGGCATCACGCCGGGACCGCAACTGGTCACCACGGACGCCGCCCTGTTCTGGGGGGTGGTCGCCAGTTTCTGGATTGGCAACATCATCCTGCTAATCCTCAATCTACCCATGATCGGCCTGTGGGTGAAATTGCTCAGTATCCCCTACCGCTTCCTGTTTCCGGCCGTGCTGTTCCTCATCTGTATCGGCGTCTACAGCGTCAACAACAACAGTACCGATGTGCTGCTGACCCTGGTATTCGGCATAATGGGGTTTTACTTCAACCGTCACGGGTTTCCGTCAGCACCATTGCTGCTCGGATTTGTTCTCGGTCCGCTGATGGAGGAAAATTTCCGGCGCGCACTGGTATTGTCAGACAGCAGCCTGGCCACTTTTGTGGACAGGCCGATCAGCGCGGTGTTCCTGGCAATGACCGCCGTGCTGCTGGTCTTTTCATTCCGGCGCAAGGCGACACTCACAGAAGACAAGGTTCAACCTGCACCATGATTTCAGTACTTCGCCTGTTCACGCTGATGCTGCTGGCAATATCTCTGGCCGGATGCGGCTCGGAGGACAACGTCACGGCTGGCGGCGCCGATACGTGGCCGGACAAACCCGTCCGCATTATCATTCCCTTTGGCCCCGGCGGCCTGGCCGATGTCACCATGCGCCTTGCCGGTGAACCGCTTGGGGAACTGCTGGGTGAACGCCTGGTGATGGAAAACCGGCCCGGCGCCGGCGGTGTGGCCGCCGCCACCACCATGCTCAATGCCGATGCCGATGGTTACACGCTTATCGTGCTCACCAACGGCACCACCATCACCGAGACCCTCTTCGACGACCTGCCGTATAACATTACCGAGGACCTGGTACCCGTTTCCGCGGTCGCCTGGTTCGACCTCGTCCTCCTGGTCAACCCCGACAGCGGTTTCACAGACCTGCAGGCACTGCTCGAAGCCCGTGGCGACAACCTGCGCATTGCCACCATCAATCCCGGCAGCACACAGAACCTGTCGGCGGAGCTGTTCAAGTCATTGGCCAGCAACAACGCAACGATCATCCCCTACCGCACCACCCCGGATGTTCTCGGCGCCCTGCTGCGCGGCGAAGTGGACCTGGCAATCGACGCCTATACTGCGCTCAAGGGCGCCATCGACAACAACCAGGCCAGGCCAATCGCAGTTACCGGTGAAGTGCGCAACCCGGCCATGCCCGACATTCCCACTGCGGTCGAAGCCGGCATCACCGGTTTCGTCGTGACCGGCTGGAATGCGCTTTATGCCAGGACGGGCACTGATCCCGCCATCATCGACAGGCTCAATGCCGACATCGCCAGTGTGCTGGCCACCGACGATATCAGGACACGCTTTGCCGAGCTCGGGGTCGAGGCCCGGGCCAACACGCCACAGGAAATGCAGCAGCGCTTTCTGTCTGACATCGAGAAATGGCGCAGGGTGATCGAGGCGGCAGGCATCGAAACCTTATGAGCCTGCCCTCACTGATGGTGGATGCCCATGCACACATCTTCACGCTGGACATGCCGCTGATCGACAACCCGCGCCATTGCCCCGCTTACAGTTTCACCCTCGATGATTACCTGGCACAGCTCAACAGCAACCATGTCGATTACGGGGTGATCGCCGCTGCCAGCCCGTGGGGCGATTACAACGATTACACGAGGGCGTGCGTAAAGATGACACCGAGATTGCGCGGCACCGTCATCCTGAACCCGGAAAAGCTTGACCAGTACCCGCTGGATGCCATGACGCAGGAAGGCATACTCGGCATCCGCCTGCCATTCATCGGCCTGGACAAACTGCCCGATATTCGCTCACCGCAATACCGGCGCCTGTTCGGCGCACTTGCCGACCATGGCTGGCATGTACACCTGCATGTTGAAGGCCGCCACATACCAGAGCTGTTGCCGCATCTGGAAAATGCCGGGCCGCGCCTGGTCATCGACCACCTGGGCCGGCCTGAACCTGATGCTGTAAAGGACGCCCCCGCTTTTCGTCCTATTGCCGATGCCGTGAATCGCGGCAAGGCCTGGGTGAAGGCGTCGTGTGGCTACCGAATCGGCGCCATCGCCGGGGAGCACTTGCTCGCCTACCTGCAGGAATGCGGACCCGACAGCCTCTTCTGGGCCAGCGACTGCCCCTTTGTCGGGCACGAGGGGGAACTGGAATTTGCCGACACCATTCGCTGGCTGGATGAACTGGTCACGGATGCGCAAGCAAGGAGCAAAATCTTCGGCGCCAACGCCCTGGCCTTCTATTTTCCGGAACTCGCCCGCTAGGGCCTAGTGCGTCAGGGCATAGACCGCGAAATTAACGCCCATCCTGATCGACAGGTTGGCCTCGTATTGCGGGTAACCAGGATCGTCAGCACGCTGCCAGCCGTCGGCGATATCGTTGTTGAAAGTGATCATCACCATGATGCGTCCGTTGTCATCGAGTATGGCGCGCCACTTGGGCTCTGAGCCCCCTTCCCGGTATCCACGCGGCAGGTATTGCCAGGTCGGAATCTGGCGCTTGTCGGCAAGATCGAACACCATGTGGAAAACCGGATGATCATCGGGCAGGTCGATGATCGGACGATCCGGGAATACTTTCTGGATGCTCTTGAGAAAACCGCTCCATTCATAATCCCCGTAAAAGGAATCGCAAAGCAGGAAGCCGCCCTTGAGAAGATGCTCGCGCAGCTTCACCGCCTGGGCGTCGGTCAGGTTCCAGCTGCCCACCAGACCGGAGATCAGGAAGGGCCAGTAGAAGGCATCATCGCCGTCGTCCAGGTTGACCGGCTGCTCCACCGAGCGCACGCTCAGCGTGGTCATGCGCTCCAGCAGCATGGCAAAGACACGGTCCCCTTCCGGGTAATCCACGGACCAGGCCGTGCCACCGCGGCGCCAGTCACCCGGTCCACTGCCGAAGGGCCCGCGCTCGTATTGGGGAAACATCAGACGTCCCACCACGAATTCACCGGGTTCCAGATAATCCGCCGGCAGCCTGAAACTGTTCCTGCCCCGCTCCATGCTGGGATATTCCCGCCACTCACTTTGCCCGAGGGCAGCCCCGGCATACAGGGCAACGCCGCAAAACGCGGCAAGCAGGCAGGACAGGAGTCGGCAGCTTCGGGCCATGGCAATGCATCCATAGGGACCAGTATCACGAAGGATAACGGCCCCGGTCCGCGATTGCACACCCCGTGTACTGTCAGCGCCGGTCAGTAGCGGTTATCATGGCCCGAACCGGACAGCCGGCAAGACGCCAACAAACAACAAGAACAAACAACAAGATTGGTCCGAGACAGCGGCCACCAATTATAAAAACCCACCACGACCTTGCCATGCAAAAAAGGGGGAATGCATTTTGAATAATTCCGCAACCGCAGCCATCATCCTGGCCTCACTGTTCCTGACCGCCTGCGGCACGACCACGTCCATGGATGCCGCAACCGGTTCCCGCTCATTGGCACCGCCCCCTGGCCCGACGGTATTCGGCGAACCGGTCCCCGTCACCGCTCATGCCGACCACGCCTTCCTGCTCGAGATCGGCGCACCGCAGCAGCGCACCAACAAGCGCATCGCCTATGACATGTGGCGCAAGCTGATCAATGCCGGCCAGGTGGAAGCGGCTGACCAGTACCTCGCTGAAGACTATATCCAGCATAACCCTTCCTTCCCGACCGGCAGGGAAGCAGTCAAACAGATTTTTTCCGCCTTCGTACCGCGCCAGGATGTGGCGCCGGATACCGTCCAGGATCCTGTAGTCACCATCATCGCGGAAGGCGACTATGTCGTGATGGCTTTCGTCACTGAATATGACGAACCCGAAGGCAACGGCACCTACACGTCCACCCATTTCGACATGTACCGTTTCGACAATGGCATGATTGTGGAGCACTGGGACTCCGGCCAGATCCAGCGCGGGCAGGAGACGCCAGAATTCGGCAACGGCGGACCCGTACCGGTCATCGGCACGCAGGGCCTGGCGCAACTGGACATGCTGTACAACGATGATCCGCAGTTGTTCATGAACAAGCGCCTCGTATTCGATCTCTGGCGCCATATCCCCGAATCCGGCGCCGAGGAACTCGCCGACATCTACATGGACCCCATCTATATCCAGCACAACCCGAACGCGGCCACAGGTCGCGACGGCGCCAAGGCCTATTTCGCCATGCGCCCAGATACGCCGATCGAAACCACGCTGGAAGATCCCCTGGTCGCCCTGGTCGCCGAGGGCGACCTGGTCGTGCAGGTTCTGCAGGAAGAGCGTCCACACCCGAACAAACCCGGCGAGATCTATTACGTGGCCTGGTTCGACATGTTCCGTATCGAGGGCGGTCGTGTCATCGAACACTGGGACACGGCGTCGAAAGGTGAACTGCCCGCAGCGATGCAGGGGAACAACTGAACAGAAAGTACTGGTTCCGATTCAGTGATTCGATAAAAGGATAAACCGATAAAGGGATGAAGCGTATGTATTCGGATGCAACTCCAGAAACAGTACCGGCGAATGTGAAAAGAACGCTGTAATGAAATCTCCACTGACACTGATATGTTTACGCTTTATCGCTTTATCCCTTTATCGCTTTATCGTTAGTCCTGTCCCATGAGCATCGCCGTCATCTCACTCCTGGCTCTTCTCGTGGCGCTGGTCCTGTCCATGGGTTCGCGCATAAACGTCGGTCTCATTGCCTTCGCTTTTGCCTGGCTGATCGGCGTTTACCTGGCCGACCTGCCAACTGCAACCGTTCTCGGTGGTTTCCCCACTGCCCTGTTCCTCACGCTGGCCGGCGTCACCCTGCTGTTTGCTGTTGCCGACTGCAACGGCACCCTGGCCTCCCTGGCCGGACATGCCATGCATCTCATCCGTGGCAACCGCATGCTGATGCCGATCCTGTTCTTCATAATTACCGGCCTGCTCTCGGCGGCGGGGCCCGGTGCCATATCTGCCATTGCGCTCATCATACCCATGGCCATGACCATTGGCCGCCGGTTGCAGCTGCCGCCATTGCTCGTGTCCCTGATGGTGGCCAACGGCGGTAATGCCGGCAATCTGTCGCCTGTCAGCACCGTGGGCATCATCGCCAATTCCCGCATGGAAATTGCCGGCATCAGCGGTGAGGAATTCAAGGTCTTCCTGGCCAATTTCATGGCACACCTGCTCGTCGCCGCGGCGGCCTACCTGGTTTTCGTACTCAGGTCCCGGGGCAACAATGACGCCAGCGCTTCCCTGCAAACCGAGCCTGCCAGGCTGGACCGCCACCAGAAACTGACCACCCTGGTCATGGTTGGCTGGATCATCGGCGTCATCGGTTTTGGATTGCACGTCGGGTTCAGTGCCTACGCCGCCGCCTGCATCCTGCTGGTCAGTCGCGCCGCCAGTGAAAAAGACGTGATTGGCAGCATGCCATGGGGCGTCATCCTGATGGTCAGTGGTGTCGCGACCCTGGTCGCCCTGCTTGACGAGACCGGCGGCATGGAATTGTTCACAGCCCTTCTGTCCGCCATGTCGACGCCCGATACCATCTATGGCGTCATTGCCTTCATCACCGGTGCCATTTCCGCCTACAGCAGCACGTCGGGCGTGGTCATGCCGGCATTTCTGCCCACCATTCCGGACCTGGTGGCCAACCTCGGCGGTGGTGACCCGCTGGCGATTGCCCTCTCTATCAACGTGGGCTCGTCGCTGGTCGATGTGTCGCCCATATCCACCATCGGTGCCATCTGCCTGGCAACCGTAAGCGACCCGGAACAGTCACGACGTGTGTTTTTCCAGCTGATGGCGTGGGGACTGGGCATGACCGTCGTTGGCGGCCTGCTGTGCCAGGGTTTTGCGCTGGCCCTGGCCGGCCTTTGAAAAGGCTGCTCCTTTTACTGAAAACAGTAAAGAAATCTGTTACTTACAGGGCATATAGGTAAGACTTTTCTGGTATTTTGCCGAAAACTGCATTAACCTGCGTACTGTACCCACACGGTCACACCCCGGTACGGCGGCCCAGTAAGCAAGTTGCTAACAACAAGAATGGCATT
>CAZVSC010000021.1:0-22505 GCA_964629325.1 uncultured Enterobacteriaceae bacterium
ACTTCCTGCAGATCCTGTTCACGACGCTGTGCCGTTACCACGATCTCCTCAAGTCCTCTTGCTTCCTGCGCCAGTGCATACTGGCCGGGAATGATCATTGAGCTGGCACCAGCAAGAGCAGTAAATACTGCGACTTTCATTTTAGTAGGCTTCATATACTCCCCTATTAGTAAGTAATAAGTATTAACGAAGGCTCCGACAACAACTCTCAATCATGCGAATGTGGAGATAACTAAATAATCTAATACTGCACAATTGCGATATCAATAGCCTGACCATATTTTTATATTTACTAATATATTCAACATGTTATATTTATAAAAAAGTCAAAATTGTTTATTTCTCCTTGGAATTTCCACATATATTTCTTAATGCTGTCGGGGAGTGATCTCGGCGTTTTGCGACTTGCCGAGAACAGATAGTCCTTATTTTTAAATTGTAATGCTCCTCATCCTAATTTATTTCTGCAATATCCGAATTTATGATTGACTTGGAATTTACGATTGACATGGATTAGAGTAAAAGGGTCTAATTAATGGATTTTGTTGTGTTTTTGGTCGAGAATTTGGCGATCAAAGCTTGAACGAAAGCCATCAAGTAACGATATAAGGTAGAAACAGGAATCAATTTTTTTATTTTAGAATTATATCAACTCAAAAATGGGGTAGTGTTATGCAATTGACCAAATTGAAAATCGCCGTGTTTTCTGCGCTTGCTGCGCAATCTGGCTTAATGGCGCAATCAGCCATAGCCCAAGACGAGTCCGGGATTGAGGAAATTATTATTACCGCGACCCGTCGCGAAACAGATGTTCAGGATGTGCCTCTTGCTGTTACAGCACTGACAGGGGAAAGCCTGCAGAACCAGAACATAGAAAACCTTGAAGACCTGACTGGTGTCGTACCTAACGTATTGATCGCCGGTGGAAATGGTGGCACAACTTCCGGGTCTTTCTATATGCGTGGGATCCCCAATGTAGGTGTTTACATCGATGGCATCTGGCAGGTATCCAATAATGGCCTATTGACACGTGACTTTGTTGAACTGGATCGTGTGGAAGTCCTGCGTGGTCCTCAGGGTACCCTGTATGGTCGTGACTCCACTGGCGGTTCAATTCATATGCATTCAAAGCTGCCTGCTGAAGAGTTCGGTGTAAACCTTAATATCGGTGCGGGTAATCTTGACCGGCGTGACCTGATGGTCTCTGCCGACATTCCCTTAGGTGACAATTTGCGTACCAAGTGGACCCTCGGCAGCTACTCCCAAGACGGTTGGATCAAGAGTCTGACCACCGGTATCAATGCCGGCTGGCAGGATAGCGAAGTCTTCCGAGGCGACATACTTTGGACACCCACTGACAGTCTAAGCTTTCGTCTAATACATCAGGAAGATGACCAGGTAGGGCAGCAGGCTCGTGTCCAGTCTCGAATTGACTATACAGTTGCCGATGTCCAAGGTTTCCAAATGGGTATTGCCCAGGCAGTGAATATCGCCAGTGGTGGCCGCTTCAGTCCAAGTTATGCCCAGGCCGGCTACCCAGGTGGCTCTTTGGGCAAATGGGAAAGTCGCCTGTCGTCTACTGTCCCCAATGAGCAGTTTCTGGAGCAGACTACTTTCCATGCGGATTGGGATGTATCCGATTCAATTCATCTGAAATACATGTATGGTAAAACGTTCAATGACGCTTCCATCTATAACGATTGGGGTGGTTCAGAATACAATTTCTTTGTGAACTATAACGTCACTGCGCTTGAACTGGAAAGTCATGAATTTCAGCTCACTGGCTCGTTGTTTAACGATGCAGTTGATTGGACTCTTGGTTACTATAGCTGGGATCAAGTAAATCGTAACCGTGGTCCGGAGTGGGGCTCTTCAGACTGGACTTTTGCTGATGATAGCAATGGTACTGTACAGACCTTGGACTGGGCGACTGTGCTTGCAAGTCCACAGTGCAATGATCACCCGTCTGATCGTGGCCTAACTTTCCCTGGTGATGTATGGCCGCAGCCTTGCGGATGGCTTCCTTCTGGTTGGGCATCAGCCTTTGCCGGCCCTGGCTTTGCCAGTAACCGCTCTGACCGCCTTAACGGAGGCACTCAGGACGGGAATGCTATCTTCGGTGAAGCGACGTGGTACATCAATGATGCATGGGATGTAACCGTCGGTTTCCGTACTCATGACCAAGATAACGTGGGTATTGCTATGTCACCTGCCCAGTTGGCGTCTAATATTGCCAATGGCTTGACTGAGCAACGCCCGTCAGAGCTGAATACGGCTTTTGCTGACCGTGGGATGGCTGTTGCCGGTCCTCTGGATGTGTTCACGCCTACAAGCTTCAGCGCAGATACTTACCGTTTTGCCACCACATATGATGTCGCCGAAGACATAATGATCTATGCTGGTTATAGTGAAGGCTTCAATTCCGGTGGTGTATCCCAGTACGAAGACTCAGTCGGTCCAGTTGTTATCAACTATGCGCCGGAAATGATCGAAAACTGGGAACTGGGTCTGCGTGCTGACCTATTGGATGGCTCTTTGCGTGCTAATGTTACCTATTTCAAGACTGACTGGCTGGGTATACAGTACCTCGGTACGGTAATTGACCGTGCTACAAAAATTGAAGCGACTGAACTGGTGCTACAGAACACCGCTAACGGTCAAGCTGAAGGTATCGAAATTGAGTTGACTTATCTGGCGACAGATAACCTGACCTTGCAGGCTAATCTGGGTTTCCTAGATACCCAGTACACCAGCATCAACCCCGGTGCACCCTTGCCTAAGGACTCCGAGTTCGCCAGGGCGCCAGAGACAACCTACATGCTTAGCGCAGAATACGAATTTAATAACGTATTCGGTGGTAACCTCATGGCTCGTATCCAGTCTAACTACTGGGACAGCTACTGGCGTGCATCCACACTGGAACTGCGCCAGAACTTCCAGGGTCTCGTGAGCTCATCTCCCGCAGGTGATATTTGGATGACCAATGCCCGTGCGGTCTGGACACCTCAGGATGGGGATTACTCAATCACCATTTGGGGTAACAACCTGACTGACGAGTACAACTTCAACTCCGGCTTCATGCACGGCGTTTGGCAGTTCGACTTTGCAACTGTAGACCGTCCGCGTGAGTATGGTATAACGTTTAATACTCGCTTCTGATCAAGAAGCATCGAACAAAAAAGGAGGGCTGTAGCCCTCCTTTTTTTTGCGCTTTATTCGAGATCTGAACTAGAGTATTAGCTACTGCACTTGGTCATACGTCATTAAATATTATTTGGGCACCCCGGTACGTGCTACCGGTACTGTTTGGGGTTGTCGAATAATATTTGCCTTGTCTGGCCTGCGTTCGTGACGCTACCTGCTCGGTGCCGTGTTGACGCCTGTTGCCTTAATTCATCATGCCAGGACGGCTATGCCCTTGATCTGGGCGAAAAGCTGCTTGCCGGCAGCAATATCCAGTTCGTTCACTGATTTGCGTGTCACCCTGGCCAGCAGGGGATTGTTACCCAGCATCACCTTCACCATGACCTGAGCGTCGCCTTCCGGCGCTGTTTCAACCACGGTAACCGGAAAAATATTCTGTATCGATGTGCCGCGTTGCTGCTCGAGGGTCAGGCTGACATCGTGTGCAGATATTCGGAGTCGCACATCATCTCCAGCTTTCAGGCCCGCGCTGGTCACTATGAACTTGTGATCGCCGGCCTGCAGATGGGCCAGGCCGAATTCACTGTCCAGATTGGTGACCCGAGCCTGAATGAGAGTCTCGGCATCACCGCGGTGCGCGAGAGGTAAATCGAGGCGGGTCAGCATCTGCTGGATGGGGCCGCTCCCCAATATACTGCCGTTGCGCAGTATCACGAGTTCGTCAGCCAGGCGCGCTACTTCATCGGTGGCATGGCTGACATACAGCACCGGCAGGGCCAGTTCCCGGTGCAGGGTTTCCAGATACGGCAGTATTTCCAGCTTGCGCTTGTGATCCAGTGATGACAGCGGTTCGTCCATCAGCAGCAGTTGCGGGCTGGTTGCCAGGGTGCGCGCAATGGCTACACGCTGCTGTTCGCCGCCGGACAGGGTCAGCGGATCGCGCTCGAGAAGGGCGCCTATCCCCAGCAGGTCGACAGCATCATCAAGGCGGATACGCCTGTTGTCGATAGGGGTCCGGTGCAAGCCGTACTCGAGGTTCCCGCGTACGGACAAGTGGGGGAACAGGCAGGCCTGCTGGAATACGTAACCAATACGGCGCAGGTGGGTGGGGACGAATGTCCTGTCTTCCTGCCAGATGTTTTCCTGGAAGGTAATACGTGCACCGGGAATGTGTTCGAGGCCGGCTATCGCGCGCAGCAGTGTCGTCTTGCCGCTGCCGGAGGGCCCGAATAGCGCGGTGATGCCGCTCGCGGGCAGATTGATATCCACGCTGAGGGTGAACGTATCGCGAGTGAGCGAAAAGCTGGCAGTAAGGCTCATAACCTGACCACCCGGAAACGGCGATTGGCGCCATACACTGCCGCGAGCATCAGGAAGGACAGCAGGATCAGGCCGCCGGCAAGCAGATGGGCGCTGGCATAATCCAGGCTCTCCACGTGGTCGTAGATGGCGATGGAAAGTACCTGGGTGCGACCCGGAATATTGCCGCCGATCATTAACACGACACCGAATTCACCAATGGTATGCGCGAAACCGAGCACGGCGGCGGTGATAAAGCCCGGTCGCGCCAGGGGCAGGGCAATGGTCAGGAATCGTTCCCAGGGTGAGGCCCCAAGGGTTGCCGCCACTTCGAGCGGGCGCCTGCCGGCAGCCTGGAAAGCATCCTGCAATGGTTGAATGACGAACGGCATGGAGTAAATGACGGAGCCGATCACCAATCCGGAAAAGGTGAAAGCGAGGGAGCCGCCGCCAAGCATGGCCAATGGGCCGTTGGCGCCAAGAAAAATCAGCAGGTAAAAGCCCAGCACGGTGGGGGGTAAAACCAGCGGCAGGGCGACGAGTGCTTCCACCAGGAATTTGTAGCGCCACTGCGTACGTGCCAGCCACCAGGCTGCCGGTGTACCAACAACCAGCAGGATAAATGTCGACAGCAGGGCGAGCCTGAGTGTCAGGAAGAGGGCGGCTAGATCGGCACTGGCAGGCATCAGGGGACGCTGAACCCGTTGCCCTGGATGATCTGGCGGGCCTGGTCGCTCTGCATGTAGTCAAGAAATTCTCGTGCTGCGGGATTTTCGGTAAGCAGCACGCCCTGTTGTTCGATGGGCGTGTACCAGGCCTCGGGAATAAGCCAGTAGCTGCCCGCCTGCATGTATTGGCCATACACGATCTGGGAAAAGGCAATGAGAGCCAGGTCGGCATCACCGCTGATCGCAAACTGGTAGGTTTGGCCGACGTTTTCTCCGAACACCAGCTTGTCCTGCAGGCTGTCCCACACTGACAGGGTTTCCAGTGTTTCCTGTGCCGCCCTGCCGTAGGCAGACAGTCGGGGATTGGTCAGGGCCAGCAGGTGAAAGTTACTTTCCCGCAACACCTCCGGGCTCAGGGGGCGGTTGTCGACACTCCACAGCACCAGCCGGCTGAAGGCATAGGTGAAGCGGGAGCCGGGTATCGTCTTGTTTTCCCTTTCGAGTATTTCGGGACGCGTGCTGTCATCGGACAGAAAAATGTCGTAATCGGCACCGTTGATGATCTGGCCATAGTGGCGACTGCTGGGACCAGGCACGATAGTCACTTCATGGCCGGAATACCTTGCAAACTCCCGCGTCAGTTCTTCCAGCGTGAAATCGAAATCATTGGCCACGGCAATGGCGATCTGGCCTGCCAGCAGTGTCGGGCTGGCAAGCCCGTACGCTGCAAAAAAAGCGAGCAATAACAAGTGCCTGAAATGTGGGTGAGCCATTTTCATACGGGAGGCATTATGCCAGAAGGGCGAGGCTTTCCGCTAACCGGTCAGGCGGATGGCATGGCCTCGTAGCCGGGCAGGGCGGCAATCCGGTCCAGCCATGCCCGAATGGCCGGATACCTGTCCAGGTCATACCCGCCTTCATCGGCGACATGGGTGTAACCATAGAGTGCGATATCGGCGATGGTGGGTGAATTGCCAACCAGAAAATCACGGCTCGTCAGACGGCTTTCCATGATGGCGAGGGCTTTTTCGCCGCCGGCAAATTTTGCCTCATACTCCGTCTGCCTTGCAGCCGGCAGTCCCTGGTACTTGTTGATGAAGCGGCGCACCGCGATATAGGGTTCGTGACTGTACTGCTCGAAGAACATCCACTCAAGGGTCTTTGCATTCAGGTACCGATCGACTGGCAGATAATCGGTGCCAGTGGACAGGTAGCAGAGTATGGCATTCGATTCCGCCAGGAAACGACCGTCATCGAGCTCCAGCAGGGGTATCTTGCCGTTGGGGTTTTTTGCAAGAAAATCCGGTTTGCGGCAATCGCCGGCCATGATGTCCATGGCAATCCATTCATGGCCGATGCCGAGGAGGGAACACAATAATTTTATCTTGTAGCAGTTGCCGGAAATCAGGTCGCCGTAAATTTTCACGCAGGCTGCTCTCAGCGGGGAATCAGGGCGATTGCCGCGATAAAGACAATACCGTTCAGCAGCAGTGCCAGTATCGGCAGTACCAGGGGCTTCTCGCCGCGAATAAGCCCGATTTGCCCGGTGATCAGGCCGGTCAGGACCAGTGCCACCAGGAAGGAAAAGCCGATGCTGAGTCCACTGTAACCGGCCAGCACTTCACCCTGGCCAACCCGTGACAGGGTGGTACGCAACAGCAGGCCGCTGACCAGTACGCAAAAGCCGGCTATTGCCGTGAACAGCAGTTTGCGTTTTTCCGGTTGTGCAACGGTCATTATTCAGTCTTCCAGGGGCTGCCCTTGTCAAAAACGACTTTCCGTTCCCCGTTGACTAGATCTTCAGGCGCGGAAACACCTTGCGGATATTGTGTTCGAAGATGTTCGCTTTTTCTTCAGCTGAAATATCGGCGTTGTCGATATAGCGCCTGGTGTCATCGAAGTAATGTCCTGTTTCCGGATCGATGCCGCGTACGGCCCCCACCATCTCAGACGCAAACAGGATGTTCTTGTTGTCGATAACCTTCAGCAGCATGTCGATACCCTTCTGGTGGTATACGCACGTGTCGAAGTAGACATTGTTCATCAACAGTTCGTCGAGTGGTGGCAGTTTCAGCATGTCCGCCAATCCGCGGAAGCGCCCCCAGTGATAGGGCACGGCGCCGCCGCCATGGGGAATGATGAACTTGATCGTCGGAAAATCCTGGCACACGGTGCTCTGCATCAGCTGCATGAAGGCCGTGGTATCGGCGCTCAGGTAATAGGAGCCGGTGGAATGGAAGGCCGGGTTGCAGGCGCCGCTGACGTGAACCATGGCGGGTACATCGAGTTCCACCATTTTCTCGTAGATGGGATACCAGTACTTGTCCCCCATGGGTGGAGAATCGAACTTGCCGCCGGACGGATCCGGGTTCAGGTTGCAGCCCACGAAGCCGAATTCATTCACGCAGCGTTCCAGTTCGGCGACGGAATTTTTCAGGTCGGTGCCGGGGCTCTGCGGCAGGGCGCAGGCGCCAATGAAGTTGTCCGGATACAACTGCGTGACCCGGTAGATCAGTTCGTTGGTGTGCTCGGTCCAGTACTTGCTGGTCCAGGCGTTGCCCACGTGCGGGCCCATCCAGGAGGCGCGGGGCGAGAATATGGTGACGTCGGTGCCGCGTTCCCGTTGCAGTTTAAGCTGACTGTTTTCCAGGCTTTCCCGGATCTGGTCGTCGGTGATGTTGATGACACCTTTCTCACCCTTGTGGTCGGGGTCGTTCTTCAGCGCGGCTTTCTGGGCCTCACGGTAATCGCCCAGTTCGTCCGGGGATGTGGTGTAGTGGCCATGGCAATCGATAATCATACTTCCCGTGTCCTCATGTGTAATTCAGCCGGCTAAGATAGCAGATTTACTCCCTACCGGGGAGTCGGATTACGGCCGCGAACAGGAGAATCCGGCCCTGCTGTAGGCCCGCTGGCTGATGCAGGGTAAACTGCATGTCCTGTCCAACAACATCACACCCTGTCCGCACCGGCGGGCCGGGCAACAAACGACTTGGGGGTATGCAGTCATGAGTCAACAGGAAACTGCCGATAAACGGGCCATACAGGAACTGGTGGACAACTGGGCCATATTCAGTGATTCCGGCAACTGGGAGCGTTTCGCCGAGTGCTGGCACGACGACGGCTGGATGTGCGCAACCTGGTTCCAGGCTCCCTGCCAGGATTTCATCAAGGCACGCCGGGAAGGCTTCGACAAGGGGGTGAGTATCATTCATTTCCATGGCGGCTTTACCTGTGATGTGGCGGGCGATCGAGCCGTCGCCCAGACCAAGATGACCATCAGCCAACGGGCGCCGGTCCATGATGTACTCGTAGACGTGGTCTGTACCGGGCGCTTTTACGACTTCCTGGAAAAACGGGCAGGGAAGTGGGGCATGGTCCGGCGCCAGCCGATCTATGAAAAGGACCGCCTGGACGTGGTCGATCCCAATGCCACCCTGTCGCTGGATCCGGCTATCCTGGCGCAGTTCCCGGCAGGCTACAGGCACCTGGCTTACCTGCAGTCGCAAATCGGCTATGCCGTGGCCAAGGGCGGCCTGCCCGGACTGAAGGGCCCCGAGGTTGAAAAACTGTATGCGGAAGGCAAGGCCTGGCTGGAAGGCGCTGACTCCCCGGGCAGGCCCGACGTCATCAAATAGGCGGGTTCCTGCCAGGAGCCCGATTCCGTTGATCTGGCTATTCCTGTATCATTTGGCATGACCGAAAGGCGTATTTCCCCACATAAAACAAGGGTTTGTTGCTGGCTCACACGATGAATGCGAACGTAAAACCACAAGGCGCCACTGGCACGCAACTGGTCGACAAGCATGGCCGCGTGATCGATTACGTGCGTCTTTCGGTCACTGATCGCTGTGATTTTCGCTGCGTGTACTGCATGTCCGAAGACATGACATTCCTGCCGCGGCAGCAGGTGCTGAGCCTGGAAGAGATCTACCAGGTTGCCAAAGCCTTTACAGAGCTCGGTGTAAAGAAGATACGCCTGACAGGCGGCGAACCGCTGGTCCGCAACAACGTCATGTCACTGGTGGAAAATATCGGCAGCCTGCCCGGACTTGAAGAACTGCTGCTGACCACCAACGGCTCGCAACTGGAGAAACTTGCCCGCCCACTGAAGGATGCCGGCGTCACACGGATCAATATCAGTCTCGACAGCCTGGATGCGGACCGATTCAGGAATATGACCCGTACCGGCAAGCTGGACAAGGTCAAGCGGGGTATCGAGGCTGCGGTGGCAACAGGGTTTGACGCCATCCGCCTCAATTCGGTCATCCTGCGCGGGCGCAACGACCACGAAATTCTCGACCTGCTTGAATACGCCATGGGGCTCGGCATCAACATCGCCTATATCGAGGAAATGCCGCTGGGTGAAGTGTCGGATCACGACCGGCTGGACACCATGGTCAGCAATGAGGAGGTCATGGCCGTGATCGGCGAGCGCTATCCGCTGACTCCTATCGACATGACCACGGCCGGACCCTCACGTTACTATCGCATCGAATCCACCGATACGAAGGTCGGATTCATATCGCCCGTCAGCCACAATTTCTGTGATACCTGCAACCGGGTGCGCGTGACGGTTGAAGGACGCTTGCTGTTGTGTCTCGGTAACGAGCACTCGATGGATCTGCGCAGGGTCATCCGCGAGAATCCGGGCAACGACGAAATCCTGAAAGCACATATCGTGGAAGCGATGGATTTGAAACCGAAACGCCATTACTTCTACGACAAGGATGAGCCGCAACTGGTAAGGTTCATGAACATGACCGGAGGCTGATCGCTTCCAGGTCCCTGCCCCTATGAGTGGTAATAAACCCCAGAAAGAATTCGTGCCGCTGCGGATCGCGGTGGTCACTGTTTCCGATACCAGGACCGAGGAAACCGATACTTCCGGTCGTTACCTCAAGGAAGCGCTGGAACGTGAAGGGCACATATTGAGCCAAAAGCATATCTGCAAGGATGATGTGGAAGTGCTGCGGGCTCTGGTCAAGGGCCTGATCGATGACGATAGCATCCATGCCGTTCTGGTCACCGGCGGCACAGGTTTCACCAAACGCGACAATACCGTGGTTTCCCTGACTCCGCTGCTTGAATCGAGCATCGATGGTTTCGGCGAGTTGTTCCGCTACTTGTCCTACAAGGAAATCGGATCATCCACGATCCAGTCCCGCGCTTTTGCGGGGCTGAGCAACAATACCGTGGTGTTCTGCATGCCCGGATCGCCGGGTGCCTGCAAGACCGCATGGGAAGGCATCATCTGCGAGCAGCTTGATGCGCGCCACAGGCCATGTAATTTCGTCGACAGGATTACCAGCAGGGACTGACCGCAGGCAAAAAGCATGCAGCCCGGGCTCTCCGAAGGGGGAAGGGGTGAAGGGCGCCAGGCTGCACAAAGGGGGATTCTTTATGTGTCCCGGAGTCGCAGCCTGTTAGCGAGGTCAAGGGGGAAACCTGGTTTCAGGCTGCGGCCGTTAGGGGGGCTTGCATCGGGTGGCCTGAATCCCGGGGGAGGTGTTCAGGCCAGATTCTCTTTCGGCGTGTAACTGTTCAGTTACAAGGAAGCGAGAATGATCAGCACCGGCATTGCCAGCACAGCCAGCGTACTCAGTGCGCCAACTGCAACTTCTTCAACAGCTTCAACATTCTTGAATTTAACGGTCATCAGATATCTCCTGGTAAGAAAGTTTAGATGGTTAACCACGCCTCTTTTGGAAACGCGGGGCTATCGTAACACAGCGTTACCTTTAAAGGTAACAAAAAATTGTAAAAATTGGTGATAAATTGTGAATCTGTTACCAATAATACTCATAAATTGGTGGCTTTGGGCTTTTGTTACTGGAATATACCCGTAATTACGTCAGGGATATTCAATAATCGTGCTTTTGTCACCATTTGGTAACACATACGGTAACATATTGCTGCCGGATCACTGGATTTCAGGATTTAGCGGAAAAATTAATTGCCCTGTACCGGGCGCAATACAGAAATGACGGAACTTAGTAACTATCTGCAGGGCATCCGTGTCGCTGTACCGGAATCAAGGCAACTGGACACTATGGTCCAGTTGCTGGAAAGGCGTGGGGCCACGGTCTTCCGGGTACCCCTGGTTGCCATTCACGACGCCCCCGACCCCGGGCCTGTCCTCGCCTGGATTGACCGCTTTATCGCCAGTCCTCCGGATCTGTTCATCATCCTGACCGGGGAAGGGTTGCGCCGCCTGATTTCCCTGGCCGGCAAGCATGGCAGGGAGGAAGCCCTGGTCAGCGCCCTGTCCGGGACACGCTTGTTGTGCAGGGGCCCCAAGCCCGAGCGTGCGCTGCGCGAGATCGGCCTGAAAGCGGATATCCAGGCAAGCGCACCCACCACGGAAGGCGTAATCGTGACGCTGGAGGGTCTGCTCTTGCCGGAGCAGCGAATTGCCGTGCAGTTGTACGGGGAGGATCCGAATTTACGGCTGATGGATTACCTGGCAGGCCGCAATGTCCTCGTGGATACCGTGGCCCCTTATATTTATGCCGACGACGCCGAAGAACAGCGTGTCGTCGAACTGCTCCGGCTGCTGGAAGGCAACGCGCTGGATGTGGTTGCCTTTACTTCAAAACCCCAGGTCAGGCGCCTGCTCCAGGTTGCGGCCAAATACGGCAGGGAAGAGGCTCTCAAGCAGGACCTTGGCCGGTGCTGCGTCGCCGCCGTGGGCCCGGTTGTCAGGGAGCAATTGGCCGGTCAGGGCATCAAAACGGATATCATGCCGGAGCAGGCGTTTTTCATGAAACCGCTGGTTACCGAGATTATGCGTCACTTTGGCAGGCATCCCTCCGCTGCAAAGGATGTCGATTCGCCGTAAGAGTCTGCTTCAGTATAATTAGCCTGTGAATATTCGAGCCAGATCCGGGATGCATTCATGATGAAAAATAGCCTTTCAGTAATCAGCCTGTTGTTGGCGTGCCTGGTGATACCCAGCGTCAATGCGCAGGAACCTGCCGCCAAGGACCCCAACGAACTGTATGCCATTGTCGATACCAGTCGCGGCAGCATGGAATTTCTGCTGTACAAGTCGGTGGCGCCGATCACGGTGAGCAATTTCGTGAACCTGGCGACACGCGGCTACTACAACGGGCTCACCTTCCACCGCGTAATCAATGATTTCATGGCGCAGGGCGGTGATCCTGACGCCAGCGGTGGCGGCGGGCCCGGTTACCGCTTCGAGGACGAAATCCGGTTGCGCCTGAACCAGATGGGCATCCTGGCGATGGCCAATGCGGGCCCTGATACCAATGGCAGCCAGTTCTTCATCACGCACCAGGCGACACCGCACCTCAACGGCCTGCATACCGTGTTTGGCCTCATAATTTCTGGCAGGGAAGTGATACGGCAGATCCGTAACGGGGACACCATCAATTCCATAACGATTGAAGGCAACGCCAAGGCGCTGCTGGAAAGAAATGCCGACCGGGTTTACCAGTGGAATGTCATTCTTGATGAGAAGTTTCCCGACCTGAAGCCGGCGCTGACTGATTAGCCGGAAACGGGTTACGCCTTGCCGGGATCGTTGGCAGGATCAGCAGCGAGCTCATCCTTGTCCTTTTCCAGGCTTTCCTTTTCCTGTTCCTCAAGGTACGGCCACAGGTAGAACATCTGTCCCACGGAAAACAGCAGCAGGATTGCCATGCTGCCGAATACCTTGAAGTCCACCCAGTAGTCGTGGAAGGTGAACGCGACGAAAAGGTTGGTGCAGCCCAGGAACAGGAAAACGCCGGCCCAGGCAAAGTTCAGCCGCCGCCATTTCGCATCCGGTAATTTCACGATGTGGCCCAGCATCAGCCTGGTCATGTTTTCCTTGTTCAGGTACTCGCTGCCGATGAATACCGCAGCGAAGATCCAGTTCACCACGGGGGCTTTCCACTTCAGGATGGCCTCATCCCGGAAGATCAGGGTGAAGGAGCAGAAAATCACCACTGCAAACAGGAGGAACAGGTGGGTTCTGCTCAGCTTGCCGTTCTTCAGGAAGATGCCGCCATAGACGAGTATGGATGCCGTCACCAGTACTTCGGTTGCGCTGAAAATGCCGCCGAGTGTGTAGTCGTAGCCGGCGATTGAAACGATGCGCTCATCCATCTTGTAAACGACAAGGAAAGCGATCAGTGGGATATAGTCAATCAGTTGTTTCATATAAGGTTTTTGGCATTGCCCCTGGGCATTCAGACGGCATTATAGCCCGATTGTAAATTTTTCGTGGTTCCTGGCAGCCCTGTGTTAGGCTTGCCTGTTTTTCGGCCCGGATCTACAGCAAATCACGGTATGTCGCAGATATTTGAAATACATCCGGAAAACCCGCAGCTGCGCCTGATCAGGCAAGCAGTGGAGATTCTCAGGCGCGGGGGGGTGATCATTTATCCCACCGATTCCGCCTACGCGCTCGGCTGCCATATCCAGGACAAGGCTGCCCTGCAGCGCATCATCCGGCTCAGGCAGCTGAATGACAAGCACAACTTCACCCTGGTATGCCGCGACCTCTCCGAACTGGCTACCTACGCCCGGGTCAATAACAGTGATTACCGCCTGCTCAAGGCATTTACACCGGGTGCCTACACCTTCATTCTCAGGGCGACTTCGGAGGTCCCCCGGCTGATGCTGCATCCCAAGCGCAAGACCATCGGCATCCGTGTTCCCGACCATCCCGTCGTGTCCGCGCTCCTGGCGGAACTGAATGAGCCCCTGCTCAGCAGTTCACTGATCCTGCCGGGTGAAACCGAGCCCATGGCGGATATCGATACAATCCGCGACACCCTGGCAAAACAGGTGGATCTCATCATCGATTCCGGTTTCTGCGGTCTCGAGGCCACCACCGTGGTGAGCCTGGTGGAAGGGGTGCCCGAGGTGCTCAGGGAAGGTAAGGCAGACCCTGAGCCGTTCAGGTGAAAATGCCCCCGGCAGGGCCATTCAGGTCTGCCATTGGGGGAGGTTTTGCGGGTATAATTCGGGACTAGAAATAAGAGCCAGGGAGTAACAATTGAGCTCAGTCAATTCGCAGCTGAGAGTGCTGTCAGGTATGCGCCCAACCGGGCGCCTTCATCTCGGACACCTCCACGGTGTCATCAAAAACTGGACCACATTACAAAACGAGTACGAGTGCTTTTTCTTCATCGCGGACTGGCATGCGCTAACTACGCACTACGACGATCCGCTGGTCATTGAAAACAATCTCTGGGACATGGTCGTGGACTGGCTCGCCGCCGGGGTTAATCCCAGCAATGCCACGCTGTTCATCCAGTCCCGCGTACCCGAACATGCCGAACTGCACCTGTTGTTGTCCATGATGACGCCCCTGGGCTGGCTTGAGCGAGTGCCCAGCTACAAGGACATGCAGGAGAACCTGCAGGACAAGGACCTGAGCACCTACGGCTTCCTGGGTTACCCCCTGTTGCAGAGCGCCGATATCCTCATTTATCGCGCGGGGCATGTTCCCGTGGGCGCCGACCAGGTGGCGCATGTCGAATTGACCCGCGAAGTGGCGCGCCGATTCAACCACCTGTACGGGCGTGAACCGGATTTCGAGGAGAATGCACAAGCCGGCATCAAGAAGATGGGCAAGAAAGCGGCAAGCCTCTACAACAAACTGCGCAAGACCTATCTCGAAACGGGCGACCTGGAAGCGCTGGAGCGGGCGAGGGCGCTGCTGAAGGAGCAGCAGAACATTTCCCTGGGTGACAGGGAGCGCCTGTTCGGCTATCTGGAAGGTGGCGGCAAGATGATCCTGGCAGAACCGCAATCCCTGCTGACCAGGGCGCCCAAGATGCCCGGACTGGACGGCCGCAAGATGTCGAAGTCCTACGACAACATCATTTCCCTGCGCGAGGAAAACGACAGCATCGCCCAGAAGATCAAGACCATGCCGACCGATCCCGCCAGGGTCCGATTGACCGATCCTGGTGATCCCGACAAGTGCCCGGTGTGGGAATTTCACCAGATCTATTCCGACGAAAAGACCTGCGACTGGGTGCAGCAGGGCTGCCGCAGTGCAGGCATTGGCTGCCTGGAATGCAAGAAGCCGGTCATTGATGCCGTGGTCAGCGAAGTCGAACCGATCCGCATCAAGGCGATGCAGCTCGAAGACAATATGGGCCTGGTGAGATCGATTATCAACGAAGGCTCGGAAAAGGCGCGGGAAACGGCGCGTGAAACCATGACGGATGTACGTCAGGCGATGGGGTTGAATTACCGATGAACAGCGGCAATGAAACAGACCGTGAGGACGATCTGCCCGAAAACGCAGGTGACGATTCAGGCGTTTCGAGTGAGGCTGCCGTGACCCCCGAGTCCGAGGCTTTGGCAGAGCTCACCCCCGAACAGCAGCAAGAGGTCGGCGATCGCGTCAGTCTGCTCGTCGAGGCACGCCGTCAGGGCGGCCTGCGTCAGGAAGAGATGCCCTTTGCCTTTGTCGCCGGCAAGGCGGTCACCGATCTGCCCAAAGACCTGTACATTCCACCCGACGCCCTGGAAGTGTTCCTGGAGGCTTTCGAGGGACCGCTGGACCTGCTGCTGTACCTCATCAAGCGTCAGAACATCGATATCCTCGAGATCAACGTGTCGGATATCACCGACCAGTACATCTCCTACGTGGAACTGATGGAGGCCGCGCAGTTCGAGCTTGCGGCCGAATACCTGGTCATGGCGGCCATGCTGGCCGAGATCAAGTCGCGCATTCTCCTGCCGCGCACCAGTGACGAGGACGAAGAAGAGGAGGATCCGCGCGCGCAACTCATACGCCGCCTGCAGGAATACGAGCGTTTCCGTGAAGCCGCCGAATCCCTCGACGAATATCCGCGCCTCGAGCGGGATATTCACCTCGCCAGTGTCGAAGCACCCAAGCTGGAGCGTGAAATTCCCCAGCCCGATGTCGATCTCAAGGAAATACTCCAGGCCTTTGCCACGGTGCTGCGTCGTTCCGACCTGTTCGAGCATCACCATATCCAGCGTGACAGCCTTTCAACCCGGGAGAAGATGTCACAGATCCTGTTGACCATTTCCGACAACCAGTTCACGCCCATGTTGTCGCTGCTGCGAAGGGATGAAGGCAGGATGGGCGTGGTTGTGACCTTCCTGGCGATCATGGAGCTGATCAAGGAAGCACTGATCGATATTGCACAAAGCGAACCTTTTGGCCCGATACACATCAAGGCACGTACAACATGAGCGAAGATACCCAGAAATCCCAGTCCGGTCTTGCCACCAAGCAGATCATTGAAGGCCTGTTGATGGCTGCCGGCAAACCCCTGCCCATGAGCAAGATTGCGGAAGTATTTGCGGACCGTGAGCGTCCCGAACCCGAGGAACTGAAGGCGGTGCTGAAGGAAATCGAGCAGGACTGTGAAGCGCGGGGGTTCGAACTCAAGCAGGTGGCTTCCGGCTACCGCTTTCAGGTCAAGCAGCAGTTCAGCGAGTGGGTTGGCAAGCTGTGGGAGGAAAAACCCCAGCGCTATTCGCGTGCGCTCCTGGAAACCATTTCCATCATCGCCTACCGCCAGCCCATCACCCGCGGCGAGATAGAAAAAATCCGCGGTGTAGCGGTGAGCACCAACATCATTCGCACCCTCATGGAACGCGAGTGGGTGAGGGTGGTCGGTCATCGCGATGTACCTGGGCGGCCGGCCATGTATGCAACGACGCGTGAATTCCTCGATTATTTCAACCTGCGAAGCCTGGAAGAATTGCCGCCGCTGGCTGACGTGAAGGAACTGGAAGACCTGGAGCCGGAATTGTCACTCGAGGACGACGCACCGGAAAGCCGTGTCCTGGAATTTCCTTCGGCAGAGGACATGGAGGCCGAGTTTGACGTGCTCGACGAGGAAGAGGAGCGTGCAGCCGCCATCGGTACGCGTCCCATCGAGGAAATTCTCGGTATCCAGGAAGAGGAGCCGGAAGAAGACTGGGACGATGACTTTAATGACGACGTTGATGCGGCACCCTCGGACACCGAAGATGGGGCGGTCGATGACGCCGGTGAAGACAACGATGTCTCCGAGGACGTGACGGGTGATGACGTTGAAGCCATCAGCAGCGACGAAGACGACGAAGACGACGAAGACGAAGAAGACGACGAAGAATACAACCCTTCCGCCTGAGCCCACCCTCGACGGACATTTCGTGAGAAATCCACGTGGACGAAAAACTGCAAAAAGTGCTGGCCAGGGCCGGCTATGGTTCCCGCCGGGAAATGGAGACCTGGATCAGCGAAGGCCGTGTTCGGGTCAATGGGCAGGTCGCCAAGCTCGGTGACCGGGCCACATCCGAAGATCTCATCCAGGTAGACGGCAAGAAACTTGCCGCCCAGTCCGCCGTTGCGGTGCCGCAGCGGGTGCTGTTGTACAACAAGCCGCTCGGCGAAGTCTGCACACGCAACGATCCGGAAAACCGCCAGACAGTATTCAACAGCCTGCCAGATGTACAGCATGCGCGCTGGGTGGCGATTGGCCGGCTCGATATCAATACCAGCGGTCTGCTGTTGTTCACTACCGACGGTGAACTGGCCAACCGGCTCATGCACCCATCCTCCCAGATCGAACGGGAATATGCCGTCAGGGTGCTTGGCGATGTTACCCCGGATATGGTCCAGGCGATGCACAAGGGTGTGATGCTGGAAGACGGTATCGCCCGCTTTACTGACATCCAGTACTTTGCCGGCGAAGGCGCCAATCACTGGTACCACGTGGTGCTGATGGAAGGGCGCAACCGCGAGGTCAGGCGCCTCTGGGAATCGCAGGGCGTCAAGGTAAGTCGCCTGAAGCGGGTCCGCTTCGGCAATATTTTCATTCCCAGCGAGGTAAAAGTCGGCAAGTACTGCGAGCTTGGCGAACGTGAAACCAGGGCCCTGTATAAACTGGCCAACCTGGAATACCGGCCGGTGAAGAAGCCCCTGATGCGCAGGAAAACCGGCGGCGGCAAATCTTCCGGCAAGCCGGTCGACAGGAAAAATACACGCAGGACTACCCGCAGGAAATGAGCGGCGTGGAGATTTCCACCGACCGTAGTCGTCTCGATGTCGACATGATCTACGGTTTTCTCAGTGACTCTTACTGGGCCAGGGACAGGCCGCGATCAATCGTTCAGACCAGTATCGACAATTCCCTGTGCTTTGGCGCCTATATCGCTGATGTACAGGTGGGCTTCGCCAGGGTCATTACCGATTACGCCGTCTTTGGTTATGTGGCGGATGTCTTCGTCCTGGATTCCCACCAGGGGCAGGGCATCGCCAAGCAGTTGCTCCAGGCCATCATCGAGCATCCCGACATCCAGGGACTGCGGCTGGTCATGCTGGCCACCCGCGATGCGCATGGACTGTACGAGCAATTTGGCTTTGAATTGATCCCGGGATCGGAACGGGTCATGACCCTCTTCGCCATTCGGGACGACCAGTAGGGCTACTGCGCCGAGAACGCCTTGCCATTTTCGTGCAGGCTGTCCGCTCCCATCAGGTACAGATAAACCGGCACCAGGTCCCCGGGCTGCGGCAGGGTGGACGGATCTTCGTTGGGGAAGGCGCTCCTGCGCAGCGCGGTGGCGCAGGGACCGGGATTGACGGTGTTCACACGTATTGCTGACGTATTTTCCAGTTCCAGGAACATCACCCGCATCAGTGCTTCCACCCCATGCTTGGCTGACGTGTAGGCGGCAGAATAGGCAAAGGCCTGCCTGCCAGCCGTGGATGTGCTGAATATTACAGAGGCCCCGTCGGCGTTGCGCAGCAGGGGGAAGCAGTACTTGGTCATGGCGAAACTTGCACCCAGGTTTATCTGCATGATCTTCTGCCACTGTTCCAGCGTTATGGACTGGAATGGCATCATGGGCCCCATGTAACCGGCATTGTTGACCAGGCCATCGAGGCGGCCGAACTCCTTGTGGATGCCGTTCACGAGTTCTGTGTACTGCGGATCTCCGGCGCTTTCCAG
The DNA here is from genome assembly GCA_964629325.1 of uncultured Enterobacteriaceae bacterium. Lineage (GTDB taxonomy): Bacteria > Pseudomonadota > Gammaproteobacteria > Pseudomonadales > Pseudohongiellaceae > Eutrophocola. The sequence continues at coordinate 19,055 of CAZVSC010000021.1, forward strand.
GTCGACAGGTGTAATGGCGGGCTCAGGGCCGCCGGATGCCTCGATTTCATCGTAAACGGCTTCCAGACGCGCCACGTTCCGGCCCAGCAGGATGACCGTGGCGCCGGCCCCGGCATACGCCAGTGAGATGGCGCGGCCGATGCCCGAGCCTGCACCGGTGACCAGGATTATTTTGTCCTTCAACAAGTTGGCGGGCGGCTCGTAGGTAAACATGGGTAAAGGCTCCGGGCGCGGTTACTTGCCGACGTGGTCGAGAATGTCGTCGGGATGGTTGATGACCAGGTCGGCATTCCAGCTTTCAATCGGCTGATCTTCGGGAATGTAGCCCCAGCGTACGCCGACACTGATGGAGCCGGCTGCAGCAGCGGCCTGTACGTCCTTGGGATGATCGCCTATATACAGCACGTCGCCGGGCCTGCATCCGAGCTTGCTGCAGGCGAGCAGGATGCCTTCGGGGTCCGGCTTGCTCTTGCTGAGCTGGTCTGCACAGATCAGTACCTGGCTGCGCTGCAGGGCCGGGAATTTTTCCACGAGGGGGAGCGTGAAACGGCTGGGCTTGTTGGTGACGATGCCCCAGGGATTTCCTTTCAGGTCGAGCGCCTTCAGCAGGCTGGCGATTCCGGGAAACAGGACACACTCTGTCCGGGGAATGCGTACCTGGTAACGTTCCAGTAGTTCTTCCAGCAGGCCATTGAACGATTCATGGGATTCATCGATCCTGAATCCCAGCTTGATCAAGGCCCTGGCACCGCTGCTTACGGTGTTGCGCACCTGGCGGGCACTGACAGGCGCGTGGCCGTAACTGGCCAGCTGGGTGTTCAGTATCTGGGTGAAATCCCGTTCCGTGTCCAGCAGGGTGCCGTCGAGGTCAAACAGTACAGTCTTGGTCACAGCTCACTACTCGTCAGCAAGGCCTTATTCCCTTGTCAGGTACATCAGGTAATTCACATCGACATCACTTTCCAGGCGGTATTTGCGTGTCAGCGGGTTGTAGGTCATGCCGGTCATTTTTTGCAGGGTGAAGCCAGCCTGGCGCGCCATGGCAGACAACTCCGAGGGGCGAATGAATTTTTTGTAGTCATGGGTGCCGCGGGGCAGCAGTCCCAGCACGTATTCAGCACCGAGTATGGCCAGCAGGTAAGCCTTCGGGTTGCGATTGATGGTGGACAGGAACAGGTGGCCGCCGGGTTCGAGCATGGCATGGCAGGCCCTGAGTACAGACAGGGGATCCGGCACATGTTCCAGCATTTCCAGGCAGGTGATCACGGAAAAGCCGCCAGGATTTGCCGCCGCGAAATCTTCGGCACTGGCATGACGGTAATCGATTTCCAGTCCGCTCTCGAGCAAGTGAAGCCTGGCCACGGCAAGGGGAGCTTCGCCCATATCGATGCCGGTGACGATTGCGCCGCGATGGGCCATGGCCTCTGCCAGGATGCCGCCGCCGCAGCCGACGTCGAGCACCTTGCGTCCGGCGAGATTGACCTGGGCATCGATGAATCCCATGCGCAGCGGGTTGATCTCGTGCAAGGGCTTGAATTCGCTGTTGCGGTCCCACCAGCGACTGGCAAGTGCCTCGAACTTGGCGATTTCTGCCCGGTCTACGTTATGCAGGCTGGTACTGGTCATGATGTCGTGTGGCGTCGTTGTGAAAGTGAGGTCGGGCGGTTGTAAAAAAAGTGCAGACTAACCGATTTTGCGTGCCCAGTCGCTGGCCGTTTCCAGCAGCATGGCGGTATCGAGGGTCAGCAGCCTGCCGTTTTCGACGTTGAGCCTGCCGTTGACCCAGACATGACTGACCTGGCTGGCTTGTGCACTGTAGACCAGTGTCGAGACCGCATCGTAAACCGGCTGGCAGTTGAGGGTGCCAAGATCCACAGCCACGCAGTCTGCAAACTTGCCTGTTTCCAGCGTGCCAAGCGCGTCTTCCCGGCCAAAGGCGCGGGCACCGCCGACGGTGGCCATGGCCAGCACATCCCAGGCGGAAGTGGCGGCCGCATTTTCGATACCGGCCTTCCCGAACAAAGCGGCCATGCGCATTTCGTTGATCATGTTGAGTTCATTGTTGGAGGCGGCACCATCCGTACCCAGGCACAGGTTGACACCGGCATCCAGCAGGGCCTGGGTCCGGCAGATGCCGCTGGCCAGGCCGGCGTTCGATGCTGGGCAGTGCACCACCGTGGCGCCGGCATCGGCGAGCAGGGCGATCTCGTCGTCATTCAGCTGCGTGGCATGCACGCACTGCAACAGTTGTGACATCAGTCCGAGCCGGTTCAATCGCTCGAGCGGACGAATACCGGTGTTCTGTTCGGACTGCAGCACTTCGCGCGCGTTTTCATGGACATGGATGTGAATCGGGATTTCAAGCTCGTTGGCCAGCATGGAAATCTTGGTCAGGGGGGCATCCGATACCGTGTAAGGGGCATGGGGGCCAAAGGCTACCTGGACATGACCGTTATTCTTGTAGCGGTCATTGAGATCGGTTGCCTTGTGAATGTATTCCTCGGCATCCTGGGCGAACACGGTGGGAAAATCGAGGATGGGAGAGGCGAGCTGCACCCGGATATTGGCGTCGATGGCCACCTTGGCCACTTCATCAGGGAAAAAATACATGTCCGTGAAGGCGGTGGTGCCGCCGCGCAGCATTTCGGCAATGGCGAGTGCCGCGCCATCGCGAACGAATTCCTCACTGACCCACTTGCCCTCCGCCGGCCAGATCTTTTGCTCCAGCCAGGGCTGCAGGGGCATGTCATCGGCATACCCGCGAAACAGGGTCATCGGGGCGTGGCCGTGGGCATTGATCAGGCCCGGTATCAGGACATGGTTTGGCAGGGTGATTTCGCGGCTGGCGGAACAGGCAGGTTTCAGGGTTTCGGTGGGCCCGACGGCGACGATTTCATGGTGGCGGATTGCCAGGCTGTGGCCCCTGAGAATGAGGCCTTTTTCGGTCATTGGAACAAGCCATTCCGGGTGGATGAGGAAGTCCGCCTCGAAGGCGTCGGAGGGGCTTGCCGTGGAAGACATAATTGCCTGATTTTCCATGAAATATTCGGGGAAGGCGCAGTATACAGATTATTGCCTGAAACGGGTAGTTTTGCTGTTCTTGGGAGGTGTTTTTTGCTAGAATTTCGGCTTCGAAAACAGCCCTGAAAAGCAGGTAAAAAGCATCATCATTTTGGGCAAAATTCCGGCGGCAAAGCGGGTAGCAATTCCCGTCAAATCAGCGCCTGAATTACCGGAAAAATACCGGCGAAGAAGGGTGACAAACAGGCGGCTAATGCATTCGATTCACCGCTACTCTCGCAGCAACCCGTTTCCATAACCAGGTACAGGCTCCCGCGTCCCGGAACCGGAGACAGTTGTGGATTGTTGCGGATAGTTGCAGGCCGGTGAGCCGCAAGTGCTGACGGGACCGCCAAAAGGACCAAAGGAAAGCAACAGGACTGTAACAGGA
>CAZVSC010000021.1:22605-48298 GCA_964629325.1 uncultured Enterobacteriaceae bacterium
AGTGCTGACGGGACCGCCAAAAGGACCAAAGGAAAGCAACAGGACTGTAACAGGATAGACGTTATATGACAGACCAGCAGGACCCCATACAGACGGTCGCGATAGAAAGCGAAATGAGGCAGTCCTATCTCGATTACGCCATGAGCGTGATCGTGGGCAGGGCGCTGCCGGATGTCAGGGATGGGCTGAAACCTGTGCATCGGCGAGTCTTGTTCGCCATGAGCGAGCTGTCCAACGACTGGAACAAGCCCTACAAGAAATCTGCCCGTGTCGTGGGCGACGTTATCGGTAAATATCACCCCCATGGCGACTCCGCCGTGTATGAAACTATCGTGCGCATGGCGCAGGATTTTTCCATGCGCTATACGCTGGTTGATGGTCAGGGCAACTTCGGCTCTGTCGACGGCGATTCCGCCGCGGCCATGCGTTACACCGAAATCCGCATGGACAAGATCGCCCATGATCTGCTGGCGGACCTGGACAAGGAAACGGTCGACTTCTCCGAGAATTACGACGGCACCGAACTGATACCCGATGTACTGCCAACCAAGGTGCCCAATCTGCTGGTCAACGGCTCCTCCGGCATCGCCGTGGGCATGGCCACCAATATTCCGCCGCATAACCTGACGGAAGTGGTCAACGGCACCATCGCCCTCATGGCCAATCCCGATCTCGATGTGGATGCCCTGATGGAATACATCACTGGCCCGGACTTCCCGACGGCGGGGCAGATCAGCGGCAGGGCAGGTATCGTCCAGGCATACCGGACAGGGCGCGGCAAGATCTACATCCGTGCCCGTGCCGATATCGAGGAAAATGAAAAAAACGGCCGGCAGAGCATCATCGTCACGGAAATTCCCTACCAGCTGAACAAGGCGCGGCTGATCGAGCGCATCGCCGAGCTGGTAAAGGAGAAAAAACTCGAAGGCATTTCTGAACTGCGTGACGAATCCGACAAGGATGGCATGCGCATCGTCATCGAGCTGCGCAAGGGTGAGGTGCCCGACGTGGTGCTGAACAATCTTTATGCCCAGACATCCATGCAGATGGTCTTTGGCATCAATATGGTCGCCCTGGTAGATGGTGAACCGAAAACCCTCAACCTGAAGGAGATGCTGCAGGCCTTCATCCGTCATCGCCGTGAAGTGGTGACGCGCAGGACGAACTACCTGCTGCGCAAGGCACGGGAGCGTGGTCATATCCTCGAAGGTCTCGCGGTGGCGCTTGGCAATATCGACGAGGTCATAGAACTGATCAAGTCCTCGCCCAGTGCGGCGGATGCCAAGGAAAAACTGCTGTCCCGCACCTGGGTATCATCCGGTGTCGAAGCCATGCTGGCCAATGCCGGCCCTGATGCCTGTCGGCCGGATGACCTGCCGGAGGAGATGGGGCTGCACGACGGTCATTACAAATTGTCCCCGGAACAGGCACAGGCAATCCTGGAACTGCGCCTGCATCGCCTCACCGGCCTTGAGCAGGAAAAACTCATCAGCGACTACGCGGACCTTATCAGGCAGATCGGCGAGTTCCTGGAGATCCTGGGCAACCAGTCCCGGCTTATGGAAGTGATCCGGGGGGAACTGGAAGAAATCAGGGAAGAGTATGGCGATGAACGCCGCACCGAGATCACCAGCTCCACTCACGACCTCACCGTCGAGGATTTGATCACCGAGGAAGATCGTGTCGTTACCATCTCCAAAGGTGGTTACGCAAAAAGCCAGCCATTGTCGGATTACCAGGCCCAGCGGCGTGGCGGCATGGGCAAGGCGGCGGCATCAGTGAAGGAAGAGGATTACGTCGAACATTTGCTCGTGGCAAGCAGCCACGACACCCTGCTGTGTTTTACCAGCGCCGGCAAGGTGTTCTGGCTGAGGGGATTCCAGATACCGCTCGCTTCCCGAACATCCCGCGGCAAACCTATCGTCAACATCCTGCCGCTGGAAGAAAATGAAAGCATCACCAGCATGCTGCCAATCCGCGAGTACGAGGAAGGCAAGTTCATCTTCTTCGCCACCGCCAACGGCACGGTGAAAAAGACGCCGCTGGACGCTTTCTCACGCCAGCGCAGCGTTGGCTTGCGCGCCATCGAGCTGGAAGAGGGTGATGTCCTGGTGAAGACGGCGATTACCGACGGCACCAAGGACGTCATGCTGTATTCCAGTTCGGGCAAGACCGTACGCTTCAAGGAAAGCGATGTCAGGGCCATGGGCAGAACTGCCCGCGGGGTTCGGGGCATTCGGCTGGAAAAAGACCATACGATGGTGGATATGATCATTCCGGAACCCGCAGGCCAGATACTTGCGGTCAGCGAGAATGGCTACGGCAAGCGCACCATCGTCGAAGAATTCCCGGTCAAGGGGCGCGGGGGCAAGGGGGTCATCGGTATCCAGGCCAGCGTTCGCAACGGCGCCATTGTCGGTGCGGTGCAGGTGTTTGAGGGTGACGAGATCATGCTGATCAGCGACAAAGGCACGCTGGTGCGAACCCGGTGCGACGAAGTATCGACCCAGGGCAGGGCGACGCAGGGCGTGCGCCTGATCAAACTGAAGGAAGGTGAATCCCTGGTCGGTGTGGCCCGTGTCGAAGAACCGGACGAAGTGCCTGATGGTGAAGCAGGTGAAGAAGCCGCGCCGGCTATAGAGACGGACGACGCCATGGACGTTGACGGTATCGACGATACCGGTCACGACGCAATGGATGATCCGGATAGAGATGAGTGAGCCGACGCCAACTGACCGCGTTGCCTACCTCGGGCCGGAAGGAACCTACTCACACGCGGCCCTGATCAAGTACTTCGGTTCAGATCAGAACGGCTCTCCCGTCGACGACATCCCCGCGGTATTCAGCAGCGTGGATTCCGGGGCAGCCTCGTTGGGGCTGGTGCCTGTTGAAAACTCAACGGAAGGCTCCATTACCCAGACTCTCGATTGTTTCGGCAAGTACACCCTCAATATCATTGGCGAAGTGATGCTGCGCATCGAGCACTGCCTGCTGGCTACTGCAGCGACGCAAGCTTCGGGAATCACCCGCATCGTGTCTCATCAGCAGTCGCTCGGTCAGTGTCGTCACTGGCTCGAGGATCATTATCCGAAGATCGACAAGGTGTCACTGTTCAGCAATGCAGTCGCCGCCAAGGCGGCAGCGAGTGAGACAGGTGTGGCGGCAATTGCCGGCAGGACCGCCGCATCCATTTATGGCCTTAAAATACTGAACGAAAACATCGAGGACGTACACGATAACACTACGCGTTTTGCCGTAATCAGCAAAACGGCCAAGAGCCCGCCCACTGGCAAGGACAAATCCTCTCTGATCATCACCACACGCAATGAGCCGGGTGCTCTTTTCGATGCCCTGGAGCCATTCAAGAACCATGCAGTGAACCTGATAAAGCTGGAATCACGTCCGTCGCGCAAGGAAGCCTGGTCGTATTCATTCTTTGTGGACATCGATGGCCACAGTGACGACGACAATATCCGGGACGCGCTGGCGGAAGTATCGCGTCATACGCTTGAGTGTCGTGTGCTCGGCTCTTATCCGGCGGCGGCAAGCGAGTAGGCTGTGAGTGGGGCGCTGCTGGACAAGAAGATCGTCATCATCGGACTCGGCCTGATCGGTGGCTCCGTGGCCCGTGGGCTTGCCGGCAAATGCCGCGAGATAGTCGCTGTCGGCCGGCAGGAAGCCATGCTCCGCCAGGCGTTGGATGACGGCAGCATTACGTCCTGGACCACCGATATCGCTGCAGCCTGCAAAAACGCCGACCTGATCCTGGTAGCCGTGCCCAGCCTTACCGTTGAAAAAACCCTGGCTGCCATCGGTAATACCGACGCGGTCATCACCGATGCCGCCAGCGTGAAAGGGGAGATCGTGCGAGCAGCCGAACGCGTGTACGGCCAGGTCCCGTCGAATTTTGTACCGGGGCACCCGATAGCGGGATCCGAACACAGCGGGTACACGGCTTCGACACCCCATCTGTTCAATGGCAAGAAAGTCATCCTGACCCCGTTGGCCAACAGTGACGCATCGGCAGTGGCAATGATCACTGCGCTCTGGGAAAGCCTCGGCGCCGAGGTGCTGACCATGAGTGTCGAGCGCCACGATGCCGTGCTCGCCGCGACCAGCCACTTGCCCCACTTGCTCGCCTTCGCCCTGGTGGATACGCTGTCGCAACAGGGGGAGAGCGAGGAAATATTCCGTTATGCGGCAGGCGGCTTCCGTGACTTTACCCGGATAGCCTCCAGCGACCCCCAGATGTGGCATGACGTGTTCATGACCAACGGCGATGCCACGGTCACGGTGCTGGATGAATATATCGAGGACCTGCACCGGCTTCGGAAAGCCATCCAGGCGCGTGATTCCGAAGAACTCATGAGCACATTCAGGCGGGCCAAGAAATCACGGGACAAATTCCTGGAAATGTTTTCAGGGGACACGGATCCCGCGTAACGGACATTCACTTACACAGTCAAAATATCAGCATTATCTATGTCAGATCTGGTTTTCACGGTACAACCCGGCGGCCGATTAAGCGGTGATTTCCGCGTGCCGGGAGACAAGTCCATCTCCCATCGCTCCATCATTCTCGGCTCCATCGCCGAAGGGGACACCACCGTCGAAGGCTTCCTCGAAGGCGAGGACAGTCTCGCCACGCTGAAAGCCTTCCGCGCCATGGGTGTCGAGATCGACGATGTCGTCGGGGGCAGGACCCATATCCGTGGTGTCGGCCTGCATGGTCTGCGGGAGGCGGCGAGCCCTCTGGATCTGGGTAATTCCGGGACGGCGATGCGGTTGATGTGCGGCCTGCTGGCTGGACAGTCTTTTCCGAGCACCTTGGTCGGCGACAAGTCGTTGTCGAGCCGGCCCATGGGACGGGTGGCGAATCCACTCAGGGACATGGGAGCACAAATCAGCTTGCGCGAGGGTGGTCTGGCCCCGATCAACATTCAGCCGGGCAAATTGCATCCCATCATTTACGACATGCCGGTGGCGAGCGCGCAGATCAAGTCCTGCCTCTTGCTGGCAGCGCTTTACACGGATCCGGCAGACGGGAGTACCGTGATCTCGGAACCTGCACCTTGCCGCGATCACACCGAGCGCATGCTCCGCGGTTTCGGTTATGACGTCGCAACTGAGGGCGCCAGAATCAGCATCACGGGTGGCGGCACGCTTCGTGGCTGCCATATCGACGTTCCTGCCGACATCAGTTCCGCGGCATTCTTCCTGGTTGGTGCGTCCATCGCGGAAGGCTCGGACATCCTGCTGCGACATGTCGGCATCAACCCGACTAGGATCGGGGTAATCAATATCCTCCGCCAGATGGGAGCAGACCTTTCACTGGAAAATCACCGTGAAGTGGGCGGTGAGCCCGTTGCCGATATCCGGGTGCGCCATGCCCGTTTGCAAGGCATCGACATTCCTGTCGACCAGGTGCCGCTGGCTATCGATGAGTTCCCGGCCCTGTTCATTGCCGCCGCCTGCGCCGAGGGCACCACGGTTCTGAGCGGGGCAGAGGAATTACGCGTGAAGGAAAGCGACCGCATCCAGGTCATGGCCGATGGCCTGGCCGTCCTGGGTGTCCAGCATGAAGTGCGGGCCGATGGCATCGTCATCGAGGGTGGCAGCGGATTTGGCGGGGGTGAAATCAACAGTCACGGCGATCACCGTATCGCCATGGCATTCACCATGGCCGCCCTGAGAGCCGATAAACCCATCGTTATCCATGACTGCCACAACGTGGCAACTTCCTTTCCGGGCTTCAGTGCGCTTGCCGGCAGCGTCGGTGTCAGCCTCCAGGTGGCGGAAAACTGAGGCTTATTGATGAGCGGCGCGATACCCGTAATCACCATTGACGGTCCCAGTGGCACCGGCAAGGGCACCATCAGCCAGAAACTGGCGGACGTACTGAGCTGGCACCTGCTGGACAGCGGTGCGCTGTATCGTATCGTGGCAGTCGGCGTTGAAAATAAAAATATTAAGTCTATAAATATCAAAGAGTTATGTGAATTCGCCGCCACGATGAATGTGAACTTTTCCGGTGAGTTCGATGGCTCCATCACCCTCGACGGCGTCGAAATTTCCGGCCAGGTGCGTCTCGAGGAGACCGCTGATGCCGCTTCCAAAGTGGCGGCCATACCGGAGTTGAGGCAGGTGCTGTTACAGCGCCAGCGGGATTTCCGCCGGGCTCCCGGCCTCATTGCAGACGGTCGCGATATGGGGACCGTGGTTTTCCCCGACGCCGGCCTCAAAATCTTCCTGACCGCGCGTCCAGAAGAGCGGGCGCAAAGGCGGTATAAGCAGTTGATAAATAAGGGGGTTAGTGTTAATCTGCGCGCCCTTTTGCAGGATATCGCAAGCCGGGATGAGCGGGATGCCAACAGGGCAGTTTCTCCTCTCCGTCCGGCCCAGGATGCGCTCGTTATCGATACTACTTCCCTGAGCATCGACGAGGTCTTTGAAAAAGTCTTTGCCGAAGCCGGAAAACGGTTTCCCGAGACGAACGCCCAGGCCTGATTTTCTGTTTCCGGCTCGCCATTCGATGGTCTCGATGGTGGAGGTATGAGAACAGGGCAGGTCGCGAAAGAACCCCATTCATTCAGGTCCAGCCAGACCGGTTTGAACGGTTAATCTAATCAGACCCGTGCAGGCTGGTGCGCGGCAGACAGCAGCAAAACCCTATACTCAATTTGGTGCTGTATACAGGAAAACATTATGAGCGAAAGTTTCGCAGAACTTTTTGAAGAAAGTTTAAAAGACATCGACATGAAACCCGGCTCCATCGTGACCGGGACCATTATTGACATCGATTCTGAGTGGATCACTGTCAATGCCGGCTTGAAGTCCGAAGGCGTGATTGAACGCCGCGAATTCGAGAATGAAAGCGGAGAATTTACACTCCAGATTGGCGACGAGGTCAAAGTGGCTCTCGATGCCGTGGAAGACGGGTTTGGTGCCACCAAGCTGTCCCGCGAAAAAGCCAAGCGTGCAGAGTCCTGGATGGTGCTCGAACAGGCCTTTGAAAAAGACGAACCTGTCATGGGTATCATCAATGGCAAGGTCAAGGGCGGTTTCACTGTTGATGTGAACACGATCCGCGCCTTCCTGCCGGGTTCACTGGTTGACGTACGTCCGGTACGCGAAGTGGACCACCTTATGTACAAGGAACTGGAATTCAAGCTGATCAAGCTGGACCAGAAACGCAACAACGTCGTGGTCAGCCGCCGCGCCGTTCTGGAATCCGTCAATACTGCAGAGCGCGATGAACTTCTCGCCAACCTGCAGGAAGGCCAGAACGTCAAGGGTGTGGTGAAGAACCTGACCGATTACGGCGCCTTCGTGGACCTGGGTGGCGTGGACGGTCTGCTCCACATTACCGACATGTCCTGGAAGCGCATCAAGCACCCGAGCGAAATCGTGAATGTCGGTGATGAAATCGACGTCAAGGTGCTGAAGTTCGACCGCGAGCGCAACCGTGTGTCCCTCGGCTTGAAGCAGTTGGGCGAAGATCCGTGGATCGAAATCAAGAACCGTTACCCCGAAAACACCAGGGTCAAGGCTGTGGTCACAAACCTGACCGACTATGGCTGTTTTGCTGAACTGGAAGAAGGCGTGGAAGGTCTGGTACACGTGTCCGAAATGGACTGGACCAACAAAAATATCCATCCGTCCAAGCTCGTGCAGCTGGGTGACGAAGTGGAAGTGATGATCCTGGATATCGACCAGGAGCGCCGCCGTATTTCTCTTGGCCTGAAACAGTGCCAGCAGAATCCCTGGGATAGCTTCGCCGAGAAATTCAAGAAAGGTGATCGTATCTCCGGCAATATCAAGTCCATTACCGATTTCGGTATCTTCATCGGGCTTGAAGGCGAGATCGACGGCCTTGTGCACCTGTCGGACATCAGCTGGGACGAACCCGGTGAACAGGCAGTGCGCCAGTACACCAAGGGCGACAAGCTGGATACCGTCATCCTGTCAATCGATCCTGAGCGTGAACGTATTTCACTGGGGATCAAGCAGCTTTCCGACGACCCGTTTGCCAACTTTGCCGGCCAGAACGAGAAGGGCAGCATCGTAAAAGGTACGGTCAAGGAAGTGGATGCCAAGGAAGCGATTGTAACCCTGGCCGATGGCGTGGAAGGCGTGCTGAAAGCGTCTGAAATCAGCCGCGATCGCGTCGAGGATGCCCGCAATGCGATTAATGTCGGTGAAGAAGTGGAACTGCTGGTAATCGGTGTTGACCGCAAGAACAGGGTCGTCAGCCTGTCCATCAAGGCGCGCGAAATTGCCGAGGAAAAGGATTCCATTGCAGAGCACAAGAAACAGAGTGCCACAGCGGCCGCACCGACCACTGTCGGGGACCTTCTCAAGTCCCAGCTCGACAAGGAATAGTCGCGCATCGCTGCTGCGAATACCGCTTGTAAATTTTTGTGAAGGATGAGCCATGACTAAATCAGAACTGATAGACCAGATAGTCTCTAAGCAAACCCAGTTATCGGCGAAAGATGTCGAACTGGCTGTAAAGGCGATCATTTCCTACATGTCTGAAGTCCTGGCTGATGGAGGCCGGATAGAGATTCGTGGATTCGGCAGTTTTTCCCTGCACTATCGCGCACCCCGCGTGGGCAGGAATCCGAAAACCGGCGAACCTGTTGAACTGAGCGGCAAGTACGTGCCTCACTTCAAACCGGGCAAAGAGTTACGGGACAGGGTGAACAGCAGCATGCAAGAGCAAACCCAATTCCCCGAGTAGGACGGGAACGTAGTAATTGAAAACGGCAGCCCAAAAGCTGCCGTTTTTTTTCCACAGGGCCATTTACCGTGAAAGGGTTACTCCGCTTCATTTCATTCCTGGTTTTTGTCGGCATCATCCTGCTGGCATTCCTGTTTGCCGTGAACAACACAACCGAGGTAAGCCTGTGGTTGGGATTGCAAATGCCGCCGCTCAGCGTCGGTGTGCTTGTGATCTGCGCTTTCATCCTGGGTGGCGTCCTGGGCCTTGTGCTTGGTCTGCGGATTTTCCAGCAGTTAAAATACATACTGCAGATCCGCCATCTCAGGTCGCAACTCGGCAAGATCGACAAATCCGGTGACGGGCGTCCACATTCCAGTCTATAGGCTGAAAATCATCGCGCATGGAAGGATTCAATTTCACTGACATATTGCTCTACCTGCTCCTGCTGGCAGCCCTGGCAACGGGCTGGTGGCTGGGGCGGCGCAGCACGGCAGCTGGCACAGGTGGGCGCAGGGGCGGGCGGGCGCCTTCACGGGATTATTTCATCGGCCTGAATTATCTGCTCAATGACGAGCCTGATGACGCCATCGACATCTTCATCGATTCCCTTGAGATCAACTCGTCCACACTCGAAACCCATATGGCGCTCGGTACACTCCTGCGCCGCCGGGGCAAGGTGGATCGCTCCATTGCTGTCTACCAGGATCTGCTGGGACGCAGCGGTTTCTCCACCGCCGAACTGCAGGAAATCAAGATAAACCTTGTGCAGAGTTACATTTCCGCCGGGTTGCTGGATCGTGCCGAACATCTTCTCGGTGAACTACGCAAGGAAAAAGGCGGCATCAAAATCAAGGCTCTGGTGCAGTCGGCCCATGTCTACCAGCTTGAAAAAGACTGGGAAAAAGCCATCCAGGCGCTCATTGAACTCCTGAAGGTTTGCCCGCCGGCAAAAAGACAGGAATACCAGAACCTGGCCTCACATTTCTATTGTGAGCTGGCGGAACAGGAGCTGGATAACGAGCACATGGGTCGTGCCAGGGAGTTTTTGCAGGAAGCGGTCTCCATGGACAAGGGCAATGTGCGCGTAAGCATGTTGCGCGGCAAGCTGGAAACCTTGTGCGGCAACCATGGCGAGGCCATCAAGTCCTATCTCCAGGTCAGAAAACAGGATCCGGCCTTTATGGCGGATGTCTTTTCCCCGCTCGTGACGTGTTATCGCAATGCCGGCAAGCAGAAAGGGCTGAACAAGTTCATTCAAAACTGCCGTGAAGAGGACAGCAACGCCACTGTACTGCTGGGGCTTGCCGACTTTCTGGAAAAAGAAGAAGGTGCCGCAGCGGCTGCCGCGTTCCTGATGGAAAAACTGGAAGCGAAATCCTCGCTGCGCCTGCTGTTGAGGGCCTTGTCATTGCAGGTATCGGAAGATTCCGCAGCGGGCAATGAAAACGCCCTGTATCGCAGGGTGCTCAATGACTATATCGAAAGCAAGGCCCAGTACCGTTGCCAGAACTGCGGCTTTGAACTGAAAACCCTGCACTGGCATTGTCCCAGTTGCTCAGGCTGGGGCAGCGTGAAGCATGTCATGGGTATACTGGGGGAGTAACGGAGACAACAGCATTATGACGACAGACAAACCCGTAATCGTTGCCCTGGATTTTCCCGATGCAGGTGCAGCCATGCGACTCGCGGATAAACTTGATCCGGCCTTGTGCCGGGTGAAGGTCGGCAAGGAACTCTTTACGCGTGCCGGGCCGGACCTGGTCAGGCAACTGGGCAGCCAGGGCTTTGACGTATTCCTGGACCTGAAATACCACGATATTCCCAACACTGTGGCCGGTGCCGTGTCCGCTGCGGCTGATCTTGGCGTCTGGATGGTGAACGTCCATGCCAGCGGCGGCAGGGCAATGATGGAAGCTGCGCGCAAGGCGCTGCCGGCAAACGGCAAGACCCTGCTGATCGCGGTGACCGTGCTGACCAGCATGGGCCAGGAAGACCTGGCAGAGATCAACATCAGTGCCACGCCGGATGAGCAGGTGATGACACTGGCCAGCCTTGCAGAAGATTGCGGTCTTGACGGTGTAGTGTGTTCAGCCCGGGAAACACCGGACCTGCGTAAAGCGCTGGGCAGCAATTTCATCCTGGTCACGCCCGGAATTCGGCCTGCCGGCGACAGCGCCGACGACCAGAAGCGCATCATGACGCCAGCCATGGCCATAGCCAGCGGCAGCAGCTATCTGGTGATTGGCCGCCCGGTTACCCAGGCGGAGGATCCGACAGCAAAACTGCGCGCCATCATGGCTGAAATAACCGCTGCCTGAGCAAATTCCGGATTCTCTGCTACAGTGATTCCGGCAGCCCCTTAGCTGCCGACTCATACAGCAATCTCTTGCAAGGAGGCAGAGACATGAAATCTACAGGTACAGACAACCCATTTTTCCAGGTTAAATTACTGGCCTTTCTCGGCATGCTGGCCCTGGCGCCGCTCGGGCTGGCCCAGGATGACGGTGTAACGGCTGTCAATCCAGTGGCCATTGAGGCCGAGCAAGTCGATATCAACCACGCGGATGCAGCGACCATTGCCAGGGTTCTGGTTGGCATTGGCCAGAGCAGGGCGGAAGCTATCGTTGCCTACCGGGAGGAATTCGGTAATTTTGCCAGTCTCGAGGAATTGATGATGGTCAGGGGCGTCGGCGAAGCAACCCTGAAAAATAACGAAACCCGGATCCGTTTCGACTAAACCTGAAACAGCCGGCACCAGGCGCCTTCGGGCGCCTTTTGGCTGCATCGGTTTTGTGTCGTCACCGGATTTTTGTCAGAATGCACCGATTCCTGACTACCACCACTCTGGCTGTCGACGATGACCGAGTACCTGCTGCTTCCCCTGACATTCCTGTGCACTTTCCTGGGTTGCCTGGTGATTGTCATACTGGCCAACAAGCATCAGTGGCTGGACCGACCCAACAACCGCAGTTCCCATGCAACGCCCACCCCCACCAGCGGCGGTCTCGCCCTGGTCATTGTTTTCAGCATTGCCGTATTAATCGGTTTTTCCGGGCAATCACCCGGCTTCAATCACCATGCCGTGCTTGCTGCGGGGGCGTTCATTGCGTTACTGGGATTGGCAGATGACATTCTGAGCCTCGGCATATGGTCGCGTATTGGTGTGCAGCTGCTGGTGGTAATCACCGCGCTCGCGTTGTTTGGCATCCCGCCGGTAACGGTGTACACGCTAAACCTGCAGCCAGCGCTGACCGGGTACCTTTTCGCAGCGCTGCTGTTGGTGTGGTTCATCAATCTCTTCAACTTCATGGACGGAATTGACGGTATCGCGGGCATGGAGACACTGTTTATCTGCGCGGCGGTATTCGTGTTGACCATGGGCGGCGGCCATGCCGGGTTCGATCAGTTCAACTTGCTGCTGATGGCGGCAACCTGTGGATTTCTGGTGCTGAACCTGGCGCCTGCCAGGCTGTTCATGGGGGATGTTGGGAGCAATTACCTTGGCTTCCTGCTCGGTGTGCTAGCCCTAGCCAGCACTACCGCGGGCGACACCACCCTATGGACCTGGCTGATCCTTGCCGGGGTTTTCCTGGTCGATGCCACGTTGACACTGCTTACGCGGGCACTGAACGGTGAAACCTGGTATCACGCCCATCGCAGCCACGCCTACCAGCGCGCAGCCATGCAGCTCGGAAGCCATGGCAAGGCGGTTGCAGGCGTATGCGTGATCAACTGCAGCTGGTTGTTCCCGCTGGCCTGGCTGAGCCAACGGTTTCCCCAGCATGGTGCTATACTGACTCTCGTTGCCTGGCTGCCCCTCGTCTTCCTTGTAAGGTTCCTGGGCAAGCGCTCCGTCACAGTGCAACCGGCCTGAAATTTCTGCGCTCCTGCCGGGCAGGTAACTCGTATATATACGTGTTCCTTCATCCATGGGCTTCTCATGCCCGCTCTTTATCCGAAATTAATACCTCGCCGTTAGCATTGCGGCCTGCGGGCATAGCAATTGCATTACAAAAGTGCCGCTCACGTCCCAGAAACCGGCAAGGGGCGGAGATTACAATACTGCCAGGCCGGTATGCAGAATCTCGCCGACAGCGCACAGCCTGCCTGTGGACGGATGCCGGAATATAAAAAGGAACAGGCGCCATGCTCGACAGCCACTATCTCTTCAAGTCCTTGCTGGACCGCGATGTCGTCCCTCCTGATGAAAACCTCATGCGCACTGCCATTCGTGGCAAGACCATCATGGTGAGCGGGGCCGGCGGCTCCGTTGGCATGGAATTGTGCCGCCAGCTGCAGTTCTGGAAACCGGCAACACTGATCCTGTTTGAACATTCCGAATACGCCCTGCATACCATAGAAAATATCCTGCTTGCCCGGAATGGTGCGAAAGCCGGGGTTTCCTGCACCACTATTGTGCCGGTGCTGGGTTCGATCCAGGACGCGGACCTGGTTTACAGGATTCTCGCCACACACCAGGTGGATACTATCTACCATGCCGCTGCCTACAAGCATGTGCCCATGCTGGAGGAAAACGTCATATCGGGGGTACGCAACAACGTGTTCGGAACCCTGACCCTGGCTCGTGCAGCCGAAGAGCATGGAGTAGGGCGATTCATCCTGATTTCTACCGACAAGGCGGTGCGCCCGGCCAGCGTGATGGGGGCCACGAAGCGTGTCGCGGAACAGGTGCTCCAGGCCCTTCATCACGAAGGCGCGAGGACATGTTTTTCGATGGTGAGATTTGGCAATGTGCTGGGCTCCTCAGGGTCGGTTTTGCCCCGGTTCCACGCACAGATTCTCCAGGGCGGCCCTGTAACCGTGACCCATCCCGAGGCGAGCCGCTTCTTCATGACCGCCAGCGAGGCTGCCCAGCTGGTCATCCAGTCTGGTGCCCTGGCCAGGGGGGGAGAGGTACATGTGCTGGACATGCATCGGCCGTTGCGGATCGCAGATATGGCCAGGAAGCTGATTGCCCTGATGGGATTCGAGGTCTGCAATACCTGCGCTGCGGGAGCCTGCGATTGTGACCGCGGCATTCGCATTGAATACACCGGCCTGCGCCCCGGCGAAAAACTGTCCGAGGAACTGGCGACGGAACTGGCCATCAGGGGTACGGAACATCCCGGAATTCTTTGTGCCGACGAGTCGTTCCATACCTGGTCCGTGCTGTCAGTCCTGCTCCAGCATCTGGAAGAAGGGTGCAACCGGATGGACAAACGGCGTGTCCGGCAGATCCTGATGGAAGCAGCATCCGCCAATCCAGCCGGCACCAGGCCAAAACCCGTCAAACCGGTTCTTGTGGAGAACCGCCAGGGAGCTGTCAGGCAGGAGAAGTCCCCGGCTGTGGACCTGATGACAGCCGCCAACCAGTAATCCGGTCATGCAACTTGCGTGGTATTCCTGACAGTTTTATCAGGAAAATCAGTGCAGTCTGGGAAAAGGGGGAGGGGGAAAATTGGCTGCCCAACCTGGACTCGAACCAGGAACCAAGTGATTAACAGTCACCTACTCTACCATTGAGCTATTGGGCAGCAACTCGGTTTTTCAAAGAACGCGCATACTAATTATTAATCCCCTGTCGGTCAATACTGGACCCCAAAAAACCACTGATTCGCACGGGATTTTTCCCTTTGCGGCCATTCTTCGTACAATGTCCTGTTTAAATCGAATCGTGCCTGAACCATGGACAAACCGTTCCGCCTGCAAGCCAAGTTCAAGCCCGCCGGAGACCAGCCGGCGGCCATAGCGCAATTGCTCGAAGGGCTCGAAGACGGCCTGGCGGCACAGACGCTGCTTGGGGTTACCGGTTCGGGCAAGACCTTCACCATCGCCAACGTGATCGCCGAATCGCAGCGACCAACGCTCATAATGGCGCCGAACAAGACCCTCGCGGCCCAGTTATACGGCGAGTACAAGGAATTCTTCCCTGACAATGCCGTCGAGTACTTCGTTTCCTATTACGACTATTACCAGCCAGAAGCCTACGTGCCGTCTTCCGATACCTATATCGAGAAAGATGCCTCCATTAACGACCATATCGAGCAGATGCGCCTGTCAGCCACCAAATCCCTGCTGGAGCGCAGAGACGTTGTCGTCGTGGCAACGGTATCGGCCATCTATGGCCTGGGCGACCCCACCATGTACCTGAACATGGTGCTGCACCTCAATGTCGGCGGCAAGCTGGACCAGCGAGCATTGCTCAGGCGGCTGGCGGAACTGCAGTACAGCCGCAACGACATGGAGTTGCATCGATCATCCTACCGGGTGCGCGGTGACGTCATCGATATCTATCCGGCCGAGTCGGATGTGAACGCGATCCGCATCGAGCTGTTTGACGACGAAATCGAGAGCCTGGCCTGGTTCGATCCGTTGACCGGCGAGGTGGTACAGCGTGTGCCTCGAATGACGGTATTCCCGAAATCCCATTACGTCACCTCACGCGAGCGCCTGCAGAATGCCGTGGAAGAGATCAAGGTGGAGTTGCAGGAACGCCTGGCAATACTCGAGAAAAACAATCGCCTGGTGGAAGCCCAGCGCCTGGCCCAGCGCACACAATTTGACCTGGAGATGATTCGCGAGCTTGGCTACTGCACCGGTATCGAAAATTATTCCCGCTACCTGTCGGGCCGCCAGGAAGGGCAGCCGCCGCCAACCCTGTTCGATTACCTGCCCAAGGATGCCTTCGTCGTCGTTGATGAGTCCCATGTCGGCATTCCCCAGATCGGCGCCATGTACAAGGGCGACAGATCCCGCAAGGAAACCCTGGTCGAATACGGTTTCAGGCTGCCGTCGGCTCTCGACAACCGCCCGCTGCGCTTCGACGAGTGGGAGGCGCTGGTGCCGCAGTTGATTTTCGTGTCCGCCACCCCGGGGCCCTATGAAGAGGCAAAGCAGGGTCAGCTGGTGCGTCAGGTGGTGCGTCCGACCGGCCTGGTGGACCCGGAACTGGAAGTCCGTCCGGCCCTGCACCAGGTGGATGACCTGTTGTCCGAAGTAAGGGCGCGGGTGGAAAAGGAAGAGCGCGTGCTTGTCACCGTGCTGACCAAACGCATGGCGGAGGACCTTACCGACTACCTGGCTGAAAACGGCGTCCGCGTGCGATACCTGCACTCGGATATCGAAACCGTTGAACGCGTGGAGATTATTCGTGACCTCCGCCTTGGGGTATTCGATGTCCTGGTGGGTATCAACCTGCTGCGCGAAGGACTGGATATCCCCGAAGTATCGCTCGTAGCCGTGCTGGATGCCGACAAGGAGGGGTTTTTGCGCTCCGAACGCTCGCTGGTACAGACTGTCGGCAGGGCGGCGCGCAACCTGCACGGCAAGGCGATTCTGTATGCCGATGTGGTCACCGGCTCCATGCAGCGGGCAATCGATACGACGGAAGAGCGGCGCCGCATCCAGGTGGCGTTCAACAAGGAGCACGGCATCACGCCGGCC
Organism: uncultured Enterobacteriaceae bacterium; assembly: GCA_964629325.1. Classification (GTDB taxonomy): domain Bacteria; phylum Pseudomonadota; class Gammaproteobacteria; order Pseudomonadales; family Pseudohongiellaceae; genus Eutrophocola. The sequence goes on from CAZVSC010000021.1 coordinate 38,774, forward strand.
GGTATTCGCAAGGCGGTGGCAGATATCATGGAGGGGGCCTCCCATGCCCCGGGCATGTCCAGGCGCAGCTATCGCGACCTGGCGAAAGCGGCGGAGAAAGGCGGGGATTACCAGGGCAGGCTGGCCCGGATGAGTTCGGCGGAACTGGCCAGGGAAATCAATGCCTTGCAGGAGAAAATGTACGAGCATGCCCGCAACCTCGAGTTCGAGGAGGCCGCCAAACTCCGGGACCAGATCAATACCATCAACGAGCAGTACGTATTAAGCTGAAGCTTGCCGGGGCCTCCGGAAAATGGGTCCATACCCCTGTAATCCTTGTAGTTTTTGCCCCTTGTCACTATAATCGCCACCTCTTTTGCCAGCAGGAATCCACTCTGGATATACCAGGTGGGCCTGGCAGGAAAAGGGAAGGGAAATTCCGGCCGCAAAGGCCTGTTTCACAGACGATCTAGGCGCGTAGCTCAGTTGGTTAGAGCGCTTCCTTGACATGGAAGAGGTCACCAGTTCGAATCTGGTCGTGCCTACCAATCCCCAGATGATGATTCGCAACGGGATGACAAATGACTCCCTTCCGTAACGTAATGTTGGAAAGAAAACGCGGTACAAACGCAACACAGTTGAAAAATCCATGGTAGCCATCACACTGCCTGACGGCAGTCAGAAAACATTTGACTCCCCGGTGACCGTTTTCCAGGTCGCGGAGTCCATCGGACCGGGTCTGGCCAAGGCTGCACTTGCCGGCAGGGTTGGCGGCAGGCTGGTGGATGTCAGTCACCTGATCGATATTGACAGTGATCTGTCGATCATCACGGGCCGTGATGACGATGGCCTCGAGATAATCCGTCACTCGTGCGCCCACCTGATGGCCAACGCTGTCCAGAACCTGTTCCCCGCGGCCCAGGTCACTATTGGCCCTGTGATCGAAAACGGGTTTTATTATGATTTCGCCTACGAGAGGCCTTTCACTCCCGAAGACCTGGAAGCCATTGAGAAAGAGATGGAGCGCCTGGCGAAGGAAAACATCGCGGTGGAACGCTCGGTCCTGAGCCGTCCGGATGCAGTGGCCCTGTTCGAGAAAATGGGGGAGAAATACAAGGTCGAGATCATCGAAAGCATCCCGGGTGATGAAGCGCTGTCCTTTTACAAGCAGGGCGATTTCATCGACCTGTGCCGCGGTCCTCACGTACCCGCCACTGGAGCCATCAAGGCCTTCAAACTGATGTCCGTTGCCGGTGCCTACTGGCGCGGCGATTCGCGCAACGAGATGCTGCAGCGTATCTATGGTACTGCCTGGAATGACAAGAAGGACCTGAAGCAGTACCTGCATATGCTGGAAGAAGCCGAACGCCGCGATCACCGCAAAGTCGGCAAGCGACTGGAGCTTTTCCACTTCCAGGAAGAGGCCCCGGGCATGGTGTTCTGGCATCCCAAGGGCTGGGAAATTTATCAAATCATTCGCAAATACATGCAGCAGCTCTGGAAAGTGCATGGCTACAAGGAAATCAACACACCGCAGCTGGTCGATTATTCCCTGTGGGAAAAATCAGGTCACGCAGACAAGTTCGCGGAAGAGATGTTCAGCGTCGAATCCGACAACCGCATGTATGCCATCAAGCCCATGAACTGCCCGTGTCATATCCAGGTATTCAACCAGGGACTCAAGAGTTACCGTGACCTGCCGCTGCGCCTGGCGGAGTTCGGTTCATGCCACCGCTACGAGCCTTCCGGCGCCATGCACGGCCTGATGCGCGTACGCAGCTTCGTCCAGGACGATGCCCATATCTTCTGTTCCCGTGAACAGATCCAGTCCGAAGTGTCCCATTTCATCGAACTGGTCAACCAGGTCTACAATGATTTCGGCTTCACCGAGGTATTACTGAAGCTGTCTACGCGGCCCGAAAAACGCGTTGGTTCCGATGAGATCTGGGATGAAGCGGAAAAGGCCCTTGAAGTGGCGTTGAACGAGACCGGCAAACCCTGGGACCTGCAGCCGGGCGAAGGTGCCTTCTACGGTCCCAAGATCGAATTTACCCTGAAGGACTGCATGGGGCGCCAAATGCAGTGCGGCACCATCCAGGTGGATTTCTCCATGCCTGGCAGGTTGGGGGCTGAATACGTCACCGAGAACAATGACCGTGCTACACCGGTTATGCTGCACCGGGCCATTTTCGGCTCCTTCGAGCGTTTTATCGGAATTCTCATCGAGCATTACGAGGGCGCTTTCCCCGCCTGGCTGGCTCCTGAACAGGCCGTGGTGCTCAATATCACCGACAAACAGGCCGAATATTGCAAAAAAGTAGTGAATTCTTTGCAAAACAAGGGGTTCCGCGTAAAAGCTGACTTGAGAAATGAAAAAATCGGCTTTAAAATCCGCGAGCACACGCTTCAAAGGATCCCCTACCTGCTGGTTGTGGGCGACAAAGAAGTCGAAGCGCAATCACTTGCCGTACGCGACAGGGCCGGAAACGACCTGGGAGTAATGACTATCGATGAATTCTCGGTTTTATTGCAACAGGATGTAGAGCGTCTCGGTCGTGCCAATGAGGCTGCTGAAAACGCCTGAGATCATTCAAGCGGCATGTGTCTGAAGCAATAGTTAACGTGAAATAAAACGGAGAATCGTATTAACAAGAGAGATAGCGACAAGTCCAGAAAGGCCCAGGTAAACGAAGAGATCAGTCATGATCCGGTTCGTTTGATTCTTTCCGACGGTACACAGCAAGGTGTTGTTCCCCTCGCAGAAGCCCGTGCTGCAGCAGAAGCTGATAAGCTGGACCTTGTTTTGATTTCACCCGAAGCTGACCCGCCTGTTTGCAAAATCATGGATTACGGCAAACATGTGTTCGAGCTCAAGAAACAAAAAGCGGCGAACAAGAAGAAGCAGAAGGTCATTCACGTTAAAGAAATGAAGTTTCGTCCAGGGACGGAGGAAGGAGATTATCAGGTAAAACTGCGCAACCTGATACGTTTCCTCAATGATGGGGACAGGGCCAAGGTATCGTTAAGATTCCGCGGCCGTGAGATGGCCCATCAGGAGTTAGGTGCAGAGATGATGCAACGCATCAGGGAAGATCTCGCGGAGTATGGCACTGTCGACCAGGAACCCAAGATGGAAGGTCGTCAGATAACCATGGTCCTCGCACCTGTAAAGAAAAAGAAGCAGTAACCAGTTCCCCAGCCTGATACCGGATTTCTCCCGTAGCAGACGGGGGCAGGAAGCTGTTTCATTTTATTAATCGTATGGGCCCTAGCAGTGGGTAACCATAAATGCGGAGTGTTAAATCATGCCGAAACAGAAAGTTCATAGCGGCGCGTCGAAACGTTTTAAGAAAACGGGCGCCGGTATCAAGCGTAAAAGTGCTTACAAAAGCCACATCCTCACCAAGATGACAACCAAGCGCAAGCGTCAGTTGCGTGGAACCCAGGTCGTTGACCATGCGGATCTCGGCAACGTAAAACGCATGCTGCGTCTCGTTTAATCCAGGAGGATATGAAAAATGGCTAGAGTAAAACGTGGCGTAGTCGCCCGTCGCAGACACAAAAAAGTATTGGACCAGGCCAAGGGTTACTACGGTGCAAGAAGCCGTGTATTCCGCGTCGCCAAACAGGCTGTCACCAAGGCGGGACAGTATGCCTTCCGTGACCGTCGCGTGAAGAAACGCGTATTCCGCGCACTGTGGATTACACGCATCAACGCACAGGCGCGTGAACTTGGCATGTCCTACAGCCGGCTCGTCGATGGTCTGAAAAAGGCCAACATCGAAATGGACCGCAGGGTCCTGGCTGACCTGGCAATGAATGACAAGGAGGCTTTTGCCGCTGTCGTCAACCAGGCCAAGTCGGCTCTGGGTTAACGGACTTGTTCGGGCTGTTCTTCTTCAACACCTAACCAGTCGAAGAGAGCAGCCCGCCTTGTGACCCCCTCACAGGGCCCGGTAAGCATGGAGAATCTCGACGCACTGACCAGTGACGCCCTCGCGGCAATTGCACAGGCCCAGGATATTCCGGGACTTGAGCAATTGCGTGTGCAGTTTCTCGGCAAGAAAGGCAGCCTGACCGAACTCCTGAAAGGTCTCGGCAAGCTTTCCGCTGAGGAACGCCCGCAGGCCGGCGCTGCGATCAATGCGGCCAAGACCCGTGTCCAGGATGCCCTGGAAGCGCGCAAGACAATCCTGGCCACAGAAGCCGCCGCGAGCAGGCAGCTTGCCGAAGCCGTGGATGTCACCTTGCCGGGCAGGCGCCAGAGCGCAGGCGGCCTGCATCCAGTCACCCGTACCCTTCAGCGTATCGAGGCTATATTCACCTCGGCCGGATACGATGTGGTCCAGGGACCGGAAATCGAGGATGACTACCACAACTTCGAGGCACTCAATATTCCCGCCCACCACCCGGCGCGGGCGATGCACGACACGTTCTATTTTGACAGCGGTCTGCTGCTGCGCACCCATACTTCCACAGTACAGGTGCGGGTGATGGAAACCGGGGAAGCGCCGTTCCGCTTCATTTGCCCGGGACGTGTTTACCGCTGCGATTCCGATCTCACGCATACGCCGATGTTCCACCAGGTAGAAGGCATGCTGGTCGATGAACATGTCACCATGGCGGACCTTAAGGGCCTGCTGGTGGAATTCCTGCAGGTTTTCTTCGAAGCGGACCTGGATGTCAGGTTCCGTCCTTCCTATTTCCCGTTCACAGAACCGTCCGCGGAAATCGATGTGCAGTGCGTGTCCTGCAAAGGCGAGGGCTGCCGCGTCTGCAGCCAGACCGGGTGGTTGGAAGTCGGGGGCTGCGGCATGGTGCATCCTAACGTACTGAAGTCCTCCAACGTGGACACCGAGAAGTACACTGGTTTCGCTTTCGGCATGGGGGTGGATCGCCTCGCGATGCTGCGTTACCAGATCAATGACCTGCGCCTGTTGTTTGAAAACGACCTGCGCTTCCTGCGCCAGTTCAGTGAAGGGTAGGGGGCAGCATGCAGATATCTGAACAGTGGCTGCGCGAGTGGGTGAATCCTGACACTGATACCGATGAACTCGTTGCCAGGCTGACCATGGCCGGCCTCGAGGTGGATGGCGTCAGTTCTGCGGCATCTGCATTCACCGGGGTCATCATTGGCGAGGTCGTAAGCGCCGCGCAGCACCCGGATGCCGACAAACTGCGCGTCTGCCAGGTCAATACAGGCACGGATACCCGCCAGGTTGTCTGCGGAGCGCCCAATGTTGCTGCCGGCCAGAAAATTCCCTTTGCCGAAGTGGGCGCGGTGCTGGGTCCTGATTTCAAGATCAAAAAAGCCAAGCTGCGCGGTGTCGAGTCCCAGGGCATGATCTGTTCTGAAGAAGAACTGGGCCTGGCGGAGAAATCCGACGGCATCATGGTACTGCCAGCGGATGCGCCGCTCGGCGCCAACGTCAGGGATTACCTGCAACTGAATGATGCCCTGATCGAAGTTGACCTGACGCCGAACCGGGGCGATTGCCTGAGCATCAACGGCATAGCCCGCGAAGTGGGTGTATTGCACAAACTGCCGGTATCGCGCCCCGAGATACCCGACATTGCCGCAACGATTGACGCTAGCTTTCCGATCACGCTGGAAGCTCCGGAAGGCTGTCCACGCTACCTGGGCCGTGTCATCCGCAATATCAACCAGAACGCCGAATCTCCCCGGTGGATGCAGGAAAAACTGCGCCGCAGCGGCATCAAATGCATCGATCCCGTAGTCGATGTCACCAATTACGTCCTGATGGAGCTGGGACAGCCCATGCATGCCTTCGATCTCGACAAACTCGAGGGCGGCATCCATGTCCGCTATGCCGGGACACAGGAGAAACTGACCCTTCTTGACGGCAAGGAAGTCGAACTGACCAGCGATACCCTCGTCATAGCCGATAAGAAACAGGCCCTGGCCATTGCCGGCGTCATGGGCGGGTTGGGCAGCAGTGTCCAGGCATATACCAGGCATATCTTTTTGGAAAGCGCGCATTTCTCGCCGGCTGTAATCGCTGGCAAGGCCCGATCCTATGGTCTGCAGACCGACGCTGCACACCGCTTCGAGCGGGGTGTGGACTACAACCTGCCGCGCCTGGCCATGGAGCGGGCTACCCAGCTGCTGCTGGCCATCGTGGGCGGGGAAGCCGGCCCTGTCATTGAGACTACAGAGAGCCTGCCGCCACCCCGCACCGTAACCTTGAGGGCGGCCAGAATCGAGCGCATTCTCGGTATTTCGCTGGCAGCCAGTGAGGTCGAGACCATCCTGACAGGCCTCGGCCTGGTGCTGGAGCGCACGGAAAGCGGGAGCTGGACCTTCCGTGTGCCTTCCTGGCGTTTTGACATTGCCATCGAAGAGGACCTGGTGGAGGAGCTTGCCCGCATCTACGGCTACGACAACCTGCCGGTCACCGAAGCACTGGGGCACTTTAGCCTGAAACCCAGCAGCGAGCATGCAGTGGGCCTGAACCCGATTCGCGGTCGCCTGGCCGCCCTGGGATACCAGGAAGTCATCACCTACAGTTTCGTCGACGGCAAGCTCGAGTCCCTGCTCGGGACCGCGGATGCCGATATGCTGCCGCTGGCCAACCCCATTTCCCAGGACATGGACATGATGCGCACCAGTCTGTGGCCCGGACTCCTGGGTGCCGTCAAGCATAATGTCCACCGCCAGCAGGGGCGTGGGAAAGTATTCGAAACCGGTCTTGTATTTACAATAAATAACAATGAGATAAGTCAGAAAGCTAAAGTATCTTCTATCATGTGGGGGGAGCAGTTTCCGGAGCAGTGGGGCGTCCCCGGCAAGGCCGTGGATTTCTTCGATATGAAGGGTGACGTGGAGGCCTTGCTGGCCCTGACCCTGGCCGGCAGCGACTTTACTTTCGAAGCGGCCGCCCATCCTGCCCTGCAGCCCGGGCAGTCAGCCCAGGTTCTGCGGCAGGGCCAGCCAGTAGGGTGGCTTGGAGCGCTTTCGCCAGCTGTACAGCAAGCCATTGATATTACAGGAAAAATATACCTGATGGAATTGGATCTGGCGGCCATCATGCCAGCGCGCCTGCCGGTATACCAGGCCCTGTCGCGTTACCCGTCGGTCAGAAGGGATCTTGCTGTCATTGTTGATGCAGGCCAGGAAACCGGTGCCATTCAGGCGCTGATCCGGAAAACAGCCGGTGAGTTGTTGCAGGGGATCGTGATTTTCGATGTCTATCAAGGCCAAAATATTGAAAAAACTAAAAAAAGTCTTGCAATGGGCTTGACCTTCCAGCATCCTTCCCGCACTCTTACGGATGAAGATATAAACGCAATAATTGATAACTGTATCAACGCCCTAGAAGCACAATTTAATGCAGAATTAAGGATGTAATGACGCATGTAAATGCGTGCGGCAAACCGTTTATTCCAAAAAAGGGACCAGAAGCAGGACGCAAAAGGGCGAAACAAGAATAACAACAAAAAAGAGTAGCGGGTTTCACCCGGGTTATTGAGAAAGGTAGGAAACTATGTCCGGTGGTGCACTGACAAAAGCTGAAATGGCGGAACGCCTTTTCGACGAAATGGGCCTTAACAAGCGCGAAGCGAAAGAACTCGTCGAGCAGTTCTTCGAAGAAATCCGGCAGTCCCTTGAAAGCAACGAGCAGGTGAAATTGTCCGGATTCGGCAATTTCGACCTCCGGGACAAGCGCCAGCGCCCGGGCAGGAACCCCAAAACCGGCGAGGAAATTCCCATCCAGGCCCGCCGTGTCGTTACCTTCAGGCCAGGTCAGAAACTCAAGTCACGAGTAGAGAGCTATGCTGGAACCAAGTCATAACGCCGAATTGCCGGAAATCCCTGCAAAACGCTACTTCACTATCGGTGAGGTCAGCGAGCTGTGTGACGTCAAACCCCACGTACTGCGTTACTGGGAACAGGAATTCACCCAGCTCAAGCCCGTCAAGCGCCGCGGCAACCGCAGGTACTACCAGCGCCAGGACGTCATGCTCATCCGCCAGATCCGTGAACTGCTCTACGAGCAGGGTTTCACCATCGGCGGGGCAAGGCAGCGCATGGCGGGAACCGATGTCCCCGAAGAGAAACCTGCCGTCAACAAGCAGGTGGTGAAAGACCTGATCAGTGATGTGGAAGAGGCCCTGAGAGACCTCTCCTGATTGCCGGCACGCAGTAATTTCTCGGACGTTCCTGATTCATCCAATCCCCCGAACCTGATATCATTCGCATCGCATCGGAGTGTAGCGCAGCCTGGTAGCGCACTTGACTGGGGGTCAAGTGGTCGTCGGTTCAAATCCGGCCACTCCGACCAATTCAAAGCAACAAAAAAAGCAGACCGACGGTCTGCTTTTTTATGCCTGGTGGATACAGGTTAAGGGGGAGGGTTGATCTCGGTCCTGGTGCCCAATACTCCGACGCCAGTGAGGTCATGGAAAGTACTGCCGCCATCTATGGAGCCTTTGAGAGAGAAGCCGGTGGCAAAACCCTGGTTCGCGCCGTTGCCGGTAAAGATTCCCCGGAACAGGGCGTTCAATCCGGTAACCGGATCATTATCAACCGCATTCACGTTGGGCCCGAAACGGGTATCAGTGAACCCATTGATCAATGCCGTGGGTCCATTGGCAGAACCCGAGAAACCTGTCTGCCAGTAGTTGTCGGTGCTGCCATTGTTGACTGTCGCATTGAACAGGCCGTTAGTGATCGCGCCAGTCCCGAAATTCATGTCAAAGCTCATATCCATGCTCGTCATGGCGCCGTCACTGCCGGTTCCCTCGAAGCCGATGACGTTGCTGTAGGTCCATTCACCCGTCAGGTCGGCAATGCCTGCGCGCTCAGCAGACAGCCAGTAAATGTCCTCTCCTGTGATAAAGGCGCTGGAGCCGCCAGTTGCATCGATAATGTCAGCGCCGCCACTCCAGATACCCCAGCCTACATTAAAGGCGCTGGTAACAGAGGAGGGTGTGGTTGGATTATTGATGCCACCACCGGCTTCTTCCAGCAGTTGCAGTGGATCATTGCGGAAAAGCTCATCATGGATTGCCTGATCTGCGTCTGTGGCGAGGTCAGTATCTGTCAGGAAGTTGTCGGCAAATTTGATGGCGTTATTGACGCCGTTGGACAAGTAATGGCTCTCCACGCTGTTGCTGCCCTGTTTAACCAGCAAGCCCAGGTAATTGTTCATGTTCAGGAGCTCGTTACGAGAAAGGCGGGTTTCCCTGTAACCAAAAATATCATAATCACCAAGAATCCGGGTTTTCACCACAGTACTTGCCTCGGTGGTGAATGTGGCTTCCAAGAGGATGCTGCCGGCGGTATAAGCCTCGGTGCTGTTCGGGTCTACATTGATGGCACCTGTGAGGATTGCTTTTGTCACAGGGACTACAATTTTATCGGTACCATTCCATACCTCCAGAGTGCCACTCATGAAATCGTTCTCGTCGAACAGGCCTGCGCCTTTGATCACATCATTGTTTGGCGTGAAGTTCAGCTTCCAGACGAAAATGAAAACTGCCAGATGGTCGGGAGGGTCAGGTATAGCTGATGGGCGACACGGT
>CAZVSC010000022.1:0-46738 GCA_964629325.1 uncultured Enterobacteriaceae bacterium
AGTATAGGAAGTGCAGAAAGTGCAGGAATTTCGGGAAGTAATGGCGGACCGGACGGGACTCGAACCCGCGACCTCCGCCGTGACAGGGCGGCATTCTAACCAGCTGAACTACCGGTCCACAGAATGAAAGATCTGGCTTTACTATAGCGCACTTTGGTGGGTGAAGAGGGACTTGAACCCCCGACATTCGCCTTGTAAGGGCGACGCTCTCCCAGCTGAGCTATTCACCCAAAGCGCTAAGGGTGCGCATTTTACCTTCTTATGGAGGCATGTCAATAAACCGGAAATGACGGTTTTACGGACACCGACTACTTGGAAGTATGGCGGAAAGTGCCGTCCCAGTCCGGTTCCAGAACCTGGGTTCTGAGGGCAGGAATTCGTTCCAGATAAACGTCGTACAGGAGAGTGTCCGGATCCTTTGCCTTGAGCTGGAGGAACATTCTTTCTGCTTCATCCCAGTCCTGCTTCACGTACTTTTGATGGGCCTTGTGATATTCGTCCACCAGGGAGAGCAAATCTTCACTGGCCTCCTTTTCCATGCATAAGGGCTGGTAAATCCGGATGGGTTCCTCTTTGCCTTTTACCTGCACCTTGTCCACCAGGCGGCAAAGGTATCCTTCCAGGTGATCGTATGTCTGCTCCCCGATCAGCAATTTCACGCCGTATACCTTGGTGATGCCTTCCAGGCGCGAGCCGAGGTTCACCGCATCGCCCAGCACCGTATAGGAACGCCGGTAGGTAGAGCCCATGTCTCCAACATTCATGAATCCGGAGTTGATGCCGACACCGATATTGACCTCCGGGAATCCGCGCTCCTTGAATTCGGGCTTCAGCTCTTCCACTTTTGCCAGCATTTTGAGCGCGGCCTGGACGGCATGCGCCCGGTGATTGGGATCATCCAGCGGGGCACCCCAGAATGCCATCACCATATCCCCCACGTATTTGTCGATGGTGCCCTGGTGGTCGAAGATGATCCCCGTGATGGGGGTGAAAAAATCATTCAGCATGGCCTTCAGTTCTGCTGCACTCAGGGTTTCGGAAATCGAAGTGAAATTCCGGATATCGGAAAACAGCACACTGAGCTCCTTGCTTTCCCCATCGAAGTTGTAACTGTCGGGATTGTTCAGCATGGCATCGATATGCGCGGGAGGCACATACTGGTCGAACATGCCCTTGATGGCCCGGCGATTAAGGCCTTCCTTCAGGAACCCGTAAGTCAGGTTGATAACCGTCAGCATCAGTATCAGGAACAGGATGATGATCAGCGACATGTCCAGGTTGTAATCTGCCCACAATTTGAAATTCAGCGCCGTAATGCCCAGCATGAATGTCAGGCTGGACAGCATCAGCAGAGCCGGGCCCAGCAGCGGGTAAACGAATGTCAGGAACAAACCGGAAACGAGCAGGATGGTAATGACGGCACCCTGCTCCCAGTCCGGTTTGGACGGGAATGGTGCCAGCTGGGAAGCTGTCAGTGACGACAACACGGCATCCATACCGGTTTCTGCTTCTAGGTCCGGGTTTTCAGACGCCACGGTAATGGTGGGCGCCGAGTTGAGGATCGCATTGAGTATATTGGCATGCACCTCCACGCCCGGATAAATGTTTTCCATTGGCGTGGAACGCAAATCGAATAAACCCGTGGCCGTCGAACCGATGAACACGAGGCTGTTAAACAGCGCCGCTTCATGTTCAGGCGACAGGCTTCCGTTCAACACATCTATGGCGCTGATATAGGGATAGGTGGTACCCGATCCCATTTGGGTCTGACCGATGTAGGGCACTATGACCTGCCCGAACCTGTCGGTGGGAATGAAAACCTGTCCCATCTTGATGCCAGTGATTTCGCGCCGGGCTGTACCCGGCACCGGCTCGGTCACCAGGCTGAAATTTTCCTCGAAGTAATACAGGCGCGCCATGTCCAGCGCCAGCGAGGGATACAGGTTGTTCTTGTAGCGAAAAATCAGTGGTGAGCGTCGAATGATGCCGTCAATATCGGGCAGGTTGTCGATGAAACCGCCCCCTCTCGCGGCAGTCTGCAGGACATCCACGTTACCCTCGTAACCCTGCATGTTGGCGATGGCCAGGCTGTTGGCCAGTTCTTCATCGATGCCGATAATGGGCTCGGGTAAAGTACCGTACTCGAGCACTTCATTGGGCTTGAAGGAAAATCCGAGAACGACATCCGTAATCGCCATGCTTTCAGAGAAGGCCCTGTCCCCATCCAGGACAGTCTGCAGGTCGGTGAGCCTGGGCAGCAGATCCGCGAATTCACCGGCGCTGCCGGCCTCGATTGCCTGCCGCAGCTGACCGGTGGCATTACGCTCGTGTTCCGGGAACAGGAAGTCCCAGCCCACAACCAGCGCACCATAGTTGGTGAGTTGTTCAACCAGTTGCCCGAGCAGCCGGCGAGACCACGGCCACTGGCCGATTTGCCCCAGGCTTTTCTGGTCGACGTCGATGATGACGATACTGTGTTCACTACTTGGGGGGGGGCTCCAGCATGAACTCAAAGCGCTGGTCATAGATCATGTTGTCCATACGCGCCAGGGTGTTGCTGATGACAGGCTGGTCGCTTACGTACAATATGATCGTAAGCACCGTTCCCATCAGTCCGAGGAAAACGGGCAGGCGTGAACCCTTGAGTAGTTCAACCTTTATTTTCCTCAGGATTTTTGCAATAACTGACGGGATGCCCATCATTTCCTGCCCTGCATTTTTGTTTCATTATAAGCGAAAGCACTGTACATAACAGTGTCCGCTCGTTACCATCACGCCCCCTGAAACAGGCCCGATCCATGGAAATATTCAAGCGATTCACCTTTGAAGCAGCCCACCGCCTGCCCAATGTTCCCGAGGGGCACAAGTGCGCACGGCTGCACGGTCATTCTTATAGTGTGGAAGTGCACATCAGCGGCGAACCGGATTCGAAACAGGGCTGGATTATGGATTTTTCGGACCTGGCGCAAGTGGTAAATCCTGTTATCCGGCAGCTCGACCATTATTACCTGAACGATATTGACGGCCTGGACAACCCGACCAGCGAACACATCGCACGCTGGATTTGGCAAAAACTGGAAGGCGATCTGCCCTCCCTTTCGAAAATCGTGGTCAGCGAAACCTGCACCAGTGGATGCAGCTATACCGGCGACTGACCCTGTTCATTCCGCCGGCAACGCCCAGTCGATGGGTTCCTGTCCGGTCTTCACCAGATAATCATTCGCCTGCGAGAAATGCCGGCATCCCAGGAAACCCCGGTGTGCCGATAAGGGTGAAGGATGTGTCGACTGCAGCACCAGGTGCCGGCTGCGGTCAATGATCTGCCCTTTTTTCTGCGCGTAACTGCCCCACAGCATGAACACGAGATGTTCACGCTCCTCATTCAGTAGCGCCACGATCCTGTCGGTAAAGCGTTCCCAGCCCCTGCCCTGGTGAGAAGCCGCCTTGAACCGTTCAACGGTAAGCACGGCATTGAGCAGCAGCACCCCCTGCTTCGTCCAGCTTTGCAGGCAGCCATGTGATGCCGGTTTAACCCCGATATCCGCTTCGATTTCCTTGAATATATTCACCAGCGAGGGCGGCACCCGGACACCGGGCAGCACCGAAAAACACAATCCATGCGCCTGGCCTGGTCCATGATAGGGGTCCTGACCGAGTATCACTACCTTCACCCTGTCAAAAGGAGTGGCATCAAGGGCGTTGAAGATGAATTCCCCGGGCGGGAAGATGTGCTTGCCAAGGGCTTTTTCCTCCCTGAGGAATGCCCGCAGGGATTGCATGTACTCCTGGTTGAACTCGGGTTCGAGGCGGGCAAGCCATGACGGCTCGAGCTTGACCTGCCGCCTGTCTTCGGTGCCCGCCCCGGTCATCACTTGTTGTCAGTCGTGCTGGGGACGCATGTGCGGGAACAGGAGCACATCGCGAATGGATGCCGAGTCCGTGAAAAGCATGACCAGTCTGTCGATACCGATACCTTCGCCAGCGGTCGGCGGCATGCCGTATTCCAGGGCGGTAATATAATCCTGATCGAAGTGCATCGCCTCGTGGTCGCCGGCATCCTTCTCGGCCACTTGCGCACGGAACCGCTCTGCCTGGTCTTCCGAGTCGTTCAGTTCGGAGAAGCCGTTGGCGATTTCGCGCCCTCCGATAAACAGTTCGAAGCGATCGGCGATATCCGGGTTGTCATCATTGCGCCGCGCCAGCGGGGAAACTTCGGTCGGGTAGCCGGTAATAAAAGTAGGTTGCTGCAGGGTTTCCTCGACACAGGCCTCGAATATCTCCAGTTGCAGTTTGCCGATCCCCCAACTGTCCTTGACTTCGATACCCAGCGACTTTGCCAGGGCCCTTGCGCTCTGGTAATCCGTCAACTGGGCTGCCTCTGCACTGGTATGGGCTATGATGGACTCCAGCAGCGTCATGCGGGCAAAGTCCTTGTCAAAGTCGAGCTCCACTCCCTGGTAAGTCACCTGGCCGCTGCCCATGACGTCATGGGCCAGTGTACGCAGCATGTCCTCAGTAAGATCCATCATGTCGTTGTAGTCGGCATAGGCCTGGTAAAACTCCAGCATGGTGAATTCCGGGTTATGCCTGGTTGACAATCCTTCATTGCGGAAATTCCGGTTCAGTTCATACACGCGCTCGAAACCACCAACCACCAAGCGTTTGAGAAACAGCTCCGGGGCGATACGCAGATACATGTCCTGGTCCAGGGAATTGTGGTGGGTGATGAAGGGGCGGGCCACGGCGCCGCCGGGGATGACCTGCATCATCGGCGTTTCCACTTCCATGAAATGCCGGGCATTCATGAAGGCACGTATTCCGTTGACCAGGCGCGAACGGGCAATAAAGGTGTTTCGTGATTCCTCGTTGGCAATAAGGTCCACGTAACGCTGCCTGTAACGGACCTCAGTATCGGTCAGGCCCTTGTACTTGTCCGGCAAGGGGCGCAGCGACTTCGTCAACAGGCGGATGTTTTCGACGCGGATGCTGAGTTCGCCCTTGTCCGTGCGGAACACCTTGCCGGTGGTGCCGATGATGTCGCCCAGGTCCCAGCTCTTGATTTCCGCCCTTTCCTCCTCGGGGAACTCCTTGACGTTCAGGTACAACTGGATCTGTCCGGTCATGTCCTGGATCACGAGGAAGGGGCCCCGCTGGCGGATGATGCGACCGGCGACACAGGCCTCGACAGCCATTTCCGCCAGGGTGTCCTTGTCCTTGCCACCATATGCGGTATGGATGTCCGCGGCAAAATCCGCGGGACGAAAATCATTGGGGAAGGCGTTGCGCTTTTGCCGGATGGTGTCTAGCTTCTCCCGTCGCTGTGCAATCAGCCGGTTTTCTTCGGCGGCATCCGCGCCAGTCGCAGTGTTGTGTTCGCTGTCTGTCATTACGTCTTCCGATTCTATTCTTGTTACCGGTTACAGGCCCATTTTCAGGCTGGCTTCCATGAAACGGTCCAGGCCGCCATCCAGCACAGCCTGGGTGTTGCTGGTTTCCACCTTCGTGCGCAGATCCTTGATACGCGAATCATCAAGCACGTAGGAGCGTATCTGGCTGCCCCAGCCGATATCGGCTTTCTCGTCCTCGATTTCCTGCATGGCTTCCTTTTTCTTCAGTTCCTCCAGCTCGTAGAGCTTGGCTTTCAGCTGTTTGATGGCCATGTCCTTGTTTTTGTGCTGGGAGCGCTCCCGCTGGCACTGCACGACGATACCGGTCGGTTCGTGGGTCAACCTGATCGCGGAGTCGGTCTTGTTGACGTGCTGGCCTCCAGCACCCGATGCACGATAGGTATCCACGCGCACCTTGCTCATGTCCAGCTCGATTTCGATATCGTCATCGACTTCGGGGGATACAAACACGGAGGCAAACGAGGTGTGGCGCCGGTTGCCCGAATCAAAGGGTGATTTGCGCACCAGTCGGTGCACACCGGTTTCGGTTCGCAGCCAGCCAAAGGCAAATTCCCCTTCGAAATACAGCGTGGCGCTCTTGATGCCTGCCACTTCACCGGGTGAAACCTCGACGAGTTCAGTCTTGAATTCCTTCTGCTCACCCCAGCGCAGGTACATCCGCAGCAGCATTTCGGCCCAGTCCTGAGCCTCGGTGCCGCCGGAGCCGGCCTGGATATCAAGATAGGCGTTGCTGGCATCCATCTCGCCCGAAAACATGCGGCGGAATTCCAGCTTCTCCAGGCTGCCTTCGGCATCGGCGAGGTCGGACAGGGCTTCCTCCAGGAGGCTCTCGTCATTTTCCTCGCGGGCGAGTTCGATCAGTTCACGAATGTCATTGAAGGATTTGTCGAGCGTACTGATGGTCAGCACCACCCTTTCCAGCTCGGCGCGCTCCCTGCCCAGCGCCTGGGCATATTCGGGTTTGTCCCATACCCCGGCTTCACCCAGTTCCAACTCTACTTCCGCCAGTCTTTCCTGCTTCTGGTCGAAGTCAAAGATACCCCCTGAGCACTGACAAGCGCTCCAGCGAATCCCTGATGATCTGTAATTGGTGGTTTACTTCAAGCATGGGTGTCGAACCTGAAAAAAGGCGCTATTTTAACTGATAGCCCCTGTCTTGCCTATGCAACTGCACTTTATACTTGTCACCATGGCTATCATTCCGGTAGCCGGCAAACGGTCCTGACATCATCAGCATTTCCCTCCTGAAAAACGCGGACATCGTCTGGGACAAGGCAGGCCTGCCTTTCTCCCCGGAATATGCCGACATCTATTTTTCGGTCAACGACCCCGTGGCCGAGAGTCGTTATGTGTTCATCGAAGGCAGCAACCTGCCTGCCCGCATGGCAGATCCGGCAAGCAGCCGCTTCACGCTGTTTGAACTCGGTTTCGGTTTTGGACTCAACTACCTGCTGACAGCGGAACTTTTCTGCCGCGTGGCTCCCCAGGGCAGCCGGCTGCATTACATCAGCTGCGAACTGCACCCGGTGCGCTCCAAGGACCTGCAGCGCTTTTATGCGAAACTGCCCACTACCCTGCTCACCCTCTCTGCCGCTTTGTTGTCCCATTATCCGCAACCGCACCGGGGGCTGCATCGCCTGCAATTCACCTGCCGCGGCCGCCACATCATCCTCGATCTGCTGTTCGACGATGCAGCCAGCGCCATGGCCGCTCTCAGCCTGCCGCCACACGGTATCGATGCCTGGTACCTGGACGGTTTTACCCCGACCCGCAATGAAAGCATGTGGCAGGACAACCTGTTCCTTGAAATGGCTGCCTGCAGCCAGCCGGGCGCTTCGCTGGCTTCCTACTCGGTGGCCGGATCGGTCAGACGCAGCCTCGAGGCGGCCGGGTTCAGGACGGAAAAATCCCCGGGCTTCGGCAACAAGCGCCATATGCTGTCCGGAACCTTCGAGGGCAGCCGGACATCGCCGCCGATATCGTGGGATTACCCCTGGCCCGAGTCGTATGCTCCCGTCAAAAGCGTCGCCGTTGTCGGGGCAGGGCTGGCCGGCTGTGCAACAGCCCATGCACTGCGTTCGCGGGGAATACCGGTCACCCTGCTGGAAAAACAGGACGAGGTCGCCCGTGCCAGTTCGGGCAATCCGCGGGGTATCGTCCATTTCAAGCCGGCACTCAGGCAGTCCCCGGCTGCCCGGTTCCATTTACAGGCTTTCACCCACGCGCTCAGGCATTACCAGGCCCTGTCTTCCCGATTCGATTTTGGCTGGTCGCCTTCCGGCGTGGTCCAGCTGGCGGTCACGGATGCGGAGAAAGCCCACCAATGGAAACTGGCGCAGGCGGGTAACTACAGCCCGACCCTGATCAGGTCGATCCCCCCCGAAGAGATAAGCCGCCGCTGCGGCATAAGCCCCGGCACAAGCCACGCCCTTGCCACAGCCGGCGGCATTCTCAGCCCGCGGGATCTTTGCCTGGCCTGGATCAGGGACGCAGCGCCAAGACTGCTGACCGGCACTGAAGTCACAGCACTGCGCAGAAGCGGCAATCAATGGCTGTTGACGCTTGCAGACAAACAGGGGACCAGGGAAGAGTGCTTCGACGCCGTGGTCATCTGCAACAACCAGGATGCCATGCAGCTGGAGGTGTTACCCCGATACCCGGTGATTGCCAACCATGGCCAGACGGACACCTATACGCTGGACAGTGACGAGGGACTGCCGATATCAGTGCTGGGCCACCAGGGTTACTACATCCCATGGCAGGACCAGGGCAGGCCCAGGGCGACCATTGGCGGCAGTTTTGCCCAGGGCGAACATACTAACGATTGCAGCGATACCATGACTGCACGCAATCTGGCATTAATGGAAAAACTCTCGTCCGGGTTGCGTGACCAGTTGCAGAAGCATGCGACTGCGCATGCCGGTCGCCAGCAGACGCGCATCACCACACCCGATTACCTGCCGTTGGCCGGCCCCGTGGAAGATACCGACGCCTGCCGGACACGCTTTGCCGGGTTCCTGCGCAATGCCCGCAGGAGCATCCTCGATCAACCGGCATATCTGCCCGGCCTTTACATCAACATCGCGCATGGCTCCAGCGGCCTGGCCAGCACGCCGCTGGCCGCAGAATATCTCGCCTCACTGATTAACGGTGAAAGCCTGCCCCTGCTGTGCGATGACATACAGGCTGTCCATCCCCTGAGATTTCTGGTCAGGGAACTGAAGCGGCAGAAAACCTGACGGGAAGGAATTAACGATTGAAGAACGCGGTGAGGGCTTTTGCCAACCAGCCGGTGTCGCGGCTGCCGGCAGTTTCACGGATGGAGTGCATGGCAAACGTGGGGACGCCGATATCGAGGCTTTTAATGCCCAGCTCACCGGCCACGATCGGCCCGATCGTCGAACCGCAGGACATGTCGTTCCTGACCACGAAGGCCTGCACGGGGACATCCTGCTCCTCACACAACTGGCGAAAACCGGCTGATGTCTCACTGGTTGTGGCATAGCGCTGGTTGCCGTTGATCTTGATTACCGGACCCTGGTTGAGCAGCGGCCCGTGTTTGTCGTCATGCTTGTCGGGAAAGTTTGGATGGATACCGTGGGCATTGTCGACCGAGTAGAAAGTTGATCTGTCCAGCATCCTGCGCTTGCTTTCAGAACCTCCCTGGGCAAAGCCCTCGGCGATCCTGTCGAGCACCGCTTCCAGGAAAGGTCCCTTGGCACCCGCAGCCGAAACACTGCCGACCTCCTCATGATCGGAACACACCAGCAGGCTGGCATGATGTCCGCTGCTGTCCAGCAGGCTTCTCATTCCCACGTAACAGCTCAGCAGGTTATCCAGCCTGGCACTGGTGATGAATTCACCATGCAAGCCAACCAGTGCCGGCGGCTGCACATCATAAAGACGCAGGTCGAAGGATAAAACCTTGTCAACTGCCAGGCCTATATTGCTTTCCAGGTGCTGCTGCAGAAATTCCTTGAACACGAACTTGCCATCGTCGTTCATCTGGGAAAGTATCACGGGCAGGTAGGTCTGGGCATTGATTGAACGATGCTCGTTGGCCTCCCGATCGAGATGTATGGCCAGGCTCGGGATCACCGCAACGGCTTTTTGCAAGTCGATCAGGCACCAGGCCAGTTTGCCGTCCCTGCCCCTGTAATCAACCCGGCCAGCGATGGAAAGATCGCGATCGAACCACGGGTTCAACAGGACGCCGCCATAGACTTCGACACCGAGCTGGATATATTGCTGGCGAACAATCTCCGGCTGGGGTTTGACCTTCAGGCACGGGCTGTCGGTGTGCGCACCGACGATGTGAAACCCTGAAGTTGCCAGGTCATCATTGCCCGTTCTGAACGCAACCAGGGAAGAACCTGCCCTGGTCACGTAATAGCCCCGGTTCCTTTCCAGCTGCCACTGCCCGCCTTCCTCGAGTGCAGTAAAGCCGGCAGCATCAAGCCGGGTAATGAGATTGGCCACAGCATGATACGGGGTGGGAGAAGCCTGAAGATACTGCATCAGGCCTGCGTTCAGTTCCTGTTGGCTCATAGGTATGCCGTTAAGCAATGCCGGCTGGCGGCCTGGTAAAGCGCCTTACTCGATATCGATCAGTTCGACATCGAATATCAGTGTGGCATTGGGGCCGATAACATTACCGACACCATTGGCGCCGTAGGCCAGTTCGGACGGAATGTAAAAGCGGTACTTGTCGCCTACTTTCATCAGCTGCACGCCCTCTGTCCAGCCGGGAATAACGCCATTGAGCGGAAAGGTAGCCGGCTGGCCACTGTCTACGGAGCTGTCGAATACTGTGCCATCGACGAGCGTACCGTGGTAATGCACAGTGACCGTGTCCGACGAGGAAGGCATGGCACCGCCCGCAGCACCCTGCTCAAGTACTTCGTACTGCAGTCCGCTGGCCGTGGTGGTAACTTCCGGCCGCTGGCCGTTTTGCGTGAGGAAATCACGCCCTTCCTGTGCAGCAGCTGCATCCTGCGCGGCCATTTTCTCCTGCTGGGCAATAGAGAAAGCCTGGAGGGCGGTCATGATCTCCTCCTCGCTCATCTGCAATTCACCGCGAATGGCATCGCTGATACCCTGGATCAGAGAAGCGGCGTTGATGTCATCCATAGGCATCTGGTTGACCAGGTTCATGCCAATGTTCACCCCAATGCTGTAGCCGGCCTTGCCGGCATCTGAGTCCAGCTCCGCGTCCTGGGCCATCAGAGAACTGCCCGCAAACACAAGTGAAAGTGCACCAATCCGGGATGCCACGCTTAATAGTTTCATAATACCTGTCCTGTCTTGTCCTGTTCTTGAGCTTATCTTGAACTAATCTTGAACTAATCTTGAGCTTTTTTCTGGCTTGCTGTGAACCAATCCTGCAGAGGACCGGTTCAAGGCCTGTTTGTGTCTTTACTGGAGGTAATATTCCAATGACAATAGCCCCTTCAGAAAGCGGCCATACTACCGGGACTGCGGTTGAAATGCCACCACCGCCGTTTGAATTGACCCGCGGTTTTAGCGGGTTTCAGGGCCATTCCCGTCCCAAAACGCTGTAAATGGAGTCAGTAGCATGAGGCATGGCAGCAAACGATCCACGCTAACTTCAACCTCCCCCTTCCTGTCGCTGCTCCTGACGTTATTTCTGCTGACGGCATGTGGCAGTTATCGCGTGATGCTCGGTGAGAGCGTACTGTATTCACCCAGTGGGGCGCCCGCCGCGCCATCCCTGCTAAGTGACGCCAACCTGCAGGGCTGTCTGAACCAGGTATTCAATACCACCGGCAACAACGATCCGGAAAGTGTGAAATTGCTCGCCTGCCCTTCCGCTGGCGTCCAGAGCCTTGCCGGCATTGGCGCCCTGGTCAATCTCGAGCAACTCGAACTCAGTGATAACAGGGTTTCCGACCTCAGTCCGCTGCAGAATCTCAGGAACCTGCGTGTACTCAGCATTCGGAACAACCGCATCGACAGCATAAACACACTGCTCTCTTTGCCAATCCTCAGGTTCGTTGCCCTTCAGGGCAACAATGCCATCGGCTGCAGACAGCTGGAAATGCTGGAGGAAAAGCTCGGCAACTCACTCAACCGCCCGGAGCGCTGCAGCAACTGAATCAATGTTCCGGAATGCCGCTGTGAAAACGAAATGCCGTATCTGTGCTCGTTACCAGCCTGGCTTCCTCTGCGGCAAAGAACGCAATCCGGTCGGCAAGGTCTGAGCCGTCATAGAGCCTGGCGAGCTCCAGGTAATCCTCGAAATGCCTGGATTCTGATCGCAGCAGCGACCTGTAGAAACGGCCGGTCTTCGCATCCAGCAGTGGCGCGATAGCCGCAAAACGCTCGCAGGAACGTGCTTCGACGAACGCCCCCACGATCAGCGTGTCCACCAGTTTTGCCGGCTCATGGGTGCGTATATGCGCCCTCAGGGAAGAGGCGTATCGCGAGGGGGACAGGTGCTCATATTCGATTGCCTTTTCTACCATCAACCCGACGACCTGTTCGAAATGCAGCAGCTCTTCCCTGGCCAGCTGGGACATCTTTTTCAGCAGGTCCGTCTTGTCGACGTAGCGGTACATCAGGTTCATGGCTGTTGCCGCCGCTTTTTTCTCGCAGTTCGCGTGATCTATAAGGAGTAGTGCTTCGTTGGCCAGCGCCCATTGCATCCATTCATCGGGTGTGGGGCATGCCAGGAAAGCCGTGATGTGGGAGATATCAGACATGCAGGCAGGTAAAATCAGGCCGGTGTATCGTCACCGATGTCTTCGACCAGGCCGGGCTCCCTCCGCTCTTCGAGGTATTCCTGGTCAAAGGATTCATCCAGTATGTTTTCTGGAATCGACTTGCTGGCCTTGGCGCCCAGGATGCGCAGCTTCTCTACATTGGATACCAGGTTGCCATGCCCCGAAATCAGCTTCTTGTGGGCATTTTCATATGATGCCTGTGTCTGCCCGAGATAGTTGCCGATTTTTTCCAGGTCTTCGGTGAATCCAACGAATTTGTCGTAAAGCTTCCCGGCGCGGTTGGCGATTTCAAGGGCATTCTTGTTCTGGTCCTCGTAGCGCCAGATGTTCTGAATCGTTCTCAGGGTAGCCATCAGGGTGGTGGGCCCAACCAGCGCAATATTGCGCTCGAAGGCTTCGGTAAACAGTGACTGGTCGTGTTCAACTGCCAGGGCAAAAGCGGCCTCGACCGGCAGGAACATCATGATGAAATCCAGGGTGCGGATACCTTCCAGGTTCTGGTAATTCTTGTCTGAAAGTGTCCGGATATGGTTGCGAATGGATTGTATGTGCTGCTTCAGAGCTTCACTTTTCTTGCCTTCGTCGGCCTCTGAATAATACCTTTCATAGGCGGTCAGACTGACCTTGGAATCGATAATGACATCCTTGTTTTCCGGCAGGTGGATGACCACATCCGGCTGCTGCTTGCCGCCATCGCCGGTTTTCAGGCTGACCTGGATATCGTATTCCCTGCCCTTGCGCAGGCCGGACTGTTCCAGCAGTTTTTCCAGGATGAATTCCCCCCACACACCCTGGGTCTTGCTTTCGCCCTTCAGGGCGTTCGTCAGGTTGACTGCGTCCACGCTGATCTTCGTATTGAGTTCCTGCAGGCTCCTGATTTCCCTTGCCAGTGAAAAGCGCTCCTTGGATTCCTTGTCGTAGGCGTCCTCGACTTTCTTTTCAAACTGCTGGATCTTTTCGCGCAGAGGCTTGAGGATGTTCTCGATGTTCTCGCGATTGCTTTCCGTGAAATCCTTGCCCTTCTTCTCGAAAATTTCGTTGGCCAGGTTTCTGAACTCGAGGCTCATTTTCTCGCGGGCGTCCTCCAGCAGGCGGATCTTCTCCTCGTGCTGGCCCTGCTCTTCCATCAGCCGGGTTTCAAGCCTGGATACGCTTTCCCTCAGGGAGGATATTTTTTCGTTGGCGGACTGGAGTTCCTTGTGCGAGAGCTGGAGCTGGTCCTGCTGCTTCTGGATTTCCAGTTGACGGGACTGCAGCCGCTCCTTCAGCACCTCAGGCGAATCGCCACCCAGGGCGCCGGTGCCGGCAGCCTTCAATAGCTGGAAGCCTATCCATCCGGCAAGCAGGATCAGCACTGATAAGAGCGAAATGATTATCAGCGTGTCTGCAGCCATCGGGGTCTCCCTTGAGCCAGGATAAATGATTTATGTAAGGGCAATGCCTCAGTCGAAGCTGATGCCCAGGCGTTCACCCACTTCCTTGTAGGTTTCGATCACATCGCCGAGGTCCTGGCGGAAGCGATCCTTGTCCATTTTCTTGCGTGTCTTGCTGTCCCAGATACGGCAGCCATCGGGGCTGAATTCATCACCCAGCAGGATTTCGCCGTTGTTCAGACCGAACTCCAGCTTGTAATCCACCAGCAGCATACCGGCCCTGCTGAACAGATCCTTGAGTACTTCATTTACCTTGAAGGTGATTTTCTTCATGGCCTCGATGTGTGCCGGATCAGCCCACCCAAACGAGGCAATGTGGTAATCATTGATCATGGGATCATGCAGGGCATCGTTTTTCAGGAAGAATTCGAAGGTGGGCGGGTTGATGTCCGTGCCCTCGGGGATGCCGTAGCGCTTGCAAATGCTGCCTGCAGCCAGGTTCCTGACCACGCACTCTACGGGAATCATTTCCAGGCGACGAACCAGTGATTCAGTGTCGGACAACTTTTTTACGAAATGCGTCCTGATCCCGGCCTCTTCGAGCTTGCCCATGATGAAAGCATTGAAGATGTTGTTGACCTTGCCCTTGTCTTCCAGTTTGGCCAGCTTGGTGCCGTCAAAGGCCGAGGTGTCGTTCCTGAATTGCATCACGTACAGGTCGGGATCTTCGGTCCTGAACACGGACTTTGCCTTGCCCGAATACAGTTCGTCGTGTTTTTCCATCAAGTTCTCCAATGGGGGAATGCGTGGCAGGTCCAGCCAGCCGGGCACGGGATCAGGTGATGTAATTCCTGATCAGGTTCAACAGGGAGCTTTCCGCTTCGCGGGTTTCCTGGGATGCCTGGGGCTCCAGGGTTTCTACGATGACTTCGACCTCGTCACCCAGGTCCAGGACGAGGATGCGCAAGGGAAAATACCTTGGTCCCTCTTCACGGCTGAACGCGCCATTGAGGGTTATGACCTTCTTGAAAAAGCCCGGCTCCTCTTCCTCGTCAATGCCCGTACCGATGACGTAGTCGGTTTCGATCACGCCTGCTTCGGCATCCTGGGCCAGGACATCCACGCCTGCCCGTTCCAGGGCCCGCATGATGGCCGCCCAACTGCGGTTGTAACCAGCCTGCAGATGGAGCAATTCCCGTCCCGCCGGGGTATTGATGATGCTCGCCTTGCCGCGGCCATCGATATTCTCGGCCAGGAAAGACACTGTCGAGGCCTGGTACAGGTCCGCGACATCAGCCAGGTACCCTGACATGTCTGTCAGGAAATCATAGGCAACATCGGGGTCCGTGGAGCTTTCCGGCCAGTTCACCTGGTCAAGAGCGGGTATAGACTGCGCCAGCCCCAGGTGCAACAGGCGGATTTCAGCGCTGTCGTTCTGGAAACCCGGCTCGACGGTTACACGTATCTTTTCCTTTGTAAGCGCATTGCCTTCGAGTACAAACCAACCAGTATCCATAAGACCGCGGGCAGGATTTTCAACAGCCACCTGGATGCCCTGGCGGGACCAGTAATCACGGATGCGCGGCCACACTTCGCTGGGGCTCACATCAACCACGATCCAGTTGTCCTCATTGATGCGCTGGATGACGACGCCGCGCTCGATACGACCACCATAGGGTCGCGGTCGCGGGGCATTCAGGAATGCCTGCGTGCTGCCCTGGGCCACGGGAGGAATGACCATCAGGTCATCGATGATATAGCTGTCGTAGTTATCGGGAATGCGAGTCGGCGGCAGCACCTGGGCTTCAAGATAATCGCCCTGCCGATCCCGGAGCAGCCCTTCTTCACCGGCGATGTAATCCATACCGGGAATCGGCACGGATGGCAGCATGGAACAGCTGCTCAACAGGCCGGATGCCATGACCAGAATGAACCTGGCCAACAGACTGGTGTTAACACTGGAAAAGCGGGCTGGCATGATTACGGGCGCTGACTGCAAATCACAAGGCTCCGGCCTGGTGCAGGCCTTCACGCACAACCTGGTGGAATTTCGGATCCAGTTCAACGAGGGGCAGGCGAATGCCGGGGCCGATCAGGCCCATTTCCTGCAACGCCCATTTCACAGGCATCGGGTTTGCCTCCACGAACAGGAGTTCATGCAGGGCAGCGATTTTTTCATTTACCGCCCTGGCAGCCTCAGCTTCGCCGGCCAAGGCCAACCGGCACATTTCACTGAGTTGCCCGGGCACCACGTTCGCGGTCACCGAAATGGTACCAACGGCACCGGCCAGTATGAGCTCCAGGGAAGTGGCGTCATCACCGGAATAGACGGCGAAATCATCGCTGCACAGGTCCAGGATTTCCTTGCCGCGCGCCACGTTGCCGGTAGCCTCCTTGACGCCGACTATGTTGGGGACTTCCGACAGCGTGTGTATGGTGTCGGGCAGCATGTCACAGGCTGTCCTGCCGGGCACATTGTAGAGGATCTGGGGGATATCAACCGTCTCAGCGATCTTGCGATGATGCTCTATCAGACCGCGTTGGTTGGGCTTGTTGTAGTACGGCGTGACCAGGAGACAGGCGTCCGCCCCGGCCTTTTTGGCGGCCTCGGTAAGCTCGATGGCTTCCGAGGTGGAATTGGCGCCAGTTCCTGCAATCACAGGGATGCGACCGCCTACCTGTTCGACGACATGGCTGATGACTTCGCAATGCTCATTGACGTCCAGGGTGGCCGATTCACCGGTGGTGCCGACAGCCACGATGGCGTTGGTGCCCTCCTCCACATGCCACTTCAGCAGGCGTGACATGGCCGCCAAATCCAGACTGCCGTCCGGATGCATGGGGGTGACGATTGCGACGATACTGCCTTTGATCATATTTTTCTGTCTTGGCTGGTCTGTTCCAGGCAACCTGCCGTTGTTGAATCATCTATCCTGGAAACCGGCACCGGACGCTAATTGGACAGGCAAACTGCTCATCAGTTCGGATCGGCCGGTAAGCCGGTAATTCTAGCTTAACCACCGGCAAGTTAGAACTCTCGGATTCAGGTTTGGGCCTTGCCCTGCCCGGCATGACTGACCGGCCATGCCCTGATTACGGCCTTGATGAAAGTCGCCAGCGGTATGGCGAAAAAGACACCCCAGAATCCCCACAGTCCGCCGAAAACAAGGACAGCCGTGATAATGGATATCGGGTGCAGATTGACCGTTTCCGAAAAGATCAGGGGCACCAGGATATTGCCGTCAATCAATTGCAATACGGCATAGGCGACGATCACCTGCATGAGCTCGCCGCTGAATCCCCACTGGAAGAAGCCCACCAGGAAGACCGGCACAGTGACTACCGTTGCCCCCACGTAAGGGACGATAACGGACAGACCTACCAGAACGGCTAGCAGGACCGGATAGTTTATGCCGAAAAGCTCGAACATGACGAAACTCGACAAGCCGACGATCAGGATTTCGAGCGCCTTGCCGCGGATATAGTTGGCGAGCTGATCGTTCATTTCATGCCAGACCTGGGCCATGATCGGACGCTTTTCCGGCAGCCAGCTTTCCAGGAAATTGAGCAGCTTCTCGGAATCACGCAACATGAAGAAGACCAGGATGGGCACCAGCACCGAGTACACCAGCAGGGTGACCAGGCGCGTGATGCTCGACACCGAATAGGACAGCAGGTACTGACCGAATGCGCCTATCTCTCCCTGGATATATAGCAGCCAATCATCCACCTGGGCCTCGGTGAACTGTTCGGGATAGTTTTCCGGCAGTATCAGCAGCAGCGACCGCAGCTGATCCACCATACTGGGCAATTCGTTGACGAAAAGGCTGAGGCGGCTCCAGCTGAACGGAAGAAAAATCAGGAAAATGATGAACGTTGAGCCAAGGAACAACAGGTAAGTCAGGTAAACCGCCATACGATGCGGCACCTTGAGTCTTTTCAGGGAATTGACCAGACCCTGCAGCATGAACGTGATGACCATGCTCCACAGGAGGGGCGCTATGACACCCCCCATAGTCACCATGATCACGGTTCCCGTAATCAGCAGAAGGGTGAAAATGAGGGCCTCATCTTCTGAAAAATAGCGGTCATACAAGCCGCCGAAGACTTTAAACATGCCAGATTCCCAGAATTTCGCGGAAGTCATTCAACTGTCTTTTAATCAACTAGCTTTTGCGAATCCAGTAGACAAAGCGATTGTCCGCCTTTTCGAATTCCAGCAACTGGTTGCCACTTTGCTCGGCAAACACCTGGAAGTCCCGTTCGGAACCCGGATCCGTGGCAATCACCTTCACCACCTGCCCGGAATGCAGCTTGTTCAGCGACTGCTTGGTCTTGAGCAGGGGCAACGGACAGGTCAGACCGCTCAGGTCCAGTTCCAGGTCAACGGTGGTAAGCATCGCGGCATTTTAGCAAGCGGCCGCCGAAAATCCGAGTTATAGATGGGAATAAAGTGTATGATTATGGGTCTAAGGGTTATCAACCTTTTATTGCCATGACCTTCTTCGAACCCATTCCCCCAGCCCGATTCCGCTCTATTCCCAACCCGGGACGTCTTTGTGCGGGATTCATGCTGGCATTTCTGTCCTGCCTGCCGGCAGCCCCTGCCGCCGCCCAGGTCAACCTGCCCGTCCTCGGAGACTCGGTATCGGGCACCATCTCCACGCAGCAGGAATACGAATTCGGCCGCGAATTGCTGCGGCAGATCCGACGCGAAACCCCCATGCTCAACGATCCCCTGATCATGGAATATATCGTCAGCCTCACATTCAAGCTGGCAGTCAACAGTGAACTCAAGGACAACCGGCTGGAATTCGTACTCATCGACAGCGAAATCCTCAATGCCTTTGCCGCACCGGGCGGAATCGTGGGCGTCAATGCCGGTCTGTTCCTGCATGCGGACAACGAAGGCCAGTTTGCCTCGGTGCTCTCACACGAGCTGGCTCACATCAGCCAGCGCCACTATGCCCGCTCCGTCCAGCAGCAACAGCGGAATGCTCTGCCCAGCGTCGCCGGGTTGCTGGCCAGCCTGATCATTGCCTCGACGGTCGGTGGTGACGCCGGCCAGGCAGCCCTGATGACCACCCAGGCCGTGGGCCAGGAAAACCAGTTGCGCTACAGTCGCAGCAACGAACAGGAAGCCGACCGCATCGGTATCCGCACACTTTACAACGCCGGTTTCGACCCCTACGACATGGCGGGGATGTTCGAGCAGATGATGCGGATGAAAAGTTTTTCCCGCCGGCTGCCGGAATTCCTGTCCACCCATCCCCTGGATGAGAACCGTATTGCCGACAGCAAGAACAGGGCTAACACCCTGCCGGATGTTTCCTATATCCAGAACATCGAATTCCTGCTGATGAAACAGCGGGTCACCATGCACTACGCCAACGACAGGGACGCCGAAATCCAGTCCCTGCGTCGAACCTTGCCGCAGCTGAACGGCATCGACGCGGATGCCGCCACCTACGGCATCGCCCTGGGACAGATGGAGAATGGCCAGTTTGCCGAGGCGACACAGACCCTGGAACCGCTGCTGCAGAAAGACCCCACCCGCATCACCTATGTCATGCTGCAGGCCGACATAGCGCGCAAGGCCAAACAGTATGAGCGAGCGCTTTCAATCCTCCAGGACAACCTGGGCATCAATCCCAACAACCACCCGCTGACCATGGCCTATGCCCTCACCCTCGAGGAAAGCGCCCGCCATGGCGAAGCCGCTGACGTACTGGAGCGCCAGTCGCTGGTCAGGCCCAATGACCCGGAACTGTGGTTCCAGCTGGCCGAAATCCAGGGCCAGGCCGGCAACATCAGCAAGGTGCACCAGGCACGCGGGGAGTATTTCATTACCGTGGGTGACTTCACCCGCGCCCGCAACCAGTTCAACCTGGCGCTCGATCTTGAGCAAGACAGGCTGATCCGCGCCAAGATCCAGCAGCGCCTGGATTACATCCGCGACCTGCAGAACCGTTACTATCGTTAAATCGGGACTTACCCCTCAGCCAGCCCCTCAGCCGGCATTCAGGGATTTGCGAAAATCCAGCATGCGCTGAAGAGGAACCATGGCCTTGCGGCCCAGCTCCGGGTCGACGTGAACCTCATTGCTCATGTTGAGCAGGCTGGTATACAGGTTTTCCAGGGTGTTCATGCCCATCCAGGGGCAATTGGCACAACTGCGGCATGTCGCTCCCTCACCGGCGGTAGGCGCCAGGATGAATTCCTTGCCGGGCGCCAGTTGCTGCATCTTGTAGAGAATGCCCGCATCCGTAGCGACGATAAACCGCTTCTCAGGCCGCTCGACGGCCGCCCGGATGATTTGGGTCGTGGAACCTACCACATCGGCCTGCTCCAGCACCGCCATGGGCGATTCCGGGTGCGCCAGGATCGCCGCATCGGGATACAGGTGACGCATGCTCTCGAGCGCGCGGGTCTTGAATTCCTCGTGAACGATGCAGGCGCCATCCCAGATCAGCATGTTCTCTGCGCCAGTCCTTTTCTGGATGTAGTTGCCCAGGTGCTTGTCCGGGGCCCAGATGACAGGTTTTCCCTGTTCGGTGAGATGCTCGACCACGTCGAGGGCGATGGCCGAGGTCACCACCCAGTCTGACATGGCTTTGACAGCCGCGGACGTGTTGGCATAAACCACCACCTGATGGTCGGGATACCGGCTGCAGAACTCGGAGAATGAGTCCACCGGGCACCCCAGGTCCAGCGAACAGGTCGCTTCCAGGGTGGGCATCAGGATGGTCTTCTCGGGATTCAGGATCTTGGCGGTCTCACCCATGAACTTTACCCCGGCGACAACGATGGTGCTGGCCGGCGACTCGTGCCCGAAACGCGCCATCTCCAGGGAGTCGGCGACAAATCCGCCGGTTTCCTCCGCAAGAGCCTGCAGTGAAGCATCCGTGTAGTAATGGGCGACCAGCACCGCATCCCGCGCCTTGAGCAGTTCCCTGATCTTTTCGCGGTATTCATTCGCCCTCGCGTCGGGCAGCGCACACTGGGCTGGCACCCTGTCCAGGTAAGACCTGACAAAGGCACGCTCCGCGGCAAATTCGGATTCCGGATTCTTGTTGAGGATTGTCATGACCAGGGAGAGATGGTTAACAGGCCGGCAATAGTACCATAAACCCCATCGTCGGCTTCATATGTCCTTAATAAGGCTTGCTATTTTTTACCAGATCAGTACCATGTGCGCCTTCTTTTTCCTGCCCGGCAAGCCATGCGGGACATCCTGAAAAATACAGTTTTCTTCCCGGAATTGCGGGTCGTTAGCTCAGTGGTAGAGCAGTTGGCTTTTAACCAATTGGTCGATGGTTCGAATCCATCACGACCCACCATGAAATGAAAAGGCCGCTGCATGCGGCCTTTTTTATGCCTGGTCTGCTGCCGGTCTCTCAGGCATACACGGTCGGGTCGGCAATGCCGGCATCCGTGAAGCCCTTGCGTCGGAGACGGCAGCTGTCGCAACGCCCGCATGCCCTGCCCTGGTCATCCGCCTGGTAACAGGACACCGTCTTGCTGTAATCCACGCCCAGCGCCGAGCCCTTTGCAATGATTTCTGCCTTGGTCAGGTGAATAAGGGGGGTTTTTATGGTGATCGTGTTGCCCTCGACGCCCTGCTTCGTCGCCAGGTTGGCCATGGCCTGGAAGGCCTCGATGAATGCCGGCCTGCAATCTGGATAACCGGAATAATCTAGCGCGTTCACACCAATGAAAATGGCCTCTGCCGACAGGACTTCTGCCCAGCCGAGTGCATAGGCGAGAAACACGGTATTGCGGGCCGGCACGTAGGTCACCGGTATTCCCTCGCTGGCCTCTTCAGGCACGGCGATGGCGTCATCGGTAAGGGCAGAGCCGCCGATGCCTCGCATATCGACAGGAATGACCTTGTAGCCTGCAAGGCCCGCAGCGGCAGCCAGGGATGCAGCAAAAGCAAGCTCACTGCGGTGGCGCTGCCCGTAATCGAAACTCAGACCGTAACAGGCGTATCCTTCATCACGTGCTATGGCCAGGCAGGTGGCCGAATCCAGCCCGCCTGACAACAGCACTACGGCCTTGCGTGCATGTGCATCCGTCATCATCAATGGCCCGGCTGGTTGTCCCAGAGGTATTTATGCAACTGCACCTGCAGGCGGACATCCAGATGGTCGGCAAGGATCCATTCGGCCAGGTCCCTGGCCTCGAGTTCCTGGTTGCTGGGCGAAAACAGGACATCCGAGACTTTCCGCTCCAGGCCGAATTCGGCGACCTTGGCCTTGGCCCACTGGTAGTCGACCTGGTCGCAAATAACGAACTTGACCTGGTCCTGGGGGGTAAGCAGGCCAATATTGCTTTCAAGGTTCCTTTCCACTTCCAGTGAACCCGGCGTTTTCAGGTCCAGCACTTTCACGACCCTGGGATCCACCTTGGCCACATCCATGGCGCCGCTGGTTTCAAGCGATACCTCATAACCGGCATCGCATAACTGTGACAGCAGGGGCAGGCAGTTGGGCTGTGCCAGGGGCTCGCCCCCGGTGACCGTCACATAGCGGGTCCTGTGCTTTTTCACTTCAGTCAGGATCTCATCCAGCTTCCAGGTGATGCCGCCGCTGAAAGCATAGGCGGTGTCGCAGTACTGGCAGCGCAAGGGACAACCCGTCAGGCGAATGAACACGGTGGGACGCCCGACAGTCCGGGCCTCACCCTGCAGGGAATAGAAAATTTCCGTAATACGCAGTGTCGCGCTCATGCTGGTGTGAATGGCCCGGGGCCGGCTGGTCAGAGTCCGAGCTCGCCCAGGTACTCGTTGGCGATTTCGATTTCAGATGTACTGTCCGGATAGCTCTGCCTGATGCGCTGCCAGTAATCGACGGCGCGCGCCCGGTCGCCCATCCCGCTGTAGACGGTGCCCAGCCTGAGCATGGCGGTCGGTGCTTTCGGGTCCTGCGGATATTCATCAAGCAACCGCTGCAGGACGGCAAGTGACTGCGGGTAATTGCCCAGGAGGTGCAAGGCCGCTCCCTGCCAGTACAGCGCGTTGGTGAAGAAACGACCGCCGGGATAGATATCGATGTATTGCTGGAACAGGTTCACCGAATCCTGGAATGCCTCGTCCTCCAGCAACAGGCTCAGGGCCTGCCGGTAGAGCTCCTGCTCATTCTGTGGCGTGGTCACTGTCGGGGCTGCGGTGTTTGCGGCGGGATTGGCTGCGACCGGAGCCTGGAGCCCGGGCTGGGGATTGCCGCCTGCAGGGGGCAACTGCCCTGGTGCTGTCCCGCCGGCTGGCGGCAGGACCGCAGGCGGCTGCCCGGAATGATAGGAGAAGAGTTCACTGACGCGGGAATCCAGGTCCAGGTAGCGGTCCCGCTGGTCAGACTGCATGCGCCTGATTTCATAGGACTGCTCTTCGACGAGGCCGCGCAGGTTCTGGATTTCATTCTGCAGGGCTTCCAGTTGCAGGTACATATTGACCATGATGTCGTTCTGGCTGTTATCCGCCACCGGTTGGGACTGCCTTGCCGGGCCTGCATTGCGGTCTGCGGCTGCATCGACCACCTGTGCCTGGGCAAAGGCCTGCCCGCCGGCTGCCATGCAGCCTGCAGTGAAAACCAGTATTTTTAAACCCCTGTTCATCGACATTATCCTGCCCCTGAAACAATTAAGCCGGGCGAACCCGGCTTAATTCTAACGCAAATTGTGCTTAGTGAATTTCAACCCTGCGGTTCCTGGCATAGGCAGCTTCGGTTGTGCCCGGATCGACCGGATTTTCCTCACCGTAGCTGATGGTTTCCAGCTGGTTGGAGGAAACGCCCTGCACCTGCAGGTAACGCTCTACAGCCTGGGCACGACGTTCGCCGAGTGCCAGGTTGTATTCCCGGGTGCCACGCTCGTCTGCATGGCCTTCAAGGCGGTAGCGACGGGAAGGATTTTCCTTCAGGTAATTCGCGTGATGGACCAGGGCGGCACGGGCTTCGGCGCTCAGGTCTGAACGGTCGAATTCGAAATAGAAGACTGTCATTGCCAGGGCATTGTCGCGCTCACGCATCTGGGCAGCTGACAGGCCGCCATTGGTGTCAACGCCGGAGCTGCTGGCTGAACCCCCGGAAGTGCTGCTGGATGTGGTCATACCAGTGTCGGCATCACCCATGTCTTCGGTATCGCTGGATGCACATGCTGCCAGTGTCAGGGTCAACAGTACCGCCATACCTACTTTGAATACGTTTTGAGTTTGCATACCTACTCCTCTTTTCACTATGCACATTACACTATGCGTTAACTGCGCGGGGGTCAAAAACGGCACAATTTTCTTAAATTTTACCCACTATAACAACATCTTTTGCCGATATTGTGCAATTAATCGAAAAACGGGGACCAAGCCGGTTCCCGAACGTCCCCCTGGTTCGCCGGCAGGCGGAATTTGACGCGGCCGTCAATCGACACGGCATTGAGAATTCCCCGGTTTCCGGCCTTTGACGCGTAGATCACCATGCTGGCATTGGGGGCGATACTGGGCGATTCGTCCAGGGACGTTTCGGTCAGGATACGGATGGTGCCGCGATCGATATTCTGGATGGCAAGGTGATACTCATCGTAAGTGTTGTCCCGGTGCACCATCAGCAGGTTGACCCCGTCCGGCAGCATCAGGCCCTTGGAGTTGTAGGTGCCCTGGAATGTCAGGCGCTCCACCCAGCCGGTATCGAGATCCACCTGGTAGATCTGCGGGCGGCTGTTGCCGCCCCGTTCGGAGGTGAAAATCAGGGATTTGCCGTCTGGCGTCCAGCTCGGCTCGGTATCGATGGCGAAATGGTTGGTGATACGGCGCAGGTCATTCGTGCGCAAGTCCATCACATAGATATCCGGGTTGCCGTCCTTGGACAGCACCATCGCCAGTTTTGTACCGTCGGGTGAAAAAACCGGCGAGCTGTTGATGCCCGGGAAATCCGTCATCTGGCGGCGGGCACCGGAACTCAATTCCTGGATATAGATGCGTGGCCGCGAGGATTCAAACGAAGAGTAGGCGATGCGCGTGCCATCGGGCGACCAGGATGGCGACATGATCGGCTCCTGGGAGGTGAGCAGCACTTGCGGGCGGCCGCCGTCGGCATCAGACATGTTGAGCTGGTAGTTGGTGAGATCGGCATTGACCCGCTGCGAGGTGACATACAGCAGCTTGGTCGCAAAGGCGCCCCTGACCCCGGTCACCTGCTCGAAGATCTTGTCACTGATGTTGTGGGCCACGTCGCGCAACTGGGCACGGCTGCCGCCCAGTACTTCACCCATCAGGCGCTGCTCGCGCAGCACATCGAAGAATTCATACTGCACTTGCATGGCGCCGCCGCCGGTTTCGGTGATTTTACCGACAAGCAGGTAGTCGGCACCGAGAAAACGCCAGTCACGGAAGAACACCTCGCTTTGCTCATGGGGTGTGCTGAGCATGTTGGCTTCCGCGATGGGGGCAAACTCGCCGCTGTTGCGCAGGTTGGCATTGATTATGTCGGTGACGTTGTCCTCGAGCACCCCGAAGCCGCCCCATTCAAAGGGCACGATGGCGATCTGCACCGGGTTGTCGACACCCTGGGTGATGACGATCTGGAGCTGGGCATGGGCATGGGCGGCCAGCAGCGCTGCTGCCAGCAGGAATATCCGGGTCACTGTCCTCGCCATTTCTCTCATCGTAGTAAGTCCTCGGGTCTGAAAACCAGGGTGAAATTTCTGAAATTACGCTCGAATACCGAGTTGTCCAGGTCCTGCAATTCCGGGAAGCGATCAGCCCGCTCCACAGCCTGCAGGACCGAGCGGTCGAAAGCCGCATCCCCGCTGGATTGCAGTATCGACGACGACACCACTTCCCCGGTGGGCACCAGCCGCAGACTAACGGTTGCGGACATGCCGTTGCGGGCACTGGGCGGAATCTGCCAGTTCTGGCTTATTACGCGCCTGATTATAGCGGCGTATTCAGCCACAACCAGGTTTTCACTGGCAACCTGGCTGGCCTGGGCTTCCCGGGCCGCCTGTTCTGCCAGCCTTTGCTGCTCCCGCTGCCGAGCCTGCTCGGCTTCGCGGCGACGGGCTTCTTCTGCCTGGCGCTGGCGCTCCGCCTCGGCACTGGCCTGGCGCTGGCGTTCGAGATCCGCCTGCCGCCGGCTCTCGGCTTCGGCCCTTTCGCGGGCCTGCCGCTGCTCCTGTGCGAGCCTTTCCTGGCGAGCGCGCTCTTCCTGTTCCCGCCTGGCCCGGGCCTGTTCTTCCTGGCGGCGGTTGGCGGCGACCTGCTCTTCTTCAAGTCGCTCCAACCGGCGCAGGCGTTGCGGATTCACATCGACCGCCGTAGCCGTGATGATCACCGGGTCCTCGATGGTGACATAGTCCGAAGGGGTGACCGCACGTCCCAGGATGAAAACCAGCAATAGCGCATGCAGGATAACGGAGGCCGCCACGGCAGGCGGATAGCCTTCGAACTTCAACAGTATTGCCAGGGGATGAAACTTGCTCATCGTGAGTGCGCCAGGAATTCCTTGCTCAATTACTGTTTACCGGGGGGCGGGTGATCAGCCTTACGTTCTGCGCACCTGCTTCCCCAAGGGTCGCCAGAAGATCTGTTACAAGACCATAATTGATCGAAACATCTCCCTCCAGGAAGACAGGAACTGCGGGATTCTGGTTCAGTATCTTGGATACATCTTCCTGGATCCGCTCCAGGGGAACAGGCTGCGGATCATCTTCGGCACCCAGGCTGATGAAATAACTGCCCTCGTCGTTGATGGAAATCACCAGGGTGATCTCGTCGCTGCTCTCGACAGGCTCGGCATCCGCCTGCGGCAGGTCCACCTTGATACCCTGGGTCATCAGGGGGGCGGTGATCATGAACACGATCAGCAGCACCAGCATGACGTCGATCAGCGGCACCACGTTGATCTCCGACATCTGCTTGCGACGACGCTTCTCCACAGAGGTTACTCCTGCACGCGGCGGGTGTGAGCCTGCCGATGGAGAATGCTGGAAAACTCGTCAGTGAAAGTCAGGTAGCTGTTGATGATGGAATCCACCTTGGACGCATA
Organism: uncultured Enterobacteriaceae bacterium; assembly: GCA_964629325.1. Taxonomy (GTDB): domain Bacteria; phylum Pseudomonadota; class Gammaproteobacteria; order Pseudomonadales; family Pseudohongiellaceae; genus Eutrophocola. The sequence goes on from CAZVSC010000022.1 coordinate 26,562, forward strand.
GCGGTTATAGGCAATGGCGGCGGGAATTGCAGCGAACAGGCCCATTTCGGTAGCGAGCAGCGCATCGGCAATACCCGGTGCCACCACGGCAATACTGGCCTGGCTCTGGCTGGACAGGCTGACAAAGGTGTTCATGATGCCCCAGACCGTACCGAACAGGCCCAGGTAGACCGACACCGAGGCCACGGTTGATAAAATCGGCAGGTGCTTCTCGAGCACTCTCTCTTCCCTGGCCAGGGCCACGCGCATGGCACGCTGCGCCCCTTCCATGACCGCATCCGAGTCGATGCCAGGCTGCTGGCGCAGTCGAGTGAACTCCTTGAAGCCCGAACGGAACAGGTTCTCCATGCCGATGGCGGCGGTGGTCTTCTGTTTGCTGGAGCCGTCCCGGTACAACTGGCTGAGATCCATACCCGACCAGAAGCGTTTTTCAAAATTGAACATTTCCTTGCTGGCATCTGACAGGATGATCCATTTCTGGACAATGATGACCCAGGACATGACGGAAATGGCGAACAGGCTGAACATCACCAGCTTGGCGAGCCAGCTGGCATTCATGACCAGTGTCCATAAATTCAGTGATTCACTCATCCACTACCTCTTGTGATACATCAGCTTTCAACATCATTCGACAAGGCTTACTGTTCTTTGTTGCCCGGCTCCGTCTCATCATTGGCAAAAAGGTCGGTCGAGGCCGATCTCGGCTTGAGCCCGAAATGGCGATAGGCAAATTGTGTCACGATCCTGCCCCGCGGCGTGCGCTGGATGAAACCCTGCTGGATCAGGTAGGGCTCAAGAATATCCTCTACCGTGCCACGCTCCTCGCTTATCGCTGCGGCAATACTGTCGATACCGACAGGGCCGCCATCGAACTTCTCGATCATGGTCATGAGCAGGCGCCGGTCCATGTGATCGAAACCGTTCTTGTCGATACTCAGCATGTCGAGGGCAATGGCGGCGACTTCGCCGCCGATCCTGCCGTCCGCCCTGACCTCGGAATAATCACGCACCCTGCGCAGAAGACGGTTGGCGATGCGTGGCGTACCGCGGGCGCGGCGGGCTATCTCAGAAGCGCCGTCATTGTCGCAGGCGATTCCCATGATGGCTGCCGAACGCCTCACGATATCGGCCAGTTCGGCCATGGAATAAAACTCCAGGCGCTGCACGATGCCGAAGCGGTCTCTGAGGGGAGATGTCAGCAGGCCCGCCCTGGTCGTCGCACCCACCAGTGTGAATGGGGGCAGCTCAAGTTTCAGGGAACGGGCTGACGGGCCTTCACCGATCATGATATCGAGCTGGTAATCCTCCATGGCGGGATAAAGGATTTCCTCGATGGCCGGGTTCAGCCGGTGAATCTCATCGATGAACAAGACATCGCCCTGCTCCAGGTTGGTCAGCATCGCTGCCAGGTCGCCGGCCTTTTCCAGCACCGGCCCGGCAGTGCTTTTCATGGAGACGCCCATTTCGTTGGCGATGATATGGGAGAGCGTGGTTTTACCCAGCCCGGGGGGGCCGAATACCAGCACATGGTCAAGAGCCTCGCCGCGCTTGCGGGCGGCGCTGATGAAGATTTCCATCTGGTCCTTGACGGCCTGCTGGCCTATGTAATCACTGAGTTTGGCGGGGCGGATGGCGTTGTCCTGGAAATCCTCCCCGGACTTGTCGCTGGATGTGATAATTCTGTCTTCTTCGCGCATTGCTTCTGTGCAACTTCCCCTGGTATCAGGACATGTTCCTGAGAGCGGTCCTGATCAGGCTTTCACTATCAGGCACCTGCCCGGATTCTTCAAGTATTTTCGCGGCCCCGGCCACCGCACGCCCGGCGTCCTGGGGCTTGTAGCCCAGGTTGATGAGGGCCGTTTCGGCTTCTTCATAGCTCGCATCCCGGCCTGCCTGTGCCGTCTTCTTGGCGCCTTCGGCGACCGGCGTCCCATCCCATTCCTTGAGCTTGTCCTTGATCTCGATGATCAGCCGCTCGGCCGTTTTCTTGCCGACACCCGGCAATTTCACCAGGGCATTGACGTCATCCTGGTGAACACAGCGAACAAAATCTGCCACCTCCATGCCGGACAGCAGGGCCAGTGCCAGCTTGGGGCCGACGCCGTTAACCCGGATCAGGATGCGAAACAGGCTGCGTTCCTGTTCCTGCAGGAATCCAAACAGCAGCTGCGCATCTTCGCGCACGACGAAATGGGTATGCAGGGTCACCCCTTCACCCGGGTGCGGCAGGCTGAAAAACGTACTTAACGGCACCAGCACTTCGTAGGCAACACCACGTACGTCGATCAGCGCCTGCTGATCGTCTTTTTCAAGCAATACGCCTGTAATCCTGCCTATCATCGAAACAATCCACCCTTGCCCGGTTTCACCCGGCTTCAACTTTCCCGCAAACGTCCGCGGCGACCGCTTCTTACCCCGGCCATCTTTACCAGGGTATGCTGCGTGTTGGCATGACATATGGCGATGGCCAGCGCGTCAGCCGCATCCTCCGGCGGCACCCGGGACAGCCCCAGCAGTGACTTCACCATCTGCTGGACCTGTTTCTTGTCAGCCTGGCCTTTACCGACCAATGCCTGCTTTACCTTGCGTGCCGCATACTCCGCCACTGGCAGATGGTGCTGGGTGCAGGCCACAATGGCGGCGCCGCGTGCCTGCCCAAGCTTGAGGGCCGATGAGGCATTTTTCCCCATGAAAACCTCTTCCACCGCGACCACATCCGGCGCGTGTTCACCAATGATATCGGATATGTCGGTAAAGATGGTGTGAAGGCGGTCGGGAAATGCCAGCGCACCCATGCGTATGACTCCGCTGGCAATATAGTCAAAGGAGTTACCCCGCACCCTGATGAGGCCGTATCCACAGATACGTGAACCCGGGTCGATACCCAGAATGACAGTCATTTATGCTCCCGGTCGGCCCGGCTCTTTTCCACTCTTGTCAGGAGGCTTGATTCAGCTGCTCCATCACCGCATCCGAAAAATTGGCGTTGGAATACACGTTCTGGACATCATCCAGATCCTCGAGCTGCTCGACCAGCCTGAGCAGTTTTTCGGCATCTTCGACACCCAGGTCAACTACGGTACCTGCCAGCATGGTCACTTCGGCACTGCCGGCCTCCAGACCCGCGTTGTCGAGTTCATCCTTTACCTGGCCGAAACGCTCGAAGGCGGTATGCACGTCAATGGAGCCGTCATCGTTGTTGACGATATCCTCGGCACCAGCCTCCAGGGCAAGCTCCATGAGCTTGTCCTCGTCCACGCCTTTCGGGTATGAAATCACGCCGGTGCGCGTAAACAGGTACGCGACGGAACCATTGGTTCCCAGGTTGCCGCCATGCTTGGAAAAACAATGGCGTACTTCCGCTACAGTCCGGTTCTTGTTGTCGGTCAGGGTCTCCAGCAGGATAGCAACACCTGACGGACCATAGCCTTCGTAGCTCAGCTCTTCCAGGTTGTCATTTTCTGCCGTGCCGGCGCCACGCTCGATGGCGCGCTCGATGGTGTCCCTGGTCATGTTGACGCTGAGCGCCTTGTCCACGACGCCGCGCAGTTTGGGATTGTCGGCAACCACTCCGCCACCCTGGCGGGCGGCTACGGTCAGCTCACGGATAATCTTGGTGAATACCTTGCCGCGCTTGGCATCCTGCCCCGCCTTGCGGTGCTTGATATTGGCCCATTTACTATGACCTGCCATCGCTCCCCCGAAAATTCGCTGTACTGCTATCCCGCGCCGTTTCGCTGCTTACACTAACCAACTGGCGGCGAGATTAGAAGCCCGGGCGCCCTTACTGGCCGGGTCCGCCGTCAGGTTTGTCAGCTTTCGGCGCCTCGCGCAGGCGAATATTCAGTTCACGCAACTGCTGGCTGCTGACCGTGCCAGGCGCATCCGTGAGCAGGCAGCTGGCGGATTGGGTTTTCGGGAATGCAATGACGTCGCGTATGGAGGTCGATCCGCTCATCATCATGACCAGGCGGTCCAGCCCAAAGGCGATACCGCCATGAGGCGGGCAGCCATAACGCAGGGCATTCAGCAGGAAGCCGAATTTCTCTTCCGCTTCCTCTGGGCTGATGCCCAGGATGCGGAACACGACCTGCTGCATCTCGCTGCGATTGATACGGATGGAGCCGCCACCCAGCTCGGTGCCGTTCATCACCATGTCATAGGCGCGTGAGAGCGCCTTGCCCGGATCGGATTCCAGCTCCTCGGGGGTACAGGATGGCGCAGTGAACGGGTGGTGAACAGCGGCAAAGCGTCCTTCCTTGTCGTCGTATTCGAACATCGGGAAGTCCACGACCCACAGCGGCGCCCACGCGCACTCCAGCATGCCGAGATCGATCCCCACCTTCACACGCAGTGCACCGATGGCCTCATTGACCACGCCCGCCTTGTCCGCACCAAAGAACAGGATGTCGCCGGTAGCGGCTCCTGACCTTTCCAGCACGCTCTGCACGACGTCCTGGGGCATGAACTTCAGAATGGGCGACTGCAGGCCTTCGAGGCCGGCATTGATGTCGTTGACCTTGATCCATGCCAGGCCACGGGCGCCATAGATGGCGACAAAGTCCGTGTAATCATCGATCTGCTTGCGGGAAAGGACGGCGCCGCCGGTGACTTTGAGAACCACCACCCTGCTTGCAGGGTCATTAGCCGGCGCATTGAAGACCTTGAATTCAACAGCTTTCATGAGGTCGGCAATGTCAACCAGTTCCAGCGGGATACGCATATCCGGGCGGTCAATGCCGAAACGCCTGATCGCTTCCGCGTAGGTCATCCTGGGGAATTCCGGCAACTCAACCCCCAGGTGGGTGCTGAAAATTTCGCGGATCATGTTTTCCGTAATGGACATGATCTGCTCTTCGTCGAGGAAGGATGTCTCTATATCAATCTGGGTGAATTCGGGCTGGCGGTCGGCGCGCAGGTCCTCGTCGCGAAAGCACTTGGCGATCTGGTAGTAGCGGTCCAGGCCCGCCACCATCAGCAGCTGCTTGAACAACTGCGGGGACTGCGGCAGGGCAAAAAACTCACCGGGGTGGGTACGACTTGGCACCAGGTAATCCCTGGCCCCTTCCGGAGTGGCACGGGTCAGGATCGGCGTCTCGATATCAAGGAAGCCATTGTCATCCAGGTAACGCCTGACACTGCTGGTGATCTTCGAACGCAGGCGCATGCGATTGAGCATTTCCGGCCGGCGCAGGTCTATGAAACGGTTGCGCAGGCGCACATCTTCGGACACGGACTGGTGCTCATCAAGCTGGAACGGCGGCGTGTCCGCCGGGTTGAGGATTTCCAGCTCCAGGCCGAGAACCTCGATCATGCCGGTGGACATTTCCCTGTTCTCGGTACCCGCCGGGCGAGCCCGTACCCTGCCCTGCACCTTCACGACGAATTCGTTGCGGACCTGTTCAGCAGTGGCAAAGCTGGCCTTGGCATCCGGGTCATAGACGACCTGGGTGATGCCGTCACGGTCACGCAGGTCAAGGAAGATGACGCCGCCATGGTCACGACGACGGTGAACCCAGCCGCAGAGGGTGACGGCCTGGTCAATGTGGCTTTCGTTAAGCTCGCCACAATAGTGAGTGCGCATAATGTATCCTGTTACTCGTTCTTTCTGTCTATAAAGCCTGCGGCTGCAGTTCAATCGGCAGCACTGCCTGCTTGTCAATATTGGCATTGCCTTCCAGGCACGGCCTCAGGCAGGATCCGCCGATTTGCCGGCAGCCGCCTTCTCGGCGCCCTTTTCAGCAGCTTTGCCGGCTTTATCCCCGGCCCCGTCGCTGCCGGCAGTGTCAGATTCCGCCTTGCCGTCACCTGTCTTCTTTTTCGTCTTGAAGTCGGTTTCATACCAACCCGACCCTTTCAGGCGAAAGCTGCTGGCGGAAACCAGTTTTCTCAGCGCGGCTTTGCCGCAAGCCGGACAATCCGTGAGAGGCGGATCGCTGAATTTCTGTATCTTCTCAAGTTCTTCACCGCAGGATTCGCAGCGATATTCATAAATGGGCATTGCATTTACCTGTTACACGTTCACCCAGCCACAAAAAGCCGCGTATTGTAACTCATTTCGAATTTAACTGGCATTATAAAAACGATGCAAAACGGCCTGGGCGGAGGAATGTCTGACGCTTGCCAAAACAAACTTTGATGGCTGAAAAACAGGCACAAATAGATCACCAATTACGCAAAAGTTTGCATAAAGGCCTTGCCCGTGAAAGGCGATTCCGCTATAAATAGCACCTCGTTCAGTACGATATTTCCAAGTGCGGACTCGCACTGATCACCAGAAAAACTTTTTTAAAATTTTTCCGCAATCGGGGACAATCATTCTTTTCGTTGTGCAAGGTAAATATTCCTTTACAGATTGCTATGACGAGATCAAAAATTTTCCTTTACGAAAAATAATTTGAATGTCGACTGGTATCGCACTGTAATAAATCGAAGTTCCCGGTTTTGCCGGGGTAACTATAACCAGCAACCAATGAATTCAAGAGAGACCTAAGTATGGCCGCAAAAAAAACTGCTGCTAAGAAAGCACCCGCCAAGAACTCCGCCGCAATCCAGGAAAAGTACACAAAGACCCAGATCCTCAATACCATTTCCGAGAATACCGGCCTGACCAGGAAAGAAGTTTCTTCTGTTCTGAACGAACTCGACAGCCTGATTGAGCGTCACGTCAAAAAGCGCGGCGTGGGCGAGTTCACACTGCCCGGCCTGCTGAAAATCAAGGCCGTCAAACGCCCTGCCCGTCCGGCCCGCAAGAATGTGCCGAACCCGTTCCGCCCCGGTGAATTCATGGACATCCCGAAGAAGCCCGCTACTACCCGGGTCAAGGTTCTGCCCCTGAAGAAACTGAAAGAGTTTGCCCTCAACTAACACCTGAAGGCACCCGGGCCAACAGGCCCGGCAGTAAATCTGGAAAAGCAGCCTCAGGGCTGCTTTTCTGTTAGTGGACCGCCCGAAACAGTATTATTAGCCCCATGCGAACATCCCGATATCTCCTGGCAACCACCAAGGAAACCCCTGCCGACGCGGTAGTGATCAGCCACCAGCTCATGCTCAAGTCCGGCATGATCCGCAAGCTCGCCGCCGGACTCTATAACTGGCTGCCAGTCGGCCTGCGTGTCTTGCACAAGGTCACCCGCATCATTCGCGAGGAAATGGACAGGTCTGGCGCCCTCGAGGTTTCGATGCCCGTCGTCCAGCCCGCCGAGCTGTGGCATGAATCAGGCCGCTGGGATGTGATGGGCGATGAATTACAACGGCTGAAGGATCGCCATGATCGTGACTTCTGCCTCGGCCCGACACACGAGGAAGTCATCACCGACCTGGTTCGCAATGAACTGAGCAGCTACAAGCAGCTGCCCATGAATATCTACCAGATCCAGACCAAGTTCCGGGATGAGCGCCGCCCCCGTTTCGGCGTCATGCGCTCCCGCGAATTCATCATGAAGGATGCCTATTCATTTCACCTGGACCAGGCGTCGCTGAATGAAACCTACCAGCTCATGTATGACACTTACAGCCGCATCTTCACCCGCTTCGGCTTCAGTTTTCGCGCTGTAGTGGCCGATTCCGGCAATATCGGCGGCAACCAGTCACACGAATTCCATGTCCTGGCCGATTCAGGCGAGGATGAGATCGTTTTCAGCGACCAGGGCGATTATGCAGCCAACCTGGAAATGGCCAGCGCCATGGCGCCGCAGCAGGACAGACCCGCACCCGCTGCCGAACTGACCCTGGTGCCGACACCGGGAGTGCGAACCATCGACGAGGTAAGCAGTTTTCTCAAGGTATCGCCTGAACAAACCGTTAAAACCCTGGTCGTGCGTGGTGACAGCGAAGACGCAACCGGCGCGCTGGTGGCACTCGTCCTGCGCGGCGATCACCAGCTCAACGAGATCAAGGCAGGTAAACTGGACGGTGTGGCATCACCCCTGGCCATGGCCTCCGACGCCGAAATTAAAGCCGCTTTATCCTGCGAACCCGGCTCCATCGGTCCGGCCAACATGCCGATCCCGGTGATCGTCGACCGTGATGCAGCCGTACTGGCCGATTTCGTTTGCGGTGCCAACCAGGACGGTCACCACTATACCGGCGTGAACTGGGAAAGGGATGCTCGTATAGACATGGTCGCTGACCTGCGCAAGGTGGTGGAAGGCGACGCCAGTCCCGACGGCAGGGGCACGCTTTCCATCAAGCGTGGCATCGAAGTCGGTCACATCTTCCAGCTCGGCAACAAGTACAGCAAGGCCATGAACGCCACCGTGCTGGACGAACAGGGCAGGATGGCGATCATGGAAATGGGCTGTTACGGAATCGGGGTGAGCCGTATCGTCGCTGCCGCCATCGAGCAGTGCCATGATGACAAAGGCATCATCTGGCCGGACAACATCGCACCCTTCCACGTGGTGATCATTCCGTTGAATGCCCACAAGTCGGAAAAGGTCATGGAAACCAGTGAAATGCTGTACCGCCAGCTCCAGGATGCCGGACTCGATGTCCTGCTGGACGATCGCGACAGGAAGACCAGCCCGGGCGTCAAATTCGCCGATATGGAACTGATCGGCATTCCCCATCGCCTGGTGGTGTCAGATCGCGGCCTGGAAAATGGCCAGGTGGAATACAAGAAACGCGGTGTGGAAGAGACTCACGACATTGCGGCATCCGACGCCGCAGCTTTCCTGAAGGACAGAATTGTCCTCGATTAGCCCGCAGTCCCGGTCTTGTGCTCCCGGAAAAATCCGGCGACTGACCGGGAAAAGGACTTTTCAGAGGCCTGCTCCACATCGTTGAAAGCCGCCTTCAGCTTGTCGTAGGCTGGCAGGTAACTGGCGACCGGTTCCGGTATATCGGCCTCAAGATCCGTCTGTTGCGGCATGCTCCATGGCAACGAGGACAACAGCTCCCAAAGGCTCAGGTTGTCCAGTTCCCGATTGATGATGTACTCCCCTTCCCCACAGGTCCGGATGACCCTGTTCTCCTGCAGTATCGCCAGGCACCTGCCAAGCAGATCGTTCTGGAAAGCCCAGTCGTTATCCAGCAGGTCGCGGATATTCACCGAGGAGCCATCGAGATGGTGCTGCCAGAACTTGTTGAGCAGCCCGATGACCAGGAGTGTCGGATGCACCTTCTTGGTCACCGTGCGCAGGCGGTAGATCGGGATGGCCCGCACCAGGTTGGCACCGAACAGGATCACGATCCAGCAGATATACAGCCACATCAGGAAAATGGGCATCGCGGCAAAGGTGCCGTAAACGAATTCGTAGCTTGCCATGGCGATAAACTTGCCGAAGATCCATTTCACGACGATAAACAGCAGTGCCACAACCAGTCCGCCGACCAGCGCATGACGCAGCCGTACACCGCAATTGGGTACCGCCACATACAGCAGCGTGAAAGCTGTCGTCGTCAGTACGGTCGGAAAGATGCCCAGTACAACCGTGCGGGCGCCCACCAGGTCAGAGATATCCGTAAAGGTTTCGAACAATGCGAGAGAGGTTATATAGGAGCTGATGGCGAATCCCACGCCCAGCAGCAGCGGGCTCAGGCTGAGCACGCTCCAGTAAAGCAGGAAACTGGATATACCCTTGCGCAACTGGGCAACATCCCAGATGCGATTGAAACTGCGTTCTATGCTGAGGAGCATGAGATATGCGGTGGCAAGCAGCATCACGGCGCCGATCCATGTCAGGTTCCTGGCCTGACCGGCAAAGCTGCTGAGGTACTGCTCCAGTTCGCTGCTCGATGACGGCAGCAACCGCTGGAATATCATTTCCTGGATCTGGCTGCCGAAAACCTGGAATGACGGAAAGGCGGCGAGAATGGACACGATCAAGGTCATCAGCGGCACGACCGCGAACAGCGACATGTAGGTCAGGGACTTTGCATTTTCGAAACCGTTGTTCTGGTCGAATTCATGGGCCACGAACCGCAGGAAATGCCAGAGCCTGGCCGGGTGCAGCCAGTCTGAAAGGCCATGGGTTTTCTCGTCATTACTGCTCATAGTTTCCCTGGTAGGCGGTATCGGTCACGTCACCTTGTTAATACGGGTACGGATGTCTACCATAGTGCCCTTTTCAGGCAGGACAGGATATGGCTGACATCACGATTTACCACAATCCCCGCTGCTCCAAGTCTCGACAGACGCTGGAATTATTGCAGGAAAATAATATTTCACCAGAAATTATTCTGTACCTGGAGCAAACGCCCTCCAAAAAAGAGCTGAAAGATGTGCTGGGCAAACTCGGAATGACCGCCCGCGACCTCGTGCGTACATCCGAGGAAGCCTACAAGGCACTTGGCCTGTCGAACCCAGACCTGTCTGATGACCAGTTGCTCGATGCCATGATCAATGAACCGAAACTGATACAGCGCCCGATAGTCGTTGCCGGGTCCCGCGCCGTCCTCGGCCGGCCGCCGGAAAACGTACTGGAATTGTTCTGACCTGGAAACAAAACGTTATGGCATCACCCTACATTCTCGTTCTCTACTATTCCCATCACGGCGCCGTGGCCGCCATGGCGGCACAGGTTGCCCGCGGTGTTGAAAGCGTGGCCGGCATGACCGCACGCCTGCGCACGGTGCCAAAGGTTTCGCCGGTCACCGAAGCCACCGAGCCGGACATCCCCGACGACGGAGCAGTATATTGCAGTCATGAAGACCTGGTTCACTGCAGCGGTCTTGCCCTGGGCAGTCCGACCCGTTTCGGCAACATGGCCGCCCCGATGAAATATTTCCTGGATGGCACCGCCGCCCAATGGGTGAGCGGATCACTGGTGGATAAACCCGCAGGTGTCTTCACGTCCACGGCAAGCCTGCACGGCGGACAGGAAAGCACGCTGCTCAGCATGATCCTGCCCTTGCTGCATCACGGCATGGTGTATTGCGGGCTGCCCTATACCGAGTCGGCATTGCATGACACAACCACCGGCGGCTCGCCCTATGGGCCCACACATGTCACCGGTGGTGACAATGACGCGCCACTGTCCGATGATGAGTCGGCCCTGTGCCAGGCCCTGGGCAAGCGGCTTGCCGAAACGGCCAGGAAACTCGGTTGCTGAAGATTCAGATACATGCCGGGAAAATTCCGGCAGTCATCACGATAGTCTGCGCGGGCCTGCTGATGGCCATGCTGGTCTTCTTCAATGTCAGCAGTGACGCCTTCAATCCGGTCATCCTTGTCGCGGTGCTGATACCCCCTGTATTGACCATACCGGGCCTGCTCAAGGGCGCATCGCGTTCTTACCAGTGGTTGTGCTTCATTGCCCTGTTTTACATGACCCACGGCATCCTGCTTGCCTTCACGCCCGGCCGCCTGGCGCCAGGACTGATCGAAACGTCGTTATGTCTCACCATGTTTTTTTCCGCTATCATTTTTATCCGCGCACGGCGACGGCACGACCAGGGCGCCCAATAAGGAACTCCGGAAACCATGTCTGCACCCACCAGCACCCTAGGTAAATTCCTGTCAGGACTGGCCAGACTCTATCGCGGATTCCGCTCTGTCATTCTCAATCTGCTGTTTCTGTTCCTGCTCCTGGTGTTCGTTGCTTCACTGATCGGGCAGCCGCCGATCATCGTGCAGCCCGGCAGCGCCCTGCTCCTGAATCCCGGCGGCACCCTGGTAGACCAACTGACCTATGTCGACCCCTGGGACACGCTGATGGCGGACTCCCTGGGCGCAGAGATCAGGGATGAAGTACTGCTGCTGGATGTGCTGGACGCTATTGATACCGCGGCCGCGGACAGTCGCATCTCATCCCTCGTCCTGGCACCTGGCCAACTCCTGCCCTCAGGGTTCAGCAAACTGCAGGATATTGCCGATGCGCTTCAGCGCTTTCGTGCCAGCGGCAAAAAAGTGTATGCCTATGCCGACCACTACTCCCAGGGCCAGTACTACCTGGCCGCACATGCGGACGAGATCATTCTCAACGGCATGGGCAGCCTGGAGCTGGAAGGATTCAGCACTTACCAGCTGTACTATCGCGAAGCCCTCGACAAGCTGGGTATAAACGTCCACATTTTCCGTGTCGGGGAATACAAATCCGCTGTCGAACCATTTGAACGCAACGACATGTCCCCCGAAGCACGGGAAGCGAATATCGACTGGCTGGGCGATCTGTGGCAGCAGTACCTGGCTGACATTGGCGAAGCCAGGAACCTGGCGCCGGAATTCGTTGACGGCTTTATCAGCAACCTCGATGCCGAACTGGCTGATTTCAACGGCAACATGTCTGCACTGGTGCTCGCACGCGATTTCGTCGACCGGATTATGGATCGGGACGCGCTCAATACCTACCTGCAGGAAGAGATCGGCAGCACCAGCAACGGCGAGGATTTCCTTAGTATCGATTACCGCAGTTACCTGGCCGCCAGCCGCAATGAATACGGGGACCTGCAGTCAGGCAATGACAAGATCGGCATCATTGTGGCCAGCGGTACCATTTATGACGGCAGCCGGGAAGCCGGAGACATCGGTGGTGACAGCCTGCAGGATCTCGTGCGCATGGCCCGGGAGGATGATGACATCAAGGCATTGGTGCTGCGCATCGACAGTGGTGGTGGCAGCGCCTTCGCCTCGGAAGTCATTCGCAACGAACTCGCCACACTGGCCGACGCCGGCAAGCCGCTGGTCGTGTCCATGGGCAGCGTGGCCGCCTCGGGCGGTTACTGGATAGCGACGCCGGCGGCGGAAATCTGGGCCAGCAATTCGACGATCACCGGCTCCATCGGCATCTTCGGGCTGTACCCGACCTTCGAGGACACTTTCGCCAAACTTGGCATCAGTGCCGATGGCGTCGGCACCACCGCGCTGGCTGGCGCCCTGGTGCCAGGCAGACCCCTGCCCCCAATCGCCGAAAATGTCCTGCAACTGACCCTGGAGGACGGTTACAACCGCTTCATTTCCCTGGTGGCGGAATCCCGTAATATGACTATCGAGGAAGCTGATGCCATTGCGCGCGGGCGCGTCTGGTCGGGTGAAGATGCCCTTGCCATCGGGCTGGTGGACAACCTGGGAAGCCTGGAAGACGCCGTGGCAGCCGCCGCCCGCCTGGCCGGACTGGAAGAATACGACACCAAGCTGGTCGAGATGCCGTTGACACCCGGCCAGCAATTCCTGCAAGACCTGGTGGACAACGCACTGGTCCGGACATTCATGCCTGCATTACCTGCCGCTCGCAGTCCGCTTGCCGCGACCGGCATGCTGGGCAACTTTTACCGGGTTCTCAATGCCGACCTGCAGGATCTGCTGCAATTCAATGACCCCCGCGGGCTGTACTTGCATTGCCAGGAATGCCAGGCGGCGCTTTCGCCCTGATCTAGAAGCTGGCCAGCCAACTTCCTACTGCCAGTTCATCACCTTCCTCACGAAGGGAATGGTCAGGCGGCGTTTTTCCGCGAGTGACAGTTTATCCAGTGTTTCCATCACAGCCAGCAGTCCCTGCAGATCACGGGGATGGCGATTGAAGATATAGCTGAGTACTTCAGGCGGCAGCGGCATGTTCTTCTCTCGGGCGCGCTGGTCGAGGGCCGCAAGCTTGTCCTCGTCATTGAGTTCATGCAACTGGTAAGTAACACCCCACGCCATGCGAGAGGCAAGATCGGGCAAGGCAAATTCGATTCCGCGCGGTGACTGCACCGCGGTGACCAGCAGGCGTACGCCGGCCTCGCGCGACCGGTTGAAAAACTCGAACAGCGACTCTTCCCAGGCCTTGTCACCCGCAACCAGGTGCAGGTCATCCAGGCAGATGAGATCCATGTGATGCAGGCTGGCAAATACCTCAGGACCAAATACACGGACCTTGGCCATGGGCAGGTACAAGGCCTGAAGCGCGCCCCTGTCTTCCTGGTCGCGGCAGACGGCCTGCATCAGGTGTGTCTTGCCGCAGCCTTCACTGCCCCAGACAAAGGCAACCGGTTCTGCATAATGTTCGATATCCTTCAGCAGGCCGACCAGTTCGGCGTTCCGCGCCGGGACCAGCAAATTGGCGAACGTGAAGTGTTCAGAGACGGAAAAATCAAAAGGCAGTTGCGGCGAAAAGTTCATGCGGATTCAGGCTATCTGTTCCACCGGTAACTCATGAACACCTGGTTGTCCTCGCGCACCAGGTCGCCGACCGGCTGCATGCTCCTGTTCAGCGCAATTGTTTCCACCAGCTGGCGCAACTGCCCACCGGTGACCAGTTTCAACTCGATGGTCTGGTCCTTGACCCGTACGATATGGTGCTCGTTGACATCAGTCAGCTGCTCAACATAACTGAGCAAGCCCGCATAATCCTCGGCACTGGTTATCCCGGTGACCGTCATGTTCACTTCCATGCTGCTGTCAGTGCCTGACAACAGCACAGAATAATAGGCAGCCAGTTCGTCAGCGGCGAGAGCGATACTCTGCTCCATGAAAGTCTCTGCGGATTCTTCGAACAACTCGAGCTCAAACACCTGGTTCCTGAACAGATAATTGCTTTTTCCCAGCACATCGCCTGCCAGAGTCCTGAACAATCTCACTACCAGGACACTTTCGCTCTGGTAGCGGGCGGAGGCGGCGAGCAATCTCTGCGCATCCATGTCCCACACGTCGTTGGCCGAAACTGCGCGCCGGTCCTCGAAATCGAGTATGGGCAACAGCACGGGCAGACCGCGTCGCTGCGCATCGTTTTCCAGCAGGGCCAGGATATCCAGGTTATCCCGCGCACTGGATCCGACCAATTGACGCTCACCCAGCTCATCCTGGACCACCAGCCATACCAGCGTGTAGGGCCTGTTGCGCGGCCACAAGGGAATACCTGCCGAATCGAGCAGTGAGAGTACCTGGGGTTCGAAAAAGGAAACACTGAGCTCGATCCCCGGTACAGCCGTTGGCCCAGCGTCGGCTTCCTGTGGTGGAGTGACGGTGCGGTAGGACCAGGTGTCGACGTAATTATCGGCACTGGCCAGCGCACGCCGGATCAGCGGCTGGTTGTAGATGGCGCTGTTGCCGGTCACCTTTAACAGGACCTGGCGCAATGCATTGTTGAAAGCCTGCTGCCGCTCCCTGACATTGTCGCGGGATTCGACCGGTACGATGCCCTGGTACAAGTCGGTGACCTCGATGGCCAGTGCGGACTCATTCAGCAGGAAAACCACCATGAGCAACAGGGCTGCTAAGCCACAGTTAAGGGTCCCTGATTTAGGATTTTTTACTGAAAAATCAACGCACTTCATGGGACGCCATCATAACTGATAACTGGACGAACAACCATTAGTTCACTACCATACCCGGGTCTTCGGGAACCACTGGAAGTCTTTGTTTTCCAACATAATATGGACACAGCAAAAAGCCACAGAAACGTCGCTGGATGCCCAGCTTCAACCCTGGTCGCACTCCTGTCCCTGTTGTGTCTGTGCAAGGTTTCCCTGTCGCTGGCCGCCAGCCCCCCCCTTCCGTTCGATGCCGAGTACGAGGCCCGTTATGGTGGCTTCAGGGCCAGCGCGGAACGCTCGCTGCACAACACCGAGGACGGCGGTATAGAAATGAATACGCGCCTCGACCTGAAACTCCTCGGCAAGACCATCAGCAGCATCCAGGAAGTCAGCTCCCTCACCAAGGATGCCGTTACCGGTCAAATCAGGCCCCTTGCCTACACCTTTGAACAGACCGGCCTGGGCAAGCGTAGCCGTTCAGTCAGCTTCGACTGGGACAGCGCCATTGCCATCGCGACCTCCGGCCGGCAGGAAAACACCATCGCCCTCGAGGGCCTCGCCATGGACAGCCTGTCCGGCTATATCGCATTGCGAGAACAGTTGCTGGCCGGACATAAGGAAGTCACCTTCCAGAGTGTCGACAAGGGTGAAATGCATGATTTCAATTACGTGGTTACCGGCGAAGAGTGGCTGGAAACTTCGGCAGGCAGTTTCAGGACACTGAAACTCGAACGTGTCCGTGATACTGAAAGCAGCCGCGCCACCGAGATCTGGCTGGCATTGGACTGGGATTATCTCCTGGTAAAACTGGTGCAGCGGGAGCCGGGCGCCAAGATCATCAGTCTGGAGTTGACGGGAGCTACGGTTGACGGCAAACCAGTCGTCCCGGCTGATTCCGGCGCAGGTTGATCGCTTACAGTTTCAGCCCGTATTCGCGTTCCACCATAGCGGCCAGTCTCTCGAGGTCCGCAGCCTCATCGATATCATCCAGCGCGGCAAGTTCGGCCCAGGCATAACCTGCTTCAGCCAGGCGTGCGCGCGTTTGCGCCAGGACGACACCGCTACCCCAGTCGATATCCCTGAACAGCAGGGGTTCCCAGCGGCGCAATCCGATCAGCACGTAGCCGCCATCGGTTGCCGGACCCAGGACGGCATCCTGCCCGGCTGACAGCACGGCGAAAGCCTGCTCCAGGTATGAGGCATCCATTCCCGGGCAGTCACAGCCAATGAGTATGGCCTGGTCATGATCAGCCAGTGCCGATCGCAAGGCATATGACATCCGCTCACCAATATCGCCCGTCGGCTGCGTGAACCGGTCGCCGGCAAAATTGGCAAAATCGGCATGGGCTGCATCACCCGCCACCCAAAGCTGGCGTTGCGTGCCTTCGCAGTGATTGGCCAGCAGGGTTTGCCGGCACAGCATGGCGCGATACAGTGACAGGGTCTTCTCCCTGCCAAGCCGTGCTTCCAGGCGCGTCTTCACGTTTCCGGCAACGGGTTCCCGCACGAATAACAGCAGGCAGCGTGATTCAGTCATCGCGATTGTAGATCCTGGCCAGTCGTTCGGGATCGGCTCCCAGGAAATAGGCCAGGCGCAATACCCACATAAGCAGGACAGTGCCGGCAATGCCGTTCTGCTGCCAACGCCGGGCCGACGTGATGAGCCTGGTGTCGAGGCAAACAGGCCATGAGTGCCGGCGCAAGTTCTTGCTAAGCGCGACATCTTCCATCAGGGGGATGGACTGGTAGCCGCCTGTTTCTAGAAAAACCGGCTTGCGAACAAAAATACCCTGGTCACCGGTGGCAACACCGGTGAGCCGGCTGCGCAGATTCATCAGGCTGGCGATGACCGCATAGGCGATGCCAGGTGCATCCAGCCGGACATCGAAACGTCCCCAGTGCTGGCCGCTGTTATCCAGGGCCCGCAGTATTCCTGCAATTCCCTCCTCTGGAAACAGACTGTCAGCATGCAGGAAAAGCAGGATGTCATGACGTGCATTCGCTGCACCGAGATTCATCTGGCGGCCACGCCCGATACCGGTCATCAGCACACGGTCAGCGAAGGCCCGCGCATAGGTAACACTGCCGTCGGTACTGCCGCCATCGACGACAATTATTTCATGTCCCGCACCGCGGTGGGCCTGCAGGACAGGCAGGAGTGCCTTGAGCGCCATGAGATCGTTGAGTACGGGAATGACGATGGATACGTTCTCACCTGCCATGACTTGCTACGCGGCTTAGCAGTTCAGCCATCCAGCGCTCCGCCGCAACTGCTGCCCTGCCCTGCGGTACAGCCGTAGCAATGTTCTCCAACCGCGATGCCCCTGCCTTCAAGATTTTCATCGAGCAGGTCCTTCAGGTGGGGCTTTGGCCTGCTGGTGGCAACCAGCGGCAGCTTCAGCATCTGGTTGAAATCGCAGTCATAGACATAACCCTGGTAATCCACACTAAGCAGGGTCCTGCACATCACCGTGGCCAGATTCGCCTCGGCATAGTTGTCCTTGAGAATATCCATGTACTTGTTGTACAGGCCTTTCGCCAGCAACATGCCGCCAAAACGACTGATGGGCATATTGGTAATGGTGAACAACTGGTTGAATACAATGCCGAACTTTTCCGCGAGTATGCGCTTGTAGTCGGCTTCGAGCCCGGCCTGGCCAGGCGGCAGATTGAGATCGATGGGGTTGTACACCAGGTTTAACTGCAGATCGTCCCGGCGGCCATAACCCAGGGCATTGAGTTTTTTCAGTGCGGTGATGCTGCCATCATAAATTCCCTTGCCGCGCTGCTTCTCCACGTTTTCCTCCAGGTAACACGGCAACGAAGCCGTAATGGTGACGCCCTGTTCGGCAAGGAATGCCGCCAGGTCCTCGTAACCGGGCTCCAACAGGATCAGCAGATTGCAGCGGTCTATCACCTCGACGCCCATGGCTCGCGCCTCCATCACCAGGTAACGGAAATGGGGGTTCATCTCAGGCGCGCCACCGGTCAGGTCCAGAATGCGGATGTCTTTACGGCGCGTGAATTCAAGGACGAGATCAGCGACGTCCCTGTCCATAAGTTCACGACGTTTTGGCCCTGCATTGACATGGCAGTGCGTACAGCTGAGGTTGCAGAGGTAGCCAAGGTTGACCTGGAGGGTTTGCAGGGCTGCCCGGGTCAGCGGGGGAAAATCCGTATTGAGCAGCAGCGGCCTGGTATCCAGCATGGTGTTCCTGATGATTGAAAACAATGATGAAACAGAGACCCTCGCGAACCGGTCCTGCTTTCGCAACCAATTGTAAGCCCTGTGACAGAGTTCAACCAGCTCCCAGGGCACGCTAGAATGAGCCCATGAATAAAGCCCTCGACCTGAAAACCCTTGATAACCTGGCCATTGGCGCAGAATTTGTCAGCGGCCTGCCCGGCGACCCGGTCACGGATAACTACACCCGCCAAGTGGCGGGCGCCTGTTACTCATTCGTCAATCCCGTCGCCTTCCCCAAGGCCCGGCTTATCGCCTGTTCGGAGGAGATGCTGGGGATCCTGGGCCTGGATCCCGCCGAATGCGGTACGGAATTGTTCACCCAGGTTTTCAGCGGCACCAGGCTGCTTTCCGACATGCGACCCCATGCCTGCTGCTACGGCGGCCACCAGTTCGGCCATTGGGCCGGCCAGCTCGGGGACGGCCGGGCCATCAATCTGGGCGAGGTCACCAGTGCCGACGGTCAGCACTGGGCCCTGCAACTGAAAGGCGCAGGGCCCACTCCTTATTCCCGCTCGGCTGACGGCCTGGCCGTCCTGCGTTCTTCAATCCGCGAATTCCTGTGCAGTGAAGCGATGCATCACCTGGGAATACCGACGACAAGAGCGCTGAGCCTGATCGGCACCGGCGAGTCGGTGGTTCGGGACATGTTCTATGACGGCCATCCGAAGCGGGAACCCGGCGCCGTGGTATGCAGGGTCGCGCCCTCCTTCGTGCGTTTCGGCAGTTTCGAGATTTTTGCCGCCCGCAAGGAACATGACATCCTCAAGCAGCTGGCAGATTTCACCATCGCACGGGATTTTCCTCACCTTGGCCAGCCAGGCAAGGACACCTACCAGGCATGGTTCCGGGAAGTCTGCCTGCGCACTGCCGACCTTATCGTGCACTGGATGCGCGTAGGTTTCGTCCACGGCGTCATGAATACCGACAACATGTCCATTACCGGATTGACCATCGACTACGGCCCCTATGGCTGGCTGGAGAGCTACGACCCGGACTGGACGCCTAACACTACCGATTTCGAAGGCCGCCGCTACCGTTTCGGCAACCAGCCGATGATCGCGCTGTGGAACCTGGTGCAGCTGGCCAATGCCCTCTACCCGTTGATCGGGGAAACCGAGCCCCTGGAAAGCGTCCTGGAAGAGTACAAGGAACATTACGAGAATGGCTGGCTCGACATGATGCGCGCCAAACTGGGTTTTGCCACTGCTCAACCCGGTGATGAAGCTATCGCGCTGGACCTGGTCGGCCTGTTCCGGCTCGCAGAAACCGACATGACCCTGTTCTTCCGTCACCTGGCGGGAGTAGTTGCAACGGAATCTCCTGAGCAAGCCATGGCACACATTGCACCGGCCTTTTATGGTGAAGGCCCCGGCAGCGAGGCCCGCCCGGCGTTCGAGCAATGGCTTGGCCGCTACCTGGCCAGACTGCAGCAGGAGCGCAGCCGGGATGATGAGCGCCAGGCGGCGATGAACCGGGTCAACCCATTGTACGTGCTGCGCAATTACCTCGCGCAACTCGCCATCGACAAGTCGGGACAGGGCGATCACAGCGGCGTGCATGAACTGATGGAGGTACTGAAAAATCCGTACACCGAGCAGGCAGGCAAGGCGCACCTGGCAGGGAAGCGCCCCGACTGGGCCAGGACCCGGCCAGGTTGTTCGATGTTGTCGTGCAGTTCATGACCACCCATCAGGAGTGGGCTGCCCACGCGCTGTGTGATACCATGCGGCCCGGTTACGACCAGTGCCCTCAATCA
>CAZVSC010000023.1:0-27014 GCA_964629325.1 uncultured Enterobacteriaceae bacterium
TCGACTATGCCATCGACGTGCTGGGCAGGGTGTTCAACAGCCTCAGGAAAAGGGGTGAACGTTAAAAGTCTGACTTTTTAACTTTTAACTTTTAACTTTTAACTTTTAACTTTTAACTTTTAACTTTTAACTTTTAACTTTTCAGGTTGAAGACCCGCTCCGCGTTGGTCTGGTACAGCTTCTTCTTGTCTTCAACAGAGATCGGCAGGTTGTCGGTGGCGATGACCTCCTCGCTGTTGAATTCGTAGGGATAGTCCATGGCGTACATGATGTTGTCCACGCCCATCACCTGCTGGCAGAACAGGATGGCCGGTTCCCAGCCCATGCCGCTGGTGGTCATGAAGACGTTGCGCTTCAGGTACTCGCTGATCGGGTGCTTCAGCTTGTAGCCGCGGTTCTCCAGAATCACCTTCTGCTGGTAGTCGAGCCGGAACAGCCAGAACGGCAGGCCCTCGCCGCCGTGGCCGATCACCAGCTTCAGTTTCGGAAAGCGGTCGAACACGCCGGCCAGGATCAGCGCCACCGTGTGCAGGGCCACGTCCACCTGGAATCCCATCACCGCCCCTTCCAGTCCGCGCTTGGCGAACTCCGTCACCATGTTCGGCGGCGGCGACTGCGGGTGGATGTAGATGGCGGCGTCCAGCGCCTCGGCTGCCTCGAAGATGGGCCAGAATTTGGGGTCGTCCAGGTATTCGCCGTGGGTGTGGGAATTGATGACCACGCCGTTGAGGCCGAGGGTGTTCATGGCGCGGTCCATTTCCTTCGCCGCGGCGGCCGGGTCCTGGGGCGGCACGGCGGCCAGCGCCGAGAAGCGGTCCGGGTACTTGCGGCAGGCCTCACTCACCTCGTCGTTGCTGGACCTGGCCACGTCGAGGGCCTCGGCGGGGTCCCTGAACGCCTGCACGGCGGGGGCGGTGATCAGCAGCAATTGGCGATCGATGCCAGTGGCGTCCATGTCGGCAATGCGGTTCTCGCCAAGGTCGGTGAGCTTGTCGATGATGCCGTTGGTGTAGCCGACGTTCTGTTTGAGAAAGAAACCCCACATGGCGAGGAAGCCGGGATCGTCGAAGGTCTTGTCGTCGAGGAGCTTGCGCCAGCGGTTGAGCATGTCGGCGGGCGCCCAGGCTTCTTCGGTGGCGATGCGCTTATATTGATCTGAGAGTGCAAATTTATTCATCAGTTCCAGATTCAGGTTTGATTTTATTCTTATGCCTATAAACAGTACTTAATGATATGGATAGTAATTCAGCAGCTAGATTATGGTTGCCATCTTTTATTTCGAGAGCATTGTTTACGAAGATTTTCTCTATCTCCGCCATCATATTTTTTAAGGAAACCGGCTCGTCCGTTTGGGTTTTGGATATATACTCAAGTATGTGCGACGTTAATTGGTTATATGTTTTCCTTTCGTTTGAATAAGGTATATTTACTAAAAATTTAAATAGATCATTTTTGTTTTCTGTGTATAAATAAACCACCACAAAAAAGAGTGTTGTGACTGGAAGAAATAATGACCATGTAATATCTAACCCTAACTGCATTAATAGAATCACTAAAAGAACGCTAAAGATAATAGGTATAAATGAGAATAAAATTACTATTCTTCGTTTTTTATCTAACTTGCTATTTGATTTATAAATACTCCTCCAAATCAAAATAATCCCTGCTGAAACACATGCGGAGATATATATTTGAATAACCCAGTAATATGGCCCTGGAGATCTTGAAATAGAGTGTGCGTGAATTTCTACGCCATTTATCAATAGATTCGAGCTTAAAATAAATAGAATTAGGATCGCGTTTATTATTAAAAATGGATATAAAAACTTTCTTATAGAAAAAATATCAGACGACATAAACCTTGCGCCCAAGCAGAAAAAAATCGATGCAGAAACAATCCCTCCGCAATAATAAGCTTTCAATAATAAGTTATAGTTCTTAGTAATGTTTCCATAGGTAACAATCTCTATCACATTCAAATAAACAAGAACAATTAGTAGGTAGGCAATCAATTTGCTTTCCCAAAGTAGTTCTCTCCATCGACTTATACTCAAGAGAATCAGAATAATTACAACGGTTGTTACTGGTGGAATTACCAGTAATGAGTTGAAATTATGAATTTCTAACTCAGAACCCATAAAAGTAAATTTGAATTATTTTAATTTAACATATTGAAATATATGGATATATTAATTTCTTAAAATTGAGAATGACGTTTCCATACTCAAAATTCTTATTCTCATAAATAAAACGAAATTTTTAACAGTTATTTGTTTGACGACAACTGCTGCTATTTTACAAAATCCTTACCGAAAGATTATTACTCTCATTTCTCTCGTGAGTGAAATAGTTTTTCAATCTATCCATGGATTGGATTGATTTGCAAGGACGCTGCCTTTTTCAGCGGCAGTCGGGACGGGAAAACCTCCGCATCTGCATCCCTCCCGGTCCGGCTGTCGCTGAAATCTAACTGCGTTTCCCTTTGAAGAAATCTTCCAGCATGCGCGTCATGCGCGAGCCGATCCGGCGCAGGACCAGGATGGTGAGGTCATCGGCGAGGTTGTTGTTCTGGAACGTACAGATTTCCTGCTCCAGCTTGTTGCACAGCGCTTCCGGGGTCCTGCCCCAGTTGGCTTCACAGAAGGCGCGGATGCGGCCCTCCCCGTAGAATTCGCCGCCCGGTGCGCGGGCCTCGGTGATGCCGTCCGTATAGAGCAGCAGCACTTCGCCAGGGTGCAGCACCAGCTCGGCATTGGCGTATTCCTGTTTTTCCAGCATGCCGACGATGGTGCCGGTGGCGCCGCCCACGGGACTGGCCTTGCCGCGCTTGTCCACCAGCAGCGGCGGGGCGTGGCCGCCGTTGGCGTAGACGATGCGGCCGTTGTGGGTGTTGTAGATGCCGAGCCAGATGGTGACGAAGGCGGAACCGCCGTGGCTTTCCCGTAAGAGTTCATTGGTTTCGGCGAGGATGCGCGCCGGCGTCTTGCCGCTCTCGGCGAGGTTGCGCACGATGGTGCGGGTCACCGCCATCACCAGCGCCGCCGCCATGCCCTTGCCGCTGACATCGGCGATGACGAACACCAGCGTGTGACGGCCGATGAGGAAGTAGTCGAAGAAGTCGCCCGCGACGTGGCTGGCCGCCTTGCTCACGGCATGCAGCTGGAACTCGCGGTGGTCCGGGAACGGCGGGAAGGTGCTGGGCAGCAGCGCCTGCTGGGTCTCGCGCGCCACCTGCAGTTCCTTTTCCACCAGCTGGCGGGCGGCGGTCTGCTCGCTCTGCAGTTCCACCTGCTTCTTCAGGTTCTTGAGCATGCGGTTGAAGCCGATGCTGAGCCGGCCCAGCTCGTCCATGGAGTGAATCTTTTCGATGGAGGTGTCGAGTTTGCCGCGCGCGACTTCGGACACCGCATTCGACAGGCTCTTGATCGGGCGCGCCAGGCGCGAGCTGACATACAGGGTCAGCGCGATGGCCAGCGCCATCACCAGCGCCAGGCCGTAGATGGCCATGGACATGAGCGACCACAGCTCGCTGGTGAGCACCGTGCGCGGCATGGTGGAGGCCAGGAACCAGCCGGTGGCAGGCACCGGGGTGTAGAAGATCCAGGATTCGCCATCGACGATTTCACCGTCCAGGAACAGGTTGTTGACCACCTGCATGCCGCGCTCCCCGGCCAGCATGCGCTCGACACCGGCACTGAATGCCGGGTTGTTCTGCAGGGCAGCCTGGTCCTGGATGGTGGAGTTCATCACCAGGTCGGGGTTGTAATGGGACAGGTAGTGGCCGGTGCGGCTGAGTACGGTGAAGTTCTCGTTGGCAGCCTGCAGGGTGTTCATGTCGTTGGTGCCGTCCAGGCGCACGTCGATGGTGGCGACGCCGCCGATGGCGCCGTCACGGTAGAAGGGCGCGGAATAGGTGGTCATCATCACGTTGCCGGCGCCCTCGTCGAAGTAGGGTTCGGTCCACAGGCCGCGGCCGGACTCCAGTACGCCGGCATACCATTCCCAGGAACCGTCGGTGTAATCGTAGGAATCCGCGCCGATGTCGATGGCATTCAGCTCGATGCCCTGGCCGTAGACGTAGGGTGAGAACAGGCGCGTATCGGCGTTGTAGCTGAAAGGCTCGAAGGCAACCGCCGCACCGTACACCATGGGGTTGTCGGCCACGTTGCGGTAGAGCAGGCCATACAGCTCGTCCTCGGTGAAGTCCTCTTCCTGCGACAGCACGTTGGCGGTGGTGATGGCGATCTTGGCGAGGCCGTCGAACTGGGCGCCGATGCGCTCGGCGTACAGGTTCAGTTCTGCCAGCTCCTGCTCCTGGATATTGATGGCCGAGAATTCATAAATGCGGGACAGCGTGATGCCCATCACCACGGCCGTGATGATGATCAGGGGCAGGATGATGGAAAGGATGAGTTTCCAGCGGATGGACAGGTGCAGCCTGATGACAAACCCCTATGTGGCCCCTGCCGCGGGCGGCAGCGGGTGGTCCCGGTTAAAAAGGCGCCTATTTTACAATTTTTCCCTGCCCAGTTTTGGGGAATTTGCAGCGATTTCCTTAATGCTTCAGCCGGGGCCGAGCACCTGCATGTCGCGGCGTTCGATGAAGGGGTAGTCGACGATCGGGTTTTCACCAAGCAGGCGCCGGCGCAGCATGTCGTGGGCCACGGCGCAGCTCATGATGCGCACCAGGGTGCGGGTGCGGTTGACCAGCCTGACAGCCTGCACCCAGCACTGCTCGCCGTCGCAAAGGGCGATGACGACCAGGCCGACGGGCTTGTCCTCGGTACCGCCGTCGGGGCCGGCAATGCCGGTGGTGGCGAGGGCGAAATCGCTGCCCAGCTGCCGGCGCGCGCCGATGGCCATTTCCGCGGCGGTTTGCAGGGACACGGCACCGTGGGCGGCCAGGGTGTCTGCGGCCACGCCCAGGATGTTCACCTTGGCCGCATTGGCGTAGGTGACCAGGCCGCCGAGCAGGTAATCCGAGGAGCCGGGAAACTCGACCAGCTGGCTGGTCAACATGCCGCCGGTGCAGGACTCGGCGATGGCCAGGGTCTGTTTCTGCTCCACCAGGAGGGTGTGCACTTCCTCGGCGATGGAGGAAAAGCGGTCGGTGACGATGGCCGTGCCAAGTGTCCTTTTTACCGCATGGACATAGTCGTCCATGACAGCAATGGCGGCATCGCCGCGGGCGAACACCTTGATTTCGACGATGGGCGGTGACGGCCGGTAGCCCAGGGTGATGCCCGCTGGCACAGGCAGGGCAAGGAGCTGGTCGGCCAGGGTGGATTCGCCGTGGCCGATGGTGACCAGCTTGGCCAGGCGCGTCGGATCGGAGACGCCGAAGGTGTCGTGGAGGAACGGCAGGAACTGCTCTTCCACCATGCGCTTGAATTCGAAGGGCACGCCCGGGGTAAAGAAGAGCCAGGCGTTGTTGAGTTTCAGGCGGAAGCCCGGCGCCGAGCCGACGGGGTTGTCCACCAGGATGGATGAATCCGGCAGCAGGCACTGCTTGTAATTGCTCTCGGGCATCTTGCGCCCGCGCTTGGCGAACCAGCCTTCCAGGTGTTCCAGCCAGCCGGAGTGTTCCACCAGGTTCACGCCCAGGGCCTCGGCGGCGGCTTCCGCAGAGAGGTCGTCTGACGTCGGACCAAGGCCGCCGTTGACGAGAATCACGTCGGCGAGTTCGCTGCGTTCCTGAAAAATCTCGATGAGGTCTTCCAGGCGGTCGCCGACCGTGGTGCGGCGCTGCAGCTCCAGGCCGTTGTCCATCAGGGTGTTGGCGAACCAGGCGGCGTTGGTGTCCACGATCTGGCCGGACAGCACTTCTTCGCCCGTGCTGATCATTTCAATTTTCATGGGAATAATTCGTCAGGGATGCGCGTGTATCAATAATAACGTAATACGGCGGATTAAAGGAGCAAGGTGGCGAGGGCCTGTGTCACCCCGGTGCCAAGCGTGGCTTCGTCATCAAGGGGCGAGTATGTCAGTCGCAGCGATCGACCACGATGGTGCGGTTGGTCACGAAGATATTGCAGTTGGCCGCCAGGGAGATGATATCGAGGGTTTCGGTGAGGTTGAGCTTGTCCACGGCGACGTCGATGTAGCGCATCCGCACGCTATCGTCCCAGATGGTAAGGCGCTCGCCGTGGCGGATCATGGCGGCGGTGTCGGTTTTGTCGTAAAGGGTCTGCGAGAGCGTTCCGAGGAGGTTGAAAAGGTTCACGCCTTCGAGGTTGAAGCGGTAGAGCAGTTCGCTGGTGTCGGTTTCGCGGATGGCGAAGACGGTGTCGTTGTCGGGCACCGGCAGGATTTCGGCATTGGTGTAGTTGGTCTGTCCGGGTTCCGGGGGTTCAGCACTGAGTACTATGGCGGCGGCGTCTTCCGCCGCAAGGGTGTTCGACACCGGCAGCAGGGCCAGGGCGACGAGGAATGCGCAGCGAGTTGCGGGGTTGTTCATGACGGCGGCACACATGACTGTGCCTGCCAGTGTAAGAAATGGCAGCGGAAAAGGGTAGCGGTTAAGTGCAGGGTGAGCGGGTGGCTCAGTCTTCGTCGTCGTCTTCTGCTTCGGCGGCGATATTCTTCAGGCGCTTGCCGGCTTCGACGGAAACCGTTTCCGGGATCTCCAGGTTGCCCAGCCAGACGGCCATGTCGTCATCGCCGAGGGCGCTGCTGACCACGCTGACGCCGGTTTCCCGGTTCAGGCAGCGGATGCGGTTGAGCGTATCGTCATCCGCGGTTTCACCCTTGAGTACCAGGCCGGTTTCAAACAGGGCCCACAGGCCGTCATCGGATTGCCAGAACTCGTGGGTTTCCTTGCGCATGGCGTCCCGTTCCTGCTCCAGCTGCTCCTTGGCGGCGGTCAGCTCCCGGGATTCCTTGCGTTCGGCCACCAGCGCGGTATTGAGGTTCTTGTTGTCCTTGGCCTGGTCGAGAATTTTCTTTTTCTGGTCGGTAACCTGGCGTTTCAGGCGCTGGGGGTCGAGTTTTTTCAGTTCCTTGAGTTCACTCTGGACCTGGACCAGCTCTTCCTTCACCTTTTTCAGCTGGCTGTCGGACTTGTTGTCCTGTTTGTCATTGCTGATCAGCTTTTCCAGGCGCTCCATCTGCAGCTCCTGCTGCAGTGCCTCGTAATCCGCCTCGAGACCGGCGAAGTGATCGAACTGCTTTTCCAGGTGCTCGAAATCCTTCTTGTGACTGATGATATCGTCACGCAGTTTCTGCTCCATCTTCTTCTGGCGGTCCATCTGGTCCAGGAGCTGCTGTTTTTCGTCTTCCAGCTTCTTGATTTCGGCTTTGAGGGCGCTGCTGGTGCGTAATTCTTTAAGGCTTAATACTTGGGCCATTGCTCGGGAAATGTAATCAAATACTCGTGGATGTTCTCAGGATGCTGTGACTGAAAGGACTGAAAAAAACAGTGGGAAATCACAAACATCCGCCAATTCAGGGCGCGAATTCTAGCATACAGAACCGCAATCGTGACAAGGCCGCAGGCCTTTGGGGCGGATAAAAGAGGATTTTTTGTGATTTTCGGCCGAACGAGCGGCCGGGGCTGTCAGCCCTTCTCGGCGGCGCGCTCGCGCATCTGGCTCAACAGGCCGTCCATGCCGTCCCGGCGCACGACGCTGCGGTAGGTTTCGCGGTAGGACGACACCATGCTCACGTTTTCCACTTCCACGTCATACACGAACCAGCCATCGCTGCGCTGGCGCAGCTTGTAGTTGATGGGGATCTCGTTGCCCCCGGTCAGGATGACCGTTTCCACAGTGGCACGGTTGTTGTCGATTTCCTCCTTGCGGAATTCGACGGTTTCGTTGGTATAGGCTTCCAGACGACCCATGTAGGTGTTTTCCAGGGTCTGCATGAACAGGTTCTGGAATTCCGCCTGCTGGGCTTCGCTGGCACTGCGCCAGTTGGTGGACAGCACGCTCTGGGACATGGCGCGGGCATCGAAAGCCTTGCCGATTTCCACGCGCATCTGGTCACGGGCCTCCTCCACGCCGATGGCGTCATTGCGCAGGATGACCAGGATGGCGTTTACGGTGGTCTCGACCGTGGCCATCGGAGTCGCGTTCTGGGCAAAAACCGGCGTTGCCAGGGTCACCAGCAGCACGATCGCCAGTTGGCACAAGTCGTTCAGGAAACGTGTTTTCATCGCATTCATATCCCGTTTTGAGGCGGCAAATTATACCTGTCACATTCCAAGGTACAAGGAACAAGGGGCAAGGGACAAGGTATTCAGGGCCGCAATTCAGGTAAGGTTAAACTATCCGGCAATGTAAAAATTAACCAATTTAATCAGTAAGATATAGCTGACTCCCCTTGTTCTTTCGCGGAAAGAGTACAGGAATTGCGGTTTAAAAGAGTTTGGTTATTCGTCCACGCTGCCCGCACGATTCTGGGCATAGGCGCTGCGGAAAAAGACATAGGGATCCAGGGCACTGTCGTAAAAGGCTTCGTACGTGTCCTGGTCCAGCGACAGGGTGATTTCCGCATCAGCGGCATTGATGGCGAAAATCTCGCCGGTGGAGATGTCCTTGTAGAACGGATGCACAGCCGTGTTGGTCATGCTGCCAAGACCGTCGCGCAGGCTGGTGGAGCCAAAGAAGGGCACCACCATGTAAAAGCCGTGGCCGATGCCGTAGCTGCCAAAGGTCTGGCCGAAGTCCTCGGTATCCTTCGGGATGCCCAGGTCGGTGGCGGGATCGAAGAAGCCGAATACGCCGACGGTGGTATTGACCACGAAGCGGCCGATTTCCGTGCCGGTATTGGGCAGGTCAAACTGCAGCAGGGCGGCCATCGCCGATACCGGCGTGAACAGGTTGTCGAAAAAGTTGGCGCCGGAAGTACGAACCGGAGCCGGGATGACACGCAGGCCGCGGGCTACGGGCTTCACCACGTTGCGGTACAGTTTGTCATTGAAGGCAAAGGAAACGCGGTTGATACCCTCGAACGGGTCGGCGACGAGCGGGCCGTCATCTTCCTCTTCATCGAAAATGAAGAAATCGTCATCGTCCTCCTGGGCCTGCAGTGTGCAGGCAACACCAGCCAGCAGCATCAACAGCAGGGCCTTGCGCAAGAGTGTGGTTAAGGGAAACGACATGAATGACTCAGTCTTCCGAGCTGAAGATGTAGCGACTGACCAGTTCTTCCAGGCTGATGGCGGATTCCGTTTCATAGAGCTCATCGCCGTCGCCCAGCAGTTCATCGAAACCGCCCGGGACAATATTGATGTATTTCTCGCCGATGATGCCCTGGGTGCGGACAGAGGCGATAGCGTCTTCCTGAACAGGCACGCCCTCATTGATACGCAGGAACACGATGGCTTCGAAGGAATCGGGGTCGAAATCTATGCGGGAAACCGTGCCGATGCGTACGCCGGCGCCCTCGATGACGGCGCCCTCGCGCAGCCCGGAAATGGAGGTGAAGCGGGCCTCGAGGGTATAGCCGGGCTGTTCGGTAAAGGAGGCGCCAGCGATGGAAACCGCCAGCCAGGTGAAGGCGGCGATGCCGATCAGGACGAAAATTCCGGTGAGCAGTTCGATAGTGATCTTGTTCATGGGGTTTACTCTAGTTGGTTTCCGCTCATGGGTTCAAATGAAATTCATGACATCAGTGCGCCGATGATGAAGTCGCAGAACAGTACAGACACCGAGGAAATCACCACGGCGTCGGTGGTTGCCCGGCTGACACCTTCAGCGCCCTGCGAGCCGTACTTGCTCAGGTGCAGGTAAAAGCCCTTGGCGCAGCAGATCAGGGTGATCAGCAAGCCGAAGATTAATGACTTCACCAGGCCCAGGCGCACGTCGCTCCACAGCACGGAGTCGATCATGCCGTTGACATACGAGCCTTCGGACACGCCGAAGAGCACCACGCCGACAAAGTAGCCGCCGCCGATGGCGACGACGTTGAAGACGAAGTTCAGCAGGGGAACCGAGATGACGCCGCCAACCAGTTTTGGCGCCACCAGGTACTTGTCCGGGGAGATGGCCATGCATTCGAGGGCATCGACCTGCTCGGTGATGCGCATGATGCCCAGTTCGGCGCAGATGGCGGAGCCGGCGCGACCCACCACCATGAGTGCGGTCATGACAGGACCCAGCTCGCGAATGATGCTGAGGGCCACGGCCGAGCCCAGTACACCCACTGAGCCGAAGCGCTCGAGCGTATTGTAAAACTGCAGGCCAAGCACCATGCCAATGGTGACGCCGGAAATGATGATGACCGTCATGGAGCGGGCGCCGATGAAGTAGACCTGCTTGATGATGGGGAAAATCTGGTAGGGCGGCTGGAGGATCTTCCACAGGATAATAAGCAGCAGGTTGAACGTCCTGCCGATCTGTTCAATACCGTCCAGAACGTAGCTGCCGAGATTGCTGATGGTCTTGATCATTGCCGCGTTCCCTACTGGGTATCCTTGGTCAGCCGCTCCAGGTGTGTATCCCGGTCGACATTGTTTTCACGGGGAGTCCGGTTGAGCAGGTTGATGATGGTTTCATTGCTCGAATTGCGGATTTCCTCGGGCGTGCCCACCTGGATGAGCTTGCCTTCGCCCAGGATGGCGATGCGGTCGGCAATCGCAAACACGCTTTCCAGTTCGTGCGTCACCACCACGATGGTCATGCGCATGCTTTTTTTCAGCAGGAGAATGAGTTCGTCGAGTTCCGCCGACGTGATCGGGTCCAGGCCGGCAGAGGGTTCGTCGAAAAACAGCAGTTTCGGATCCATGATGATGGCCCTGGCCAGGGCGGCACGCTTGGCCATGCCGCCGGACAGCTCGGACGGCATCAGGTGCTCATAAGGCAGCATGTTGACCATGTCGAGCTTGATGCGCGTCATGATCTGGATGGTGCTTTCATCGAGGTCGGTATGTTCACGCAGCGGCAGCTGGATGTTCTCAGCCACGGACATTGAGGTGAACAGGGCGCCGCGCTGGAAGGCCACGCCCATCTTTTCGCGCAGCTTGTACAGCTCTGCCTGTGATGCGTGGCAGATGTCGGTGCCCAGCATGTGGATGTGGCCGGAAGTCGGTTTTTTCAGGCCGAGCAGGCAGCGCAGCAGCGTGCTCTTGCCGGCGCCGCTGCCGCCCATGATGACCATGATCTCGCCCTGGCGGATATCGAAGGAGATGTTCGTGAGTATCCGGCGCGAGCCGTAGTCGACGACGAGGTCACGAATTTCAATGGCATTGGCTGACATGGGTCGGCGGTGATGCTCAGATCTGGGCGTGGAACTGTTCGGCGTTGTCGTACAGTGTGAATACGCGGTCCAGGCGGGTCAGCGTGAGCACCTGGAGTGCGGGATCGGAAATTTTCAACAGGCCGTAGGCGAGCTTGGCCGACTTGGCGGTCTGGAAACCCTCCACCAGGCTGGCTATGCCGGAGCTGTCTATATAGCTGACGTTTTCCATGTCGATAAGCAGGGGCCGGCCTTCCTTCAGGGGTGCCAGGATATGCTCGCGCAGGTCGGGTGAATAATGGAGGTCTATCTCTCCACCGAGTTCCAAAACATCGTAGTCGTTTTCAGAACGCAGATTGCATTGCATAGTAATACTTCCAGTACCAGGAAACTGCCTGGTCAGTCGTCAATTTTCTTGGTCATCTGCAGCACATTGCCGCATTGCGAACCACAATCTATCAGGCTGACTTCGTCCATTATCTCGTTAATGATATGGCAGCCCAGGCCGCCCGGCCTGATCTCTTCCAGCGGCCGCGACCTCATTTCCTCCAGGCGCGTTTTGCGATGGGCAAAGTCCGTGAGCCGGAAGACCATGCTGTCGTCCTGTCGCTCGATCTCCAGGATGATGTCTCCTGTATCGCCATCGCAGTAGGCATGTTCGATGATGTTCATGCAGGCTTCCCCGACGGCGAGGATGATGCATTGCTTCAGCTCCTCGGACTTGCTGCACGTGTCGAGCGCTTCCCTCAGCTTCTCCCTAAGGGTGCACAGATGTTCGCTTGTGGCGGGAAATTGGAACTCCAGAAGTTTTTCAGCGGCACCCATATTTTACTCTTTTGTCATGCCTTGCCGGTACAGGTTTCTGTGTGTCGCCGTCTTCAGGTGGCGGCTGCTGCCGGGGAGCTGCTTTCCCGGGTGTCCTCGATGAGCAGCACGGTCAGATCGTCGAAACCGCTGATGTTCCGCGACGCTTCCTCGGCAAAAGTCCTGAGTCTTGCCTGCCGCGGCACGTCGTGAAAGCGCTCGATCAGGGTGAACAGGTTCTGCATTTCGTCGGGTTTTTTCAGGGTTCGTGCCAGCCCTTCGGACAAGCCGTCAGTATACAAATACAGGCTTGATCCCGCCAGCGAGAAGCTGACTTCCTCGAAGACCTGGTCGGGCATGATACCCAGGGGCAGGGTGCGTGATTCGAATTCGGTAAATGTCCCGTCCCTCCCGTGCCGGATGGCAGGCAGGTGTCCGGCATTGGCCAGTGTCACCTCGCCGGTGGCCGGGTTGTAGAAGCCGCCGATCATGGTAATGAACATGCCCCGGGT
Source organism: uncultured Enterobacteriaceae bacterium (assembly GCA_964629325.1). Lineage (GTDB taxonomy): Bacteria > Pseudomonadota > Gammaproteobacteria > Pseudomonadales > Pseudohongiellaceae > Eutrophocola. Next base: position 12,495 of record CAZVSC010000023.1, read on the forward strand.
AGCGTGCTCCACCAGTTCTTCATTGATCACCTGCATGACCCTGGCCGGGGAGCGGATGGTTTTGCCCAGGCAATGGTACAGGCTGCTGGCTTTCGCCATGAGCAGGGCGGCATCCATCCCCTTGCCGCTGACGTCGCCGATATTGAATATCCAGGTGCCGTCCGGCTGCTGGAAATAATCGAAGAAGTCGCCGGATACGTTCTTGGCTGCCAGGTTGATGCCGGCGATGGGGTGGCTTTCCTCGTATGCCGGCAGGAAGCTTTCCTGGATCGTGCGCGCGATCTCGAGTTCCTGCTGCATCATCTCGGTACGCACGAGTTCCGATGCCATGCGCGAGTTGTGAATGGCCAGCGCGGCGGCCGAGGCCAGGATGCTGAGCAGGTGCTTGTCCACCTCGTTGAACAGGCCTTCGGGCTCCTTCTTCGACGGCTGCTTGTTGAGCAGTTCGATGGCACCGATGGTTTCCTTGTGAACGATCAGCGGAGCGCACAGCAGGGAGCGGGTAATGAAGCCGGTCTTCTTGTCGATACCGTCGAAGAACAGGTCCGAGTCGCGGGCATCGCGGATCATGACCACCTCGGAATCATCAACCGCCTTGCCGACGATGCCGGTGCCGATCCTGATGGTCACACCCTTGAGGTCGACCGGGCCGGCGCTGGCCATGCAGGTCAGTCCGTCGGCATCGTTATTCAGGAACACCGAGGCCGCCTCGCAATGCATGTGCTCCATGAGCTTGCGCAGCGTAAGCGCGATGGTCTCGTCGATGTCGAGGGAATACTCGAATGTCTGGATGAGGTCTTCCAGGTGATCCAGGACGACGGGTGGCAGCTTCGTTTTCTTCATGAAAGCTAGATAAAACTATGGCACCCCGTCCTGGTTCACCTGGTATCGGGCAAGGTATTACCGGGAGAAGGAAATCCGGTATATGACATTGGCGCCGTCATCGCTGAGCAGCATGGAGCCATCGTCCATGAACTGCGTGGCAACCGGGCGGCCCCAGGGGTTGCCTTCCTCGTCGATGAAGCCGACCAGGAAGTCGACGTATTCACCGGTGGGAATACCATCCTCCATGGGCAGGCGCACGATTTTGTGGCCGGTACGGTGGGCGCGGTTCCAGGAGCCGTGCAGAACGGCGAAACCGTCGCCGGCATATTCCGCCGGGAAGGCCGAGTTGCCGGCAGGTGCCAACGGATAGAATTCCAGGTCTACTGCCGCGGAATGTGCGGTGTAAGGCACGTCGGGCCTGGTTATCTTGCCGGCCAGGTCGGGACGGGCGCCGGCATGGCGCGGGTCTTCGTTATCGCCCATGTAGTACCAGGGCCAGCCGAAGAAGCTGCCGTCGGTGACACGGGTGGAGTAATCCGGCACCAGGTCGTCGCCGAGCTGGTCGCGCTCGTTCACCGAGCACCACACGGAACCGGTTTCCGGCTGCACGGTCAGACCGACGCAGTTGCGGATACCATTGGCAAAGAGCCTGCCGGTGGCGGCTTCATTGCCGACCTCAAAGACCATTACGGCGGCGCGGTTCTCTTCGGTGCCCCAGGTGGCGCCGAGGCCTTTTTCCGCTTCCCACGCGGCGATTTCCGCGGTGGATTTTTCGCCCATGTTGTTCTCAGCCACGTTGGATTGTGAGCCCACGGAGACGTACATGTATTCGCCGTCGGGTGAAAAAGCCAGGTCGCGGGTGTAGTGACCACCGCCCACCGGGCTCAGCTGCGGCACGATGACTTCGGGCACATCACTGGCCATCATGTCGCCGACCTGGTAGGGGTAGCGAATAACTCGGTTGGTTTCGGCGACGTATACCCATTCCGGATTGTCGCCGGCCGGGTAGAAGGCAATACCAAGCGGCTGCAGCATGCCCTGGGCGAAAATCTCGATCGCCTGCGGCGCACTGCGCAAGGCATTCGGCCGAATCACGCGTACACGGCCGCTCTGGGTTTCCGCCAGGAAGATGTCGCCATTCGGGGCAAGCACCATGGCGCGGGGGCCGGCCAGGCCCTCATCCAGGAAGACCTCGGCGGTGAAACCGTCGGGCAGCATGAGGTTGGCGCCATCGGGGCGCGGCACCACAGAGGGGAAGTTCACGGCAGAAGATGTCTGGTAAGGCTCGGGCAGGTTGTCGAGATCGACCTTGTGGACACGTCCCGGGCGGTCATTGATCCAGTCAGGGTCGCCGGATGGCGGTTCGGTATTTGCGAATCCGCCGAAGCCCTGAGGCGCAGGACGGTTATCCACGAAGGAGCCGTTTGCCAGCTGTTCGAAATAGGCGATCACGTTGGCGCGGGTGCCGGCATTTTCCACTGGAATGACCATGGAGGAGCCGGGCACGACGGTTGTGGGGGAAGCCAGGAACCTGTCCAGTGTCGCGGCATCCCAGGTCAGGCCGGAATTGCGCATGGCATCGGTATAGGTGAAGCCGGTGGCGGCAGCTGCGCGGCCGAATACGCCGCGCAGCAGCGGGCCCTGGGCGCCGCCGTTATCACCCTCGGCGGCACTGTGGCACAGCGCGCATTGCTGGGCGAAGAAATCCTTGCCTGCAGTGGCATCCTGGGCGGTGGCAAAACCGGGCAGCAGTGCGGCAAAAAGGGCGAATAGTTGACGAATGTTCACGGAACCTCCTGGACTGCGGAATCTGGTAGTGAGGGCGGATGATACCCGAACTTGCCGTCCAGGGGGCAATTTACCCAGGCGCGGGCTGAAAGGTGCAGCCGCAGGCGGGAAGTTAAGGATCAGGAAAAAAAGCGCCCGCCGGTGTGAACCGACGGGCGCCAGGTCGGACCGGTTAGAGGTCGATGGCGAACGGGAAGGCGCCGGACACGTTGAAGGCCACCGGAATCGGGTCGACACTGGGTATATCCGGGTCCACGGAGAAGTTGCCGCTGATGGTAAAGGGCATCGATGTCAGGGATTTCAGGTTGCTGATGGGAACCGTGATGTTGATGTCCCCCCCGAAGCCGTCCTCTCCTGTCGATGCCGCCCAGGCACCGGCAAATGTCAGTTCCGTGGGGCTGGTGACGAAGAGTGAGCCGCCGAAGGTGCCCCGGATATCCAGGTCGAAGGTTTCCTCGCCAAGCACGGGCACATTGATCGTCAGGGAAATGGGGGTCAGCCCCTGGATAGAGCCCGAAAAGTTGCCGTTGATGTCGGGTGTGTTGCTGGACGTGGGCACGGTCTTGGCGGTCCAGCGACCGGTCAGCTGGACATCCACGCTCAGGTTTTCACTGACCGACAGTGCCGGGATTTCCAGGGGGACATTCACGGTCACAACCTGGCTCAGGTCGCCACTGAAACTTTTGGTGTCCGGGTATTGTTCGCCCGGGTAGATAGCTTCCTTGGGCAAGGTCAGGTTGATTTGCAGGTCATAAGCCCGCGGACCGTTGGAGGAAGGTGCTTCACCTGCCACGTTGGCCGACCAGTTAAGGCCGCCGGTATTTTCAAACAGGATCTCTTGGTCCAGCACCATGCCATTGGGAGTGTCCGTATAAAACCCGCCCAGCGTATATGTCCGGAAATCGAAAGTGACGTGAAACGTGATTTGCAGGCCCAGGGCACCCGTGCAGGAGGCCGCGCCATCGACAACGGCGGTCAGGTCGCCGCCACCCATGGAATTGATATCAACCGCGCCATCCAGGGCGCACTGGGGTTCCACCAAGTTGCCGTCTGCGTTTTCCACGAGGCCGGACACGTCGCCTACCATGGCGCCCACCAGGGCCTGTTGAGCCAAAGCGTTCCAGGAACCGAACATCAACCACAATAAAACCAGAATCTTGAATCGCATGTGAATTTCCTCCGTAGTAATACCTTTACGCTATCACGGAGCGAAATTCGTCATTTGCTGTAAATCAAATCGGGGACCGATCAGGAAAAAATCCCGGCTGGATTGCCGGGATTTTCGAGGGATGCGGGATTGCAGTTGAGAGGCGTTTGCTTCAGATCGCCACGTGGCCCGTGCTGTCGCCGAAGCTGTCCTGGTCGATGCCCATGGTGTTGAGCACGGAGACCAGCAGGTTCGACATCGGCGTCTTGTCCGGGTTGACGATGTGCCGGTTGCCTTCCAGGCGGCCACCGGCGCCCCCGGCCAGGATGATGGGCAAGGGGTCGTGGTTGTGGGAGTTGCCGTCGCTCATGCCGCTGCCGTACAGGATCATGGAGTTGTCCAGCAGGGTGCCTTCGCCATCGGGGATTTCCTGCAGTTTTTCCATGAAATAGGCCAGCAGGCTGACATGGTAACGGTTAAGCACGGCAAAGCGCGCTTTCTGCTCCTCGTTATTGGAATGATGCGACAGGGTGTGGAAGCCGTCCCTGACGCCGCTTGCCGGATACACGGCACCACTCAGTTCCTTCGCCATCAGGAAAGTGGAGACACGGGAAATTTCGGTCTGCCAGGCGAGTACCTGCAGGTCGAACATCAGCTTGATGTGTTCGTCCACGTCCGCCGGAATACCGTTCGGTTTGTCAGGTACGGCGATAGCATCGGTGACCTTTTCGCCGGCCTGCACGATGCGTCGTTCGATTTCCCGGATGTCGGTGAGGAATTGCTCGAGCCTGGCCCTGTCGCTGGCCGGCAGTGAGCGGTCGAGGCTGGCGAGTTGGTCTGACACGGCATCGAGCAGGCTCAGTGACTGCGCTCGACGCGCATCGCGCTGTTCCGGTGTGGCGCCATCGCCGAACAGGTGTTCGAAGACGACCTGCGGGTTGTTCTGCATGGGCAGCGGCGATAATTCGGATTGCCAGGAAATGGTATTGCGGTAAGCGCAACTCAGGCCCTCCCCGCAGCTCAGTGTGGCTTCCTCGATGGTCAGTTCGAGCGAAGGCAGCGGTGTGTCCTGGTTGAGCTGCTGGGCGATGATCTGGTCAACGGTAACGCCAAGTACGGGCATGGCACCAGTCAGCGGTTTGGCACCGCTGAGGAAGCTGGCCGCAGAGCGGTTATGGTTGGCCGTGGCGCCACCGGGACCGTAAGCCAGGGGAAGGCCCAGACCTGTCACAACGTTGATCTGTTCGCGGAATTTTTCCAGGGGCTGCAGGATTTCCGTAAACGTGAAGTTCTTGCCCGAGGTTGCCGGTGTCCAGCGCGACATGGTAGCGCCGTGGGGAATGTAGATCGCACCGAAGCGGGTTTTCGGCATGGCGCTTTGCGCCAGCGCAGTACCGGCCGGCACCATGGATTCCAGGAACGGCAGGGCCAGGGTGGTGCCGGTGCCGCGCAGGAAAGTACGACGGTCGAGGTGCTTCTTTCTCAGGAAGGTTGCCATGTCAGGCCTCCGGTGTGTTCAGTGAAGCTTGCCCTGGTTTCGCTGCAACAGTTTCTTCAACGTCGTTATGAGGGCCGCTTTTGACACGCTTTTTGAACTGGTCGCTGTTGATTATGCCCCGTACCAGCGTCGAAAAGCGATAGTCGCTGGCTTCGGCACTGCGCATGATGGCGCGCACGGTGGGCATGTCATGGTACTCAAGTTCCCTGCCGAGCGCATAGGTCATCAGTTTTTCCGTAAAGGTTTCCACAAACAATTCGGAATAACCGACCAGCGCTTTGCGCAGGTCAGCGGGGCCGCGGATGGTGGAGCCATCGAGCAGTGTACCGCTGGGGTCCACCCTGGAATCGCCGTCGAACTCACGCCACTGGCCGACGAGGTCAAAGTTCTCCAGGGCGAAGCCGACCGGGTCGATGACCGCGTGGCATGATGCGCAAACCGGATCCTGGCGATGGGCTTCAAGACGCTCGCGTACAGAGGTCGTGATCACGGTGGTGCCGTCGCCGTCCAGGTTGGTTTCCACGCCGGGAGGCGGTGCCGGGACAGGCGCATTGAGCAGGTTTTCCAGGATCCAGGCGCCCCTGACTACGGGCGAGGTGCGGCTGGCGGTGGACGTCACGGACAGGATGCTGGCCTGGCCAAGCAGGCCGCGGCGCGGGCTGTCCGCTGCCAGCGGGACCTTGCGGAAGTATGAGCCGCGGACGCCCTCGATGCCGTAATGGCTGGCAAGGCGCTCATTGAGGAAGGTGTAGTCGGCATCCAGCAGTGCCGTGACCGGGTTGTCCTGTGAAATCAGGTTGGCGACGGCCAGCTGGGTCTCGGTGATAAATGCTTCGCGCAGGTTGTCATCGAAGTTGCCTTCCTCGGGCGTGATGGTCTCGACATCGCGCAGGAACAACCACTGCCCGGCAAAATTTTCAACCAGCGCACGCGACTTGTCGTCGTTGAGCATGCGCTGGATTTGTGCCTCCAGCACGTCGGAATCGCTGAGGGTGCCGGCCATGGCCAGGTCGAGCAATTCCGCATCGGGAATGCTGCTCCACAGGAAGAAGGACAAACGGGAGGCGAGTTCCAGGTCGCTGATGGTGTAGATGGTGCCGGGCTCGAGATCCTCCGGCTCTTCCTCGAAGCGAATCAGGAAGCGAGGGTCGATCAGGATACGTGACAGCGCCTGCTGGACGCCGCCTTCGAACTCGCCCTCGCGATATCCCTGCTGGTAGAAGGTCATGATACTGCCCACTTCACGGTCAGTGACGGGACCGCGAAAGGCGCGTGTTGCCACGTCCGTGATGATGGCCTCGGCACAGGCGGTCTCTTCATCATTGGTGGCAGGGTAGCAGCTGAACACCTTTTCGCGGCTGGGCGTAGAACCGGGTCCGGTGGCATCGAACGGACCGATGATCTCGATGCGGGAGATGCTGCCTTCCTTGCTGTAGTTGTCATAAATGTCGTTGACGCCGGCAGGCTGGCGGTTGTCGATGATCGCCGCAGTGATCGTATGTGGGCCCGCTGTCATCGGGATGCGGCTGATCCGGTTGCGTTCCACTTGCACCGGTTGGCCGTCGATCGTGACATCGAGCTCGGATGCCAGGTCCTGTCCCACACCGCGATTGAAACTGAACAGGCGTCCGCCGATGTCGATATCGTAGAGTGCATCCAGCGGGAAGTTGTGCGTGATCTTCATGCCGCCGCGTGTGCCCAGCGGCAGGCCGTCGATATGTTCATCCTGGGCCAGGTCGGGCGGCGGAGAATAGATAGCGGAGGATTCTGTGAGCGTCATGTCGCCAACGGCCTGGCGGCTGATTTTCATGGCCGCGGATGCATAGGCCTGCACCAGTGCCGGCGAGAAACCGAGGGATGCGGCAATGTTGTCAAAGCCCTCGCTGGAATTGTCGCGTGGCAGCAGGGTGGATACATCGATATCCAGCGCCAGCAGGTCGCGTATGGCATTGGCGTATTCGCTGCGATTGAGGCGATGCAGTGCCGGGGATGCGGGCACTGTCTCGATGGTCTCATCCAGGCGATGGGCGATGCTTTCGGCGAAACGCGACAGGGTGGCGTTATCCGGCCGGTCCTCTCCGACAGGGGGCATCATGCCAATACGGATCTTGCGGATCATCAGCTCCCAGGTATCCGGGGCCGTATCCACATGGTTGAAGTCCAGACTCTCCATGTCCAGGCTTCCGGCCCAGTCCTCGAAGTTGTGGCACTTCACACAGTAATCGTTTATCAGTCCGGGGACATCGATGTCCTGGGTAAAACCGGGACCAGACAGTGCGGCAAGCGTGATCGCTGGCAGGAGTTTGCTGATGGCTGGTCGTTTCATGCGTCGTGCTTCTATATATAGGTGTTTCTTGGCCGATTACCTGACCGGCATGTTGCTGGCTTCGAGCAGGCGTGTAATCAAGGCCATGGACTCGGGTTTTTCCTCGGCCGGGTGCGTGGCCAGGAATACTCCCTTGGCCCAGTCCAGCGGCGTACGGCCTTCATTGTCCTGGATGTCCAGGCGGGCGCCGTTGGCTACAAGCAAGTCGATGATGTCGTTGGAGCCGCGGTTTGCGGCACCGTGAATGGCGGCCAGTCCCATGGAGTTCGTGTGGTTCACATCCATGCCGAGATCGATGCAGAGCTGGACCGCTTCAAGCACGTCAGCTGCGTCCCAGGTCCAGGTCTGTGAAACGACCCAGTCGATGCCGGCGGCAACCATCAGCGCATTGGTGCCTTGAAAAGTTTCAATCAACGGGTCAGCACCATGCTCAAGCAGCAGGCGCATGACAGGTAAATCGCCGGCGCGGGCGGCACGCAGGAACGGCGTTTGCCCCGTCAGGTCCACCCATTCCAGTGTGCCGGTGATGCTGAGCAGGTCGTGGCGGATGGGCGGTGACTCTTTTGTACGGGCGTTGACGTCGGCGCCTTTTTCTACCAGCAGCCTGATCAGGTCGAAGATCTCGTCGTGGTTGTCGATGTAGTTGACGAACTTGTCGTTGTGCACATACAGGTTGCGCACATTGATGGCTTCCCAAAGGGGAGTGCGGCCGTACCAGTCCTGGACGCTTAGTTCGGAACCGCGATCGATGAGCAGCCGTGCGGTTGCCATGCTGTTGGTTTCCACGGCCATCAGCAGGGGGTTGATATTGTTGGCCTCGGCCTGGTGAATGTCGGCGCCGGCTTCAAGCAGCATCTCGGCAATTCCGGCATGATCATGCCGTGCGGCATACAACAGGGGCGACATCGCGCCGGGTATCGGTTCACGACGACCGCGATCGGCCGGTGTGCCGCCGCGTATGATGCCGATGCCGAAACCGAAGCCGCGCTGCGAATTCGGTTCAACCCAGCGCGGTGTGTCACCGATATAGGTGCTGGCATTCGGGTCGGCACCCTGGTCGAGCAGGTAACGGGCGACATCCGGATGGCCGGCACGGGTGGCGAACATCAGTGCGGTCTGGCCGAACGCCGAATCACGTTCGTCGACTATGGCACCATGATCAACCAGGAGCTGTACCGATTCGAAGACACCGACATCTGCGGCTGTCTGCAGAACCGTCTGGCCGTTGTGTTCACGGGTATTGGCATTGGCGCCGGCATCGAGCAGGAGTTTTACCATTGGCGCGTTGCCGTTGGCGACGGCCAGGCTCAGGGGTGTGACACCATAGCGGCTGGAGATATCCGGGTTTGCCCCTTCATTCAGGAGCAGCCTGGCAGAGTCGAGATCGTTGTAGCGTACCAGCCAGTGCAGGGCGGGTGTGTCGTACTGGCCGCGGCTGTCAGGATCGGCGCCATCTGAAAGCAGGGATTGCAATGCAATCGTGTCCTGGTTCATGGCGGCATCGGCAAGATTGGCGTGGGCGGACGCACTGGTGAACGCGATGGCTGCCGCGACCATGACGAAGCTGGGTAGCCTGTTGATAGACGCTTTCATTGTTGCTGTTTTGTATTCCCCCGAGACTGCAGTAAGTATGTCGGCATGTGCTGGCAAAGAAAAGACAATACAAAATTAGTCTCTTAAGAGGACTTATATCGCCGGACCTGGTGTAAGTCAACACAAGCGGGCTGACTTGTCATTTCTTTGCACTGTATTTCCAGCCTGGCCATCAACAACGCCTTTGACAAGAATCCGCCGATCATCGCGGGTGCCTTCAACCGTGTCGGATCCCGGACCAGCTCGGGTACGGGCAACTATGACGAGTTCGGGCGCCGTTGCCAGCTGTCGCTGGAAATGCGCTTCTGAGGCAGTCAGGCAAGGCAATAAAAAACGGGGCTTCGGCCCCGTTTTTTATACATTACGCACATTATCAGGTAGAGAAATCAGGCGGCTTTGTCCTTCTTGTCTACCCTGTCAGTCCTGGTCTTGTACTTTTCCAGGTAGCGTTTGGCGTTCTCGGTCTTGGTAACGACATGAACTTCACCAGGTTCAAGAATCCGGCCATCCTGCGAACGCACGGCGCCTTTGGCTAGCGGCCTATTGGTGAAGGCATCAACAAAATCGATTTCGGATTCGTAATCGTCGTCTGCCCACCGTTCGGCCCACACGTGCAAGGCGAGCATGACGGGGGAAAGCTCCCACGCCTTGCGGCGAAGCTTGTATTCCATGCGCCGGCTGTTTTCAAAAATGGGAGACTTCTTGATCAGGCCGAGTTCCACGAAACGGCGCAGGCGCTTGGTCAGGACGTTGCGGGAAATACCCAGGGCGTTGTAGAGCTGCTCGAAGCGGCGGGTGCCGCCAAAGATCATGAACTCCCGCAGGATCAGCATCGACCAGGGTTCACTGAAAATTTCGGAAGCATGGGAAACGTAACATTTGAGTTTTTGTTCAGGCATGGCTCTTTGTCTGTGGATTGATTTTTGCGCTTTCGGCGCCTGTATTCATGTGATAGTTGCTTTGATAACGGGTCAATTTTTCAGTAAAAGCCTGAAAAAAGACTGTTTTGGCCAAAATGTCACCTTAGGCCATAATATCTGCAATAACAAGACCCGACAAAGGCGCTTTCAGTAACTCAATCTCATCGGGTCAGGGCGTGACAGCTTCAAATCAAACCGGTATTTGGGTACTCTCTGCAATCTTCACATATTCAGGAGTGGTGTATGCCCCGTAACAGCAAGAAGCAGCTTGACCTGCGCAATCCGCATAAACGTGAATTCCTGAAATTTCTCGCCGGCAGTCCTCTCCTGACCAGTTACTCCGCCTTCGCCCAGGTCATCGAAGAAACCCTCGGTGAACAGCTGACCAATCCCGACCAGGTTATCAACGTCTTCGAAATGGAGGCCGTGGCGCGAGAAAAAGTGCCTCCCGCCCACTTTGGCTACCTGATCTCGGGCGTGGACAGCGACACCACGCTGCGCGCCAACCGGGAGGGGTATTCCCGTTTCCAGATTCTGCCCCGCAGGCTCGTCGATGTCAGCGCACGCGCCGATATGTCCGTCAATGTCCTGGGTGCCGAAGCGAAATCGCCCATCTTCCTCAGTCCCATCGGCAGTTCCGGCGCCTTTCACAGCGATGCCGAAGTCGGTGTGGCAAGGGCGGCCGCGGCGAAGGGGCATCACATGATCCTGTCCACGCAGGCATCCTCGCCCATCGAGGATGTGGTTGCCGCGCGCGGCGATGCGCCGCTGTGGTTCCAGTTGTATTCCACCAACAAGTGGGAATACACAGAAGCAATGTTGCGTCGTGCCGAACGTGCCGGTTGCACGGCAGTCTGCCTGACAGTTGACCTGCCGGCCGGGCGCAACACCGAAACGCAGGCAGTGCTGGCTCGCGAAGATGACCGCTTCTGCGAAGAGTGCCATTACGGGCAGTCCAAGCCGATGTTCGATGGCCTCGACATGCAGGGTGTTGGCCTGGTCGACCCGGCCATGACCTGGAATGTCATCGGCCGCATGAAAGATGTCACCAGCATGAAGGTGCTAATCAAGGGTATCGAGGTTGGTGCCGACGCGGCACTCGCCGTTCAGTACGGCGCCGATGGTGTAATCGTGTCAAATCATGGCGGGCGTGCCACTGATACCGGGCGCGGCACTATTGAATGCCTGCCCGAGGTCATCAGCGCCGTGAACGGCCGCATTCCGGTCATCGTCGACGGCGGTATTCGCCGCGGCACGGATGTCTTCAAGGCGCTGGCGCTGGGAGCCGCTGCTGTCGGTATCGGCAGGCCGCACTGCTGGGGTCTCGGTGCTTTCGGCCAGGCCGGCGTTGAGCGCGTGCTCGATTTGCTCAATCGCGAACTTGAGATTACCATGCGCGGAAGCGGCACGACTGCGATCGCCGGTATCGGTCCTGATTACATCCAGGACGCGGGATACCGCGTCCCGCGTGGCACCCTGGGCAGAGAGTTGCTCTAGGGTTACAGAACCAAAGGGGGGATCAACGGGGTCAGGGTAAAATTCTTGAATTTTCCCTGGCCCCTTTGATTATCAGGGGGTTGCAAAAAGCAGTGTCACGCATCAACAGAAGGGAATTCATGGCATTGTCGGCAGGAGTTTCAGCCATGGCGGCTGTTACCGGTTCATCCACCAGCACTGCAGCATCCAGCTCCGGCATGTTCATGTGCATGCACGGCATTACCTCCAGTGGCTCCGATTTTCGTGCTGTCATGGAAGGCTGGTCACGGGCAGGTATCCGCTACGCCGAACCCGACCTGGTATCGGCCAGGACCTTTGAGCAGGCCAATGGCGAAGGTTCGGCCAGACGCCTCATGGATGATCTTGGCATCCGCGCCGTTTCCTCCACCAACCAGTTGTTCCTGGAAGAAACCGGTCCCAGGCGCGCACAGGCCATCGAGGACCTGAAGTGGAAGGTAGTCATGGCGCGCTCACTTGGTGCCGATCGCCTGGTCGCTCCCTCCGCAGCCAGTCAACCGCATACAATGACGGATTACGCAGAGGTGATGGCGAATCTGCATGAGGCGGCAGAAATCGCTCGACCACACAACGTCACACTGATGGTGGAATTCACCCGCCTGTCTACACTGATCAACAACCTGCGCACCGCCATGGAAGTCGTCCGTGCGGTAAATCATCCAAACCTCAGGTTCATGCTCGATGTGTACCACTTCTGGGCGGGCATGAGTAAATTCGAGGATCTCGACCTGGTCGAGAGCGGTGAAATTCATCATGTGCATTTTGCCGACACACCCGCAATGCCGCACCTGGCGGTGGCCGAACGCAAGGACCGGGCATTTCCGGGAGAGGGGATTGCCCCCCTCCGGAAGATTGTCGACAAGCTGGCCGAGAAAGGCTACTCGGGTCCGCTGTCGCTGGAGCTGTTCGATCCCGCCGTGCAAAACGCCGACCCGGAAACGATCGCGCGCAAGGGTATCGAGACCACGGCGCCGTATATCTCCTGATACGCAGAATTGCTGGCAATAAAAAACCCCGCCTGGGCGGGGTTTTTTATTCGGAGACCTTTCAGCCCCTGGGAGTCAGTTTAACCAGGCGGCCTTCGGGGCCGTCCTCGATGATCCACAGGTTGCCGTTCGGACCCTGCTCTATGCCGCGGATGCGGCGCCCCATGACAAAACGCTGCGCCTCCACCGCATTGTCGCCGTTGACGACGATGCGCATGATGGACATGGAAGACAGTCCGCTGATGAAGGCATTGCCTCGCCATTCGGGGAAGGCGTCACCGGTGTAGAACATCAGGCTCGACGGGGAGATGACCGGGTTCCACCATACCTTCGGTTTTTCATAAAGCCCCTGGGTATCGGTGTCATGGTCGGGAATGACCTCGCCTGTGTAGTGGTTGCCATTGGAAACCATCGGATAACCGTAATTCTCGCCGGCAATGACCATGTTCAGTTCATCGCCGCCGCGCGGCGCCATTTCCACGTTCCACAACCTGCCCTGGGTATCGAAAGCGATGCCGAGCGGATTGCGGTGGCCATAGGACCAGACTTCCGCGGCGATGCCACCCTGGCTGGCGAACGGGTTGCCCGCGGCAGGAGTGCCGTCATCATTCAGGCGCAGGATCTTGCCCAGTGAGGAATTCAGGTCCTGGGCGGGATCGTATTTGTTGCGCTCGCCGGCGGATACGAACATGTGACCCTCGGCATCGAAGGCGATGCGGTGGCTGAAGTGCAGGCCGCCATCCACTTTCGGGAAGGCCCGCCAGATCACTTCCAGGTTTTCCACGGCCGGGGCATCCAGGTTGAGCGTGCCGCGGGCGACGACAGCGCCGCGGGTTTCGTTGGCGCCGGCTTCGACGTAACTGATATAGACGACGCTGTTGTTTTCGAAATCCGGGTGCAGCACGATATCGCCAAGGCCGCCCTGGAAGAAGTAGTCGACTTCCGGTGCGCCGGCGACTTCGGTCTTCTGGCCGTCCTGGGTGACAAGCTGGATGGTGCCGCCCTTTTCAGTGACCAGTATGCGGCCGTCGGGCAGGAACTCGATGGCCCAGGGTTCGTTGAGTTCGGCAACCGGTGTGGAAATGAATGGGTAGGGTACCTGTGCCAGGGCAGTTGTACCCAGCAGCATGGCGGTAACCAAGAGGAAGAAACGTTTCATATGGCGGACCTCGTAATAATCCAAGTGAGTCTTTTCGGGACGCGGAATTAATGTATTGGTTCAGACCCGGATTTATGGATAAACTTCTTGCCGGTTAGCCGTCTCTTTTAATTATTATCCATTTGTAGACGCCGGTCCCGTGACTGGCCAGTATATAAGTCCTGACTAGTTAAATCCATCCGCGAAACAACGAGTTAAACAGAGGCAGAATGACGCGAGAATTGATCCTGATGCGCCACGGCAAATCCGACTGGAGCAAGTCGCTTTCAGATTACGTGCGCCCGATCAAGAAACGCGGCTTCCTGGAAGCGGCCAAGGTCGGCAAATGGCTGAAAGAGCAGGATATGGTGCCGCATCTTATCCTCAGTTCACCGGCTCAGCGTGCCCGTGAAACCGCGGAAACCGTGGCTGACAGCATGGGTTATGACCCGGAGAACATTTTCTGGAACGAAGCGGTTTACATGGCGGATGTGAGTGAACTGCTCGATGCCATCGCCACGACACCGGATGAGTGCAACCGCCTGATGGTCGTAGGCCACAATCCGGGCCTTGAAGACCTGCTGTTCTACCTGACCGAGGAAGTCGATATACCCGATGACGGCAAGGTCTTGCCCACGGCCACGGTTGCCGTGATGCAGACCGAGAGCGACTGGGCCGACCTCGAACATGCCTCCTGCAAACTGGCCGTGATCGTCCGGGGCCGCTACCTCTGATCACCCGCCGGTCGTCCGGCATTCCTGCAGCTTCCTGAAAAGCCCGCAAA
>CAZVSC010000023.1:27114-38616 GCA_964629325.1 uncultured Enterobacteriaceae bacterium
TCTGATCACCCGCCGGTCGTCCGGCATTCCTGCAGCTTCCTGAAAAGCCCGCAAAAAGTCTGTCAAATATTGGTGATGTAGCCATACATAACACCATCTATGGCACTGGAGCCTGCTTCCCTGAGCGGAACAACACGGCATGCACATACATTGGCATGAGCCAATCTACCGGCAGTTGAGCCAGGAGGGTGCATTTGCCGAGGGTGCCGCGTTGTCGACTGATCAATTATTACGTTTGAACAGGCTCTCCAGGCCCCGGTTGAGCAGTTGCTCGACCGGGTCGACTGCTTCTTCCGGCGTTTCCTCTTGCGGGGTGGCCTGCGTGCCTTCTTCCTGCGTCTGTTGCGTGGCCTGTGCACCGGCGGCGCGTTCGAGCAGGTTGGTCAGGCCGCGCTGCACCGCCGTGCGGATGGCCCCGGCCATGATCGCCTGGATATCCGGCAGGCAGGTGGGGCTGGCCAGGGCGCCGGTGCAGGCGATGGGCAGGGAGTAGCCGCCGATGTCATAGGCGCGTTCAGTGGTCGCCGGGTTGCGGTCGACATTGGCGATGAGGTTGAAAGCTATGGTGTCGTTGTTCAGATTAACCATCGTGCCGCGACCGGTGACGGCGAAGCCTGAGGAATCGATCAGCAGGTTTTCAGTGGTGACTACACCGTTTTCCACGTTGATGTTGGCGGAGAAAGACTCAAAGGGAGTGCGCTCGCCGCGCGCAACCGTGCGCGCCCGTTGTTCGCGAATCATGCTTTCGACCTGAGTCAGAACACCTCCGATATCCACACCCTGCAATACACCGTCCTGGAGATCGAGTGATCCGGTGCCGTTCAGGTTGCGCTTGATGGTTGCAGTGTCCGCACCCCGGCCGGTCAGCGCCAGCTGTATATTACCGGTGCCGCTGACATAGGTGGCGTCCATGAAATCCTGCAGCAGCGGACCCAGGTTGATGCCGGTCAGTGTGGTATCAACGCGGGCCACCGGTGTGTCGGTGCGGGCATCCAGGCGGATGTCGCCGCGGTAGCTGCCCTGGTACAGGTTGGCCGACAGCGGGGCCAGGGCCAGTTCCCCGTCACTGGCATTGATGGTGAGCGCCATGTCCTGCAGTTTCAGGTTGGAATAGGTCAGCTGGCCAATATCCACCTTGCCCTTCATGTTCAGACCGCGCAGGGTATCCAGGGGCAGTTCGGTGTTGGTCATTTCGCTGCTTGCGGGTGCATCGGTCGCCGGCGCCAGGTAGCGGTCGAGGTTGATGGCGGTGATGTCGAGATCGAAATCGTAGGCAGGGGTGGTGTTCATACCCGCCATGGTGAATCCCCCGGTGATGCGCGAATCATCCAGGGTGATGTCGAGATTGCTCAGGCGTACGTCATTGGCGGAGCCGGCAACGGCAGTATTCAGCGCGAAGGCCTGGAACACGGAATTGTCCGTAGTGGGCGGCAATTCCTGATTCAGCTGCTGCATGAGCCGGCGCAGGTTGATGCGGGGCAGGTTCACCTGGCCTGAGTAGCTCGTGTCGCCTTGCAGGTTGTTGATCAGCATGCTGCCGCGCAGGTCGAGACCGAGGCCTGACAAGGTGAAGGCGCTGGTGTTGAGGCTGTCGTTTTCCAGGTTCAGCACGGAGTTCGAATTCAGGGCCACGGTAACGGGTGAATTGGGAATGCGGGAGCCGGACAGCACCACGTCCAGGTTCAGGGGATTGACGGCCAGGTTGCTGCGTGAACCGTCTACCACGATTTCCAGGTTCATCGACTGGACCACGTCCGCCAGGTCGCGCTGGTCGATGGCGTTGAGCACTTCGCGCAGGTTGTTGCGGCCATTCAGGGTGAGCCTGCCGCTCATGGTGCCGCTGGCAGACTGGAAGTTGCGGGCCTGCAGGTTGCCGTTGAGGTTGAAGCCGAGGAAGCTTGCCTCGATGCCGCTGAGATCCATGTTGCCGGTGGCCATGTCGACATCGAAGGGCGCATTGATGTTGAAGCGCTTGTTGCTGACATTGCGCAACTGCCTGCCGTAGGTGTTCAGGGGCGACTCACGGCCGCCGCTGACCTGGCCGGCGATCTGCAGCATGAGCGGCAGGTCGGGGCCGCTGGCATTGAGGCGTCCCTGCAGGATCGGGGTATCCGTGTTGGTGTTGCGGGCGTTGAAATTACCGCTGACGGTGGCGCCCAGGGCGCGCACTTCCAGTTCGGGAATGACGATGTTATTGGCCTGCAGGTTGGCGTCGAAACGGGTCCTGACCAGGAAGCTCTGGTCGGGGGCCTGCTGCAGTTCGCGGCCATAGCGGGACAGTTCGGAATTGCGGCCGCCCTGGAACTGCCCGGCGACTTCCAGAAGTGTCGGCAGGTCGGGCCCCGAGGCATTGATGGCGCCGTTGATCACCGGGCTGCCGGATTGCAGGTTGGCGGCATTGAGGTCACCGGTGATGGTGGCGTCGAGCAGGCTGGCATTGAGGCCGGTCACTTTCAGGTTGCCTGCGGCGGGTTCGACTTCCACGAGCCCGGTGATTTCAAAACTGCGGCTGTTCAGGCTGGTGATCTGGCGGACCAGGTCGTCGTTCTCCAGGATCTGGAACAGGACGGCCAGGTCGGTACCGGCAGCGGCCATGTTGACCTGGTACAAGGGTGAATTGCCGGCAATGCCGCGCCCGTTGATGTTGGCGTTGACCTGCGCATCCAGCGCCCGCAGCGAAAAGTCGCGCAGTATGAGGGTGTCTTCGGCAAGGTCGATGTTGACGGAGGTGTCCATGGCAATCTCGGCGGAGCCGTTGGGCACATTGTCACCGCTGAGCGTACCGGTCAGGGACAGCGGGTCGAGTTGGTAACGTTCATTGTCCAGGTCGTAAAGGATCGTACCGGTCAGGTTGATCGAGGCTGCCAGGGCAGGTTGCGTGGCACGGGCATTGAGCGCCATGGACAGGGCCAGCGGCTCGCCGTAAACCAGTTCGCCGGTACTGATATTGATACCGTCGACATCGTAGCGGACGCTGTTGAAGCGATCGTCGAAGGTCAGGGCGGCATCCTGGATATCGACGCCGCCGATGACCAGGTTGTTCAGGGCGTTGCCTGAATCCGTTGCCGGTTCTGCAGTCTCGCTTGCCGGGATGGTGGCGTTCCAGTTGGCCTGGCCGGCGCCGTCGGTCTCCAGGTGGATGCGGGTGCCGCGCAGGCGGATGGTGTCGATTTCGTATTCGCGGCTCAGGAGCGGCAGCAGCTTGGCGCGAAACTCGGCGCGCTCTGCGGTCAACAGGGGAGTAGCACTGAACCCTTCAGGATTATGGACGACGAAATCGTCCAGGGTGATGCCCAGCCAGGGGTACAGGGTCAGGCCGATATTGCCGTTGAAGGAAACGCTGAGACCGGCGGTATCCCGGATCTTGCCTTCAAGAAACGCCTTGTGCTCGTTGGGGTCCAGGTTGACGACATAGAAAAAGCCGACAACCACGACAGTGAAAACCAGGGTGACCAGGGAAACGGTGATTTTGAGAAAATTTTTCATGGAGGTTGTGTTTTACCGGGGCAAAACGAAAAAATGGGCTGTCATATTAGACCAGAACTGCAAACGGGATGTTGCAATATAACAGTGAATTTTTGCGCAGTATTGACTCCCGAAAACGGCCCCGGATTTGTCGGGCTGGCCAGCGGCCTGCAGCTCCAACCATGCAAATACCGGGGAGTTTTGCACTAACCGTTCGAAACCCTTGCAAATGCAGCGGTATTTATCGATTCTAACTCCCGCCAAACTACGACGCGAAAGGGGAGTGCCGCAGGCAGCGCATGAAGTTCAGGCAATTTTTCAACTGGCGGTTTTCGCTGATCTTTTTCCACCGCTGGCTGGGCATTCTGGTCGGCCTCATGTTCGTGATCTGGAGCCTTTCCGGCATCGTGCTGATGTATGCCGGCATTCCCCACATGACCGCCGGCGAGCGCCTGCACCGGCTGCCGGCACTGGACCTTGCCACGGTCAGCGTCACACCCGCCGAAGCCCTGGGGCAGGTCCAGGGCGCCCCTTTCAGGCTGCGTGTTTCCATGCACGGCGACCGGCCCGTTTACCGCATCAATACCGGGTTCGTTTTTGGCAGCTGGACCGTGGTTTATGCCGATACGGGTGAGCGCGTACCCGACCTCGACGCCGAAGCGGCGACGGCCTGGCTCGCGGATTTCCTGCCCGATTATGCGGGCGGGTTTGTCGTCGAGACCACGTTGCAGGGGCCGGACATGTTCACACATTCCCCGGGCATCCAGAACCACATGCCCATGCATCGAATCGCCCTCGATGATGCATCCGATACCGAGTACTACATGTCGGCCGGCAGCATGGAGCCGGTGATGAAAACCACGTTCTGGACGCGCATCCTGGGCTTTAGCGGATACAACATGCACACCCTGTTTTTCTTCCGGCAGGCATCGTGGTGGACGCCGCTGCTGCAATGGCTGGCCTGGATCGGACTGGGCATGGTGATTCTTGGCGTGGTGCTCGGCATCTGGCGTTTCAATTTCAGAAAGAAATACAAAAAGACCGGGGAGGCCTGGCGCACGCCCTACAGCGGCTGGCACCAGTGGCATCATTGGGCCGGCATCATTTTCGGCATCATGGCCGTATCCTGGGTATCCAGCGGTCTGGTGTCACTGAACATCTTCCCGGTGATTACGGAAACGCTGTATACCGAAGCGCAGATCGAAGCGGGCGCCCGCAGCGTGCAGGGGCAGGGGGACCATATCGATTTTTCCCCGCTTACCGTTGCCGGGCTGCAGCATGCGGCAGCCGAACTGGCCAGTGAATTCGCTATCAGTGAGATGGAGCTCATCGAGTTTAACGGCAACCTTTATTACCTCGCCTATCGCAAACCCGACCGGCAGGAAATGCTGGACTGGGATTCCCGCAGCGCTTTCGACTTCATCACGCCCACCCTCGAGTGGGAGCATCGGCTGATTTCCGCAACCGACACCGGGGCCCAGCCGTTCAGCGCCTTCAGTGAAGCTGAGCTGCTGGCGATTGCCAGACAGGCACTGCCCGGAGCGGCCATCACAGAGGCGGCCTGGCTCGACGAACCGGACAGCTACTATTACCGGACCGTGGATTCCTTCGACCTGGGTTTGCCCCGGTCCGTGCGCCAGGTGCCGGTCCTGCGGGTGAAGTTCGACGATCCCCGGTCCACCTGGCTGTACCTGGAGCCAGGCCTGGGCCAGTTGACCAAACTGGAGGTCATCGACAGGCGCAACCGCTGGGGTTACTACGGCCTGCACGGCCTCGATTTTGCCTTCCTTTACACCAACCGGCCGCTGTGGGACATCATCATGCTCAGTCTCGCCATCGGCGTGGTGACGTTGAGCGTCACCACGCTGGTGCCGGCGTGGCGGCGGGTCAGGAAAAATGTCCTGAAAATCACCCGCTTGGGCAGGCAGCCTGCCGAGCAGGAAGATCCCGCCTTCAATAGATAAAACCGATAACGGGGCTGCATTTAAACAATTAGACAGAAGTTTGACCGGTCTATATATTCGGTTACCAAGTCATTAATCCAGACTGACTTTGCGAAGCCCCTGGCTTCATCGTTTGTTAATAAAAGAAGCACTATGAATTTGCTGCGGTGCGTAGCTGATACCCGTAAGTGCTGTTTCGTTATATTAAGGAGTGAACAATGTCTTTAGCAGGTTCCAAAACCGAACAAAACCTCAAGGATGCCTTCGCTGGTGAATCCCAGGCCAATCGCCGTTACCTGTACTTCGCCGCCAAGGCCGACGTGGAAGGTTACAACGATGTCGCCGCGGTTTTCCGTTCCACCGCGGAAGGTGAAACCGGTCATGCCCATGGCCACCTGGAATACCTGGAAGAAACCGGTGATCCCGCAACCGGCCTGCCGATCGGCGGCACCTCTGACAACCTGAAGGCCGCCATTGCCGGTGAAACCCACGAGTACACCGACATGTACCCGGGCATGGCCAAGTCAGCCCGCGATGAAGGTTTCGACGAAATCGCAGACTGGTTTGAAACCCTGGCCAAGGCAGAGCGCAGCCACGCCAACCGTTTCCAGAAAGCCCTGGACGGTCTCGACGGCTAACCAGGCCGCACAGTGCCGGATGATCAATGAAGTAAAATCCGGCCAGCTGACAGCCCGGCTCACAGGTATTTCATCCAGTGAGCCGGGAAGTCACGACTCTATTCTGCTACACCGACATTCCCCGTTGACTAGCTGACTGTTCAAGTACTGGATCCGGAAGATGAGCGATACGCCCCCCGTCAAAGAAAGGCCGCGTGAAGGCAGCCTCGAAGCCCCGACAAGACATCCCGTAGACTGGCAGTCCCCTGAATTCTGGGACGAAAATGCCCTGAACGCCGAGCTCGAGCGCGTCTATGACATCTGCCACGGGTGTCGCCGCTGCGTCAGTCTGTGCCATGCCTTTCCCACCTTGTTCGACCTGGTGGATGAATCCGAAACCATGGAAGTGGACGGCGTGGACAAGGCCGATTACCACAAGGTGGTCGAACACTGTTACCTCTGTGACATGTGCTACATGAGCAAGTGCCCCTACGTGCCGCCCCATGAATGGAATGTTGATTTTCCGCATCTCATGCTGCGGGCGAAGGCGGTCAATTTCAAGAAGAACGGCGCCTCCTTCCGCGATCGGACGCTGACCAGCACTGACAAGGTGGCGAAGCTGGCGACCATTCCGCTGGTGGACGTCACCGTCAATGCCCTGAACAAGAACGGCGCGTTCCGCAAGGTGCTCGAGGGTACGCTGGGCGTGCATCACGCCGCACCCGTGCCCACTTATCACCGCAATAACCTGCGCAAGCAGGTCGGCCGGTTCGCCAGGTCGCTTGAAGCCAAACCGGTTGGCCGAACAACCGGCAAGGTGGCTTTCTATGCAACCTGCTACGGCAACTACAACTCCCCGCACCTTGGCGAGGATTTCTACAAGGTGTTCCAGCACAATGGCATCCACATCGAACTGGTGCCGAAAGAAGCCTGTTGCGGCATGCCAAAACTGGAACTGGGCGATCTCGAGGCGGTGCGCGAGCTGAAGGAAAAGAATATCCCGGTGCTGGCAAAGCTGGTGGATGAAGGCTTCGACCTGACCGCGCCTATTCCATCCTGTGTACTGATGTACAAGCAGGAACTGCCGCTGCTGTTCCCTGACGACGCGGACGTTATCAAGGTGAAGAATGCCTTCTTCGATCCTTTCGAATATCTTTTCCTGCGCCACAAGGAAGGGGAGTTCAACACCGATTTCAAGCAGGGCCTGGGCGATATCAGTTACCAGGTGGCATGCCACCTGCGCGTGCAGAACATCGGCCTGAAAACCCGCGATATCCTCAACCTGGTTCCCGACACCACGGTGGTGGCCCAGGAACGCTGTTCGGGTCATGACGGCACCTATGCTGTGAAGAAGGAAACCCACGATATCGCGGTGAAGATCGGCAGGCCGATCGTGAAGAAGGTGGACCAGCAGGCTCCCGACCATTTCATATCCGACTGCCCGATGGCGGCAAGCCACATTGCCGCGCTGTCAGAAAAAGTGGACAAGCCGGAGCACCCGATGACATTGCTGCGCCATGCCTACGGGCTTTGAGCGCAGGCACTCAAAGCCGCGGGTCAGACCAAAATCCATACGTAGTATCCGATAACAACCAGATGTTCGATTTTGTTCTGCCCCCGCATGAACTGAACGAGGAAATTATGACAAAACTGACCAGAGCCGACCTGTGGTCCCTGGAAGATTATTCGGTAAACCGCCCCGAGTTCCGGGCGCAAGTCCTGGCGCACAAAAAAGACCGCCAGCTGCAGCTTAACGAGCATGCGCGCCTCCTGTTCGAGGATGCGTTGACCCTGAAGTACCAGATCCAGGAAATGCTGCGTATCGAGAAAGTGTTCGAGGCGGCAGGAATCCAGGAAGAGCTGGATGCCTATAACCCCCTGATTCCCGATGGGGACAACTGGAAGGCCACGTTCATGATCGAGTACGAGGACGTGGAGGAGCGCAAGCTGCGCCTGACGGAACTGAAGAATGTCGAGGACCTGATCTGGATGCGGGTCGACGGCCATGACAAGGTTTACGCCATTGCCGACGAGGACATGGACAGGGAAAACGACACCAAGACATCCAGTGTGCATTTCGTACGTTTCCAGCTGGCCCCGGAGATGGTGGCAGCTGCGAAGGCAGGTGCCGTACTGTTTGCCGGCTGCGACCTGGAAGGATTTCGCATCGGTCCGCTGCAGGTGCCTGATAACGTGGCCCGGAGCCTGCGCAACGACCTGGCCTGAGATGCGAGTCGCACAAACACGGTTCCGGGATGCCCGCTGCCTGACAGTCAGGGCTTTTTTGTGGCGTTTATGGTAATTTTTCCACTCATAACAATAACAATGACAAACCAAACCTTTTTGGATGACCCAGGAGTCCCCAATGCATAAACTGGCTTTTTACAAGCTCGTGACCGTTTTCCTGTTTGCCACTGTCTTCCTGGCCGCCTGTTCGGACCAGGGTGCAACAGTTGTCAGTGAATCCGATACCGTTAACATACCCGTCGATGAGTCGGTGATCTTCATCACCAATGCCCATATCATCGACGGTGCCGGCAACGTATTCGAACGGGGCAGCCTCCTCATCGAGAACGGTCGCATTTCCGAGGTCGGAAACGGCATCGTCGAGCCGTTGAATGCTCTCGTCATCGATGCCGGCGGCAAAACCGTCATGCCGGGATTCATCGAAGGACACCGCCATATCATTCGCGGCAACCCGGATGAGTGGATGGCCAACCAGTCCGAAACGAACATGCAGGAGTTCCTGGATGCCGGTTTCACCACGGTGTTGTCAGCTATCGATGCTCCGCAGATCCTGGAACTGCGTCGCCGCATCAACGAGGGTGAAATCGCCGGACCGCGCCTGCTGACCGGTTCGTTCGTGCCAATCAATTCCCTGCCGCCGGGCGAACCCACGACCGATCCGGCCAGGACCGACGTTTCGCGTCCGCCCAACCGGCCGACCGAGCCGGCGGGAAAGATTCCCGACCAGGTCATCATCGATGCCGTGAACAACATTGCGGACCAGGGTTTTGACTTCACCAAGACGGTTGTCACCGTGACGCCGAATGGCCCGGAAGTGGAATCACTGACCCTGATGGTGGAAGAAACCCACAAGCGGGGCCTGAAAGCCATCGTCCATGCCGTGGGTAAATGGGACCTCCTGGAAGTGATCAAGGCAAAACCCGACCACCTGGTGCATACACCCCACATCGGCCAGCTCACCGACGAGGAAGTGCAGACCATCGTGGATGCCGGCATCCCGATGGTGTCGTCATTGGGTACGCTGGGTATTTTCTATGATGAAAACAACCAGCCTATTTTCAGGGATGGCTATCCCTACAGCTGGGATACCCTGCCGAGCGTCGGCCAGGGTCCGGTGAATGCACGGCTGTTATGGAACGCCGGCATCACCTACGGCTTCGGCACCGATACCACGTTCAATCCCCGTGAAACCCTCAAGCATGAACTGAAGACCCTGTTCCTGGTGTTCTCGGAGCAGGACATCATCGAGATCATGACGGAGCATACGGCGAAAGCGGTATTCCTCGAGGACGAGATTGGCTCGCTGGAGCCAGGCAAGGCGGCCGATGTCGTCATCATCGACGGCGATCCGCTGGATGACCTGTTCGACCTGCTCAAGGTCGACCTGGTGATCAAGGGTGGTCACATCGTCGTCAACCGGATGTAAAAGCAGGAGGCGGCGATGCGATTCAATATTGTAAGTCTGCTTTTCATCGCCGCCATACCGTGCACCCAGGCCCAGGATTTCACGGCTGCACCGCCGTTGCCGGCGTTTCCACAAACTTACCAGACCACGGAATATGCCATTCAGGTCGACCTGGTGGCCGGCGGCCTGTCCAACCCCTGGTCGATAGCTTTCCTCCCGGATGGTGACATGCTGGTCACCGAGCGTGCCGGACGCCTGCGCCTGATTACTGACGGTGTTCTTCAACCCGAGCCGGCTAGTGGTGTGCCCGAGGTCAAGATCACCGTGCTCGGCGGGTTGCTCGATGTGGTCCTGCATCCGGAATACGCACAGAACCATACCCTGTACCTGAGCTACTCCAAGGGCAATGAAGATGGAGTGCGCAGTACAACGGCGATTGCCAGGGCCATGTACAACGCCAGCGACAATTCGCTGGTTGGGCTGCACGACATTTTTGTCGCGAATTCATGGAGCGCCTCGCCCACCAATTTTGGGGGCCGCATGGCGTTCGGCCCCGATGGCAAGCTGTACATGACCATCGGCGAAAGGCAGGAGGAATTTCGTGCGCAGGATCTGATGGATCATGGTGGCAAGGTCATCCGTATCAATGACGACGGTACTGTGCCTGGGGACAATCCGTTTGCTGGCCGCGATGATGCCCTGCCCGAAATTTTTGCGCTGGGTGTGCGCAGTCCGCAGGGGCTTGCCCTGAATCCGGACACCGGTGAATTCTGGGAAAACGAGCACGGTCCGCTGGGTGGTGATGAAATCAATATCATCAAACCAGGCGCCAATTACGGCTGGCCGCTGGTCACCTATGGCGTGGATTACGATGGCGTCAGTATCAGCGAGGAACAGGTGCGGACAGATCTCGTTTCACCCTTCCTGTACTGGATACCGTCCATCGCGGTGTCAGGGATCAGTTTCTACCCGCATAACGACGTTGGTGACAACGCTGATGTTGCCTTCCCGCGCTGGCGCGGCAATGTGTTCGTGGGATCGATGATCCAGGGTCGTACGCCCAGGACTGGCCACATCCAGCGCATCACCTTCAGTGATGAAGGCGTACCGTTGGCCCGTGAGCCAATACTGGTGGACCTGCACCAGCGCATCCGCGATGTGCGCCCGGGGCCTGATGGCTATCTTTATGTATTAACCGACCAGAATCCGGGCGCCGTTTTACGCGTGTCCCCCGCGGCATCACAAAACTAGTCCAGGCGATCAAAAAAAAGCCCCGCAATTGCGGGGCTTTTTTTTATCTGCAGATTGTTTAGCGGCGACGCTGTTCTTCAATCTCGACGCTGATTACCGCTTCGATGCGGCGGTTGTTGGCGCGACCGGCGTCGGTGCTGTTGGTATCCACCGGGCGGCTTTCACCATAGCCGACGGTTGAGACACGGCCGGCCGGGATGTTGTGCTCGTTGACCAGTTCGTTGCGCACGGCATTGGCGCGGCGCTCGGACAGGCCCTGGTTGTATTCCTCGGTACCAACGCTGTCAGTGTGACCTTCAATCACGGCATTGGTGTTGCCGTAGGTCTGCATGAACTCGGCGAACTCGGCAATTTCTGCATCGTATTGCGGTTTCACTTCGCTGCGATCGAAATCGAAATTCACCAGCAGTTCCTGGCGACGCTGGTTGATATCCAGGATCGGGCAGCCATCGGCATCAACGGCCAGGTTGCGCGGGGTATCCGGGCACTTGTCACGGGAATCCACCACGCCATCACCATCGCTGTCCCTTTCGGCTACAGCAGGCGCCGGTGTGGGTGTGGCTGCGACGGGACG
>CAZVSC010000023.1:38716-40114 GCA_964629325.1 uncultured Enterobacteriaceae bacterium
CAGGCTGGCGGCAAACAGGGTTGTGTTGAGTAACACCTTCAAGGCTTTCATGTTGCTTCCTTTATATATCTATTTATCTTTTATGTATCTTTATGTGGATAGTTGGGGGATACAGCGACGCGCATCATAGGCTTATTGGGGAAAAATACAATAGATTCTGAGGCCCCCGGCCCTGACAGGATCAATAATCGCAAAGATGCAGCCGATGCACAAATGCGCTGGATCAATTAACTGCCGCCATAGGCTACCAGCGGGTATAGATTTCGCCTTCCCGGTTGACCACCCAGGGCTCGCCATCGGGGCCGACTGATATCTGCCGGGCGCTGCCGCTAACCCTGATCCAACCCCGGCCATCCCAGGTATAGATACCGTATCCGCCTAGGCGCCGGTCTGAGCCGATGACCCAGACCGAGCCGTCGGCGCCGATGCCGATATCCTTGGCCAGCCCGGGCAACTGCTGCCAGGCGCCATGGACCAGGCGGAAAATCTCGTCATCGTGGTTGATGACCCAGGGGATGCCGTGAGGATCGACGTCGATTCTGACCCCGGTGCCGTGGACCTTCTGCCAGCCGAACCCGGTATAGCGAAACACCTCGTAGCCACCCTGGCGTTCGGTGGTGCCAAGGACCCAGACCGAGCCGTCGGCGCCGATGCCGATATCATTGGCGCGGCCGGGAATGCGGTTCCAGCCGAAGGGGGTCAGCCGCCAGATTTCATGGTCGCTGTTAACAACCCAGGGGTAGCCGTCCGGGTCCACGTCCAGCCGGATGCCCGATCCCGGGTATTCGAGCCAGCCGAATTCGTCCAGCACCCACAGGCCGAAGTCGTAATCGATGTCGTTATTAAATGCGTCGTTGAAGAAATCATGGCCGTAGTTGCCATAGATGCTGCCGCCCAGCACCCAGACGGTGCCGTCGGCGCCGACGCCGATATCGCGGGCGTCACCCGGAATGCGGATCCAGTCCCGGAAGGCGGGACTGGCCGGATACCCGGAGTCGTCCTGGAAACCGTGTTCTTGCTGCCTGTTAAGTCCGTAGCTGTCGAGGATAAAGGCGTTGGTGCCGGTCAGTCGCAGCTCCACCCAGTAGGAATCCCTGCCCAGTTTCAGGGCCGGGATCACCAGGAAGTCGTCGACGAACCAGGGCGTGTTCATGTCCACTGGCGCGAATACCTGGCGGGAGTGAGTGAGAATGAATTCCGGGGGAAAGGCGTTTTCGACCAGTTCCAGTTCCAGCGTCCAGGTATCGCCTTGGTCCTCGACCACCGGCAGGGTGAGCAGGCCGTTGCGAAACACCGGCAAGTCTGCCAGTGCTGCCGGGCACAGCGCGGTGGCAGCAAGGATGAGCAATGTCCCGAGAATTGTTTTCATGGCCCCGCTCCCTCGTGTTGTTTGAGGGA
>CAZVSC010000023.1:40214-46270 GCA_964629325.1 uncultured Enterobacteriaceae bacterium
TCGGCGCCGAACAATTCCCGGTACAACTCGGGATACTCGTACCCGACCGCGGGGTCCGGTGTGTAGCGCAGGGCCTGGTGATACTTCACCGCCCAGGCCACTTCCGCGTCCACATAGGGCGCGATGAGCTGTGCCGCCCAGTAGCCGTGATCCGTGCGAATCAGGCAGGCGTTGGTGATGTCGTGCAGCAGGCAGGCCAGCACCACCTTGTCTTCATGGCCGTCATCCATGGCGCGGCGGGCGGATTCGAGCAGGTGCTTGCGCGTGGACGGGTTCATGCGCAGGTTGAAGAAATCCTGCAGCCTGGGTTTGTCCGGCATGCGCGGCAGGGCGGGGTTGTCGCCCATCATCAGCACATGCTTCTCATCCACCTTCGCCATCATCTCGGCGCGGTAATCCGGCAGGTCGGTGCCCACCGTGCCGACGGGCTGCGGCACGATCAGGCGTTCACGGCCGGACTGGGGCCAGGGTTTGTTGTCGTTCATGGCTTTCCTCGGAACTGCAGGCAGTCCACGAATTAAACAGGTTGTGATGGCCACAGGCAAGGCGGTATGACATTGCTTTTCCATGCTACCGGCGTTAACTTCGCTGGAATACCGTAACGAACCCGGCAACAGAAAAGGACGGAGAACCTGCCATGAAAATCATGAAATTCCTGCTACCCGCATTGCTCGCCACAGGCTTGTTGAATACAGCACTGGCCGAGGACATGCTCCCCATCAGTGCCGCCGACGTGGCCAACGATTATCCCGGCGCCCACCTGACGCCGGACCCGAATACCGAGTACAAGGTGGTCTTTGATTTCGCCATGGTCGATGACAACCTGGACGATCCGTATCCGATGCTGCCGCTCGTCGCCCGTTATGTGAACACACTGGCGAAACTGGGTGTACCGGAAAAGAACCGCAAGATCGCCATCGTCATGCACCAGGGCTCCGGTCTCATCGGATTGAAAAATGCCGAATTCAAGGCCCGGCACAATGGCAAGGACAATCCCAATATCGAACTGATCAGGCAGCTGCATGCGGCGGGCGTTGAATTCCACCTGTGCGGACAGGGCGTCCTGGCCAGGGAAGTCGATGAAGCCGACCTGCTGGATGAGATCCAGGTGGATTTCTGGGCCCTGACCACGCTGATCGAACTCGGTCGCCAGGGTTATGTCATCCTCGGCGGTTGAGCCGCCGGAGTCATACCTGATGCTGTCAGTCTGCAAACGTGCTATTGCCGCTCCGCTGTGCCTTCTGCTGGCCGCGTGCGGGCAGCAGGACAGTAACACCGTCGGGGTGGACGTCTCTTTCAACTGGGATGTCCGTCCCGTCATTTCCGACAACTGTTTTGCCTGCCATGGTCCGGATGCGGAGGGCGGCCAGAAGGCCGGCTTGCGGCTCGACCTGTTTGCCACCGCCACGGCGGAGCTGCCCGAATCCCCCGGTCGCTTTGCGATTGTTCCTGGTGATCCGTCTGCCAGTGAGCTGATACGCCGCATTACCTCCACCGATCCCGGCGTGGTGATGCCGCCACCCGATAGCAACAAGACCTTGTCGGCCGAAGAGAAGCGCATGCTCACTGACTGGATTGCCCAAGGCGCGGCCTACGAACGCCACTGGGCGTACGTGCCGGTGAGCCGGCCCGACGTGCCTGCAGCAAGTGCCGGCACTCTTTTCAACAACAATGCCATCGATGCCTACATCGGTGAGCGCCTGGCCGCTGCGGGTTTGTCACCGTCGGCGGAAGCCGACCGGGCGACACTGATCAACCGGGTGACCCTGGACCTGACCGGCCTGCCGCCAACGCTGGAAGCAGTGGATGCTTTCGTCGCCAATGCTGATCCCGGCGCCTATGAGGCGCTGGTGGATAACCTGCTGGGCTCCATGGAACATGCCGAGCACATGACGGGACAGTGGCTGGACATCGCCCGCTGGTCCGATACGGACGGTTACCTGGAAGACGCCGGCGATCGCCTGCTGCACCCCTGGCGCGACTGGGTGATCTCCGCCTACCGTGACAACATGCCGTACGACGATTTCCTGACCTGGCAGATTGCCGGGGACCTGCTGCCCGATGCGACAAAAGAACAGCGCCTGGCGACGGCCTTCCTGCGCCTCGGCCAGCGCAGTTCCGAAAACGGCATCATCGACGAGGAATACAACAACGAATATGCGATCGACCGGGTTGAAACCCTGGGCGTTGGCATACTCGGCCATACCGTGGGCTGCGCCCGCTGCCACGACCACAAGTACGACCCGATCTCCATCAGGGACTTTTACAGTTTCGCCGCCTTCTTCAGCGACACCTTCGAGCCGGGCTTCTATACGCCGGGCGGTACACTGCCGGCACCGGGATTCCTCGGTGTGGAATCCGGCGCCACCCTGATCCTGCCGGAAGCCGAAACGGAGGCGCGACTGGCAGAACTGGACGCGCAGGTCGCCGCCTTGAAGCAGGCCTATGACACGGTCACCGATGAACGACGCGCGGTGCTCGCGCAAACCGGAATACCTGCCAACGCACTGGCGGCCATCGATGCCGAACTGGACAGGGCGCTGGCCGCCCATTATTCGTTCGAGTCCTATTTCACGGGCGACCTGGAATTCGCGAAGATCGAAATCTTCGGCCGCCAGGAACAGGGCAAACCCATGGTGGTCAGCAAGGGCATGCCGGCCGGTATCCGCGAAGACCTGGTACAGTTGTCGGCCAGCAACCTGCGGGGACAGGTGCCGGCCGTCATCCAGTCGCCGCAGTCCACCGACGGCGTCAGCGGCAAGGCCTTCCTGTTCGACGAACAGAACAAGGGTTATTTCGGTGGCGATGTCGGCGACTACGACCGCACCGATCCGTTCAGCCTGGATTTCTGGATCCGTTTGGACCGCGTCTATGACATCGCCACGGTCATCAACCACAACCAGCACATCCGCTTCGCCGCCAACGGCTACGCCCTCGACGTGGCAGACAACCACCTGAAATTCAACCTGCAGCACACGCCGGACAACAAGATCAGTGTCATCACCGACGAGGCGGTGGCGCCCGGCGAGTGGCACCACATCACCGTGACCTATGACGGTTCGAGCAGGGCAGCCGGCGTCGGCATCTACCTCGATGCGCAGCCCATGACCGTGCAGGTCCTTGGCGACAACCTGACCCAGACCATCATCACCGATCCGCTCGCCTTCATCGACGACACCATTTACGGGCTTGGCTTCGGCAAACGCTGGCAGCAGTACACCCTGGCCGGTTCCGCGCTGGATGAGGTGAAGGTCTTCAATCGTGATCTCAGTCCCCTGGAGATCGCCTTCCTGCACACGGATGGCGAACCGCTTGTCACCACGGAAAACTGGCGTGCGTTCAGCCTGTTGACGGATGCGCAGGTGTTGGCAGCCAGGGAATCCCTGCGCCGCGTTGCGGCAGAGCATAACCAGCTCGTTTCCTGGCAACCCGAAATCATGGTGATGCAGGACGATCCCCTGGCGTCACCCATGTACGTGAAAAAACGCGGCGTGTATACCGACCCGGGCGAGGAGGTTGCCGGCCAGGCCCTGGAGCAAATATTTGCCTGGGATGATTCCCTGCCGAACAATCGCCTGGGCCTGGCGCAGTGGCTGTTCGATCCGCAGAACCCGCTTACCGCCCGCGTGTACGTGAATCGCCTCTGGCAAAGTATGTTCGGGCGCGGCCTGGTGGAGACTGCCGAGGATTTTGGCACGCAGGGTGCGATCCCCTCCCATCCGCAGCTGCTCGACTGGCTGGCGGCGGAACTGATGGATTCCGGTTGGGATACCCGGCATCTGTTGAAGTTGATGGCCATGTCTTCAACCTACCGGCAGGATTCCGCGGTCAGTGCGGAAAAAAACGCAACTGATCCCTTCAACCATTTGCTCAGCCGCGGCGTGCGCCTGCGCCACAGCGCCGAGGTGATCCGCGACAACGCCCTGGCGGTAAGCGGCCTGCTGGAAACCGGGGTTGGCGGACCCAGTGTGCGACCCTACCAGCCCGAGGGTGTGTGGAAGGCGGTTTCCGTGAACCAGGTGGTCGACTATCCATTAGCTGCGGATGTATCCCTGGATGAGCATCACCGCCGCACCATGTACGGTTACGTAAAGCGCGCCGCCCAGCACCCGGCCCTGCAGGTGTTCGATTTCCCGCAGCGCATCACCACCATCGCCAGGCGCCGCACGTCCAACACACCGCTGCAGGCGCTTGTGCTTCTCAACGATCGCCAGTACCTGGAGGCCTATGAAGGCATGGCCATGCGGGCGCAGGAACACAGTGATGACCTGTCCGCGCAACTGGATTTCCTGTACCGGCTGGCGCTGCGCCGTGATCCGACCGCCGCGGAAAGCGACATCATAAGGAATCAGTACAACCGTGCCTTCCAGCGCTTCTCCGAGGACACTGCCCGCGCCAGGGATTACCTGAGTGCGGGACTGACCGACTTCGCCATTGATGATGATGCGCTGGCGGAATTTGCCGCACTGGCTTCCACGGCGCGCATTGTCATGAATTCACCCGATGCGTACACGCGTCATTGAGCACATCCATGCAGAACCTGGAAAAGCACCTTCGCGCATTATCCCGCCGGGCCTTCCTGAAAAATGGCAGCCTCGGCATCGGCTCGCTCGCCCTGGCCGATATGCTGGGCGCGCCCGCCGTTCTCGGCCAGCAGGATCTTGGTGTGCTGGGTGCGACTCACTTTCCGGCAAAGGCGAAGCGGGTTATTTACCTGCACATGTTCGGCGCCATCTCCCATGTGGATACCTTCGACTACTGTCCCATGCTCGAGCAGATGCATGGCCAGCAGATTCCGGCCTCGGTCATGGGCGAGGGCCGTGTGTCGACCATGGTGCAGGGCCAGACCCAGTTCCCGCTCGTGCGCAACCTGGCTCCCTTCAAACAGCGTGGCCAGAGCGGCGCCTGGGTGAGTGATTTCTGGCCTCACGTGGGCGGTATCGCCGATGATCTTTGCATCATCAATTCCATGTACACCGAGCACGTCAACCACAACCCGGCCGCCCAGTTCCTGCAGACCGGCTTCCAGCTGGTGGGCCGTCCGTCATTCGGTTCCTGGGTGAGCTACGGGCTCGGGTCGGACAACAACAACCTGCCTTCCTTCATCGTCCTCAACAACATGGGGCCGGGGCAGGGACAGAACATGGACTCGGCGAATTTCGGCTCGGGGTTCCTGCCGTCCCATTTCCAGGGCGTGCAGTTCATGCGCGGGGAACAGGCCGTACACTACATCGATACGCCCGACGGCCTGGCGCTGGCGGAGCAGGGCGAGGATATCGCCGCCATCAATGCCCTGGCCCGGGCCCAGTACGAGGCAAGCGGTGACGAGGAAATCCTCTCCAAGATCAGCCAGTATGAAATGGCCTACCGCATGCAGTCATCCGTACCCGAAGCCACCGATGTCAGCGACGAGCCGGATTATGTGCTCGACATGTACGGCCCTGAAGTACACAACCCAGGTTCCTTCGCACGCCAGTGCCTGCTGGCCCGCCGCCTGGCCGAGCGCAACGTGAAATTCATCCAGCTGTTCTACAACGGCTGGGATTTCCACTTCAGCATTTCCGCCAACCAGCCCGTGATGGCGAAGACCGCCGACCAGCCCGTTGCCGGCCTGATCATGGATCTCAAGCAGCGCGGCCTGCTGGAAGACACACTGGTGGTATTCACCAGCGAGTTCGGCCGCACACCCTATTCACAGGGTGATATCAACAACCCGATCTTCGGTCGCGACCATCATCCCTATGCCTTTTCCAGCTGGCTGGCGGGTGCCGGTGTGAACGCCGGTTATACCCACGGCAAGACCGACGACTTCGGCTACAACGTCGTCGAGGATCCCGTTCATGTCCACGACTTCAATGCCACGCTCATGCACCTGATGGGCATCGACCATGAGCGCCTGACGTTCCGCTTCCAGGGCCGCGACTTCCGCCTGACCGACGTGCACGGCGAAGTGGTGCAGCCGATCCTGGCCTGACGGATTTGACGATGCAGGACCTGGTCTACTTTCTCGGACGTTTTCATGTGCTGGCCCTGCACCTGCCGATCGGCATGGTGCT
>CAZVSC010000024.1:0-42718 GCA_964629325.1 uncultured Enterobacteriaceae bacterium
AGACCGCAAAAAAGACCGCAAAGAGACACAACATGGCAGCTACCCAATACTACGGAACCGGACGTCGCAAAACCTCCACAGCCAGGGTCTTCCTGACTGCCGGTACCGGCAACATCACCATCAATGAGCGCAGCATCGACACCTTTTTCGGTCGTGAAGTGGCCCGCATGATCGTGCGCCAGCCGCTGGAACTGCTGGAAGTCGGTGACAAGTTTGACGTGAACGTGCGTGTTTCAGGCGGCGGCAGCTTCGGCCAGGCCGGTGCCATCCGTCACGGCATCACCCGCGCCCTCATCGAGTACAACGAAGAGAACCGCAGCCCCCTGCGCAAGGCCGGTTTCGTCACCCGCGACGCCAGGGAAGTGGAACGCAAGAAAGTGGGCCTGCGCAAGGCACGCAAGCGTCCGCAGTACTCCAAGCGTTAATCTGCGACATACCGCATATGAAGAACGCCGGTGCCGAAAGGTTCCGGCGTTTTTTTATGGCTGTCAAAGGCCCGGAATTACTGGTCTGCAGACCGCTGAACGCCCTGTTTACCTTGAAAAAATCGGCTCGATTTAGTAGTATGCGCGCTCCGTTTATTGCATCCAAAAAACCGGTCCCCGTCGGCTTATTTGTTGGCCTGAAGGCTCAAATCGGCTTAGTAATAGGAGAACATCCCAGTGAGTGATGGCACAGCTCATGCCGTAAATAAAAAACGCAGAAGATTCCTTATTGGCAGCACCACTCTGGTTGGTGCCGCTGGCGCCGCAGGTGCCGCAGTACCTTTCGTCGGATCCTGGAACCCGAGCGCCAGGGCGCTCGCCGCCGGTGCTCCGATCACCATCGATATCAGCCGCCTGTCCCCGGGACAGCTGCTGGGACCCATGCCGGAATGGCGTGGCAAGCCGGTCTATATCTTCCGTCGTGAAGAGGAAGCACTGGAAAACCTGCGTACCCGCACGGACCACCTGGCCGACCCGGAATCCGAAGAAGCCGGCCAGCAGCCCGAATACTGCCAGAACGAATTCCGTTCCATCCGCCCCGAGATCATGGTCATGGTCGGTTTGTGCACCCACCTGGGTTGTGCCCCCCTGATGGCTCCAGAAGTGCAGCCCCAGGACTACGACCCCGACTGGACCGGTGGCTTTTTCTGTCCGTGTCACGGCTCCAAGTTTGACCTGGCCGGTCGTGTCTACAGCGGTGTCCCGGCCCCGGACAACCTGGTTGTCCCGCCACACTTCTATGAAAGCGACAACGTCGTGGTCGTCGGCCTGGATGGAGAAAATTCCTGATGTCTGAATTTGATAGCAATTCCTCCGCAATGGATACCAAGAGCAAGAATGGCCTGATGGCCTGGATCGATGCCCGGTTGCCTGTAACCAAGACAATCGAAAAGCACATGACCAAGTATTATGCGCCGAAGAATTTCAACGTCTGGTACGTGTTCGGCATCATCGCCACCGTGGTGCTGGTTAACCAGCTGCTGACCGGCATCTGGCTGACCATGAACTACGTGCCCAGCGCCGACGGCGCCTTTGCCTCTGTCGAGTACATCATGCGCGATGTCGATTTTGGCTGGGTTCTGCGCTACATGCACTCCACTGGCGCCTCCGCCTTCTTCGCCGTGGTTTACCTGCACATGTTCCGCGCCCTCATGTATGGCTCCTACCGCAAACCGCGCGAGCTGATCTGGATCTTCGGCATGACCATCTTCCTGGCATTGATGGCCGAGGGCTTCATGGGTTACGTGCTGCCCTGGGGCAACATGTCCTACTGGGGTGCCAACGTCATCGTCAGCCTGTTCGGCGCCATTCCCTTCATCGGTGAAAGCCTGATGACCTGGATCCAGGGCGACTTCCTGATTTCCGGCGCCACCCTGAACCGCTTCTTCGCCCTGCACGTGGTGGCGCTGCCCCTGGTCCTCGTTTTCCTGGTATTCCTGCACCTGCTGGCACTGCATGAAGTGGGTTCCAACAACCCGGACGGCATCGAGATCAAGGAAAAGAAAGACGACAAGGGCATCCCCCTGGACGGCATTCCGTTCCATCCTTATTACACCGTGCATGACACCGTTGCGGTGGTGGTATTCCTGTTCGTCTTCTGTGTGATCATGTTCTTCATGCCGGAGATGGGCGGCTACTTCCTCGAATACGCCAACTTCACGGAAGCCAACAACCTGGCCACACCGGAACATATCGCGCCGGTCTGGTACTTCACGCCGTTCTACTCCATGCTGCGCGCAGTCACTTACCCGCTGTTCGGCATCGACGCGAAATTCTGGGGACTGGTGGTCATGGCCGCGGCCATCGCCATCCTGTTTGTCTTGCCCTGGCTCGACAAGAGCCCGGTGAAATCCATTCGCTACAAGGGCTGGTACAGCCGTATTGCGCTGCTGCTGTTCGTGGTGAGCTTTATCATCCTCGGTGTGCTGGGTGTCTGGGCCCCGACTGAAGGCCGCGCCAAGCTGGCCCAGTTGTGTACGGTTCTGTATTTCGCCTACTTCATCGCCATGCCCTGGTATACCCGCAAGGAAGCCACGAAACTGCCGCCGGAACGGGTGACAGGCCGCTTCATCACCATTCCTCAGCTCATCCTGAGCCTGGTGATTATCGGCGCCATGGTATTCCTGCCCCTCAAGGCAGTGGCGGCCGAAGCCGGTGTTGAGCTCGAGCACGTAACCCTGGATCTGGAAGACAAGGAATCCCTGCAGTCCGGCGCACAGACCTTCATCAACTACTGCATGGGTTGCCATTCGGCCGGTTACTCCCGTTATAACCGGGTAGCAGCCGACCTGGGTATTCCGGAAGAGCTGATGGAAGAGTACATGCTCTTCAATGAAGACACCGCGATCGGTGACCTGATGGTGAGCTCCATGTCGAAAGAGCTGGGCAACAATGCCTTCGGCGTGGCGCCCCCCGACCTGACCCTGGTGGCCAGGGCGCGGGGAACCGACTGGCTGTACGGTTACCTGACCGGCTTCTATGCCGATGAAAGCCGGCCCTTTGGCGTCAACAATCGTGTGTTCCCCAACGTGGCGATGCCCAACATCCTGGAAGGATTGCAGGGTGTCCAGCATTGCGAGGATGCCGGGCATTGCGAGCACCTGGTGCATGTCGACGGCACCGGTACCCTCAGCGAGGAAGAATTCGAAGATGTGATTTATAACCTGGTCAATTTTCTTTACTACCTGGGCGAGCCTTCACGGCTCGACCGGCACAGGATAGGGGGATACGTCCTGTTGTTCCTGTCCTTCCTCTGGGTTTTTGCCTGGCTCCTGAACAGGGAATACTGGAAAGACGTGGGTCATTGATCAAACCGGGGACCTGGATGCTGGTAAATCTGGACGCCAGCCTGACTTAATTTATCGAGGCGAGAATTTATGGGAGTTGTCACCAAGCGCTCTTCAATGCTGTTTTACTCTGACGGCACCAGCCAGTACAGCCACCGTGTCCGCATCGTACTCGCGGAAAAAGGCGTTACCGTGGACATCGTTGACGTTGATGTGCACGACAAGCCCGAGGATTTGGCGGACCTGAATCCTTACAACAGCCTGCCGACCCTGGTGGATCGTGACCTGGTCCTGTATGAGCCGAATATCATGATGGAATACCTGGACGAGCGTTTTCCGCATCCGCCGCTGTTCCCGGTCTATCCCGTAGCACGTGCCCAGAGTCGCCTGTGGATGCACAGGATTGAAAAGGACTGGTGCGCACTGGTTGAGAAGCTGCAGGCCGAGGACGGCACGCCTTCCCAGCTGGACAAGGCCAGGAAAGAACTCAAGGAAAGCATTGTTTCCATCACGCCGATCTTCGCTGAAAAACCTTTCTTCATGAACGAGGAATTCACCATCGTGGATTGCTGCGTCCTGCCGATTCTGTGGCGCCTGCCGGAAATCGGCATCAAGCTGCCGGAAACCAAGGCGACCAAGCCGCTGATCGACTACCGCAACCG
Organism: uncultured Enterobacteriaceae bacterium; assembly: GCA_964629325.1. GTDB lineage: Bacteria > Pseudomonadota > Gammaproteobacteria > Pseudomonadales > Pseudohongiellaceae > Eutrophocola. Next base: position 3,934 of record CAZVSC010000024.1, read on the forward strand.
GTTGTTCGAGCGTGCCTCGGTCCAGGAAAGCCTGTCCGAGCAGGAAAAGGAAATGAAGGTATAGCTCTAGCAGCAGGGACAGTGCAATGGTCCCTCGTGCCGGGGCCGTTGGTCACAAGCGGGTAGGGGCGCGCCGGGCAGGCAACTCCCCAAGGGTCAGATTCCATGACAATGACTTCTCATCGCCCTTACATGATCAGGGCGCTCAATGAATGGATTCTTGAAAATGACTGCACGCCCTACATCCTTGTGAATGCCTACGCCAGGGATGTTCAAGTTCCCCAGAGTTATGTCAAGGACGGGCAGATCGTCCTCAATATCTCCCCGGTCGCCGTGCAGGATCTTGTGATCTCAAACGCCGGCATTGAATTCAATGGCCGCTTTGGCGGCATCCCCACTCGCGTCTACGTGCCCACGCTGGCAGTGCTTGGTATCTACGCCAAGGAGAATGGCCAGGGTATGATCTTTGATACTGATGATCCCATTCCCGAACCCCCTGGCCCTGGTAGAAAGAAAAAAGAATCCGGGGTTCAAGCCAAGCCCACCAGGCCGCCTTTACGAGTAGTAAAGTAACCCGTTCAGGTACCGGACTTTTCTTTTGCCTCGTCTTGCCTTCGTTCATGACGCGACCTGCGCGTTGCATGATTGGGCGTTCTGCTAAACGAACGCCGGGGCGATAAATCGCCCCGGTGCATGTTCTGAATTTGGAGGGTTTTTCGGGCTAGTTGATATATTCAAAAGCCCGGACGACTTTCGTGACACCTTTCGTATTGCTGACCAGATTGACTGTCTTGTCGGCTTCTTCCTGGGTGAGCAGGCCCATCAGGTAGACCACGCCGTTTTCAGTCACGACCTTCGTTCTCAGGCCACTGACCTCGCTGTCGGCAAGCATCAGGGTCTTGATCTTGGCCGACAGCCAGGCGTCGTTGCTTCTCGATAGGAAGGTGGTGGCGCCGGCCACTTCGAGTTCGTTGTAGACTTCCTTGACACGGGAGCTGGACGACCTGGCCACGCGGGTTGCCAGGTTCTTCATGTCCTGGGACGGTACCTGGCCAACCAGCAGGACCGTGGCATTGAAGCTGACCACGTTGATGTGTGAATTCTTGAGCTGTTCATCTGCGGCGTTCAGGTTCACCTTGATCGTGGTTTCGATGCTGCCGTCATCCACCATGGCGCCCATGGAGCGGCGACCACGATTTTCCTCGACGCCGTCGTCACCGGTGGTGGCGCTGATCACCGATGCACAGCCGTCAAGCAAGAAAAGCACACTGCAAAGTAATCCCAGGCGAAGAATGGAACTCGGCATTTAATCACCCCCAAAGAGTTGTGTGTCTATCAGGTCGCACAGGCAATGAATGACCAGCAGGTGGACTTCCTGGATGCGTGCCGTGCTGGTCGACGGCACACAGATTTCGACGTCGTTGTCCCCCAGCAGTTCCCGCATCTTGCCGCCTTCCTTGCCGGTGAGCTGTATAACGACCATGTTGCGGTCATGGGCGGCATGGATAGCGTGAATGACATTCGGCGAATTTCCGCTGGTGGATATGGCCAGAAGCACATCCCCGGCCTGGCCCAGCGCCCGCACCTGCTTCGAGAAAACTTCCTCAAAGGAATAATCGTTGCCGATGGAGGTGAGGGTGGACGTGTCCGTGGTGATGGCGATGGCAGGCAGCGGCGGGCGTTCGCGCTCGAACCGGTTGAGCATTTCCGCAGAGAAATGCTGGGCGTCACCCGCGGAACCGCCGTTGCCGCAACTGAGGATTTTCTTTTCCTGGAGAAGTGCCTGGACCATGCTGTCCGCGGCATTCACGATGAAGGGCGTCAGTGCTTCCATGGCCTGCATCTTGGTGTTGATGCTGGCATTGAAGTGCTGCTTGACGCGTTCCTGATGATTCATATTAGCGGGTACCTATTATAAATAATGGAAAATCAAAAAGCATTTTTTATCCACCGGAACTCCGGGCCGCCTGTACCTTCATGGATGCCGACCACGTCGAAACGACACGGCATTCTGTTGGTAAGACCATGTTTTTGCAAGAACAGCAGGGCAGTGCGGCGAATTTTTTGCTGCTTGTGCCACGTTACGGTTGCAACCGGTGACCCATGCGCGCTGGCCTGGCGGTACCGCACTTCCACGAAGACCAGGTATTCCCCGTCGCGGGCGATAAGGTCGATTTCACCGCAGCGGCCAAGGTAATTGGATTGGAAGTCGGTAAGGCCCTGCGCGGCAAGGAAGTCCCGGGCAAGCGCTTCAAAGTATGCGCCTTTTTCACGCCGGCCACGCGGGCGCCTGAAAAGTCCGGAGAGTGTGTCTTTCATGCGCCATCCATGGCTGTGGTGCAGGTGTCAGGGGGAGTTCCCGCCGGTTTCTGTTACCGGGAGACCCTGCATCACGCGCGCCCAGCTCAGTTCCCTGATGATATTGTGGTTTTCACCGAGCCTGAGCAGGCCGGTAGCGCCGTAGATCTGGCTGTCAGGCACCTCGCTCAGCTGCTTGAGCCGGGGATACAGCCTGAACGCATCGACACCGAATGCCTGCAGTCGAAGGGTGAGGGCGCTGTTCTGCGGAAACAGGTCGGCGGTACGTGTCTTCAGTTCATCGTTGAGACCCAGCAGCCAGGGGCTGTCGCCGAACAGGATCCCGTTCAGGTCGTTGTCGACCAGGGGGCGGGGAACCCCGGAATATACATCCTGGCTTGCATACACCGGGATGTCACCCGCATAGAGATATGCCAGGGTCGGGTTGATCTGGCGGGCCGGGCCCGGTTCGGCGATAAGGAAAATGAAATCGATGTCCCGGCGCCGGCGCTGGATGAATTCCACGTCCTCCCGGATCAGGTCGCGCAACCGCTCTTTCCTGGCCTCACTGTCGTCGATATCCAGCAGGGCTTCGGTGGTGCCCGTGTAGTCGTCCCTGAACTCTTCCATGGCCACGATCTGTCCACCCAGGGAGAGCCAGTGATCGATGAAGCTGGCGCGCTTGCGCTGGTAAAAATCATCTGCACTGACGGCCGGGCTCAGGATAGCCGCAAGGCGATGCCCGTCTTTCCATGCCCGGTCGGCGATCTGCACGGCCTCGTTTTCCGGCGACAGGGCAAACTGGAACAGGGAGTCCGACAGCGGGCTGGAGCCTTCAACATTGTTGAGGGCCAGTATAGGTACGGGCAATGAACGCTCGGCATGCAGTTGCGCAACGAGCTGTTTTTGCAGGGGGCCGATCACCATCTGCGCGCCATCGCCCACGGCCTCGCGGTACAGCGCAAGGATGTCGGTGGAGTTGCCGGTATCGTACAGAAGAACTTCAGGAACGCGGCCGCCAATCTGCAGGACGTCATAGTAGGCGCTCATGAAGCCGTCGAGAATAACCGTTCCAGGCAGCGTGTTCAGGGGCAGGAGCAGGGCGAGACGCGCAGGGCGTTCCTCCGCCATTGTCTCGACCAGTTGCATGGCCTGTGGCATGTATACCGCCGCCGGATGCCTGCTCCAGGTGTCACGCCAGCGGTCGAGTTCGATGACCTGGCGATCCAGGTTGTACTGGTAAGCCTTGCCAACCAGACCCAGTTCATACCAGCCCTGGAACTCAAAGCGGCGCTCCGCGTTGGCCAGTGTATCGAGTGAATCCGCATCCAGGGCGATCAGTGCATTCCAGATCTGTTCATGGTTGACTGGCACCAGTCTCAGCGGCAGCAGTTTATCCGCCATTATCCGCGCCTGGGCACTGGCCAGGTATTCTCCCGCCCCGAAATAAAGTTCACCCCGGAACAGGTAGATCGACATCCGCTTGTTTTCCGGCAGGCGGGGAAGCTGCACCAGCCTGTCGCTGGTGAGCAACTGCAGGGCAGTATCCTGCTGGCCGGCATCTGCCAGCAGGCGAGCTTGCAGCAGCAGGATATCCGCGGCGAGTTCCAGCGGGACGGTTTCAGTGTCCAGTGTTTCCAGCAGCAGGAGCGCATCAGTGCTGCGGTCGAGACTGTTCAACAGCAGGGCGGCCTGGTAGAGCACGGTTTCGCGCTGAGGACTGGCCGCCGCCGCGCCCTGGGCGAGGAGCAGCTGGAGAGTGTCTTCATCGGCATCTGCGACGCGTGGGATTTCGCCCGGATCCGGTACCTGTCGATCCTCGACCGGAACACTGGCGCAGGCCGCGAGTACGAGCAACAGGCAACCGGCGAGCAGCCTGGCGGAAAGTTGCTGGAACGCGATGTGACTCAGGGTGATTCTCGAATACATGGTCTTGATCAGGATAGTATACTCCACTCTCTGTATAGCAGCATTCACGCGGATTTGTTACACGAATCACAGGAAATATCATGGCACTGACACCCTCCAACATGCTTCCCCTGGGTACCCGGGCACCGGATTTTCACCTGCCGGATACATCGGGGCGCACCGTCTCCCTGGCAGACTTCAGCAAGGACAAGCTGCTGATGGTGGCCTTCATCTGCAATCACTGCCCCTTTGTCAAACATATCCGGGCCGGGCTGGCGCAGCTCGCCGATGACTACATGCCCAGGGGGGTCGGCTTTGTCGCGATCAACGCCAATGATGTGCAGGCCTACCCCGATGACAGCATGGAAAACATGCAAAAAGAAGTGCAGGAAGCAGGCTACCATTTTCCGTACCTTCTGGATGAGTCGCAGTCAGTGGCCCATGCGTATGATGCTGCCTGCACGCCGGATTTCTACCTGTTCGACAGCGCTCGCAGCCTGGTTTACCGCGGACAGCTCGATGCCAGCAGGCCGGGCAACGATATTCCGGTGACCGGGGAAGACCTGAGAAAGGCGATGGACACTGCCCTTGCCGGCGGCGAGATTCCACCGGAGCAGACACCGAGCGTCGGCTGCAATATCAAGTGGAAACCCGGCAATGCCCCAGACTGAAAAGGGCTGCCTGTACATCGTCGCCACCCCGATCGGCAATCTCGAGGATATCACCAGGCGAGCGGTTGCCGTGTTGGGCGAGGTGGATGCCATCGCCGCCGAAGATACCCGCCATAGCAGGAGCCTGCTTCAGCATCTGGGGCTCAACACACCCCTGATTGCCCTGCATGAACACAATGAAACCGCTGCCGCGGAAAAAGTGGTGACCCGGCTGCGCAATGGTGAGGCTGTTGCACTGGTCAGTGACGCCGGCACACCGCTGATATCGGATCCTGGTTTCATTCTCGTCCGTGAAGCGCGCCGTGCGGGCATCCCGGTGATCCCGGTACCTGGTGCGAGCAGCATCCTGGCGGCGCTGTCCTGCAGCGGCCTGCCCACCGATCGTTTCATCTTTGAAGGATTTCTGCCGGCCAAGGCCGGCGCCAGGCGCAAACGCCTGAACGAACTTGCCGGCGAACAGCGGACCCAGGTGTATTTTGAGGCTCCCCACCGTATCGAGGCGTGCCTGTCCGCCATGTGTGAGACCTTCGGGGCGGCACGCCAGGCTGTCGTCGCCCGGGAGCTCACCAAGACCTGGGAAACCTTTCTCACCGGCACCCTGGCAGAATTACTGGAGCAGGTCCGGGCGGATGCCAACCAGAGCCGCGGTGAAATCGTGGTCGTGGTCGCCGGTCATGAGAAGCAGGCGCAAATGGATGCCGAAGCACAGCGTCTGCTGGATGTGCTGCTGGAGGAATTGCCGTTGAAGCAGGCCTCGGCCCTGGCAGCGAAGTTTACGGGCCTGAATAAAAAGCAGCTGTACCAGGCGGGCCTGGACAGAAACAAGCAAGCCGATTGATTCAGCCGGCGACCAGCATGCTGGACAGCAGTGTCGCAATGCCCAGGAAAGACATGAAGCCGGCAATATCAGTTACCGTGGTCAATACAATGGATGACGATTGTGCCGGGTCGAGGCCGAAACGCTTCAGCAATATGGGGATGACTGCCCCGGCTGTTCCCGCAATTGTCATGGAAATGATCATCGCCAGCGCCATCACCACTGCGAGACCGAAACTGCGACTCCACAGGTAGACTCCCAGCGAACAGGTGATCGCGATGCCGACACCATTGACGAAACCGGCGCCGAGCTCCTTCATCATTACCCGGAACCAGTGGCGCATGGTGATCTCGCGCACAGTGAGTCCGCGCATGGTCACGGCCAGCGATTGTGCGCCGGTGTTGCCGGATTGTCCCGCGGCAATGGGCAGCAATACGGCCAGTGCCGTGAACTCGGCAATGGTGCCTTCAAACAGGGCGACTACTGCTGAAGCTGCGAAGGCCGTCAGCAGGTTGATCTGCAGCCAGGGCTGGCGTTTTTTCACGGCAAAGAAACTCGATGACAGGGCTTTTTCGTCCCTGCTGGCGCCCACCATGGTCGCCATGTCAGTGGCCAGGTCTTCCCTCAGGGCTTCGATAAGTCCCTGGCTGCGGATGATTCCCACCATCTTGTGATTGACGTCGACCACGGGCATGACGGCCACCTGGTACTTGTCGAGTTTCTCGATTACATCCTCCATGGAATCCATGACGTCCACGAAGGCCGCTACCGGCCGCGACAGGGCGGACAGCTTGACGTTGCCGTCAGCGAGTACCAGCTGGTGGATGTCGAGGAAACTGTCCAGCTGCATATTGTCGTTAAGCAGGAAGAGGTGCTTGATGTTGCCTGTTTCCTGCCTGCGCAGCAGGTCAAGAGCCTCGTCCACGGTCAGGTGGCGGCTGCAGGCGGAAAATTCCGGGCTCATGGCCCGGCCGACGGAGTTTTCCGGGTAATCGAGCAGGGTGCGAAATTCATTCGCCGTGCGTTTGTCCATGTCGGCAAACAGGGCCTCGCGCTCCCTCGGCGTCATGGCGTTCAACTGCATGATGGAGATGTTGGTATCCATGTTGATGAGGATAGTGGCGGCAGCCTCGCGGGTAATTTTCTTAAGCACTGCAGTGACTGATCCTGGCGACATCCTGTCCATGACGCGGGCGACGATATGGGGTTGCTGCGTGGCCAATATTCCCGCCACTTCTTCCGGTTCCAGTTTCTCCAGGAAGCGGGCGGCGTCATCCGGATAATCCAGGAGGAATGCCTTGTTGAGATTTTGTACCGGTTCGAAAATTTCGGCCTGAGTGTTATCCATGGGGATGTTCCTGGTTATTTTCGCTCGCTTTCCACCGCTTCGCTGACAGAGTTCAACAGTGCCAGCAAAGATTGCCCGTAGACTTCGAAGATGCTGCTGACGGGATCGCGTCCAACCTGTTGGTAATTCCTTTTCGCCTTGTTTTGATTCAGTCCCAGGCGCAGCGTATGGTGATGCAGGATACCGAGCAGCTTGTTATTGCGGTTGGTGACCGGCAGATCGTCGGCAATTTCCCATGCCCGGTGCTCGCCAGCCTGGGTCAGGATCATCGGTGCAGGCAGCGCCGGGCAGGAGGTGTCCATGATGGCTGAGACCTGCTGATTCTCATTGGCTTTCAGTACATCCAGCAGCAATGTCCTGCCAAGGTATGTTCCTTCCCGGTCTACTATGTAGATCATATCGCTCCCGCCTGCAGTTTCCCTTGCCTTCAGGCTGCGCAGAACGTTCTTGCATTTAAGGTCATCAGCGATGCTGAGCATCGACGGATTCATCCAGGCACCCACCGTGTTGATGGGAAAGGACAGCAGCAGTTCGCAGTTCTTGCGCAATCCCGCAGGCAATTCATCCAGCAGGAGGCGGCGTGTGTTCTGGTCAACCAGGCGCAGGATGGAAGTGACGCTGGTATTGTCCAGGTCGGAGAGGATGGCGCCGGCATCCTCTATGTCCAGCCGGTGCAGCAGGTTGCTGGCAAGTTCCGGCATCATGTAGCGCAATACCGACGAGGAATACGCGGGCGGGATGGATGCGAACAACCTGGCGACGGCGTTGGGATCGGTTTGTTCCAGCACCCTGACCGCCGCTTTCGGATGTTCGGTCATGAAGCGCAGGGCAAAGGAGATATCTTCCTTGTTTTCCATAGCAGGTCTCTTAGCCTAGCCTTGCGCCTGTGTGCTGCCGGTATTGATGATGCTGATTTGTTCGTGGAAGTACTTGGCGGGAATGGTGGCCTGACCGCGCTGGGTTTCCAGGACTATGAACGCCTGCGACATTTCCACGATTTCACCTTCCAGCTCCCCCACGCGGATGCGGTCGCCGATCTTGCAATACTTGCGCGCATACTGCGCACCGATGATATTGGCCACCATGGTGCGGGCGCCGAGGCTGAAGGCGAGCGCAGCGCCGGCCAGCAGAATGGCGACCGACGCGACGATGATGTTGCTGAGAAAGTCGATGTTCAGGCCGATCTGCTCCACGCCGATGATGATGGAGCTGAAGATGATGACGATCTGCACGGAACGCGCCATGCCGGCACTTTGCGTGATGTGTGCGCGTTCCGCCGCGGAATAGATCGTTGATTTGGCCAGGTTGCTGAGCAGGAACCCCCCGAGGATGATCACGAGACCGGATACGAGACCCGGCAGATACCCGACGATGCTTTCCAGCCAGCCGGTGAACAGCTCCCAGCCGAGGATGTTCGCGCCCACGGCGAGAGAGAACAGGATGACGATCCAGTAGACGACTTTGCTGATGATCAGCGAATACGAGGTCTGGATGCGTTCCCGGTTGATATTGTCGATCCTGGTGATGCGCCCGAACAATGCATCTAGACCCAGGATCAGCTTTCGGGTACTCAGGCTGAGCGCATGTGCAGCGAGCCAGCCGATCAACAGCACGCCAATTGTTGCCAGGACCTGCGGAAAATACTCAATGATTTGCTGGGTGAACTGGGTAAAAGTGTCGTTGATTACAGCTTGCCAGCTGAAACCGGAATCTGCGCTCTCCGCCATGACATTATTCCCTTGCTGATTTTTTCAGTGCCTGTGCTTTCCAGGATCACTGAAGATTATCCTATTGTTCATGGCGTTCACCAGCGCCCGCGCAATCTTTCATGGTCTTTTAATGCCCCCTTCATTACACTGGCGCCCTGAGTCGGCCAGGCAATCGCTGTGAACTGCCCGCAAGGGCAGGGCATAGAGGAAAGTCCGGGCTCCACAGAGCACAGCGCCAGGTAACACCTGGGGGGCGCGAGCCTACGGAAAGTGCAACAGAAAAGATACCGCCACATCGGCACTAACCTGTCGGGTGGTAAGGGTGAAATGGTGCGGTAAGAGCGCACCGCATGGGTGGCAACACTCCATGGCAAGGTAAACCCCGCTGGGAGCAAGGCCAAATAGGAATCCACTGGTGTGGCTCGCACCGGATTCGGGTAGGCTGCTGGAGCACGCTGGTGACAGCGTGCCGAGATGAATGATTGCCCACGACAGAACCCGGCTTACAGGCCGACTCATTTTTTATCTGGAAAATTCGCCTGTGAATTTTCCCTGGAACGCCAGATCAGGCCCGCCATGGCCTGCCTGGCCGCCATTCAGGCCATGGCCCTGTGCGACCTCGGGGCGGTACTGACCCGTCAGTCCCGGGTATGGCTCAGGTTAAGGCAAATTCAAGCAGCACGGCGGCGGTACAGCTGAAAGTCAGGGGAAGATAATGACACCCTGGCTAAAATTCAGACAAAAACCGGTGGAAATGGCAATTTTGCCTTTTCCTGCGGCGCCAGACAGGGCAAAATACGCCCTTGAATGACATTCAGGCCTGTCCAGGCCTGATCCGAAGGCTCGAAGAAGCCGCCAAAAGCCCGAAATTCGGACTTTTTCCGCAATAAAACCAAAAATTTCACCAAGCCCCTCAGAACTTAAGAAGTTACTTTAAGTTTGTAATTCAGCTTGTTGTAAATCTTCAGTTTTACTGCCTCTCATCACGCCCATTTTTCGTCGATTTCTGCGATTTTCGGCGCATTTAGGCTCATTTTCTACACAAAATAGACCGATTAACTGCTTGATTTGTGGGAATTCCCTGCCTATAGTGCGCAAAAGTGGCATGAAGTAGCAGAATGTGGGTAATTATGGGGTTGGTGGCACTATCGCGGTACTCCATTCCGGGAAACCATCCCTTTCTGCCATTTCGCCTTGAACCAGACACAAAACACAATTCATTCACTCATACAGGGCGCAACCGGTGTTATTCCGTGGCTTGAACTCAATCAATCTCGACGCGAAGGGGCGCATCGCCATCCCTTCGCGTTATCGCGGGATTGTCGATGAGCACTGCCAGGGCAAGATGGTCGTGACCATCGAAGCCACCGACGGCGAATGCCTCGTCATTTATCCGCTCAACGAGTATGAGGATATCCAGCGCAAGGTGGAAGCCCTGCCCAGTTTCTCTCCCACGGCCAAGCGCCTGAAAGGCCTGTTTATCGGCCACGCCACCGACGTTGAGCTCGACAGCAGCGGCCGGATCCTCGTGCCGCCCACCCTGCGCACCTATGTCGGGCTGGAAAAGAAAGCCGTGCTGGTCGGCCAGGGCAAAAAATTTGAATTGTGGGATGAGGACTCCTGGAATGCCAAGCGCGAGGGCTGGCTCAACCAGGAAACCACCGAAGAAGAAATACCGGAAGAGATCAAGGGACTGTCGCTGTAGTCCGGGGCCGTGGCGGATTTTCAGCATCAGTCGGTATTACTGGAACAGGCAGTCGATGCCCTGGTTACCGACAGGGACGGTTTCTATATAGACGGTACGTTTGGCAGGGGTGGTCACGCCAGGAAGATTTTGAGCAATTTGTCCGGGCAGGGAAAGCTGCTTGTCGTGGACAAGGACCCGCAGGCCATTGACGAGGCCCGCAGGTTACAAGAACAAGACCCGAGGTTGATAGTGGCGCACAGCAGCTTTGCGGACATAGTGGATCTTGCCGGCACCCATGATGTCGTCGGACAGGTGTCAGGTGTCTTGCTGGACCTGGGCGTGTCATCTCCGCAACTGGATGACGCCGAAAGGGGCTTCAGCTTCACCAAGGACGGCCCCCTGGATATGCGCATGAATACCGAAGCCGGGCTTACTGCAGAACAGTGGCTGGCCGCGGCGAGCGAGGAAGAGATGGCCCGTGTGTTCTTTGAATATGGTGAGGAAAAATTTTCACGCCGCATAGCCCGGGCCATTGCAGACGTTAGGAAGCACTCACCTATTAATCGGACTCTGCAGCTCGCGGAGATCGTGAAGCAGGCCAATCCGGCATGGGAAAAACACAAGCATCCGGCTACCCGGGTCTTCCAGGCCATCCGCATCCATGTCAATGATGAATTGCGTGACCTGGAAAAATCACTGGAAGGTATCGTCGAGGTGCTGAAAACGGGCGGTCGCATGGTTGTCATCAGCTTCCATTCGCTGGAAGACAGGCTGGTTAAACGCTTCATTGCCCGCGAGGAGCGGGGTGACGATTTTCCTCCGGACATGCCGGTGACACAGGCGCAGCTCAATCCCCGCGTGAAACGGGTAGGCAGGCAGCTAAAGGCGGACACCACGGAGGTGGCCGGCAATATCCGGGCACGCAGTGCAGTGCTCAGGGTGGCGGAAAAAATTGCCTGAGCCAGCGGGAGTAAAGGTCATGGCAGCGGGCAAAAGAGTACAGAAGGGCGGCAAGGATAACAGGGAGGTCGTTATCAGCGCGGCTTCGTGGTGCACCCTGATGGCATTGCTCGCGGTGACAGCAGGTTCGGCAATCGGGGTGATCTGGTCAACCCATATAAGCCGCCACCTGTTGAACGAATTGCAACAACTGGAACAACAAAGGAATGACTTGCAAGTGGAGTGGGGGCAGCTGCTGCTGGAACAGAGCAGCCTGGTTTCACAGGGTCGTATCGAGAATCTGGCCATAGCTGAGTTGGGCATGACAATCCCGGCGACGGAGAATGTAGTGGTAGTCACAAGTGACTAGCGGCAATGCAATCAAGAAACAACCGCTCTGGAGACTGTATTTTGTCTCCCTGGCGGCTATCACACTCCTCGGTATCATCATCTGGAAAATTTTCGACCTCCAGGTCATCAACAATACCGTCCTGCAGGAGCAGGGCAACATGCGCACCGTGCGCAACGACGTCATCGCCGCACACCGCGGCAATATCATGGATCGCAACGGACAGGCCCTGGCCATCAGTACGCCGGTACAGTCCCTGTGGCTTAATCCCCGGGAAATCCTTCCCAACCCGTCATCCTGGGAAAAGCTGAAAGCAGCGCTGCCCGCCATCGACATCAATGCCGACGTGCTATGGAACCGGATCCAGGCCAATGCCGAGCGCGAGTTCCTCTATATAAAGCGCCGTCTCGCCCCCGCCGATGCCCGCAAGATCCTCGACCTCGATATCCGCGGCGTTTATGCCCAGGAAGAGTACATGCGGTTCTATCCACTGGGTGAAGTGGCCGCCCATGTGCTTGGGCTGACCAATGCCGATGACGTCGGCCAGGAAGGTATCGAGCTGGCCTATGAAGAGTGGCTGCAGGGAAAACCGGGTTCAAGGCAGGTTCTGAAGGATCGCCGCGGCGGCATCATCCGCGAAGTGAAAATCAACGAAATGGCCGAACCCGGCAAGGATCTTGTGCTGAGTATCGACAGCCGCATCCAGTACCTGGCCTACAAGGCATTGAAGGAGGAAGTGACGCGCAGGCATGCCAAGGCCGGTACCGCGACGGTGCTGGACGTGGAAACGGGCGAGGTGCTGGCCATGGTGAGCCAGCCTTCCTACAACCCGAACAACAGGAACAGCCTGGCAGATGACGCCATGCGCAATCGTTCCATAGTCGATCTCATGGAGCCGGGCTCGACAGTGAAGCCCTTCACCATCATGGCCGCTCTGGAAAGCGGGCTTTTTGATACGAACAGCATCATCGATACCAATCCGGGCTACGTGCGCGTGGATGGCCAGTTGAAAAAAGACCCGGTTAATTACCAGGAAGTCACACTCGAAAAAATCATCACCAAATCCAGCCAGGTCGGGGCCATCAAGCTGGGACTGGCCATGGGTCATGACCCGATGATCGACGTCCTGCAGCGCGTGGGTTTCGGAACTGCCATCGGTACCGGCTTTCCCGGAGAAGCGTCGGGTGTGTTGCCCAGTTTTCCGCGGTGGAGCAAATCCGATATTGCCACACTTGCATACGGCTACGGATTCCAGGTCACGCCACTGCAGATTGCCCAGGCCTACATGATTTATGCCAATGAAGGCGTCAAGAAACCGGTGTCCCTGCTGAAAACGGCAGGGCCTGTTGATGGTGAGCGCGTCCTGGACCAGGACCTGGTGAGAAAGGTGAACCGCATGCTGGAAACCGTGGTCAGCAAAAAGCTCGGTGGTACCGGCGTCCGCGCAGCCATTCCTTCCTACCAGGTGGCCGGCAAGACCGGCACGGCGTGGTTCTACAACGTCGGTGGCGGTTACGACAACGAGAATTACAACGCCTACTTCGCCGGTTTCGTGCCGGCCCGCAACCCCCGGATCGTCGCCGTAATCACCATTCACCAGCCGCAGGGCGATGAAACCGGCGGCGGCACGGTAGCGGCGCCGGCATTCGCCAAGATTGCCGCGGGTGCCATGCGCATCCTCAACGTGCCGCCCGATAACGAAGATAGCGAACCCAGCCAGATCAGCATGACCAATCAACCCCCCGCAGTTGAACCCGGCAACCCCTGGAGCCCCAGATGAATACGGCAGAAATCATGGCAAGGCAAATGCGGCTGTCCGAATTGGTGAAGGACGAAGTGGCGATACCTGACAGCATGAATGTTGAGCTGACGGGCATTGAAAACGACTCGCGGCGCATAGAGCCGGGAGATCTCTTCCTGGCATACCAGGGCGCTACCCATGATGGCCGGAATTTTATCGATGACGTCATTGCCAGGGGTGCCAATGCCGTGCTGGTCGAGGCCGACGAGGAATGGTCAGAGATTACAGAGCGCGAAGGTGTGCCGATTATCCCGGTTGAAAAATTGTCGACAAGGATCGGCAGGATTGCCGCCCAGTTCTTCGACAATCCTGCTGCTTCGTTCGGTTTGATCGGGATAACAGGAACCAACGGCAAAACCAGTTGCTGCCAGTTTGCCGGCCAGTGCCTGTCCATGCTCGGTTACAAGTGCGGTATCAGCGGCACGCTGGGTTACGGCTTGTACGGTGAAGCCTATGCCTACAACGATGCAGGACCGGGCACGACCCCGGATGCCATTAATGTGCAGCGTATTTTCGAGGAAGTCCGTATCAAGGATGCCGATTACATGGTGATGGAAGTCTCATCCCACGGTCTGGCCCAGAAGCGTGTAAACGTCAACGAATTCGATATAGCGATATTCACGAATCTCAGCCGCGATCACCTCGATTACCACGGTGGTATGACGGCCTACGGTGACGAAAAGCGCAAACTGTTCATGCATCCCAACCTGAAGGTTGCTGTGATCAATATGGACGATATCTACAGCGCCAAGATTCTCAACAGTCTTGCCAAGACCGTGAAATGCTTTACCTACAGTCTGCACAATCCCAAAGCAGATGTGTTTCCCCGGGCGCTTGAATTCAGGCGCTCGGGCTTTTCTATAGACGTGATCACGCCATGGGGCGAAGGCAGTTTCAACAGCACCCTGGCGGGCTCGTTCAATGTCAGCAATATCCTCGCGGTGCTTACCACCGTGATGGCCGCCGAATCCGGGAAGCCGGGTTTCGACTTCAACCACATCCTGGAGAAAGTGGCGGCCGTGACGCCTGTGAAGGGGCGCATGGAAATCCTTGGCGATCATCCGGTTTCAGTAGTGGTCGATTATGCCCATACCCCTGACGGGCTGAAGAATGCCCTGTCAGCGCTGCGCCAGCACTACAAGGGCGAAATCTGGTGCGTCTTCGGCTGCGGCGGCGATCGCGACAAGGGCAAGCGTCCCCTGATGGCGGAAATCGCCGAGCAAATGGCGACCAGGGTAATCATCACCGATGACAATCCGCGTACCGAGGATTCCGGGGCCATCATCAGGCAAATACTCACCGGCCTGAGCGATGACGCCGATGTGGTCGTCGAAAGCGACCGTGCCAAGGCTATCGATTATGCCATCAGCCATGCGGCGGAAGGTGACGTGGTTCTGATTGCCGGCAAGGGGCACGAGGAGTACCAGGACGTGGGCGGCAATCGCATGGTGTTCAGCGACGTAAAACAGGCGCGCGTCAGCCTGAACAGGCGTTTCGCCGGCAAGAGCGGCAGGGATTGAGGCAAGGGTACAAAAAATGATAGGCACGATGCGCTTACAGGAAATTCAGGAGGTCACCGGGGGCATTCTCTCCGGTGGCGATGCCGAGTTTTCCGCCGTATCCATCGATACCCGCACGCTGCAGGAAAATGAATTGTTCATTGCCATCAAGGGGCCCAATTTCAATGGCAACAGGTTTGTCGGTAAGGCCGAGGAACAGCACGCCTGCGGTGCCATCGTCAGCGAGGCGGTGGTCTGCGGTATTCCCACGCTGCACGTGGCAGACACGCGGGATGCCCTCGGCAAGATCGGCGCACTCAACCGGGACCGGACCTCGGCCTGCGTCATCGCGCTAACCGGCAGCCAGGGCAAGACCACAGTGAAAGAAATGACGGCATCCATTCTTGCCTGCTGCGGTGAAGTCGTCATGACACGTGGCAACCTTAACAACGATCTGGGCGTGCCCCTGAGTCTGCTGAAGATCGAGCAGCACCATGAATTCGCGGTGATCGAAATGGGCGCCAACGGCCCTGGCGAGATCGCCTACAGCGTTTCCCTGACGCGGCCGCAGATCGGTCACATCACCTGCATAGCCGGTACCCACCTCGAAGGTTTCGGCGACCTGGCCGGGGTTGCCAGGGCCAAGTCGGAAATCTGGCAGGGCATCCGGGAGGGCGGTACCGCGGTGGTGAATCTGGATGATGGATTTGCCGGGCAGTTCATCAAGCAACTGGAGCAGCAGGCAGGGGGGCGGCGCATTGTTACCGTCAGTGCAAAGGGCAACACGTCGGCCAATGTTTACGCTACCGCGGTGAAACTCGATGCCATTCGGGGCGCCGCATTCACCCTCAATGCGGCATCGGGAACAATCGATGTCAGCCTGGGTGTGCCCGGCTTCCACAACGTGGGCAATGCCCTGGCTGCAGCCACCATGGCAATGGCAGCCGGCGCCGGCCTGGATGCCGTCAAAACGGGGTTGGAAAGATTCACGCCGGTCAAAGGCCGTATGTGCATTGTCGATGGTATGCAGCAAGCCACAATCATCGACGACAGCTACAACGCCAGCCCGTCCTCGTTCAAGGCGGCCATCGACGTGCTGGTGTTGAACGCGGGCACGACCATCGTGGTCATGGGCGACATGGGCGAACTGGGCACCGATGCCGAACGCGGCCACCGGGAAGTCGGCAGGTATGCGCGCGATCGCGGCGTGGACCATTTCATCGCGGTCGGCAATCTCAGCAGGCTGGCGGTGGAGGAATACGGCGACGGCGGCATTTTCCTTGATGACCAGGCGCAGTTCGTCGCCACCATCCTGCCGTTATTGAATGCCTCGGCAACAGTGTTGGTAAAAGGATCGAGAAGCCAGGGTATGGAAAAACTCGTTAAACAGATCCAGGCGGAGGCGGCATGATCATGTCATTCCGGTTTGGGTCGCTTGTCGATGGGGAGGCACGAATCTCATGCTGCTGTTTCTGACCGAGTACCTGTCGCAGTTCAATTCCGGGTTCCGGGTGTTCGAATACCTGACCACCCGCGGAATATTCGGCATCCTCACCGCACTGGCCCTGTCCCTGGTCATCGGACCCTACATGATACGTCGCCTGAACTACCACCAGATCGGCCAGGTGGTACGTGATGACGGGCCGGAAAGTCATCTCAGCAAGGCAGGCACCCCCACCATGGGCGGTGCGCTCATCCTGATCAGCATCATCGTCAGCAGCCTGCTGTGGGCGGACCTGCGCAACCCCTACGTTTGGGTGGTTGTCCTGGTGACCGGCCTGTTCGGTGCCATCGGCTGGGTGGACGATTACCGCAAGGTGTTCGAGAAGAACCCGAAAGGACTGGCGCCGCGGTGGAAATATTTCTGGCAGTCGGTGATCGGCCTGGCAGCTTCCATCTATTTATACAGCATTGCCATGGATGCGGCCGACACGCAGCTGTTCGTGCCGTTCTTCAAGGATTTCGCACTGAACCTGGGCCCTGTATACGTGATCCTGTCCTATTTCATGATCGTCGGGTTCAGCAACGCGGTGAATCTCACCGACGGCCTCGATGGGCTGGCCATCCTGCCTACCGTCATGGTGGGCGCCGCACTGGGCATCATTGCCTACCTGACCGGGCACTCGGAGTTTTCTGCCTACCTGAATATTCCCTACATCGCCGGTGCCGGGGAACTGGGCATCTACTGCGGGGCGCTGGCCGGTGCAGGCCTTGGTTTTCTCTGGTTCAACACCTACCCAGCCCAGGTCTTCATGGGCGATGTAGGCGCGCTTGCACTTGGTGCGGCGCTGGGCGTGGTGGCAGTCATCGTGCGCCACGAAATCGTACTGATCATCATGGGCGGCGTGTTTGTCATGGAAACACTTTCCGTCATTCTGCAGGTGGCATCGTTCAAGCTGACCGGGAAGCGTATTTTCCGTATGGCGCCACTGCATCACCATTTTGAACTGAAAGGCTGGCCGGAACCCCGCGTCATCGTCCGCTTCTGGATCATTACCGTGATCCTGGTGCTGGTGGGACTGGCCACATTGAAACTACGTTAAGGCTTACGGGCAGGAAAAGGTCGCACGTGAATACAGAGCAGGCCAATGGAAAAATGAAAGTCGTAGTCGGTCTTGGCCAGACCGGGCTTTCATGCGCCCGCTACCTGGCCAGCCGTCAGGAAAAGTTCAAGGTGATAGACAGCCGACAGAATCCGCCTGGACTGCATCAACTGCAAGCCGAGTGCCCCGATGTTGAACTCGAATTGGGAGAGTTCAGGGAAGCAACACTTTTGAATGCTGCCCAGTTGATTGTCAGTCCAGGCGTGGACCAACAACTCCCCGCAATTCGCAAGGCGGTGCAAAGCGGCGTACCGGTGACAGGTGATGTCGATATCTTCGTCCATGCCGTGGCGGCGCCGTTGATCGCCATCACCGGCTCTAATGCGAAAAGCACTGTCACCACCCTCGTCGGAGAAATGGCGAAAGCCGATGGTGTTGACGTACGGGTGGCGGGCAACATTGGCTTGCCCGTGCTTGACCTGCTGCGGGAGCCGCCTGCCAGCCTGTATGTGCTGGAGTTGTCCAGTTTCCAGCTTGAGACCACCCATGACCTGGGCGCCGAAGTTGCCACCGTGCTGAACCTGAGCCTGGATCACATGGATCGCTATGAGTCGATGGATGACTATCTCGAGGCGAAACGCCGCATTTTCCAGGACTGCCGTCAGGCGGTGATAAACGATGACGATGCCGCCAGTCAGGCCGATTTGCCGGATGCGGTCAAGCAATGGCACTTCAGCCTCGATGAGAAATCGACCAGCGAATTCAGGGTGATGCAGTTTGACGGTGAGCGCTGCCTGGCATTCAACGGGGAGCCGCTGCTTCCCGTCAGTGCATTGAAGATCGCCGGTGATCACAACGTGGCCAATGCCCTGGCGGCACTGGCTCTGGGGCATGCCGCGGGGCTTTCCATGCAGGGCATGGTCTCTGCGCTGAAAACGTTCCCCGGCCTGCCGCACCGCTGCCAGTGGGTGGCCGAGAAAGGGGGAGTGAACTGGTACAACGATTCCAAGGGCACGAACACCGGCGCCTGCATCGCCGCCGTCAACGGCCTGGGCGGGAAGGGCAGGATCATCCTGCTTGCCGGCGGGCAGGGCAAGGGTGCGGACTTTAGCGTACTGCGCGGACCGCTGTCGGCGCATACCAAGCTGGCCATCCTTTTTGGCGAAGATGCCGCAAAGATCAAAGCCGCGCTCGAAAATGCCGTGGTCACAATGACAGTGGCCTCGATGGAGGATGCGGTGAAGCTGGCAGACGAAAAGGCCGATCGCGGCGATGTTGTCCTGCTTTCGCCGGCATGCGCCAGTTTCGACATGTTCAGGAATTTCGAGCATCGCGGTGATGTATTCATGCACTGCGTGAAGGAGTTGCACTGATCATGCAGGCGGTAATGCAACATCAACACGATAGCCGGCCCTACTTTGGTGACAGCTGGCTGATTATCCTCACCCTGCTGTTGTTGATTTTCGGGCTCATCATGATGACCTCGGCTTCGGTGGAAATCGGGGAGAGCCTGTATGGCGACCCGTTGTACCACTTCAAGAAACAGGTCGCCTTCATGATCATGGGCCTGGTGGGTGCAACGATCCTGCTGAATATACCGCTGGCCTGGTGGGAGCGGGGCAGTCACGCATTGTATGCCCTTGCGCTGCTGACACTCATCATGGTGCTGCTGCCGGGTATCGGCCATACGGCAGGCGGCGGCACGCGCTGGATAAACCTGGGCTTCATGACTCTGCAGGTCTCCGAACCCGCCAAGATATGCATCGTATTCTTCATGGCGGGCCTGCTCAGCCGCTACCACGACTACATCTGCGGCAGCCTCAGGGGTTTTGCCATGCCTTTTGTGCTCATGGCCTTGCCGATGGCCCTGTTGCTGCTGGAACCGGATTTCGGCGCCGTGGTTGTCATTATGTTCGCTGTCATGGCCATGTTATTCCTTGCAGGTGCCCGGTTCTGGCATTTCCTGCTGGCGGCAGCCATGGTGGTTTGCGCGGGTGCCGCACTGATCTTCACATCGGCCTATCGCATGCGCCGCGTATCGTCCTACCTGCAGGCACTGAAGGATCCCTTTCACGAGGACATCGTCTTTGATTCCGGCTATCAACTGGCGCAGGCGCTTATCGGCTTCGGTCGTGGTGAATGGCTGGGCATGGGGCTCGGCAACAGCATTCAGAAAATGTATTTCCTGCCCGATGGCCATACCGATTTCATCATCGCGATCATTGCCGAGGAATTGGGTGTGATCGGCGTGCTGGTGCTGCTCCTTTTGTTTGCCGCCTTTATTGCTCGGGCCCTGATCATTGCCCGGCGCAACGAGCGCAACGGCAATTTCTTCGCCGCCTACGCGGCCTACGGCCTGGCCTTTATTTTCATCGGCCAGGTGGTGATCAACGTGTCCGTCAATATCGGCCTGCTGCCGAACAAGGGCCTGACACTGCCATTCATCAGCTCCGGCGGTTCGAGCCTGCTGACCTGTATCGCGATGGTAGCCCTGCTGCTTCGCATTGATATCGAGGACAGGCAGTCGGGCGGCAGAAAAACGTCGTTGAAGGTATGACACAGACATGATGGCAGCAGCTGACAACAGAAAAATACTCATCATGGCCGGAGGCACCGGTGGTCATGTGTTTCCTGCATTGAGTATTGCCCAGCACCTGTTGTCCAGGGGCATCCAGGTGGAATGGTTGGGTACACGCAACGGGCTGGAAGCATCGGTCATTCCGGCTGCCAACATACCCCTGCATTTCATTTCCATTGCCGGCCTGCGCGGTTCCAGCCTCGGGCGCCGCTTGCTGTCTCCCTTGGTGATTCTGGTCGCGGTGCTTCAGTCCATGCTCAAGGTCGCGCAAATCAAGCCGGGTTGCGTCCTGGGCATGGGCGGTTTTGTGACCGGGCCCGGCGGCCTGGCAGCATGGCTCCTGCGCAGGAAGGTGCTTATTCATGAACAGAATGCCATTGCCGGTTTGTCGAACCAGCTCCTTTTCCCGTTTGCCTCCATTGTCATGGAGGCCTTCCCCGGCTCTTTCCAGCGCAAGCAGGATATGACCCAGAACTGGTTGTTGAAAAAATTCATCAGGCCCGGCAACACCATCGTCGTCGGCAATCCCGTACGCCGTGACATTGCCGCCCTGGGTGCTGAGCCCCTGGCGAAGGCCGAAGGGCGCCGGCTGCGTGTACTGGTTATCGGCGGCAGCCTCGGTGCCGTGGCGATCAACAGGACGCTACCTGCCATGCTGCAGCTCATACCCGAGAACGAACGCCCGGAAGTACTGCACCAGTGCGGGAAAAGGAACGTGGATGAAACCAGGGGGCTGTACCGGACCCTGGATATCGTACCCGGCGAGCAGATACGCGTGGAGCCGTTCATCGATGACATGCAGGCGGCCTACCGCTGGGCCGACATCATCATCGCGCGGGCCGGCGCCATGACCGTGGCCGAGATCGCCGCCGTTGGCCTGGCCTCGATCCTCATTCCCTATCCGTACGCGGTGGATGACCACCAGACGCAAAACGCCGGTTACCTGCAGCGCGCGGGTGCCGCGGAAATCATTCCGCAGGACGAACTTGACGAGCATCGGCTGCTGACAGCACTGAAGAAATTCGGTGATGACCGCGAGACGCTACTGGCAGCCGCACGCAACGCCCGCCAGGCCGGCGTGCCTGATGCAACCGAAAAGGCCGCAGCCCTGTGCATGGAGGCATGTCATGCCTGATGCGTCTCTGAACATAACCCGTGGCGGCATGATCCCGGAAATGCGGCGTATCCGCAGGATCCACTTCGTCGGCGTCGGCGGAGCGGGCATGAGTGGAATCGCCGAAGTGCTGCTGAACCAGGGTTACAGCATCAGCGGCTCGGACATCAGCGAATCCTCCGTTACCGAACGACTGGCGACGCTTGGCGTGAAGATATATATCGGTCACAAGTCAGCGAATGTGCAGGATGCGGATGTTGTCGTGGTCTCAAGCGCCATCGACCAGGGTAACGAGGAGATAGTCGCTGCCATGGAAAAACGCACGCCCATTATCCGCAGGGCGGAAATGCTGGCCGAGCTGATGCGCTACCGCCACGCCATCGTGATCGCCGGCACCCACGGCAAGACGACCACCACAAGTCTCGTCGCCACGCTGCTGGGTCAGGCCAATATGGATCCCACATATGTCATCGGCGGCATTCTCAACGGCGCCGGCACCAACGCCAAGCTGGGTGCGAGCAACATCATGGTGGCGGAAGCCGATGAAAGCGACGCCTCTTTCCTGCACCTGCAGCCGATGGTCGCCATCGTCACCAATATCGACGAAGACCACATGGTCACCTACAACGGCGACTTTGAGAAACTGAAAACAACCTTTATCGAATTCCTGCACAACCTGCCGTTCTATGGCCTGGCGGTACTGTGCATCGACGACCCGGTCATCCAGGAACTGCTGCCCAGCATCTCCAGGCCGGTGCTGACTTACGGCCAGTCCAGCTTCGCTGACTTCTGCATCAAGGATGTAGAGCAGAAAGGCATGGTCACCCGCTTCAAGGTGAAGCGCCCTGACCGTGACGGCCTGCTCGAGCTGACCCTGAACCTGCCCGGCCTGCATAACGTGCTGAATGCCACCGCTGCCATCGCCGTTGCCACGGACGAAGGCCTGAGCGATGAGGATATCGTCAAGGGCATCGAATCGTTCAGCGGCGTCGGTCGCCGTTTCGACGTCAAGCCGCCCATGAAGCTCGCAAAGGGGGAGGTGATGCTGGTCGATGATTACGGACACCATCCCACCGAGGTCGCGGCCACCATCCGCGCGATACGCAGTGGCTGGCCGGAAAAGCGCCTGGTCATGATTTACCAGCCGCATCGCTTCAGCCGCACGCATGACCTTTACGACGCTTTCGTGGACGTGCTCTCGGAAGTGGATCTGCTGCTGATGCTCGACGTGTATTCCGCCGGCGAACAGCCGATCCACGGTGCGGACTCGAGGAGTCTGTGTCGCAGCATCCGCCAGCGCGGGCAGCTGGATCCCGTTTACGTGAAGGACCAGGGCGATATCAGGAAAGTACTCAATGACCTCTTGCTCGATGGCGACATCCTGCTGACACAGGGCGCCGGCAGTATCGGCATCCTTTCCAGGGAGCTGGCCAGGGATGGACTGGGGTATGCATGAGCAAACCGGCGACAACCCAGGTTACGACAATGAGGGCTTCGGCAAAGTGGCGGTTCTGATGGGCGGCAATTCCGCAGAGCGGGAGATTTCATTAATGAGCGGGCAGGCGGTGCTGGCCTCCCTGCTGCGCAGCGGCGTGGATGCCACGGGGATCGACGTTACCAGCCGTGCTCTGCCCCAGGCACTGATGAGCAGGGCATTCGACCGGGTAATGATCATGCTGCATGGCAGGTATGGCGAAGATGGCAAGGTTCAGGGGGAGCTTGATGCCCTGGGCATTCCCTATACCGGCAGCGGTGTGACGGCTTCTGCACTGGCCATGGACAAGATCGAGACCAAGCGGGTCTGGCTGGAGCGGGGGCTGAATACGCCGGCATTCGCAGAGTTGAACGACACTACCGACTGGCAGGGCGTTATCGACGAACTCGGCACGGTCTTCGTGAAACCTGTAAACGAGGGCTCAAGCATCGGTATTTCACCGGCGGATACGGCGGATGCACTGAAGGCAGCCTATGTGCATGCCCGTCAGTACGACGACAAGGTAATTGCCGAGCAATTCATCGATGGCCCGGAATACACCATCGGGATTCTGGCTGGCCGGGTGCTGCCGGTCGTGGGCATGAAGGCAGCGTCGAAATTTTACGACTATGACGCCAAGTATTTTTCGAACGCAACCCGCTACTTCTGCCCCTGCGACCTTGATGCCGCTGATGAAAAGGCACTTGGGGACCTGGCGAAGCGTGCCTACGACGCCGTGGGCTGTACCGGCTGGGGTCGGGTCGATGCCATGCGCGATGCAGACGGTACTTTCTGGCTGCTGGAAGTGAACACAGTGCCGGGCATGACCGGCCACAGCCTGGTGCCGATGGCGGCAAAGGCTGCCGGAATCAGCTTCGACGAGCTGGTGCTGGAAATACTGGCCAGCAGTAAAACAAGGACGGGTGGCTGAACATGGAAATCTTCACGCCCGGCAAGAAACCCAGTCGCAGGCGCAGCGGCGCAAGCACACGCGCAGCGCAGCGCCCCGTTCGCCGGATCAGGCCGGCGGACGTGCTGAAGGTGGTCTTTGTCGCCCTGCTGGTGGCTGCGGGCGCCTGGGGCGCCCTGAGTACGCCGAAGGTGGTGGAAAAAGTGAGCAGCCAGCGCGTGGAGCAGGTGCTTATCGAGGGCGAGGTCAACTACGTGTCGGAGCAGGATGTGCTGGCTGCGGTAAACAGCTTTATCAGTGAGAGTCTGTTGCTGGTGGACATGGTGGAAATCAAGAAAGAGCTGGAGTTAAGGCCCTGGATCAGGAGCGTGACAATTCGCCGTGAGTGGCCGGATACGCTGGTGCTGAACGTGACGGAAGAACAAGCCATTGCGCGCTGGGGTGAAAAACGCCTGCTGAACCAGGACGGCGCCATTTTTTCACCGGACAACATCGTTGGCCTTGAGCAACTGGCCATCCTGACAGGCCCAGACGATTCCGCCCGCAAGGTCATGGAGCAATACCAGCTGTTCAGCCAGCTGCTGTACCAGAGGGGCTTGAAGATAGCCGAACTGTCACTCAGCGATCGTGGCGCATGGCGCCTGATGCTGGGCAACGGGGTGCAGGTGAATATCGGCAAGGCCGACGTTATGCCCAGGATGCGCCGCTTGGTGGACTTTCTTGATCCATTTTTTATGGAGCATATGGTTTCAGTTGAATCGATTGATCTACGGTACAAGAGCGGTATCGCCGTGAAAAACAAATCCATTACAGGTGAAGAGGTGGTCTCGCTATGACCAAATTTCAGAATATGAACAAGAAGGAGTTGCTTCCCATGAGTAACCCAAGCGGCGGAAACATGATTGTCGGCCTGGATATCGGTACGTCCAAGGTCGTGGCGATCGTCGGTGAGATCAATGCCGAGGGCGGTCTCAATATCGTCGGCATCGGCAGGCACCGTTCCCGGGGACTGAAGAAGGGCACAGTGGTCAATATCGAGTCCACGGTACAGTCCATCCAGCGTGCAGTGGAAGAGGCCGAGCTCATGGCGGGTTGCCAGATCCATTCGGTCTACGCGGGTATCGCGGGCAGCCACGTACGCAGCATGAATTCTCACGGCATCGTCGCGATTCGGGATAAAGAGGTGTATCCCGCCGATATCGAGCGAGTCATCGATGCCGCCCAGGCCGTCGCCATTCCGGCAGACCAGAAGGTCCTTCATATATTGCCCCAGGAATACATCATCGATTCCCAGGAAGGGGTGAAGGAGCCGCTGGGAATGTCCGGCGTCAGGCTGGAAGCAAAAGTACACCTGGTCACTTGCGCGACCAATGCCGCTCAGAACATCGAGAAATGCATCAAGCGCTGTGGACTTGAAACCGACGAAATCATTCTCGAGCAGCTGGCATCCAGTTATTCGGTGTTGACTGAGGATGAGAAAGAGCTCGGTGTGTGCCTGGTGGATATCGGTGGCGGTACTACCGATATCGCCATATTCACCGAAGGCGCCATCAGGCATACCGGGGTTATCCCCATCGCCGGTGATCAGGTGACCAATGATATCGCCATGGCCTTGCGCACGCCGACAGACAACGCCGAGGAACTGAAGATCAAGTACGCCTGTGCCCTGAGCCAGCTGGCCAGCGCCGACGACATGATCAAGGTCCCCAGTGTTGGGGATCGGCCGCCCCGGGAGCTATCCCGCCAGGCGCTGGCCGATGTGGTCGAGCCGCGTTATGACGAACTCTTTCACCTGATCCAGGCTGAGATCAGGCAAAGCGGATACGAAGACATGCTGGCAGCAGGCATGGTCTTCACCGGTGGTACCAGCAAGATGGAAGGCGTGGCTGAACTGGCAGAGGAAATATTTCATATGCCGGTGCGCATTGGCATGCCCACGGATGTGAACGGACTGGTGGATATCGTCCGCAACCCGACCTATTCGACCGCGGTAGGGCTGCTCCTGTATGGCATGCGCCAGGCCCAGGAACGGGAAGGCAGCACGGTACGTGAACCGGGCATCACGCTGTTCGAGCGGGTAAAAAACATTTTCAGGGGTGAGGACTGACACTCGTCACTCAAAACCGGCAATCAATTTTTAACTACAAGGTGGACTATCCCGAGGGGGTATTAAGATGTTTGAAATAGTAGACAATATTGCACAGAGTGCAGTCATAAAGGTGATCGGAGTCGGTGGCGGCGGCGGCAACGCTGTGCAGCACATGCTCAAGAACACCATCGATGGTGTCGAGTTCATTTGCGCCAATACCGATGCACAGGCGCTGGAAAAAATGGATACCAGGATGAACCTTCAGCTTGGTGGCGCCGTAACCAAGGGTCTTGGCGCAGGTGCCAATCCGGAAGTCGGCCGCCAGGCCGCGCTGGAGGACCGTGACCGCATCCGGGAGATCATTTCAGGTGCCGACATGGTGTTCATTACTGCCGGCATGGGTGGCGGAACCGGTACAGGTGGTGCACCGGTAGTGGCCGAGATCGCTCGCGAAATGGGCATCCTGACCGTGGCCGTCGTCACCAAGCCGTTCCCGTTCGAAGGCCGCAAGCGCATGGCGATCGCCGAGCAGGGTATTCGGGAACTTGCAGAGCATGTTGACTCTCTAATCACCATACCCAACGAAAAGCTCATGGATGTGCTGGGCAAGGGTTCCACGTTGCTTGATGCATTCAGCGCCGCCAATGACGTATTGCTGGGTGCGGTGAAAGGCATTGCCGACCTCATCATGCGTCCCGGCATGATCAACGTGGATTTTGCCGACGTCAGCACCGTGATGTCCGAGATGGGCATGGCCATGATGGGTACCGGTTATGCGCGTGGCGAAAACCGTGCGGTTGAAGCGGCAGAGGCGGCCATTCGCAGCCCGCTGCTGGAAGACGTCAACCTGCAGGGTGCCCGCGGCATTCTGATCAACATCACGGCAGGTGAGGACCTGACCCTGGGTG
Source organism: uncultured Enterobacteriaceae bacterium (assembly GCA_964629325.1). Taxonomy (GTDB): domain Bacteria; phylum Pseudomonadota; class Gammaproteobacteria; order Pseudomonadales; family Pseudohongiellaceae; genus Eutrophocola. The sequence goes on from CAZVSC010000024.1 coordinate 30,576, forward strand.
AATTCAGCGAAGTGGGCGACACCATTTCCGAGTTTGCCTCTGACCAGGCCATCGTCGTGGTGGGAACGGTCATCGATCCGTCACTGAAGGATGAACTGACCGTTACCGTGGTCGCCACCGGACTCGGCGGCATGCAGATCGAGAAGCCGACCAAGGTGGTTGACAATACGGTCAAAAACCACAGGAACGCGGACTTCAACAACCTGGACAAGCCGGCCATACTGAGAAAGAAAGAGGCTGCCAGGATGAAGGCGGAAGCGGAAAGCGAGCTCCAGGAACGCCGCCCCTTGCCGAAAGCCGTGGGCGCGGAAACCGACATGGATTTCCTCGATATCCCGGCTTTCCTGAGGAAACAGGCGGACTGAGTGCCGGCTCCCATGAGCCGGCGGGGCTGCATGAGCAGGAAAGTGGGGCTGCTATTGGTGAAAGTGGCGGATTTTGTTAATATTCGCCCTTTCCGGACAACCGGGCAGCCTCGCCTGCCGGGTAACAACAAGCAGCCTCAGCGGTTACTGCTGCAAACCTGGAGTCATCCCGGGTATGCACAGAGTCATGGTAATCGCACTGGAAAGCGAAGCAGCGATACTAACAATGGACGGAAGAGCTTCGGGGGAGAGCGGCAAGTATTTTCTTCAACCGAAGTGAGAGTGAGAACGAGCATTGATTAGGCAAAGAACGCTAAAGAACGTCATCAAAGCGACTGGAGTGGGTCTGCATACCGGTCAGAAAGTCTACCTGACCCTGCGTCCCGCACCCGTTGATACCGGCATAGTCTTCTCCCGGGTCGATCTCGACCCAGCAGTCCTGATTCACGCCGTTGCAGAAAACGTGGGTGATACCACCTTGTCATCCACGTTGATGAAGGGCGATGTCCGGATTTCCACCGTCGAGCATCTCATGTCCGCCATGTCTGGCCTGGGAATTGACAATGCCTACGTCGAAGTCAGCGCTTCCGAAGTGCCCATCATGGACGGCAGTGCCGGTCCGTTCGTCTTCCTGATCCAGTCTGCCGGTATCGAAGAGCAGAATGCTCCCAAGAAGTACATTCGCATTACCCGCGAGGTCACCGTGGAGCAGGGTGACAAGAAGGTCAGCCTGAAACCCTTCAACGGCTTCAAGGTCGGCTACACCCTGCTTTATGATCATCCCGTTCACCGCAAGTACACCAAGGAAGCCTGCGTCGACTTTTCCAGCACCTCTTTCGTCAAGGAAGTGAGCCGGGCACGCACGTTCGGCTTCATGCACGAATTCGAGGAACTGAGGAACCGCAACCTGGCTCTCGGCGCCAGCATGGACAATGCCATCGCCGTGGGGGATTACCGGGTGCTCAACGAGGACGGACTGCGGTACGAGGACGAATTCGTGAAGCACAAGATCCTCGACTCCATCGGCGACCTCTACCTGCTCGGAAAAACCCTTATCGGTGAATTCCGCGGCTACAAATCAGGGCATGCCCTGAACAATGCCCTCCTGCGCAAGCTGATGACCGAGAAGGACAGCTGGGAGATCGTTACCTTTGATACAGAGGACGCTGCCCCAATCTCTTATCTGAGACCTGTTTTTTCCAGCTAAATATGGTCTAATCCGGCCTGTGTTCGATCATGTCGGCCTGAAAGCCGCATGATTACTGGGTTTATGCGACCCAGCCAATATGTCCGCGGAACAATCTGCGGATAAATCTGTATAGTCTGTATAGTGCCTAGATTGTGTATAGAAAGTAACCAGATAGCATTGCATGAAAATAATCATCGTTGACCAGAAGCACGGCGATACCAAATCCCTGGTACTCAAGGGATGGATGCGCGTCGCCCTTTCGGTATGCCTTCTCGGTGTACCCGTGGTCCTTGGCTATTACGGCTATCATTTGTCGGCTACCCGCAATGCCGACTTCTACAAGGATGAAGCCACCCAGGCCTGGATGGATACCCTGAAGTCCCAGAAAGAGGATATCGACCAGATCCGCCAGGATACCCTGGCCCAGCTTGAAGCCCTGACGTTGAGAATGGCCAACCTGCAGGCCAGGCTGCTCAGGCTGGATGCCCTGGGCCAGCGCCTTACCGAAATTTCAAACCTGGATGACGGCGAATTCGATTTCACTCAGCAGCCCGCTCTTGGGGGGCCGGCTGACATGGAGGCCGAGGACGTTGCCGTTCCGGATTTCCTGCGCGCCCTGGACAACCTGGCCAGTGAAATCGACGACAAGCAGCAGCAGCTTGAGCTGCTGGACTCGCTGCTGGCAGAACAGCAGATACAGACCGAATCTTTCCTGTCCGGCCGCCCGGTCAACCGCGGCTGGATATCCTCCACCTACGGCCGCCGCATCGACCCGTTCACCGGCAAGCTGGCCTGGCACCAGGGTATCGATTTCGCGACCGGCCGCACTGGCGTGGATGTGAAGGCTGTGGCTGCCGGCGTTGTCACCTATGCGGGTGACAAACAGGGTTACGGCAACATGGTCAAGGTGAATCACGGCAACGGGTATGAAACCCTCTATGCCCACAACGAGAAACTCCTGGTCACGCCGGGTGATATCGTCAAGAAAGGCCAGGTAATAACCCTGTCCGGTAACTCCGGCCGCTCCACGGGACCGCACGTGCATTTCGAAGTTCATAAAAATGGCCGCGTCGTGGATCCCTCGTCTTACGTTCATCGCACCAGCCGATAATCCCCGTTTCAAGCCCAGGCCGTCCCGGTAATACCCAGGCGATGGTCACTTGAGTGCCGTGAATCCGGCCTTATTTCTGTAATATCGACTAATCAAGATCCAGAGCTATGCTTACGAAAATATTTGGCAGCAAGAACCAGCGGGAGATCAAGAAACTCTCGAAAGTGGTACTCCGTATCAATGCCTTCGAGTCCGACATGCAGGCGCTGTCCGACGCAGAATTGAAGGCAAAAACCGCAGAATTCAGGCAGCGTTTTGAAGCGGGTGAGACCCTGGAGCAGCTGCTGCCGGAGGCCTTTGCCGTGGTCCGGGAAGCCGGCGTGCGCGTAATGAAGATGCGCCACTTCGATGTCCAGTTGATCGGCGGCATGGTGTTGAACAACGGCAAGATCGCGGAAATGCGCACCGGTGAGGGCAAGACCCTGGTCGCGACGCTACCTGCTTATCTTAACGGCCTGACAGGCCGGGGTGTACACCTGGTGACGGTGAATGACTACCTGGCCAGGCGTGATGCTGGCTGGATGGGACCCCTCTATGAATTCCTGGGCCTGTCCGTTGGTTATGTCGTGCCCGGACAGACGCCGGAAGAAAAACGTGCTGCCTACCAGGCCGACATCACCTACGGCACGAACAATGAATTCGGTTTCGACTACCTGCGCGACAATATGGCCTTCCGCCTGCAGGATAAATTCCAGCGCGACCTGGTTTTCGCGATCGTCGACGAGGTGGACTCCATCCTCATCGACGAAGCGAGGACGCCACTGATCATTTCCGGCGCGGTCCAGAACACATCCAAGCGGTACCACGATATCAATGCCCTGGTGCCCCTGTTGAAGAAGGCCGACAAGGCACCTGACAAATCCATGATCGAGCGCCGCATTGAAGGCGAAGACGAAATTGATGGCGATTTCCTGGTGGACGAAAAGAGCCGTCAGGTGGAGCTCACTGACAAGGGTCACGAGAAAGTGGAGGGCCTTATGGTCAGCCGCGGCCTGCTGCAGGAGGGCGAGAGCCTCTATGCGGCCACCAACCTGACTCTGCTGCACCAGTTGTCTGCGGCCCTGCGCGCCCATTACCTGTTCCACAGGGAAGTCGAATACATCGTCCAGGACCAGCAGATCGTCCTCATCGACGAACATACCGGCCGCACCATGCAGGGCCGGCGTCTTTCAGAAGGCCTGCACCAGGCCATCGAGGCGAAAGAAGGCGTCCCGATCCAGAATGAAAGCCAGACCCTGGCATCAACAACATTCCAGAATTACTTCCGTCTCTACGAGAAGCTTTCCGGCATGACCGGTACAGCGGATACGGAAGCCTTCGAGTTTCACCAGATCTACGGGCTCGACGTTGTGGTCATCCCGACCAACAAGCCGATGGTTCGTATCGACGCCAATGACCTGATTTACCTGACCACCCAGGAGAAATTCAAGGCGATCGTCCAGGATATTGTGGAGTTCCGTGACAAGGGAGCGCCGGTGCTGGTCGGAACGGCGAGCATCGAAACGTCCGAGATCCTGTCGAAATTCCTGAACAAGGAAAAGATCAAGCACAACGTGCTCAACGCCAAATATCATGAAAAGGAAGCGGAGATCATCGCCCAGGCCGGACGGCCCGGCACGGTGACAATCGCCACCAACATGGCCGGTCGTGGTACCGACATCGTACTGGGGGGGCGCTGGGAATCCGAAGTCGCAGATCTGGACAATCCGACTCCTGAGCAGGTGGATAAAATCAAGACCGAGTGGCAGAAACGCCACGACCAGGTTATCGAGGCCGGCGGCCTGCATATCGTCGGCACGGAGCGGCATGAATCCCGCCGTATCGACAACCAGCTGCGCGGCCGGGCCGGGCGTCAGGGCGACCCGGGGTATTCCCGTTTCTACCTGTCGCTGGAAGACAACCTGATGCGTATCTTTGCCTCGGACCGCGTCGGCAACCTGATGCGCCGCCTGGGCATGGGTGAAGGCGAAGCCATCGAACACAAGATGGTGACCAACTCCATCGAGAAGGCCCAGCGCAAGGTGGAAGGCCGCAACTTCGATATCCGCAAGCAGCTGCTTGAGTACGACGACGTTGCCAACGACCAGCGCCAGATCATCTACCAACGCCGCAATGAGCTGATGGAGACCGATGATATCGGTGATGTCATCAGCTCCATGCGGGAAGAAGTCGTCAACGACCACATTTCGCTTTACATCCCGCCGCAAAGCATCGAGGAGCAGTGGGATATTCCCGGGCTGGAACAGTCGCTGGAAGGGGAGTTTGGCGTCAAGTTGCCTGTGCAGAAATGGCTGGATGAGGACAATACCCTCTACGAGGAGAGCCTGCGCGAGCGCATCCTTGCGGAAGTCGTGAAAGCCTATGAGGAAAAATCCTCCATGGTGGGCGACAATATGCGGGTCTTCGAAAAGCAGATCACACTGCAGATCCTGGATACCCTGTGGAAGGAACACCTGGGCCAGATGGACAGCCTGCGACAGGGCATCGGCCTGCGCGGTTACGGTGGCAAGAACCCGAAACAGGAATACAAACGCGAAGCCTTTGCCCTGTTCGAGGAGCTGTTGCGCAACCTGCAGCATGAAGTGATCAAGTTCCTCAGTCTTGTGCAGATCAGGCAGAACGAACAGGCGGACGCCATCGAACAGCAGCGACTGCAGGAGGCGCAGAAACAGCAGACCACCCAGGTGCACCGGGAAGCCAGCGCCTTGGCCCAGGCCGGCGGGGATGCCGGACAGCAGCCGGAACAGCAGGCGGCACCGCAGGCACCTTACCAGCGCCAGGGTGAGAAAGTGGGCAGGAACGATCCGTGTCCTTGCGGGTCAGGCAAGAAATACAAACAGTGCCACGGAAAGCTTAACTAACGTTAAGCGGATACAAGATACAGGATACAGGATACAGGGGGCGGACTTCAGTGAAATTGGATGGATCGCCCTTGTATCCTGTATCTTGTATCTCTTCTAACAAGAACACTGCACAAGAATACATCCGTTAACCTGAAAGAAACCTGAAAGGAAATACAAAGCCATGGCAGTCGGTAGCGGTGAACTCGGCACTCTCCACCCGGTAAAAGGCATCACCATGGCGGCAGTATCCGCCGGCATCAAGAAGCCCGGCCGGCTCGATTGCGTGGTGTTTTCTCTGGGCGATGAAGCGACCGTAGCCGGCGTGTTCACCACCAACGCCTTCTGTGCGGCGCCTGTGACTGTCTGCAAGAACCATCTTGCGCAAGCCGCTCCCCGTTACTTTGTCATCAACACCGGCAATGCCAATGCGGGCACCGGCAAGCAGGGCATCGACAACGCCTTGCAGGTCTGCCTTGAGGTAGCCGAGCTCAAACAGCTTCCCGTGGCGGCCATACTGCCGTTTTCAACCGGTGTGATTGGGGAGCAGCTGCCGGTGACGAAGATCATCGATGCCATTCCCCACGCCCTGGACAACCTGGTCGAAGACAACTGGCTTGAATGCGCTCGCGGCATCATGACCACGGACACGCGGCCCAAGGCGGCATCCGTACAGCTGGATATCGAAGGCAAGCCGGTCACCATCACCGGCATCGCCAAGGGTGCCGGCATGATCAAGCCGAACATGGCGACCATGCTGGGTTTTGTCTTTACCGATGCGGTCGTTGAAAAGGCTGACCTGCAGCGCTATCTGGACAAGGCGGTCAACCGGTCCTTCAATCGCATCACGGTGGACAGCGATACCTCCACCAACGATTGCTGCATGCTGGCGGCCAGTGGTGCCAGCGGGATTGCCGTGGGCGCGGACGACGCCAGGTTCCAGGCAGCGCTTGATAAAGTGTTCATCGCTCTTGCACAGGGCATCGTGAGGGATGCTGAAGGCGCCACCAAATTCGTCACCGTGCGCGTGGAAGGCGGGGCGGTGCCGGAGGAATGCCTGTCACTGGCCTATACGATTGCGGAATCACCTCTGGTGAAGACCGCACTGTTCGCCTCGGACCCCAACTGGGGCCGCATCCTTGCGGCGGTCGGGCGAGCCGGCATTCAGAACCTGGATATCGGCAAGGTGGCCATTTACCTGGGCGACGTCTGCATTGTCGAGGCCGGCGCTGTGGCACCCGGGTATACCGAGGCGGCCGGGCAGGCGGTAATGGACAAGGAAGAAATCACCATTCGTATCGTACTGGGCAGGGGCGATTGCATCGACACTGTCTGGACATGCGATCTTTCCCACGACTACGTCACCATCAATGCCGAATACCGCACCTGACGCTGTCGTTCATGTTGCCGTTGGCGTGGTAGTCAACCCGGCGCGTGAAATTCTCGTTGCCAGGCGACACCAGGACCAGCACCAGGGCGGGCTTTGGGAGTTTCCCGGCGGCAAGGTCGCCCCGGGTGAAAGCGTGCAGCAGGCACTGAAGCGTGAATTAAGGGAAGAAGTGAATATCGTCGTGCGAGAATGCGCCAGCCTGCTGAAAATTCACCACGACTACGGCGACAAGCGGGTACTGCTGGATGTCTGGTATGTACACGTATTTGCCGGCGATGCCAGGGGCTGCGAGGGGCAGCCGGTCAGGTGGGTATCGGTGCCGGAGCTTGAAACATTGGAGTTCCCTGCAGCCAACCAGGGCATCGTTGCAGCCGTCAGGAACCTGTTGGCCTAGGATTCCCCGGGTCCTGCGAAGTCATCCAGCCTGAAATCTTCCGGGCCATCTTCCACAGGGATGCTGTTGCGTTCCGACGCCCAGTCACCAAAATCGATCAGCTGGCATTTTTTCGAACAGAACGGCCGGTAGGTATTTTCCTCCCGCCATGCCACGATTTTCTGGCAGGTGGGGCAGTTTACCTGGCGTATGCCCGTGCTTTGCTTGTCATTCATCGGAATTGCCTGTTTCCATGATCATCGTGTTCCAGCCATGAACCCTAACACATCTTCACGCATGCTGCCGAGCGTCTCCAGCTTGCTGCGGCGTGTACCTGTACGTATGTTGTTGGACGTTGTTACATCGGCGATTGCCCGGTCGATGTACTCAAGCGCCTGGTTGTAATCACCCGCATTGATCAGTTGCACGGCCAGTGTAAAGAGCACACCGGGATCACCTGAATTGGCATAGGCCTGTTCCATCAGCGCCCTGGCGCCGGCACTGTCCCCCCGGCCACTGCGAAACCTGGCCAGTTCGAACTGAAACATGCCCCGGTCGTAATCACCGGACTGTGCAGCCAGTCGTTCGATCAGGTTTTCCAGGAAAAATTCACCGTATACCGGGCAATTGCCCTCCTGTTGCAGGCGGACTATCTGCTGCAGCGGCGAGACCAGGTTGCGATTCTCTGCAGACAATGCGTCGGCCTGTGCGAGCAGCTCCGGTTCACCCGGTGCATTCACGGCTGGATTTACACAGGCCAGTGTCATCAGGTTCAAAAGCAGGTGAAAGCTGCTGGTGGAAGCCGCTGTTTTTTCCAGTACCCCAGCCGCAAGCTGTTCACCCTCACTACCGTATTGTGCAAGCTGCATGGCATAGAATTCGGCATTCCTCGATGTAGCCGGTTCGGCTTCATACCAGCGTTCCGCCAGATACAGCGGCTGGGTCCAGAGCTGGCTGATGCGGGCCGTATTCGAAGCCAGCAGCAATAAATAAAGCACGGGAATGGCCACACGCAGTCTCGGATTCAGCAGTGTGGCAGGCAGCCAGGCATGGTATGCGTACACCAGGGCGAAGACGAAGCCGTAAAACGCGAGGTAATTGCGGTGATGGAAAAACAGCTCAAGCGCAAGCACGGATGACTCGACGAGATGGCCGGAAAAGAACCACAGTACGGCGAAGAGCCATATCCTGTGGCGTCCGGGTCTGTACAGGACCAGCGCCAGCAATCCGATCCAGGCTGCGATGGCGATGAAGGTAGCAAGAGGACTGAACAGGGAGGTCGAAACCGGGATATCGTGAAAGATGCCCGTGGCTCCGGTTGTCGGTAAAAGCAGTACCGCCAGGTATTCCCACAACACGCGAGCCTGGGTCAGCAGCCGCTCGACCATGGTGAAGTCGGTATAGTCCGCATAATCGGTTTGCAGGCGATCGAGAAAAGCCAGGGGCAGGAGCAACAGGATGACTGCCGGCAACCACAGGCAGGCGGCACGCCATAGCCTGAGCGTCCGGCCGGTTGGTATGTCATGCAGGAGGGTGTACTCGAGCACCAGCAGGTAAAAAACCAGGGTCGGGGCATTTTCCTTGCTGAATAATGCGAGCAAACCCGTCAATGCCAGAGACAGCGTGAGCAAAGCCGAGCGCTGAGTGTCGCTTTTTACCGCACCAAGCCGGAGTGCCACGTGGCCGTAAATGCCCAACAACAGGAAAAAATTGGACAACAGGGCCATGCGCTGGACGGTGTAAAGCACAGTGGACGTATGTACCGGTTGCAGCGCCCAGACGAGCGCGGCTGTGGACGCCACCATGGCGGCGAGATGTCGTTCTCCGCGCAGGTGCATGGCCAGCCGGAAGCTGCACAGATACACGAGAACGGCGCTGAGAGCATGGATCAGGAGGTTTATCGCCTTGAAGGCTGCCGGATCGCCCGGCCAGGCGGCGGCCTGCAGGGCGAAAGTGAATAATGATACGGGCCGGCCGGTTGGTCCGGCCTGCCCGGCAAGCACGAATTCCCGGAAGTCGGGACTGGACAGCGAGGCCTCCCGGATATGCACCAGTGCATCGAGGTTGGGGCCGTCGTCGAAGAGAAACAGGCTGTCCAGGCCCGGCCAGAAGCACAGGCCGGTTGCCAACACGATGAAAGCGATGTGCAGGGCACGATTGTCCAGTAATCGGACCATGGCGGGACGTCAGGCCGTTGCCATTTTCAGGTAGGTTTCGTGCAGCCTTCGCACGTGACCGGCGAGCGCAGACATGTCCTTGCTGTTGTCGATGACATCGTCGGCCCTGTCGAGCCGCTGCCTGCGCGTGGCCTGGGCCGCCAGCATCTGCTCGGCGAGTTCCCTGGATATACCGTCACGCTGGCGCAGTCTTGCCACCTGGGCATCCTCCGGTGCGTCGACTACCAGGACTCGGTCCACGAAATCATAGGCACCGGATTCCACCAGCAGCGGTACCACGACCATGACATAAGGGGCGGAACCGGTTTCGACGCGTCGCCGGATTTCCTCACGAATGGCCGGATGCATGAGTGCCTCGAGCCAGGACTTCGCGCCGGCATCGTGGAAAATCCGTTCGCGCAGGGCGCGGCGATCGAGGCCGCCCGTGGCGTCAGCCAGGTCCTGGCCGAAATGCTCGAGGATCTGCGGGAGCAGGGGGGAATCCCTGCCTACCAGGTCCCGGGAGATTTCATCGGCGTCGACAATGTCCACGCCGAATTCCCTGAAGAGATTGCTGACCGTTGTCTTGCCGCTTCCCGCGCCGCCTGTCAGTCCTACGGCAAAGCGCTTGTTGTGACCGGTCGCTGGCATGAGTGTGATTTCCGCTGCCTTTTACATGATCAGGCTGTAGTAAAAGCCCGTGATTTCATTGCCCCAGATCAGGGACAGGAAGCCTGCACTGGCGAGATAGGGTCCGAAGGGGATGGGGATATTCCTGTCACGTCCGAGTATTCCAATCAGGCCGATGCCGATCACGGCGCCGACCAGGGACGACAGCAGTATGATCATCGGCAAAGCCTGCCAGCCCAGCCATGCACCCAGGGCTGACAGCAGCTTGAAGTCGCCATAGCCCATGCCTTCCTTGCCGGTGAGCAGTTTGAACAGCCAGTACACACCCCAAAGCAGCAGGTAGCCGGCAATGGCACCATACACGGCATCCTCCAGGGACACGATAAGGCCGTTGCTGTTGACTAGCAGGCCAAGCCACAGCAGGGGAAGCGTGATGTCATCGGGCAGCAACTGGTGGTCGTAATCGATCATGGTCAGGGCAATCAGGCCCCAGGTGAGCAACAGGACCGCCAGGGTGAGCAGGGTGAACCCGAAATGGTAGGCAACCAGTCCGGTCAGGAGCGCCGTAACCAGCTCCATCACAGGATAACGTGGGGAAATCGGCGCCTGGCAGTATCGGCATTTGCCTCTCAGAACCGCCCAGGACAGAACGGGAATGTTTTCCAGTGCAGAAATTTCGTGCTTGCATTGCGGGCAATGGGAATTGGGAACAGCCAGGTTGAAAGGGGGTTTTTCGCCGGAATCGGTGTTGTCACTGATTTCCAGCAGGTCCCGGCATTGCGCGGTCCATTCCGCCTCCATCATCAGAGGCAGGCGGTAGATCACGACATTGAGGAAACTGCCGACGACCAGGCCGAAAGCAAAGGCAATTGCCGCCAATACAACTGGATTGGCGGCAAAAAATTCAGCAAATGTCATCGGGGGGTAGTGCCCTTATACTACTGCACCGATCTGGAAGATGGGCATGTACATCGCGATCATCAGGCCGCCCACGAGGACACCGAGTACCGCCATGATCAACGGTTCCATCATCGAGGTCAGACCGTCAACGGCGTTGTCGACTTCTGCCTCATAGAAGGTGGCGCATTTGTCGAGCATGGCGTCCAGGGCACCGGACTCCTCGCCGATGGAAACCATCTGCAGCACCATGATCGGGAACAGGTTGGTGGCCTTGATCGAGGCAGTCAGCTGCTGGCCGGAGGTAACGTCATCGCGGATCTGCAGGGAAGCCGTTTTGTACACGATGTTACCGGTGGCGCCCGATACCGACGTCAGTGCATCGACCAGTGGTACACCGGCGGCAAACGTCGTGGACAGCGTACGGGTGAACCTGGCGAGACAGGATTGCACCAGGATATTACCGATGATCGGCAGCTTCAGGGAGAGGCGCTCAACGGATTCACGGAATTTCTTCGACCGCAATTTGGCTTCCTTGAAGGAATAGCCGGCGACGCCGATACCAGCCACGATATATATCCACCAGGCGATCATGAAATCGGACAGGCGCATGACGTACTGGGTAAACAACGGCAGTTCGGCGCCAAAGCTGGAGAAAGTTTCCGCGAACTGGGGCACCACCTTCACAAGCAGGATGCCCGTTACGATGGCGGCCACGACAAGTACGGTGATCGGATAGTTCATGGCTTTCTTGATCTTGGATTTCAGCGCCTCGGATTTTTCTTTGTAGGTGGCGAGCCTGTCGAGCATGGTTTCCAGGGCACCTGACTGTTCGCCTGAATCGACCAGGTTGCAGAACAGTTCATCGAACTGGCGTGGATACTTGCGAATGGCATCGGCGAAATGGTTGCCGGCGGAGACGTCGTCGCGAATTGAGAAAACGATCTCGCGCATGCTGGGATTGTCGAGCCCTTCACCCACGATCTCGAACGACTGTACCAGCGGGATACCGGCTTTCATCATGGTTGCCAGCTGGCGCGTGAAAATGGCGATATCCATCGGCTTGATGGCTGGCTTGCCGGTGCCGAAAAGGGGCTTGGGTTTCTTTCTGACCTTGGTCGGCTTGATACCCTGCTTGCGAAGCTGGGCCTTTACCGTGGCCGCGTTGGTACCGGAAATCTCGCCCTTGGCG
>CAZVSC010000025.1:0-6968 GCA_964629325.1 uncultured Enterobacteriaceae bacterium
ATGTACAAATTCCTCATCGGGGGCGTCGCTCCCAGGCCCATTGCCTGGGCCGGCACACGCAGCAAGGACGGCATCAACAACCTGGCCCCGTTTTCCTTTTACAACGCCTTCAGCTCGACTCCGCCGATCGTGGGTTTCTCCACCATCCCCCGCCTGGACGGGCGCAAAAAAGACACCCTGCAGAACGTCATCGACAGCAAGTGCTTTACGTTGAGCACCGTCAGCCACAAGCTGGTCACGCAGATGAGCAAGTCCGCCGCCCTGCTGGAGCCGGAAGAGGATGAATTCAGCTTTGCGGGACTGGAGCCTGCCGAGGCGCAGACCATCAATGCACCCTACGTGAAGGACGCCCTCCTCGTCTTCGAATGCGAACTCAACCAGATCATCAGCTTCGGCGACGTCGAAGGTTCAGGCAACCTGATCCTCGGCCAGATCAAGTACATCAATATCGATGACGACATTTACCAGGACGGGTACGTCAATTTCGAAAAACTCGACCCGGTCGGCCGTCTGGCCGGTAACTGGTACGCCACCATCCGGGATAAATTCGAACTGAAACGGGGATAATCATGAAGCACATTTTAATAGCAGCCCTTTTTCTGCTGTTTACTTCACTGGCTACTGCCCAGGAAATTGATGATGCCGCCATCGCCTCGCGCGTCAACTTTGCGCTGCAAAACAGCAAGGCGCTGACCGGTGCCGATTTCATGGCATTCAGCGTGAACGGCTACGTCCTGCTGGCCGGGCAGGTGCTCAGCGAGGAACAGCGTAATACCGCTGCAGCCGCTGCCGCGTTTGCGTCAAAGGATATTCGGCGTCTCATCAACGAGCTTGAAGTTGTGGAGACGCTGGACGATTCGTTTGATGCTGCCGACAGGCATATCCTGGAGCAGATCGAGGCCGTCATACCCACCCTGTCCCCGGCCACCATTCCGGTCATCCACAATGGCGTGGTTTTCCTGCTCGGTCGTGTCACTCGCGCCGATGGCAATGACGTCGCCCAGCAGATCAGCCGCATGGATGGCGTCAAGGCCATCAAGATCAGCTACGAATACACCGACTGATCCGGAACATTCACCGGCGACAGCCAGGCGACCGCAGGGCGCCCAACAAAGCTCCGCGCAGGTAGCGTCGCGAGTATCTCTCGACTCAGTCTCGAACCAGGAAAGTATTGTAGGTCGGAAGAGGCTCGCAGAGCCGTCATCCGACATTTAACCCTGAATCCGAAAGTGTAATGCCGAGCGCAGCAGCTACTGCTTGAGCCCAGGAAAACTCCGCAAAAGAAAAGGGCCGCTAATGCGACCCCTTCCCAGATTTGCTTTAAATCAGAAACCCGACTTAATAATCAAGCGGAGTTTCCCTTATTTGAAATTGCACCATTTTGCCGGTGGTGCCTTTTCCACCTTCGGTATGCCAAATGAGGTGGTTGCCGTAGTTGGCCCAGAGAGAACGTCCCTTCCAGCCGAGATCCGGATCGTCGATACGGCCGTCCAGACCGCGATGGTAGAAGCCCATCGGGTACGGCACGCGCAGGAAGGTCCAGTCGCCTGATTCCGGATCCAGAGCGATCAGCGAATCGGAGTTGGAGCCGGTGATGATCGGCGTGTCCTTGCCCAGGCCGCTGACGTTGTGCTGGTCGACCCAGCCGAAGTAATGGAAGTCAGCCGGTACGTCGCTGTTGCCCATCTTCGGGCCCGGGGTCTGGTACAGGGTCCAGCCGGCGTCGCAATGGGTGCCGGTTTCAGTGCCAGGCCCATTCAGGACGGGACAGGCGCTGCGATCCAGTTTGGCCCAGTGCGAAGAGCCCGCCAGGGCGACCCAGGGATTGCCCTTGCTGTCCAGGTCCATGCCGCGCGGGTCGAAGCCGGGATCAGGAATCGCATAGACTTCGGCGATACAGGTTTCCGGCGGGTTGTTGCCGCGATCCAGGCGGATGATCGAGCCGAACGGGAAGCCCGCACCGCTGTCCTCGTTGGCGCCCCAGACGATGTTGCTGTTGTTGGGGTCAGGGATCACGGTGTACATGTTATTGCGGATTTCGGTATCCAGGTTCGGATCCTTTTCATCGGCATCCCAGGCATTCCACGGGCGGGTGATCACACCGTCACCGTTGGTGTCGATGATCTGCGGACACCAGCCCTGGGACAGTTCCTCGTCATGGGTCTGGTCCCAGATGCGGGTATTGACCCAGCCGAACACCGGGCCCAGCAGTTCGTTGAAATACAGCGTGTTGTCCGGATCGGTGCCGAACTGCAGGTGATGCGTGGCGAAACAGGTATCGATCAACTCGAACTGGCCGGTGACCGGATCGAACACGGAGGCCTGGCGGTTGCTGAAAGTCAGCGGGTAGTACTGGGCGTACTTGTTGTCGGAATCGCGACCGCAGAATGCCGGCTGGTCATTGCGCACCTTGGAAGTCATCCACACGCGGCCGTCAGGGCCGATCATCGGGTTGTGCGGGTCGGCCGGGTTGTAATCCGGTCCCCACAGGTGCTCGAAGCCCCAGAAATTGGAAGGGTTGCCCGGCGCCGGGAAACGGCCGCGTACGACGCGGGGATCTTCCTTGGTGGGAATGGTATAGAAGTAGGAGTCGTTGGTGATCGGATCCACCACTGCCAGGGTGCCGTGGCCGGAGGAAACCGCGTAGGTCGGGCCGTAGGCGTTTACCGTGGGGTTGTTCTTGTCCGTGGTGATTTCATCGTGCATGAAATCATGGTCGCCGCCGATATCACGCAGGGTAACGACCACGTTGCGCTCTACGCCGGTCGGGCGCGGCGGTTGCGGCGGCACCGCGCCACCTTCGATCTTGCGGGTCCAGTTGGAGAGCATGTCGACCATGCCGTTCATGCCGATACCGGCCAGGTTGGCCGCCATGGAGCCGCCGCGCACACCCAGGGTGGTGCGATAGCGCCAGGCTTCTTCGTGCGAGTCGAAGCCGAGGTGATCCATGTGGTCCAGGGAACGGGTCACTTCGTTGCCGAGCTGGTGGCAGAACTCGCAGTCGCTCTTGAATTCGTGCAGCATTTTTTTCTGGCTGGTGATGGCCGGCATGAAACCGTTGGCGCCGGTGCCGGGGAAATTCTCGTCACCCGGGATTTCGATCAGGGACAGCCAGTAGTCAGGCGGATAGACCTTGGCGGCGTCAGCAGGCGTCGGTGCAACGCTGGCGGTCAGCGCCACATCCCTGTCGCCCGGGCGGCCTTCGGTGGTATCGGAATCGAGCAGGCCGTAACCACGAACCCACAGGTTGTAGGTGACATCCGGCAGCTGGGGCATGAGCCAGCGCCCCTGGTTGTCGGTGACGACGATCTTGATGAAGCCTGTATTCAGCTCGTTGGTTTCGGCGATCACCCAAACGCCGGCTTCGGGACCGTTTTCACTGGTCACGGTGCCGGTGATATAGCCATCGGGGTATTTGCGTTCTGTGAACCCGGGAACCTGGGCCATCATTGCCGTGCTCACGAAAAGCAGGCCAACTGCCATGGCTCTGAAAATAGTCTTCATAGATCCTCCTGAGATAATCCCTGGGATATTGAAAGTGGATATTCGGCCAAAACCGGATATTAAATTTGCTGGAATTCTTGGTCTGATTCCTTCTCTCGAAGGACGCCGAGTATACCCGAACTCGTTTTTCAACTTAAAGCCTTTATGCCCGGAAATCCCTGATTTCCCCGGTTTCTGCAGGGTTCCGTTTTCTGGGTATACACAATACAATCTTCGGCCTTTCAGCCGTGATTACACTTTCCGCTCAGGGTGAATTGCGGCCCCAGTTTTCGGTCACGTTTTACGAAAACCGCCAGCAAGAGGTACCCATGTCCAACAATATCGCCGCCAACAGCCTGCAGATCAGCCAGGTACTCTACGATTTCATCGAAAAGGAGGCCGCCCCCTACACCGGCATCACTCCTGATCATTTCTGGAAATCGCTGTCCCGGATCGTGGCGGATTTTGCTCCCAGAAACAGGGAGTTACTGGCGAAACGTGATGCTCTGCAGGAACAGATCGACAGCTGGCACAAAAGCCACGACATGGCGTACTACCTGGCCCACCGCGACGAGTACAAGCAGTTCCTGGCAGACATCGGCTACCTCGTGCCCGAGGGCCCGGACTTCAAGGTCAGCACCTGGAATTCCGACTTCGAGATCTCCATCGTTTCCGGCCCCCAGCTGGTCGTGCCCGTAATGAACGCCCGCTATGCCCTCAATGCCGCCAATGCGCGCTGGGGGAGCCTGTACGATGCCCTCTACGGTACCGATGTCATCCCCTTCACCGGCCATGAAAAGAAAGGCTATGACCCCGAACGCGGCCAGAAGGTCATCGACTGGGCCGATGACTTCCTCGACCAGGCCATTCCCCTGGAATTCGGCCGTCATTCGCAGGTGCGCGAATACACACTGATCAACCAGGACGGCCATATCGTCCTGAAAGTGGAACTGGAGGACGGCACCTACACCCAGCTGACAAACCAGGACAAGCTGGTCGGCTGGCAGGGTTTCTCCGAGGCACCCGAGGCCCTGCTCTTCGTCAACCACGGCATGCACATCGAAATGCAGATCGACGGTGAACACTTCATCGGCAAGCAGCACCACGCCAACATCAGGGACATCGTGATGGAATCCGCGATGACCACCATCCAGGACTGCGAGGACTCCGTCGCCGCCGTCGACGGCAGCGACAAGGTGGCCGTCTACCGCAATTGGCTCGGCCTCATGCGCGGCACCCTGCAGGCGAATTTCCAGAAAGGCGACAAGACCCTGACGCGCGTACTCAACCAGGACCGTTTCTACAAGGGCACCAGCGGCGAAACCGTTTCCATGCAGGGCCGCAGCCTGCTACTGGTGCGCAATGTCGGCCACCTGATGACCACCGATGCCGTGCTGGACAGGCAGGGCAATGAAATTCCCGAAGGGATTCTCGATGCCATGGTCACCACCCTGTGCGGCCTCCATGACCTGCAGCGGAACAGCCCGTTCCGCAACAGCCGCAACGGCAACATCTATATCGTGAAGCCGAAGATGCATGGCCCCGAGGAAGCCGCCTTCACCAACGACCTGTTCAACGCCGTGGAGGATGCCCTTGGCCTCAAGCGCAACACCATCAAGGTGGGCGTCATGGACGAGGAGCGCCGGACCAGCGTCAACCTGAAGGAATGCATCCGCGCCGTGAAGGAGCGCGTGTTTTTCATCAACACCGGTTTCCTTGATCGCACCGGTGATGAAATACATACCAGCATGCATGCCGGCCCCTTCCTGCCGAAGGCGGCCGTGAAAGGCGAACCATGGATCAGCGCCTATGAAGATTCCAACGTCGACATAGGCATCCGCTGCGGCTTCATCGGCAAAGCGCAGATCGGCAAGGGCATGTGGGCGATACCCGACAAGATGGCCGACATGATGATGCAGAAAGTGGCGCATCCCAACGTTGGGGCCAGCTGCGCATGGGTGCCCTCGCCTACCGCAGCCACCCTGCATGCCATTCACTACCACCAGATTAATGTCACCCGCACACAGCGCCGGCTTGCCACGCGCAATCCCGCCAGCGTGGACGACATCCTGCGGATTCCGCTGATGGTGGAGAACAAGCTCACCCCGGAGCAGATCCAGAAGGAAATCGACAACAACGCCCAGGGCATCCTCGGTTACGTGGTGCGCTGGATCGACCAGGGGGTCGGTTGCTCCAAGGTCCCTGACATCAACAACGTCGGTCTCATGGAAGACCGCGCCACCTGCCGCATTTCCAGCCAGCACATCGCCAACTGGCTGTGCCATGGCATCTGCTCGCAGGAACAGGTGATGGAAAGCATGAAACGGATGGCGAAGATCGTCGATGAACAGAATGCCGCCGACCCCCAATACCTGCCGATGGCGCCGGGATACGACGGTATCGCCTTCCAGGCTGCTTGCGACCTCGTGTTCAGGGGCATGGAGCAGCCCAACGGGTACACCGAGCCGGTCCTGCATGCCCGTCGCAAGGAACTGAAGGAAAAACTGGCCGGTTGAACGGCAACTCACGGGGGAACATCATGAAGACCATCTTGCGCACGCTGCTGCCGGTCCTGGCTGCAGCCACTTTGGCACAGGCCACGCTGGCACAAACCGCCGCGCCGAATGCCATCGGCATCAGTGCGGGACATACCCACCTGATCGTGCCGGACGTGGCGAAGCATCGTGAAATCTGGAAAACCCTCGGTGGCGTCGAACGTACTTCCGGTCGCCTGCAACCACTGATGTTTCCCGGCATGTTCATCCTGCTGCGCGAAGGCGAGCCCACGACGGCCTCCATCAACACCACGGCCAACCACATCGGCTTCACTGTCAATGACTACGCGTTGTACAAGGCCAGGCTGGAGTCCGTTGGCGCCAGCATCTTCTATGATGACGGCAGTAGCCAGGTGCTGGCGGACCTGCCCGACGGCGTACGCTTTGAATTCGCGGTCGACCCCGAGCAGGTCGAACCCATCAGGTTCCATCACACCCACCTGTCACCCGCCGATGCCGAAGGCCTGCGCCAGTGGTATGTGGACGTGTTCGGCGCCGGGGTCGGCGAGCGCCGCAACCTGCCTTCTGCCGTTATTCCCGGCGGGCGGGTCGACTTCATCCCCAACCGTAACGGTGACCCGCTGCCCACCCAGGGCACGGCCATTGATCATATCGGCTTCGAAGTGACGGACCTGCAGGCTTTTGCGGCCCGGCTGGAGGGGATGGGCATTGCCTTCGACCGCGCCCCGGAATGCATCGAGGCGATCAACCTGTGCATCGCCTTCATCACCGACCCGAAAGGCACCTACATCGAACTGACCCAGGGCCTGGCCAACATCGTCGAGTAGCAAGCAGTCAAATAAATTACATTAGCTATATTCTTTAACTAACTGATTATTAAGGTTATTTAATCCTTATGAGTTGCTGCATCGAGATGCGGTCGCACGCCCCTCACTGGCAACGGATACTGCCATTCAGCGCATGCCATTC
>CAZVSC010000025.1:7068-9589 GCA_964629325.1 uncultured Enterobacteriaceae bacterium
TGCCATTCAGCGCATGCCATTCGGGCTCCCGCGCGGTTATCGCGGTCTATTTGACCGGCAGCGCGAAGACATACAGGTTGTTGCCCGACCCGTTATCGATATTCAGCCGTACCGGTCCCATGGTGCCGTTGCTGATTCCCGGCGCCGACAGGTTGTTGCCGGTTATCACGGCGACATACTGGCGACCCTCAACGCTATAAGTGATATTGCTGGTGGATATGGGTCCGCCGAGAATGGTTTCCCACAGCACCTCGCCCGAATCCAGGTCCTGGGCCCGGAACCGCCGGTTGACGTCGCCCCAGAACAGCAGGTCGCCGCCCGTGGTGAGGATGGATGCCGTGGTCGGGATCATCCCGGTATGCCAGTAGTCAATTTCCCCGGTTTCCATGTTGATCTTCGCCATGCCGTTCAATTCGTCAGGCGTGGTTCCCGGCGCACTGATACCGATGCGGCTCTGCGGCATGGCGGGCATGCCTTCCGATGCCGGTGTGGCTGACGTCATGTTCAGGCAGTTGCGCACGAAGGGTACGTACATGGCATTGCGTTGCGGGTTGTAGGAACTGGGCCAGTAGGACCGGGTGTTGAAGTAACAGATGATGCGGTGCGCCCCGGGCTCGGTCAGCAGGAGGTTCCGGTTGATGGTGGTCAGGCCGGTTGCGACGTCGATATCCTCGATGAGGAAGTTCTCATGGTCTTCGGGGAACGGCAGGGCCCACAGGAATTCGCCGGTATGCTTGTCCAGCACCCACAGGCCACCCCCTTCCCCGACATTGACCACGACATCCCGCTCCTGCCCGACCACGTCCGGGTTGATCCACTTTACATGCTCCGGGTCGGGATTTACCCGCGTGCGGAAGATGATGCGTTCCTCGTTCATGTCCTCGTCCCAGTCGTCACCGGGCAGATGCTGGTAGTACCAGGACAGGTTGCCGGTATCGGGATCGAGAGCCACCGTGGAATTGCTGTACAACTCGGCGGGCGCCTGCAAAGGCACGGCAAAGGAGTCACCACCGTGACGGTCGTATCGTGTATAGGGCGAGGGATTGGCGATACCCCAGTAAATGAGGCCGGATTCCGGATCATACGAACCGGGCAGCCCCCACGCCGAGGCCCGGCGGTCATCCAGGGGCACTCCCGCCCAGGTATCGTAACCCGGCGGCTGGTCCGGCGCCTGGGTGGTATAGAAGGTCCATTGCAGTTCACCGGTCATGGCGTCGTGGGCGGTGATCACGCAATCGGCACGGGTGCGACAGGTGCCTGCAGAGAGGACCTTGCCGTCGGCCACGAACGTGCCGGAGGTGATATCGCGGCCATTGCTTTCGCTGCGCCAGCGCTGCTCGCCCGTCACGGCATCGATGGCGATGATGGAGCCATCGGACGCGCCGAAATACACCATGTCCTGGTAGATGGACATGGTCTTGGAACGGCCCGCCCGACCGCCCTGGATTTCCGGGGTGTGGCGCCAGATAAGGTCACCTGTCGTAGCATCCAGGGCGACGATGGTGGCATCCGGCATGGTCAGGTACATGACCCCGTCATATACCGTGGGAATGGTTTCAGTCACTCCCGCCGGCAGCCCGAGAGACCAGGCCAGCCCCAGGTCAGCCACGGTATCCCGGTTGATCTGGTCCAGCGGGCTGTAACGCTGGGCATCGAAGGTGCGGCTGAACATGAGCCAGTCGGCCGGGTCCGGATCGGCCAGCATGGCGTCCGTCACGGGCCGGTAATTCTCGATGGCCGACATGGAGGCCAGCGGATTGAAGGAGGTGGCGTTATCCATCGACGATGGACTGAAGTTGACGGCCAGGAATCGCACATAATCCAGCAAGGCCGGCATCTGCCCGTCATCGATCACGACAGGCGGCATGCCCTTTTCCGGGTTGCCGGTGCGCAGGAAGGCGATCAGCGCCTGGTCATCCTCGCTGCCGACGCGTTCGAGAATGCTGGGGCCCAGCGTTCCGCCGGAGCCGTTGGCGCCATGGCAGTGGGCGCAGGTGGTATTGAAAATTTCCAGGCCCTCGGCCATTTCCTGGGCAAGTGCCGGAAGGGAAAGGCCGGACAGCAGGAGCAGGCTTGATACGAATTTCGCGGGTTGTCTCATGAGGCTCCGGTATTCTGAAAATCAAAAGGGAATTATGGCATTAATTGGCTCGTCGCGAGCAAGGTGCACAATATCTTCTCATTCCATCTGCCAGTCGTTGACCATGCGATAGCGGGCCGTTCTTATCCTTTTGAATTTACCGTCCTCGATATCGTAAAACCCCCAACTGATGATGCGCATCACCTGCCCTTTCTTCAGCGGCACGCCCCAGAAGCTGTCATCCCAGTCCTTTATGACCTCGAACGTGGTGGGAATTTCCACGGCCAGCTGGTTGCCGTCCGTGATGAAGGTGGTCACGTCCACCCGCTCCTTGATGTATTGCTTCACGTTGGCGTAAAAGTCCCGGATGCCTTCGGCGCCGACAATCTGGGAAGTGCCCAGTTCCAGCACCACGTCCGGGTGGTAGAACTTGATGAAGGT
>CAZVSC010000025.1:9689-14540 GCA_964629325.1 uncultured Enterobacteriaceae bacterium
CCCCGTAATTACTGACTGGCGAGCATACTGCAGACACGTGGGCACCACAACTTGCCGGGGCCTGCCGGCGATAGACTTTGATTGCGGGTATGGCTATTCTTGAGTGCTTCACCACGACGGGCTCGAAGCCGTCAGACAATAACAACCATACTGCAGACCATCTAAGGGGATTCACCATGTGTGACGAAAGAACCTGGAAAGAAGACCAGGCCTACCTGGGCAAGAAAAAACTGAGCCGCCGCCAGTTCAACCGCTTCACTGCCGGGGCATCGGTTGCCATGATGCTGCCGCCGGTCGCCAATGCGCAGCAGGTGACCTCCAGTCATGTCGAGATCACCACACCGGACGGCGTCGCCGACTGCTTCTACGTACACCCCGCGTCGGGCAAGCACCCCGCCGTGCTGGTATGGCCCGATATCTTCGGCCTGCGCGACGCCTTCGAAACCATGGGCACGCGCCTGGCGCAATCCGGCTATTCCGTGCTGGTGGTGAATCCGTTCTACCGTATCCAGCCCGCCCCGACCTCCGAGCCGGGCGCCGACTTCAACGACCCGGATACGCGCAACCGCCTGTTCTCCCTGATGGGCTCCCTGACAGCACAGACCCACTTCACGGATGCCGAAGCCTTCCTCGGCTGGCTGGATGATCAGGACGAGGTGGATACCAGCCGTGGTGCCGGCACCACCGGCTACTGCATGGGCGGCCCGATGGTGATGCGTACCGTGGCGGCCGTGCCGGATCGCTTCAGGGCCGGTGCCACCTTCCATGGCGGCGGCCTGGCCACCGATGCCGAGGACAGCCCCCACCTGCTGATTCCACAGACCCGGGCCAGCATGCTGCATGCCATCGCCGCCAACGACGACGAGGCCAGCCCGACAGTCAAGGACACCCTGCGTGATGCCTATGCCGCGGCCGGGATTAATGCCGAGATAGAGGTGTACACCGGCACGCTGCACGGCTGGTGCGCCATCGACTCCCAGGTGTACAACATGGATCAGGCAGAACGCGCCTGGAGCCGTTTGCTGGCCCTGTTTGAAACGGCCCTCGCCTGACACTGACAACCCGGACATGCCCATGAAACTGATGAAACCTCGACTGGCGACAGTGGCAGCTTTTATGCTGCCCTGCGTCGCCGCCGCGCAAGCCGGCTATGAAGGCGTCTGGAGCGGCGCCATGACCACACCAAACGACGAACACTGGAAGGTCGAGGACATCACCCACTGCTGGGCCGGCTGTCCGCTCGTGCCCTACCGGCAGTTTGGCGCCCTGATCGACGATCCCGCCAATGACGAATTGTCGTGGGAGGAGCTGGAAGGCCGTTACTACGGCAGCATGGCCCAGCACCTGCGCAGCATTTCCACGGATGCGGGGCTCGATATCCTGAACGGCAGCACCGACGCCAACAACCCGTCCATCCACTGCCACGATTACGGCTACATGCGCCAGTCACTGAACCCGTTGCCAATGGCCATCACGCGCAACGGCGACACGCTGACTTTCAAGTACGAGGAATGGAACCAGGAGCGCACCGTGTACATGGACGGTCGTGATTTCCCAGCAAACCTGGCACCTTCACAGTTCGGCTATTCCATCGGTCACATGGACAACGGCGACCTCGTCATCGAAACGCGGGGCATTGCCGCCGACATCTACAACCCCTTCTCGGGCGGCGGTGGCTACAGCGACCAGGTGGTCGGCATGGAACGTTATTCACTGGCAGGCAACCCGCCCGTGCTGAGCGTGGTGATGACCTTGACCGATCCCGTGACGCTCAAGGAACCTTACCTTTTCCACAAGGAGTGGATAGCCACGCCCGACCTTGTCCTGCTTGAAGACAGCTGTGTCGATGTCCCCGGAGAATTCTGACATGAAAAAAACAATGACAATGCTGCTTGCCGTGGCCGTCAGTTCGGTTGCCAGCGCGCACCACTCGGCGGCGGTGTTTTACAAGATGGACGAGGAAATCACCCTGACCGGCAAGGTCACCGAGTTCCGTATGGGCAACCCGCACCTGCGCATCTATTTCGACCTCGTCAACGAGGCTGGTGAAACGGAAAAATGGATGGCCGAGGGCGGTTCGCGCACCGTGCTGCTCCGGCACAACTGGACCGGCAATGAAATCAGGGAAGGTGACGTCATCACCATGACCGGCAACCCGTCACGGGATGAAGATTCGAACATCGTGCACGTCAAGGACATCATCCTGGCCGATGGCCGCGAAATGTTCGCCGAGGACCTCAATCCCGACAACGCCACCCGCCTGCTGGAAGAGCGCCGGCGCCGGGATTAATCTTCCAAAGCCTATCTGTCGACTTCCTGCCCCCGGTAAATCACGGAACGGATCTGCCGGGTGTTGGTGATGTCATCCAGCGGGTTGCCGTTGAGCACGATGAAATCCGCGCTCATGCCGGGCGCCAGTGTGCCCGCATCCCCGATGCCGAGAAATTCCGCCGCGCTGGATGTCGCCGCCACGATGGCCTGCATGGGCGTCATGCCGGCGACCACCATGTCCTCGATCTCCACGTGCGCCGCGTACGGCACATTGCCGTCGGTACCGAGGGCAACTTTCATACCGGCGCGGGTCAGCTTGTACAGGTTGCGCGCCTGGATGGCCCAGGCTTCGGCAGCGGCTTCGTTCGCTTCCTGGGCCTGCAGACGTTCCAGTTCGTCCGTCGGCACCAGGCCGGTCAGCCAGTCGTAACTGGTGGGTACGCCGCGATACGGCATGTTCGGCACCAGCACGACTTCCGGCCGCGCCTGCACCATGTCGACGAATTCCGCATCCACATCCATATCCCTTACGCCATGCGCGAACGCATCGAGCCCTGCCTCGAGCAAGCCCTTGGCGTCGGACAGGTTGAAGATGTGCGCGGTAACCCGAACGCCGTTGGCATGCGCTTCGTCGATGACGGCGCCATAGAGCTCTGGCGTCAGTTTCTCGTACTGGCCGTTGCGGTCATCCACCCAGACCTTGATGATGTCGACACCGCGGGCGGCTTCCTCCGCCGCGGCGGCTCGCGCCTCATCCGGGGTATTGACCCAGTGCGGCACCTCGGTGCGACCGGGTTCGGGCCGGGTGATGCCGCGACCGGCGGCAAAGTAGCGGGCGGCACCGGTGATGGTCTCGTCCCGTATGGCCAGGATCTCGTCATCGGCATCCATGCCCAGGCTCATGGCCGCACCGACGCCGAACACGACGCGGTTGCGCAGGTCCTGTATCAATGCTTCGCGCGTGGTGCTCAGGTGGACGTGGGTATCCAGCATCATCGGCATCACGGTGGCGCCGGCCAGATCCACGCGGCGGGCGCCGGCAGGCAGTGTCATGCCGGCGGTCTGGCCCACCATGGTGATCCGGCCGCCATCGACCACGATGGCGCCGTTTTCAATGGGTGCGCTGCCATCTCCGGTGATGATGCGTCCGCCCGCATAGATCACGGCAGAAGATGTTGGCGCCTCTGCCTGCTCCTCTCCCGGGGAACAGGCGCTCAGTAACGCCGCTACTGACAGCACCGTCAGCAGAGCTGACTTGCGAAGAGTGAAAGTGTTGCAGTCAAACATGGTTGCCCCCGTTATAAAGTCCAGAATCGATTCGCCTTCAGTGTAATTGCATAACCCGCATCATGGCAGGCGTGAGTAGGTATAGTCTCCCGACACATGGGAAAGAATAAACGCCTCTACCTCGCCGTCATCGTTGACGACAAAACGGTACGACAGTCCCAGTCCGTCGAACAGCGTCTCTGACAGCGGCACCAGCGTACGCGGTACGCCCTGCTCCAGCCCCGCCGCCCCAAGTCCAAGCGCGCTGTAATTGCCGACGATCCTCGCGATCAGTTCATTGCCGGACAGCGTGACTTCGTAGGTGCGCGGGCCGTCGGTATAGATCCCGCGATATGTGCCCACGTAGCGCGCCAGGATCTCCGGTGGTACCGAGACGCCCTTGTCGGCCGCATCGGTGAGCCTGCCTTCCCAGGTTTCACTGCCGCGCTCACAGACGGACTCGAGCATGCCGGTGTCCGGCTGCAGGCGCATATTCGAGGTGTAGCCCCAGGGCGCCGTGAAGGCATCGGGGTCGGTGAAAGTGGCGTCGATGCGCAGATGACCGAAGTCCGTGCGCGTGATCCGCTCCGTTACGCGCAGTGCTTCCGTGTGCGAGACACCGTAGCGGCTGACCCAGGTCTGGTCGTTGAAGCCGTTGGACTCGATCACCAGGGTGTCGCCTTCCCAATGCCCGGTGGAGTGGCCGGCAAAGCTCGGGAAGGGACTTGTCTCGAGTTCGCGACCGTCGAGGTGGATCACCCGCCAGGTCAGGTCTTCATTGAGGATGACCAGCATGTCGGGTGTCTGCACGTACCGCTTCCAGCCGCCGGCGCTTTCCGTCTCGGGACCGTTGGGCAGGCAGGTGAACAACGGACGCGTCTTGTAATACTCAACCTGGCGCTCACCGGCGAGATCGGCGACCCATGGCTGCAGTATGGCGGGATCCAGGTCTGAGACGGGCGGCGGCCCGTTCCACAAACCGGTGAGGTCCGGTGTGCCATCCGCCGTGCGGGGAGTTGGTGCGGAAAGATCGGGACTGCCGTCTGCCGTGCGCGGTATCCCCGGCCACGGACGATCCAGCCATTGCGATGAAGCCGGCAACGAAAACAATGTCAGTATGAAAATCGCGAAGACGTATTTCATGAATTCCCTCCCCGGGTGCCATCTTACCCCAGGAACCAACGTTGCGGAGAATCTGCCGCTAATATAAGCACCCTGGCGTCAATGTCCCTGTTGCTGCTTCCACTCGGCTTGGAGCACCTCCAGCAGTGCCAGGAATTCCGGGGGAAGGCTGCATCTCCGCTCAAGGCTGTG
>CAZVSC010000025.1:14640-29511 GCA_964629325.1 uncultured Enterobacteriaceae bacterium
CCCCGCTCAAGGCTGTGTACCCGCTCAAGGCTGTTTCCCGTTGATGACCCAGGCGGCGCACTCGGCGCCCAACTCCTTCACCGCCAGGTCGACGTATTCCTGGTAGTCGGCCTCGGTCAGCACGTCTTTCCAGCGGTTGTTGGTGCCCTTGTTGATGAACGCCTTTGCGCCTTCGGTAAATGCCCCACCACCCATGGGCGTTACCTGTTCGGCATGGGCCTTCATCCAGTCGAAAGTGCAGTACTCGATGATCGTCGGCCAACGGCTCTCCTCCACGTCGATTTCCAGGAATTCGGCGATGGCGCGCATTTCACCCGCCAGGTCCCGTTTCAGGTCGTTGTAGTGGAACAACTTCATGTTCGGCAGGTCGCGGTACTGCCACCAGGTGCGGATGTTTTCCCAGAACGACCACATGGGATAGCCGTCCTCACGGAGCAGGCGGTACCAGAAGGCCTTGATATCATCCGAAGGTCGTTCCAGAGGCGGGCCCACCAGCCCCGGCATGTCATTGAACATACTGTAGGCTTCGTCGGTGAAGTTGCGCAGGTGTGCGTGCAGGCTCCAGGCGATGTCCGGGAGGTTGCGGGTGACGTAGAGATATTTACAGGAAGGATTGAAAACCAGGGCGTCCAGCGGCAAATGAGTCTTGATGAACCGGCGCTGCGTCTGCCCCTCCAGAATCTCCATCTTCACCTCTTTTGGCATGACGCGAATATCCAGCCAGGGTGTCAGTTGCTCGGTGGGCAGGTTCGGATCGCCGCCATAAATAAGCTGGCCGACGATCTGCTGGGTCCAGGTGGTGCCGGCCTTGGCGTAGGTGCCGATGATGATGTCATCGTCGCGAAACGGAAAATCATTCCAGATGGTGGAATCCATGTGGTGGTTATGGAGTTCCCGGGTCTTATGGGGCAATGGAATGGCGTCTGTCATTGTTTTCCTTCTATTTATAAAACCGAGTGGTGATGCCATGTAAATGAGTACGAACCAGTTGCAGAATGCCCGGGACGTAAAACCTTACTTTTCACTCCTGAACAGGTTTTCCGACTGCTCCTGCATGTTCTTGCGCAGGTCCTCATCGGTTTGGGAGGCGATCATCACGTCGAGCAGCTTGCGGGTTTCATCGCGGCTGTTGACCCGGGGGAACGGGGTATCCGGCACCGGCACATCCAGGAACTTGCACAGCGGACCCCAGCCCTCGCGCACATCGAACACCAGCAGCCGGTCTGCGGGTATTTCCGCCGCGATGGCCTTGTTCCGCTCCCTGAAGTAACGTTCCATGTACTCACGGTCGAGAATGTGTTCCTCGAAATCCCGCCACACGCACAACTCGAAGAATTCCTTCATCATGGGATCGCTGCGCAACCAGCCGTTGACGCTTTCCGACATGATGGTGGTATTGACCGAGGCGAACCAGCTTTCCGGTGACCGGGTGGACAGGATCACCTTGGCGTCCGGGTAGTAGGCCATCTGCTCGCGCCAGAAGGTGCAGGACGGATAATCCGTGGCGCTCTGGTAGCCGTCGAAGATGGCATCCCAGTCCGGCTTGCCCTTGCCCGCCGCTATCCACAGCGGGACGCGCTCCTGCGCCTGGGGAAGCACCTCACCCATGTGGTAGCAGGGTCCGAAACCCAGCTGCTCGAGGGCCACTTTCAGGGAAGCTGTTCCTGTTCTGCCGAGACCGGCCCCAATGACTTTCAATGCCATGCTGTCTCCCGTTTTTGTTGTAGTTATAGTTGTTATCGATGTGCAGCCGCGCAAGTGTGCCGGCTGCGTCTAAGATACACAGAAACCGGGCAAAGCAAAATACGGCTGGATGGGGACAGGTCAGCGCTTGCGGATCTTTGCTTCCGCTTTCGCCACCTGCTGTTTCACGGCCACGAAACTGTCCGGGTTCACCGACAGGGAATCGATGCCGGCCTGCACGAGGAAACGGGCGAATTCCGGATGATCGCTTGGCGCCTGGCCGCACAGGCCAACCTTGCGCCCGTGTTCGTGGGCAGTATCGATGAGGCTGGTGATAGCGCGCCTGACCGCCTCGTGGCGGTCATTGAACAGCGGCGCCAGCTTTTCGGAGTCCCTGTCCACGCCAAGTACCAGTTGCGTGAGGTCGTTGCTGCCGATGGAGAAACCGTCGAAGCGCTGCGCGAATTCATCCGCCAGGATGATGTTGGCGGGTATCTCCGCCATGACGTATACCTGCAGGCCCTTCCTGCCCCGCCTGAGCCCGTTGGCCGCCATTTCCGCCAGCACACGGTCGGCCTCTTCCGGCATCCTGCAGAAGGGAATCATGACAATGACATTGTCCAGGCCGATCTCCTCGCGCACCTTCCTGATCGCGAGGCACTCGAGGGCGAAACCGTCCCGGTAGTCCTCACTGTAGTAACGGCTCGCGCCACGCCAGCCGATCATGGGATTGGCCTCTTCGGGCTCGAAGGCCGCACCGCCGACCAGGCGCGCATATTCATTGGTCTTGAAATCACTCATGCGCACGATCACGGGATGCGGGTAGCGTGATGCCGCAATGCGGGCGATGCCGCGGGCCAGGGTGTCGATGAAAAACTGCCCCTTGTCCTGCCAGCCGCTGGTGAGTGCGGCGATTTCACGCCGCGCCTGTTTGCCTGCCACTTTCCCGGGATGCAGCAGCGCCATCGGGTGAATGCGGATCGCGTTGTTGATGATGAATTCCATGCGCGCCAGCCCGATCCCGTCGGCGGGCAGGCGCCACCAGCGCAGCGCCGCGGCCGGGTTGGCCATGTTGATCATGACCTGCGTGCGCGTGGCCGGGATATGGTCGAGGTCGACATCCTCGACGACAAAGTCCCCGATGCCGTCGTAAACGAAACCGAGATCGCCTTCCGCACAGGACACGGTCACCTTCTGTCCCGCGGCGAGTTTTTCCATCGCGTCACCGGCGCCGACGATGGCAGGCAACCCCAGTTCGCGGCTGACGATCGCGGCATGGGAAGTCCTGCCGCCGTGGTCGGTGACGATGGCGGCGGCGCGCTTCATGACCGGCACCCAGTCCGGGTCGGTGATGGATGTCACCAGGACCGACCCATCCCTGAAGCGGCCGATGTCGGCCGCGGTGGACAATTTGCAGACGGGGCCGGCGGCAATGGCTTCACCGATGCTCAGGCCGGTCACCAGTTTGCTGCCTTTCTTTTTCAGGGTATAGGTTTTCAGCGTCGCGCCCTGTTTTTGCGATTGCACCGTTTCCGGCCGCGCCTGCAGCATGAACAGTTCGCCTGAGTCGCCGTCCTTGCCCCACTCCATGTCCATGGGGCATCCGTAATGTTTCTCGACGATGGCCGCCCAGCGTGCCAGGGTCAGGATTTCCCCGTCATCCAGTACACTGGACCGGCGTTCGGCAGCACTGGTCGCGAGCAGGCGCGTGGACTTGCCGCCGCGTTTGCCGTACACCAGCTTTTTGTCCTTCCTGCCGATCCGCTTTTCCAGTATCGGCTGCAAACGCCGTTTACCCAGCAGGGGTTTGAACACCAGGTACTCATCGGGTTCGACGCTGCCCTGGACCACTGTTTCACCCAGGCCCCAGTTGGCGGTAATGACCACGGCTTCCCGGAACCCCGTTTCGGTATCGATGGAAAACATGACGCCGGCGCCACCCTTGTCCGACCGCACCATGTATTGCACGCCGACGGAAAGGGCCACTTGCATGTGGTCGAAACCGTGGGTCGCCCGGTAACTGATGGCCCGGTCGGTGAACAGCGAGGCATAACAGTGACGGCAGGCATCGAGCAGGTTATGCACGCCACGGATATTGAGGAAACTTTCCTGCTGGCCGGCAAAACTGGCTTCCGGCAGGTCTTCCGCCGTCGCGCTGCTGCGTACCGCAACAGCTGGCATTCCCTTGCCACTTTCTCCGGCCAGTTCCCGGTATGCCGATCGAATGGCGCCAGCCAGGTCTTCCGGGAAATCCGCCGCCAGGATGAGGCGGCGTATCGCGGCACCGGTGTTCTCCAGGGTCGCCCGGCGCTTCTCGAGGAGTAACAACCGCTGCTCGATGGCCGCGCGCAGGTTCGAGGCATCGAGGAAGTGCCAGTAGGCATCGGCTGTCGTGGCAAAGCCCCCCGGCACCCGGATGCCGGACTTGTGCAATTTGCCGATGAGTTCACCCAGGGAGGCGTTTTTACCGCCAACCTCGGCGACCCGAGTGTTATTCACCCGGGACAGGGAGATGATGAAGGGATTGGAGGCTGCCATTACTGTGTCTTCCGGGCCTGCTGATAGCATTGATCAGATAACCTACGCCTGCCTGGCAGTGTGCTGGATGATCCGGGTCAAGTAAATGGCACAATTGTGTGTATCAGCAGCTAAAACCGGTTTGAAATTGGCGTTGAACCAGACGCGTCAGGGCCGTAACCGATAACAAGGCCGGGAAACGTCCGAGGCAGGATGCCGAGGCCGAGCGTACAGGGATGTACGTCTGCGCTTTCCGGGCATTGTTATCGGTGACGGCCAACCATCCCCGATTAAATCCAATCGAAATTCTCTTAAGACTAAATCTGGGTGCATTCGGCAGGACAACTTATTATGATGAATATCCAGCACTACACATAAGGGGGAGATCACCATCATGTCCAACAAGCTGCTCCCGTGCCTGGCCCTGCTCGGCCTGTTGCACGCATCGCACGCACAGGCACATCACAGTTTCGCCGCCGAATTCAGCTACGACGAATTCGGCACCATCGAGGGTGAGGTGATCGAGGTCCTGTTCGTCAATCCGCACGCCCGCTTCTTCGTCGCCGTCATCAACGAGGACGGTGAAGAGGAGATCTGGGATACCCAGACGTCCAGCAGCGTCGGGCTGACCCGGTTCGGTTGGGTCAAGGATTCCCTGCAGGTGGGTGACAAGGTGGTGATGGAAGGCAACCTCGGTCGCAACAACACGCGCAAACTCTGGATTCGCCAGGTCACCTTCGAGGATGGCCGGGTGATCACACCGACTCCGGGAGGGGCAGCCAGTGAAAAGGATTGATACCTGCCTGAAATTCACCACCCTCATTGCCTTCCTGCTGCTGGCTCCTGTCGCCGGCGCCCAGATCACCGGCCAGTGGCTCCTGACTATCAATCACGGCGGCGAACGCCTGGGCATCCTCACCGTGGAGGAAAACCGCGGCAACCTGGCAGGTTTCATCGATGGCGGTCCCATCGCTCTCAGTCTGGATGGCAATGCCATCGAGATGGTTGCTGATTACCGCGACGGCGGCGGCAGGCTGCTCAGCCGGCACCTGACCGGCACCGTGGCCAACAACATGATGGACGGCACCCTCGTTGCCGCCCACGACGGTTCCAGCGGTACCTGGCGTGCCGAACCCTGGAGCAGCCCTTCTTCATCCGCGCCCCCTGCCCCGGTCGACCTGACCGGCATCTGGTCGCGCATCTCGGCCGGTACGGAGAAAGTCCACCTGGATTACACGGCTGCCGCTGATAGCCGCATCGCCGACTATCATTACCTGGACGATCCCGCCCTGCGCTGCATATCACCCGGCCTTGTGCGTGTGTCGGGGTGGCCCTATCCCGTGGAGATCGTCCAGAACGACACGCAGGTCACCGTCCTGTACGAAAGCTTCCACGAAGTCAGGCGCATTTACACCGACGGCCGCGATTTTCCCGACGACCTGCCCGCTACGGCGATGGGCTATTCCATCGGCCACTGGGAAGGCAGCACCCTGGTGGTGGAAACACGCCAGTTGAAACCCGGTTACGTCGACCTGGCAGGACAGCCCCTGTCGGAAAACGCCCTGGTCACCGAACACATTTCCCTGGTGGACAACGGTAATGTGCTGCGCAGCTTGCTGACCCTGCACGATCCGGAATTCTACAAGCGCCCAATCACCCGCTACCGCCAGTGGCGGCGGACACCGGACGCGGCCATCCTGGAATACGACTGCGACCCCTATCCCTTCTTCCGCGGCCTGGAACTGGAAGGAACGCTGGACGAGTACTGGCAGCGCATGCGCCAGGCCGCGCGCAGGCGCTGAACACGACCTGAATCGAACGCCCGGTGAAATGGACATTCACCGGACCTGTTCATATCCTAGCAACTGAAGACAACCAACCGGCTAACCTCATGAAAAAGTTATTCCTGTTTCTTACCATGTTTATTTCCGCACTGGCCATCGCCCAGGAAGGCAGCGTTATCTATGTCACCAACGAGGATTCCAACACGGTAACCGTGATTTCCGGCGACACCCACGAGGTTATCGCCACCATCCCCGTCGGCAAGCGCCCGCGCGGCATCAAGGTGAGTCCGGACGGCAGCGTGTTTTATGTCGCCCTGAGCGGTTCACCCAAGTGCCCGCCCACCATGGACGACGAGGAATGTGAAAAGATGGTTGCCGACAAGTCCGCCGACGGCATCGCCGAAGTGAACGCCGTGACCCAGGAAGTGGTCCGTATACTGCCGAGCGGCTCCGACCCCGAGCAATTCGACGTGAACTGGGAGACCGGCAGACTGTATGTATCAAACGAGGACACCCACACCTCGAGCATTCTCGATCTCAACAGCGGTACGCTACTGATGACCATTCCCACCGGCCTGGAACCCGAGGGTGTACGCCTGACGCCCGACGGCAGCCGTTTCTACGTGAGCGGGGAAGTGGCCAGCGACATCACCGTGCTCGATGCCAATACCGGTGACGAGATCACCCGTATCGGCGTTGGCTTGCGCCCGCGTGACATCCTATTTACCGCCGACAGCTCGACGGCATTCATCTCTGCCGAATTTGGCGGCGCAATCAACATCATCGACGTTGCCAGCAACAGCATGACCGGTGAAATCCCCTTGCCCGAAGGATCGCTGCCGATGGGGCTGGTGCTGTCTCCCGACGAATCCATGCTGTATGTGGCCAACGGCCGCGGCCAGACAGTAACAGCCATCGATCTGGCCAGCAGGCAGGTGGTGAATTCCGTGGTGGTCGGTCCGCGTCCCTGGGGACTGGCCATCAGCCCCGACGGCACCACGCTGTACTCAGCCAACGGCCCGTCCGACGATGTTTCCGTCATCGATATCGCCAGTTTCGAGGTGGTGAAGAAGATTCCCGTGGGTGAGACGCCCTGGGGCGTTGTGACGGGGCCCGCTCCCCGCTGATCGAGGGCTCAGGCCCTACCTGAAACGTGCCGCCATCCGGATGACGGATTGCGGCTGGCCGTCGATCCGGTACATATCCCTGATTTCGCAAAGATGTTCGAAACCGGCGCCACGATACAAAGCCAGCGCCGGTGCATTGCCGGCAAGCACTTCGATGTCGATCCACTCGATGCTGTCGCTGTCGCGCACCCACTGGCAGGCGAAATCCAGCAACTGCCGAGACAGACCCTGCCGGCGCCAGGCCTTGCCCACACCCATACCCAGCAGGGCCCGGTGAGTGATGGTGCTGTCGGCGTGGGCGCGCAGGTCCACGTGTCCCATGATTGCTCCCGCCGCGTTACAGATGACCCAGCAACACCGCCACCCGGGCTGTCCCACGGATTTGGACAGCCCTGCCACGAAAGTCGACTCCTTTTCCGAGGGGAATTCCGTTACATCACGCGACACCGGCTGGAACAGGGGGTAGCCGCCCTTGCCATTGATGGCCAACTGGGAATTCAGGTAGGTGAAGAATTCGGGATAATCCGCGGATTCCAGGGGGCGGATGATATTGGCAGCTTCGCTCATATCTAAAGCTTAAGGCTGAAAGCTCAAAGCTCAAAGCAGTATGCCTCAAGCTTTCAGCATTCTCATACTGAAGGGTATTCATCCTGAAGAATGGCACGGGTCTTTTCGAGCAGCGCCTTGGTCAGCCGGATGCCCTCGACATCTTCGATGACGCGGCCTTCGTACTCGACACCGACATATCCACGGTAACCCGCATCGAGAACGATACGCATCATGCGGTCGAAGTCGGTGAAGGTTTCGTTGCCGGCGGCATCGAAATCATAGGTCTTGGCACTGACTCCCCGCGCGAAAGGCATCAGCTCCTGCACGCCGAGGTAATGGTCGTACATCTCCTCAGGGGTGATGCGGAAATTGCCGAAATCAGGCAGCGTGCCGCAGTTATCCGCGTCGATCATCTGCATGACACCGGCCAGCCACTTGCCGTTGCTGGACAGGCCGCCGTGATTCTCCACGATGACATTGATGCCGTAATCGCCGGCAAACTCGCACAGGCGCTGCAGTCCGTCAGCAGCCAGCTTCTGCTGTTCGGCATATTCGCCGCTGGATTGCGCGTTGACACGGATGGCATGGCAACCGAGCCAGGCGGCCGCCGCAACCCACTTGTAGTGGTTGGTAATGGCCATGGTACGGGCGGCATTGTCAGGATCTCCCAGCGCCCCTTCCCGGTCACACATGATCAGGACACTGCGGACTCCGTTGTCGTCGCAACGCTTTTTCAGTTCAGAGAGGTAATTCTTGTCCTCGGCCTTGTCCATCCAGAACTGGTTGACGTATTCCACCGCAGCGATGCCGAATTCATTGCGGGCAAAGGCGGGAAAGTCGAGATTGGTGAGCTCACCGCCGAACAGGCGCCGGAACAATGACCACTCAGCGAGGGAAATATCGAACAGGCTGCCTGCCTGGGCCCGGGCAAAAGGCCGATGCGCCAGCATGGCGCCGCCTGCAAGGACAGCAGCGGTATTGAAAAACTGGCGACGGTCGGTCATGGGGGGAGTATCCTGCAAATTGTTTTCTCTGCGGAGAAGATAAAAGATAAAGGACAAAAGATAAAGGCGGTAAATCCCGGGCTCTTCGCAGCCTTCTCCTTTTATCCTTTATCCGTTATCTTTTATGCCCGTCAGGGGAATTCCATGAAAATTAGAATAACGAGGGATTAAGATGGATTTCAGCATTCGATCGAAGCTCTCGATCATGATGTTCCTGCAGTTTTTCATCTGGGGTTCGTGGAATGTCACCATGGGCACCTACCTGCTCAATATCGGGTTTGATGGAATTTCGGTCGGCGCAAGCTACAGCACCATGAACTGGGGCGCCATCTTCGCTCCCGTCATCGTCGGCATGCTGGCAGACCGCTTCTTCCCGGCGCAAAAGGTCATGGCCATCCTGCACCTCATGGGCGCCGTCCTGCTGTACTGGATCTCGACCATCACTGAACCCGCGGCATTTTTCTGGTCCCTGTTCGCCTATGCCCTGTGCTATATGCCCACATTAGCCCTGGCTAATTCGGTGTCTTTCAACCAGATGGACGATCCCGGCAAGCAGTTCCCGGGCATACGCGTCATGGGTACGCTCGGCTGGATCGCCGTAGGACTCATCATCGGCGTTCTCGTTCCCTCCTTGACGGGCAGTTCCATTGAGGCCACCAACATCCCACTGCGGATCGGCGCCGCCAGTTCACTGGTGATGGGGTTGTACTGCTTCGCCTTGCCGGATACACCTCCCAGCAACGTGGGCCGCAAACCTTCAGTTGCCGAATTGCTGGGCCTGGAAACCGTTGCACTGATGAAGGATCGCTCCTTTGCCGTGTTCATCATCGGCTCGCTGCTGATTTCCATACCGCTGACGTTCTATTACAACTTCGCCAACGCCTTCCTCAACGAAACCGGCATGGAGAACGCCGCCGGTAAAATGACCATGGGCCAGATGTCTGAAGTGATTTTCCTGGTGCTGATCCCGTTCTTTTTCGTCCGTCTCGGCGTCAAGAAAATGCTGCTGGTAGGCATGGCGGCCTGGGTGCTGCGTTACGTGATGTTCGCTTTTGGCAACAACGACGCACTTGTCTTCATGCTCTATGTCGGCATCATTTTGCATGGCGTCTGTTTTGATTTCTTTTTCGTGACAGGACAGATCTATGTCGACAAATTCGCACCTGCCCACATTCGCTCCAGCGCACAGGGGTTCATTCACGTTGCCACCTACGGGGTTGGCATGGTGATTGGCTCCTGGATCTCCGGAGCCATCGTCGACAGCTATGTCGTCGCCGGCAATTTGCACGACTGGAATACCATCTGGTTAATACCGGCCGGCATGGCTTTCATGGTCATGCTTGGCTTCATGTTCTTTTTCAGGGAGCCCGGCAGCATGCCTGCCGGACAAACCGAAACCACCACCATGGGAGATAGCTATGATACGCCGCATTAAATCCATCCTGCCGGCTTTGCTGGCACTCGTTTTGTACACTGCTGCATCCACGCAGGCGCAAAACATGAACCACGACATGAGTCACGATATGGCCGGCAACATGGCCGAGCACATGGCCCTGCTGCAACGCATGGCGGACCGCGAAGCGATCGAGCACCTGATGTGGCGTTATACGCGCGCCCTGGATTCCTTCGACCCCGACGCCTACGTGGCAGTTTTCACTGAGGACGGCGCCTTCGGCAACATCAAGGGACGGAATGCGCTGTACAAGATGATTGCAGACCTGCGCGATTCCCGCGCGAAACAAGCCGCAGAGGGCAACCCGCCGGCACCGATGTTCCATGCCACCGAAAACTACTGGACGGAGTTCGTCAGCGCGGATCATGCCCGCCACCATGCCTACTGGGTAACCTACTTCGGCGCCAATGGTGCGGACTCCCCCGCCCGCATGGTTTCCGTAGGCCGCAGTGTCGATGACCTGGTCCGCGTCAACGGGGAATGGCGCATCCAGCTGCGCAACATCGCACCACAAGACTGAGTCAACTTACACCTTTGCCACCAACGGGCCCGCTTCATTGCGGGCCCGTCTTTTACTGTCAATAACACGCAACCTGTCGACTCCTTCCCCACTCAGATTTCAAAACCAGAAAAAATTCTGTGGCGCAGTTCACATTCCATTCCTGGACTGC
The DNA here is from genome assembly GCA_964629325.1 of uncultured Enterobacteriaceae bacterium. Classification (GTDB taxonomy): domain Bacteria; phylum Pseudomonadota; class Gammaproteobacteria; order Pseudomonadales; family Pseudohongiellaceae; genus Eutrophocola. The sequence continues at coordinate 25,429 of CAZVSC010000025.1, forward strand.
GGAATGCCACTAGGGTAAATCCCCAGAAATACTTTGTTTACCGCGACAATCCTTTGATTAGACACACTATTAAAGTACATTAATCTGGCGTCTGGTTATGGCGAAATATCATTCTGATATCGGGCGCGGCGGCAAGACTCTTGCACAAGAATATTTTATACGGGTGTTCCATAATTACCCGCTGCTTTGAAAATATCATTCTAATTTCAGCATTCAGTACACAGGGAACAGGGAGTGAGTGGCAATGACTGGACATGGCAAAGGCGACAGCGCCACCGGCACGGATAAGGCGACTGCGGCAACCAAACCTGACATGAGCACAAGCCCGTACACACCGGAGCCTTCGCAGGATGTCTATTACAAGTCTGTGCTCGACTCCCTGCCTGACTGGGTCTGGGAAGTTGACCAGAACGGCTATATCACCTATTCCAATGCCGCCGTAGAAAATTTCCTGGGCTACGCGCCCAGGCAGATCACCGGCAAGTCGATCCTGTCTCTTGCACCCCAGGCCAAGACTGATACTGCGCTGCAGTTGCTGGACAAACAGTGGGGTATAAACGACACCGCCGATTACATCAGTCATAGCTTCTACTCCAACGAGGGTTCCGAGATCTCCATGCAGACCAGCGGCAACCCTTTCTACGACCACAACACCAAGACCAGGGGCTTTCGCTTCACCAGCCGCCTGGTGATTGATGACGAACACAGCCGGCTTTCCACTTTCGCGGCCAACAGGATCAATGAAGCCATCGTGCTCATGGACAGGAATCGTGACATCACGTATGTAAACCGGGCGTTTACGGAAATCTTCGGTTATGAGAGAGAAGAAATCATCGGCAAGTCCATGAATGTGCTGGGTTCAGAAAAAAGCCTGGTGGCTTCCGTCCAGACCGATGATGTGACTGGCGCCCTGAGTGGTGCGAAGGGCGTTTGGCAGGGCGAAGTGCTGCGCAAGGGCAAGAACGGCCAGTATATCCCTTGCCTGCTGAGCGCCGCGTCACTACGCGGCGCCGACAACGACATCGATGGCTATATCGGCACTTACCTGGACTTGCGCGCCATGAAGCACACGGACCAGATGCAGAAGAATGCCCTCAAGGCCACCATCAATGCCGTCTGCAAGGCCATTGATGAACGCAATGTGCTCAAGGGGCACCACCAGGAACAGGTAACCGACCTGTCTGTTGCCATTGCCTTTGAAATGGGCAAGGACCTGAATTTCATCGAAGGCCTGACACTTGCCGCCCACCTGCATGATCTGGGCGAAATGTATATCCCACCGGACATCGCCTCCAAGGAAGGCGCGCTCAGTGACGCCGATTTCGAACTGGTGAAAATCCATCCGATCAAGGCTTTTGAGATCCTCAAGGACATCAAGTTTCCCTGGCCCGTCGCGAACATCATCCTGCAGCACCATGAACGCATGAACGGCAGCGGTTACCCGAAGGGCCTCAAGGGTGACGAGATCATGCTGGAAGCCCGCATCCTCGCCGTCGCTGACGTTGTATGCACCATGCTGACCGACCGCCCCTACCGGCCTGCCTGCAGCATGGACAAGTGCATCGATGAACTGGAGATCAACAAAGGCATCCTGTACGACCCGCGTGTCGTGGATGTTTGCCTGCGGCTGATCCGGGAAAAGAGCTACCAGCTCAAATCCTCCTCCATCCAGTTTTCGGTCTGATTCACCGCCAGAGCCCCCCAACCCGTTGATCAGAATGTATATTTCGGTGAACAGAGTTATTTTCACTCGCCGCCTAATCATTTCCCGGTAAAGCCCTTACACTGTGCCCCGCAGCATCAGGAGCAGGTGTTGCCAGCGCCGTAATTTGCTATCTTTGTTCATATATTTAAACAAACGACCTTATTCGGGCAGGGTGCAACCATGAGCAGATGGGAGGGTTTTGAAGAGCTGGTCAAGGTGGTCGAGGTTGGCAGTTTTTCCGGTGCCGCCAGGGCCATGGGTGTTTCCAAGGGACATGTCAGCCAGCGTATCAGCCAGCTGGAAGACCGCCTGGGCACCAGGCTGCTGCACAGGACGACACGCAAACTGTCCCTGACCGAGCTGGGCAACCTGTATTACCAGCGCTGCAAGCAGGTCATCGAGGACCTCGATGAAATCGAGCAGACCGTTTCCGAGTTCCAGCAGAAAGCCACAGGGCTGCTGAAAGTCAGCTCCCCCAACCTGCTGGGGGAAATGCACATCGTCCCGGCTATCGCCGATTTCCTCAAGATAAACCCGAACCTGGAACTGGAGCTGAATTTTTACAGCCGCCGTGTCGACCTGATCGAGGATGCCTACGATGTCGCCATACAGGTAGGCGCCCGCACTGACATCAGTGTCATCAACAAGCCGATCGCCAATACCACGTTTGTTCTTGTCGGCAACCCACACTTTCTCAATCATTACGGCACGCCGGAAGCACCCCAGGACCTGAAATACCTGCGCTGTCTGCATTTCACGCAATATGGCACCACCAAGCCCTGGAAATTCTTCAAGGGTGATGAGGAAGTCGCCATACGCGGGGATTGCCACTGGCACAGCAACAGCGGCCATTGCCTGCTCGCGGCGGCCAGGAACGGACTCGGACTGGCTTATCTGCCGGACTATTACATTTCAGAAGACATCAAAGCGGGCAACCTGGTGCGCGTCCTCGAAGAATGGCGCGGCATCGAGCGTGACATTGTCGCCATCTACCAGCACCGCCGGCACTTGTCCGCCAAGGTCAAACTGTTCGTGGATTACCTGGAAGAACGCTTCGCGGCGGAACGTCCCTGGTAGGCTGCAAAAGCTCAGTCGAGCCCCAGGATTTTCCGGTTGCCTTCGGCATCGACGCCGGAAGCGGCGAAATCGTCAAAGGCCCGGTCCGTCACCCGGATCATATGCTCCCTGATAAAGGGCGCCCCTTCCCGTGCGCCATCCTCGGGATGCTTCAGGCAGCATTCCCATTCCAGCACCGCCCAGCCGGCGTATCCGTATTGCGCGAACTTGCTGAACACCTGGCGGAAATCGATCTGTCCGTCTCCCAGTGAACGAAAACGTCCCGGCCGCTCCACCCAGTTCTGGTAGCCCCCATATACTCCCGACCGGCCGTTCGGCCGAAACTCCGCATCTTTCACATGGAAGGCCCGGATGCGGTCATGGTACAGGTCGATGAACTGCAGGTAGTCCAGCTGCTGCAGCATGAAGTGGCTGGGGTCGTAGAGAATATTTGCAGCGGCATGCCCGTCAACCGCACCCAGGAAACGCTCGAATGTGGCACCGTCATGCAGGTCTTCGCCCGGATGGATCTCATAGCAGCAGGCGACGCCGTTGTCGGCAAAGGCATCCAGCACCGGGCGCCAGCGCCTGGCCAGTTCCGCGAAGCCCGCTTCCACCAGTCCGGCAGGGCGCTGCGGCCATGGATACATCGTGTGCCATAACAGCGCACCGGAAAACGTGGCATGGGCCGACAGGCCAAGCCGCTTGCTGGCCTTGGCCGCGGCGATGAGTTGCCCCGTCGCCCATTCCGGCCAGGCCTTCGGGTTGTCACGCACTTCCGGTGCCGCGAATCCGGCAAACATCTGCTCGTAGGCCGGATGCACCGCAAGCAGCTGGCCCTGCAGGTGCGTGGATAGTTCCGTGATCTGTATGCCGTGCTGCCCGACCTTGCCGGCAACCTCGTCACAGTAGTCCTGGCTGTCGGCCGCAATGGACAGGTCGAACAGGGCCGGGTCCGTAGGCACCTGGATGCCGACATAGCCGAGGTCGGCTGCCCACTTCGCCATGTGCTCCAGGGAATCGAACGGTGGCTCGGTGCCGGCAAACTGGGCGAGGAAAATGGCGGGGCCTTTCATCAGCGGTAATACCTCATTGTATTTGCTTCGACAGGGTCAGGGGTGAATCAAACTCCAACTCTACCTGTGTTCGATAAAGGGATAAAACGATAAAGGGATAAAGCGTATGAACACACATTCAACTGCTAGCCTGAACTCTGGCACCTGCTGAGCTTGTTACAATTCCAAACTATAATTAAAAAAGTTGAATTTCATTACGGACGCTTTATCGGTTTATCCCTTTATCGTTTTTATCGTTTTTATCGT
>CAZVSC010000025.1:29611-39880 GCA_964629325.1 uncultured Enterobacteriaceae bacterium
TCATTACGGACGCTTTATCGGTTTATCCCTTTATCGTTTTTATCGTTTTTATCGTCATTCATATTTCCGGAAACGCCACCCACTTCATCCCCGCCTTCGACGATTTCACCGTCGTTTCGATGAACGCCATGCCGCGCAGGGCTTCCTGGATGCCGGGTATGGTCCTGTCGATGATCTCGCCGTCGCGAAAGGCAATGATCTCTTCGGCAAAGGTGCGATACAGGTTGGCAAAGGCCTCGATATACCCTTCCGGATGGCCGGCAGGAATGCGCGTATTGGCTGCCGCGCCGGGTCCGGTGGCGGGCGTACCGGTACGAATCATCTGCGCAGGCTCGACGTTGGATTTCAGCCATAACGTGTTGGGATCCATCTGCTGCCAGTCAAGGCTCGCCTTGTCACCATAAATGCGCAGGCGCAGGTTGTTCTCGTCACCGACACAGACCTGGCTGGCCACCAGCGTGCCGCGGGCGTCGTTGTCAAAATGCATCAGCACCGTGCCGTCGTCATCAAGCCGGCGACCGTCGACGATGGTATTCAGCTCCGCCGCGAGTTTTGTTACCGACAGGCCGGAAACGAACTCCGCCAGGTTGAAGGCATGTACGCCGATATCCCCCATGCAGCAGCTGATGCCGGCTTTTGCCGGGTCCAGCCGCCAGGCGGCCTGCGCATTGCCGCGGCTTTCCTCGCGCCCAGCGAGCCAGCCCTGCGTGTATTCCACCAGGATTTTCCGCACCGTTCCAAGCTGACCTGCTGCAACCCGCTCGCGTGCTTCCCGGATCATCGGGTAGCCGGTGTAGGTGTGGGTGAGTCCGTATAACAGGCTGGAGTCTTCCAGCAGCCAGGACAGGTGTTCGCATTCTTTCAGCGTGGCTGTTGCCGGCTTGTCCGACAAGACATGGAAGCCATGCTTGAGTGCTGTTGCGGCGATGTCGTAATGCGTGTGGTTGGGGGTGACGATGACGACGCATTCCATGCGTTTTTCCAGCGGCAGGGATGCCTCGAATTCGCACATGGTGAAGTAATCGGCATAGCAGCGTTGTTCATCCAGGCCCAGGGCCTTGCCCGAATCCATGGAGCGGGCCTCGTTGCTGGAGAATGCACCGCAGACCAGCTCGAAACTGTCATCCAGGCGGGCGGCCATGCGATGCACTTCACCGATGAAGGCACCCTCCCCGCCGCCGACCATGCCATAACGTACTTTATTCACATCTTTCCTCAATACATCACGAAGGCGAACAGGGTGTCCCGGACCGCCGCCAGCAGGTACTGCCTGCCGTCGATCAGGTAAGTCTGCGGGCCATTGGAAATATTGCCGATGCGGCTGTGCCACAACAGGTCGCCATTCTCGCCGTCAAAGGCAACGAGATTGCCGCTGCCGTCGCCGGTGAATACGAGACCGGCCGCCGTCGTGAGCACACCGGCTCCGACCGGGGCGCTGCCCGGCCACTCGTGCCGCCACACCGCATCACCGGTGCGGTAATCCAGTGCGTTGAAGGCATTGCCGTCGGTGCCGACGATGGCGACACGCTTGCCGCCGAGGCCCATGGAGCCGCGCGGATCCGGGTCGGTCAGGTAGACGATGTTGAAGCCGTTGTTTTCGTGGGTATAGAACAAACCGAACTCGGGATTGAAGGCCGGCGGCTGCCAGTTGGCCACGCCGCCCTCGATGGGTGACACCAGGGCACCCGGGATGATGGCTTCCTTCTCCGGATTCGGTATCGGCGAGCCGTCCGCGCGAACGCCCAGGTCCCAATTCGATCTGGTGCCGTACTTTTTCGTCGCCACCGATTCGCCGGTGATGCGATCGACGGTAAAGAAATAGCCGTTGCGCGCCGCCGTGGAGACCAGCTTGCGCGGCTGGCCGTCGATGTCGCCGTCGATCAGGATCGGTGTCTGCGCGGAATCCCAGTCGTGGGTGTCATGGGGTGAGGTCTGGTGATACCAGGCCATCTGGCCGGTATCCACATTCACCGCCATCAGCGTGCAGGTAAACAGGTTGTCACCGGGGCGGGCGACGCCGGTATAGCCCGGCGTGGGATTGCCGGTGCCAAAAATGTAGTAGCGGGTTTCCGGATCGAAGACGCCGGGCACCCAGACCTGGCCGCCGCCGTTGCGGGCCGCATCGAGATTGGGCCAGGTATCCAGACCGGGATCGCCGGGGTTTTGCGGCACAGTAAAGAATTTCCACTGCAACTCGCCGGTGGCCGGATCGAAGGATTGCAGGAAACCGGGACTGTCGAGGTCGTTGCCTGTACCCACCAGCAGGTGGTCATCCACCACGATGGGTGCCATGGTGGAGAAATATTGCTGCTCCAGGGGCGCGATCTGCACGTGCCAGTTTTCTTCCCCGGTGAGGATGTTCAGGGACACGAGATAGTTGTCCGGCGTCTCGAAGAACAGGGAATCGTTCCAGATGGCCGGGCCGCGGTTGCCGATATGGATGCCGCCGCGGGAATGCCAGAAGTAATGCCACAACTCGGTGCCGTCGCGGGCGTCCATGGCCCAGACATGATCCGGGGACGTGACATAAAGGATGCCGTCCACCATCAGGAAGTTGCCTTTCAGATTGGCGCCGGGCGGCAGGTAGTTGCCGTCGCCCTCACCGCCCTGCACGGTGACGATATTGCCCTGCGTACGGACATTGGTGTTCATGCGCACCGTCCAGGCCAGGGTCAGGTGCTGGACATTGTCGCGGTTGACCTGCGTCAGCCGGCTGTAGCGCTGGCCGGTGTAATCACCGGAATAGGTAGGCCACTCTTCCGCCAGCGGGGCATACAGTTCGGCAGGTTCCACGCCCTGTGCCGAAGCGATGGCGGGAATGCCTGCGAGCACTGACAATAACAACAGATTCTTCATGTGATGGCTCCTGCTCATTCCAGTGTCATCAGGTAGGCGGTGACATCATGCATGATCTCGTTGGTCAGTTGCGACAGCAGGTCGCGGTGGGCCAGCAGCGGATCATCGACGACGATGCTCGTTACACCGGGATCGGTATTCTCATGCAGGGTGAAGCTGCGGTACTGACCGGCGTCGGTTGTCAGGCTGATAATGAAATCATCACGCCTGTTCAGGCGGCCTGACACCCTCTGCCCGTTGCTGAGTGTGACCGTGGCACGAACTTCCCTGCGGGAAGGATCGGCATTCGGGTCAGGCGCGCCCCAGCGGCGACCTGCAACCCAGGAATTCTGCAGGGTTTCCGGGTTGCCAATCCTGGAAGCAATACCCGCAAGGTCGGTGGTTACCGAGTGGCAACCGGTGCATTGCGCACTGAAATATACTTCACCGGCAGCGGCATCGCCGACAACGATATTGAGCTGCACTTCCTCACCCGGCGGCGGACCACCCTGCCCGGACTGGCGCGCCCACACACTGTGGATGAATTCCGCCACCGCGACACTGTCCTGCACCGACACCTGCAACGGCGGCATTTCCGGCATGCCCGGCGTGCTGCGTCCGTTCTGGATAATCTCGCCGATCAGTTCACCATGCTGGTCGTTGAGGACGATCTGGGACCGCAAGAGATTGGGACCGCCCTGGTCGCCACCGCGCATGTCGGCGCCGTGACAAGCCCGGCACAAGCCTTCATATACCGTTTCACCGCGTGCCAGCACTTCCGGCGCTGCCAGTTCGCGCACCTGGGACGGAAAGATGGCAAAGGGTATGGCCTGGGGCGAAGTGGTTTCGGGCACTGCTGTCGCCGTTGCACTGACTTCGGTGGATGCTCTGCCCGCGGCTTCACTCGCAGCCTGTTCCTGCTGGCCACAGGCAACCAGTCCCAGTGACAGGCATAACAGGCTGGAAACTCTTGGAATTAATGGCATGGATACTCCGGCTTTTATTATTTTTGGCCACTGCAGTATCAGAGCAATGAAGGTACAAGCATAGGAAAAACGGCTGGAAATTGACAGCCATAGTGCGCGCATTTGCCATGGCGATGACAGCAGCGTCGTTTTTGGGTAGCCTGTACCGATCAACCCTGGGGAGTATGACCATGGCTCTCACCCGCCGTACACTGACCAAGTCCCTTGCCGCCTCCGCGATGCTACCGACCGGCATCACGCTGGCCCAGGCGAAGCCGCGCCTCGGCATGATCTTTCCCGTCATCGACCGTGATGTGCCAGAAGAAGCCATCCGCATGTACGGCGACCGCATCGAGTATGTGGTTGAGAACCTCGACCTGCAGACCATGACACCGGATGGCTACGACGCCGTCATCGGCGACATACCGGCCCTGGCGCAAAGGCTCGTTGAACAGGATGTGGATGCCATCATGGTGATGGGCACGTCGCTGACCTTCTACCAGGGCCGCGATTTCAATGAACGGCTGACACGCACCATTGCCGAATCCACTGGGCTGCCGACTTCCACCATGAGCAACGGCATCATCAATGGCCTGAATGCCGTAGGCGGCAGGAACATTGCCTGCGCCACCGCCTACAATGACGTGGTCAACGACAGGCTGGTGCGCTTCCTGACCCAGCATGGTTTCAATGTCACCAATATCGAAGGCCTGGGCATAGAGGCGGTCGGCGATATTTTTTCGGTCACCCAGCCGCAGCTGATCGACTTCTGCAGCAGTGTCGGCGGCGCCGCTGCGGAAGCGGATGCAATCCTCATCAGTTGCGGCGGGCTGATTACGCTCGACGTGCTGGAACCCGTGGAAAGCCGGACCGGCAGGCCCGCTGTTTCCAGCACCCCGCATGCGCTTTATGAAGGCGCCAGGCTATTGGGCATCGATGCCCGAGTGCCGGGTTACGGCAGGCTGTTGTCAGCCTAGAACACCTCAGTCCCCTGGACCGACGATGTGCTCCAGGTCGAGGTTGTTGTCCTGGCAGAAATATTCCGCCATCGGGAAGGTTGACCAGGGAACGTCCCAGCTGGCGGTCCACGGCCGCGTGTAGGCACCGGGATCGTCGATGGTCACCTCGTAATGCAGGGTGTCATGATCCGGTCGCGAAATTCTTTCCACCAGGTGCAGCTGTTCGGTGTGCGGCATCCCGGTCGGTCGGCGCGCAAACCAGAAACGCTCGTTGAAGCCCACACTGTCCACGACCAGCGTATCCCCTTCCCAGTGCCCGACCGAGTGTCCGAAGAACGTCGGTGTATAGGTAGCCAGGTCCGGGTGTTCACGGCCGTCCATCCAGATTTCGCGCCAGCTGCGGTTGGCGCCGCCTGACATCACCAGGATCCGGCCCAGGCCTTTGTCATGCACGATTTCCAGGCCCCAGGGCGTGTGGAACTGCCTGGGGCCGCCCGGCGGCATGCAGCGCGGATGTGGATCGTCGCGCCCCAGCGTGGCGAGGCGCTCCTTGACCAGTTGCAGGGCCCACGGCTGGAACGGCGCCACCTTGTCGATCTCTTCCGGGTGCACCAGGAAAGCGCCCTCCATCTCGACAAAGTTTTCCGACAGGTTGCCAACGCCGCTATTCCAGTGGCCGGTTTCGCCGGGTGCCGCGCCCAGGTTCACGGAGCCGTCTTCAAAGCGAGGGGTGGGCGCCTGGGCCAGGAGTGAACTCGAGGCCAGTGCCAGTAAACAGGCCGCCAGGTGCTTCCTGGCAAACAACGACTCAGTCACTGCTGCCGTCCTCGCGGGAGCTGCCGACAAACAGCCGCCTGCCGCTGTCGGCCATGGTGACCGAATTGGCATTGACCAGCCTGCTGCCGTCGCGGGCCAGACTGCCTTCCACTTCCAGGATATCGCCCACCCCGACCGAATTGCGGGTCCAGCCATTGCGCTCCATGGCGATGGGCGATCCCATTTCGAAGGCCCACTCCTCAATATCGCCGTCCTCCGTTTCCACCTCGAGAAAGAAGTAGACGTGCGGATTGCGCCAGTCCATTTTGATCAGGTAGCCGCTCAGGCTGACCGGGCTGTCGGCATCGTACTGGGCTGTGAAAGAATGGTGGCTTGAAGCCGCCGGTGTGATGAAGGCTGCTGATACCAGCAATAACCTTGTAAGCAAGCGTGGTGACATGGTTTCCCCCTTGGTGCACTCCCCTGTAAAGCGTATGCCGCTTATGTGCAAATGTCCATTCACCTGACGCGGTCAACGGAGTTTCAGGCAGAGGGAATATAAAAAGCCGTGCCGGCCATCAGCAGCCGGGCCGTGCGCATGATGGCGACACTCTTCGGCGCAGGATCGGCCGGATCATCACTGGGCTCCACTTCCACGGCCAGCGCGCCGGTAGGATGTTCGACGTGGCAGAGCTTGCGCTCACCCGCCGGTATCGTGGCCAGGTCATGGCCTACGGCCCCGGGCGTGGTGGCGGCCACGGCCACACTGGCGGCCGCAAGTACGCCTACCGCATCGTGCACACGGTGGGGAATGAAGCTGCGGGTGTTGATGAGGCCGCCGTTCTGCGCCGGCGACACAATGGTCATTTTCGGTACGGTTTTATCCTTCACATCACCCAGGTTCATCATGGGGCCCACCTTCAGGCGTATGGCTTCTACACGTTCTTTCAACGCCGCATTGCCTTCCAGCGCCTCAATGCTTTCATCGCCTTTCAGCCCCAGGTCGGGTGCCGAGATCATCACCACAGGCATACCGTTGTCGACCAGCGTGACCGGAATGCCATCGACTTCGTCAACCACATTGCCGGAAGGAAACAGCGCACCGCAGCTGGAGCCGGCCACGCCGACGAACTCGATCATGATGGGCGCATGGGTGCCGGGCACGCCATCGATGGCGGCATCACCGTCATACTGCACTCGCTTGCCCGGCGTAAGTATGCGCTGGCGGGCAATGCTGTCGGTATTTTCCATGTAGACGGTAACGATGGTTTCACCGTCATTGGCTTCCACCAGCCCGTTCTCGATGGCGAAGGGACCGACACCGGCAAGGATATTGCCGCAGTTCTGTGCCGTAGAGGTGCGCGCTTCGTCCACCACGACCTGGACGAAGAGATAATCGACATCTATGCCTTCGCGGTCGGATTTCTTGATGATGGCGACCTTGCTCGTCAGCGGGTGCGCACCGCCGACACCGTCGATCTGGCGCGGATCGGGTGAACCCATGACGCGCAACAGAACTTCCTCGCGGGCAGCCGGATCCGTGGGCAGGTCGCTGTCCAGGTAGTAGGTGCCCTTGGACGTACCGCCGCGCATCAGCATGCATGGAATGGCTTTCTGCATCATTTTCCCCTCATCACGGCAATGACGTCCGGCATTATCGGGGTTTGCACTCTTGATTGGAACCGCGTGAAAGGGACAAATGCCATTCTTTCATACACATTGCGGCACCGCTTTCACACTGCAAGTCCAACAATACTTTCAAATCAATGCCTTCCGATGGGAAATCCGATTTGAGCGAGAACGGCATGCTTCATATAATGGGCGCCTTTTCAGCCATCCCGGAAGTCATCCATGCACAAACCCGTAGCCGTAAGAAATATCCCCCGTGCCGACCAGGCAGTCATCGACGAACTTGGCGGCATGGGCGTGGCCACCGTTCACGAAGCCCAGGGCCGTGTCGGCCTGATGAAGCCCTATATGCGGCCTGTATACAGTGATGTCAGGCTGGCCGGCAGCGCGGTCACCATCCTGGCCCAGCCCGGCGACAACTGGATGGTGCACGTGGCCATCGAGCTGTGCCAGCCCGGCGATGTCATCGTCTGCGCCATTACTGCAGACAGCACCGACGGCTTTTTCGGCGACCTGCTCGCCCACTCCTGCATGGCCCGCGGCGTCAAGGCCCTGGTGATCGACGCCGGTGTGCGTGACACGAAAGATCTCAAGGAAATGGGATTCCCGGTCTGGTCCCGCGCCATCCATTCCAAGGGCACCGTGAAGGAAACCCTGGGCTCGGTGAACATTCCCGTGGTCTGTGCCGGCGCACTGGTCAATCCCGGCGACATCATCGTGGCAGACGATGACGGCATCTGTGTCGTTGAACGCGCATCCGCCGAAGTCGTCCGCGACAAGGCGAAGGCCCGTGAGGACGCGGAAGTCGCCAAGCGTGAACGCCTGCAGAAAGGCGAACTGGGTCTCGACATCTACAACATGCGCGGCCGCCTGGAAGAAGCCGGTCTCGTATACGTGGACTCGCTGGACGACCTGGACAAATAAACCATTACTTTTAACTTTAACTTTTACTTTTTACTTGTAACTTTTAACTCTTTCAGGGGAAGCCAATGAAAGTACTGATGATCGGGCATGGCGCCTTTGCCCAGAAACACATGGACGGGATCGACAAGATCGACGGCGCGGAAGTCGTCTCCATCATGGGCCGCCGCGAGGACGCCACCAAAGCGGCTGCCGAGAAGCGCGGCATCAAGCACTGGAGCACCAGTCTCGATGAATGTCTCGCCCAGGACGTGGATTGCGCCATCATCACCTCCGCCACCCAGGTGCATGCCGAGCAGGCCATCAAGTGCCTTGAGGCCGGCATCCACGTGGAAGTGGAAATTCCCATGGCTGACACCCTGGCCGACGCCCGCGCTATCGATGCGGCCCAGAAAAAGTCCGGCAAGATCGCCATGGCCGGACATACCCGCCGCTTCAATCCCTCGCACCAGTGGGTGCACAACAAGATCACCGCTGGCGACCTGAATATCCTGCAGATGGACGTCCAGACGTACTTTTTTCGTCGCACCAACATGAATGCAGCCGGCGAGCCGCGCAGCTGGGTCGACCACCTGCTGTGGCACCATGCCTGCCACACCGTGGACCTGTTCCAGTACCAGACCGGTGAAACCGTGTCCGAATGCTTCGCACTGGAAGGCCCGCATCATCCTGAGCTCGGCATCGCCATGGACATGTCCATCGGTATGAAGGTTCCTTCCGGCGCCATCTGCACCCTGTCACTGTCATTCAACAATGACGGTCCGCTGGGCACCTTCTTCCGCTACATCGGCGACAACGGTACATACCTCGCCCGCTACGACGACCTGTTCGACGGCAAGGAAACCCAGATCGACGTCAGCAAGGTCGATGTCAGCATGAACGGCATCGAGCTGCAGGACCGCGAATTCTTTGCCGCCATTGAGGAAGGCCGCGAGCCCAATGCCAGCGTGGCACAGTGTCTCCCCGCCATGGAGACGCTGGACCGGCTGGAAAAATGCCTGCAAGCGCAGATGAAATAAGCCTCCACTGATACGCCACAGGGCCGGTTTACCGGCCCTGTTCATTTACAGATACAAGGAGTACACCGTGCAAACCCGAAACGTCGGACCTTTTGAAGTACACGCCATTGGCCTGGGCTGCATGAGCATGTCACATGCATACGGCACCCCGGATGTGGCCGAAGCGGAAGTCGCCCTGCACCGGGCGCTGGATATCGGCTACAACTTCCTCGACACCGCTGCACTTTACGGTTTCGGCAAGAACGAGGAATTGCTCGGCCGCGTGCTCAAGGACCGTCGCAAGGAATACGTGCTCGCCAGCAAGTGCGGCATCTTCAAGGACCCTGATGGCGGCAAGCGCAAGATCGACGGCCGCCCGGCGGTAATCCGGCAAACCTGCGAGGATGCCCTGAAGCGCCTCAATACCGATGTCATCGACCTGTATTACCTGCACCGCTGGGACAAGAACGTACCCATCGAGGAGAGCATCGGCGCAATGTCACGCCTGGTCGAGGAAGGCAAGGTACAGACCCTCGGGTTGTCGGAAGTTTCTGCCGACACCCTGCGCAAGGCACATGCCACCCACCCGTTGACAGCTTTGCAGACCGAATATTCCCTGTGGAGCCGTAATGCGGAAATCGCCGTACTGGATGCCTGCAGGGAGCTCGGCATCACTTTCGTTGCTTTCAGCCCCCTCGCCCGCGGCTTCCTCACCGGCAAGCTGACCGATCCCGACAGCCAGCTCGAGGACGGCGACCTGCGCAAGAACATGCCGCGCTTCCACAAGGAAAACTGGGACAAGAACATGAAACTGTTCGCTGAATACACGAAGGTGGCGGATGAGGTTGGCTGCACACCCGCCCAGCTCGCCATCGCCTGGACACTCGCCAAGGCGCCGCACATCGTGCCCATTCCCGGCACCCGCCATACCGCCTACGTAGAGGAAAATTTCGGCGCCATCGACGTGGTGCTGGATGCCGCCACCGTCGCGAAACTCGATGACCTGATCAACCAGGACACCGTGGCCGGCCCGCGTTATCCCGCCGGCGTGCAGGTGGAAATCGATACGGAAGAGTTCCAGGGAACCACTGATTAAATCCGGCATGCCTCCGGCATTCAGGACTTAATCAGAGATTCGCTAGTTATCGGAGTTGCGCTGCCGTTTCAGCTCTTCGAGGTGATTGCTGATATCGGCCAGGGCATCGT
>CAZVSC010000026.1:0-38972 GCA_964629325.1 uncultured Enterobacteriaceae bacterium
CCTTCTAAGGTTTAGTGAGTTGTCATAAAAAACCCCGCTTCGGCGGGGTTTTTTTTGGTTCATCAATAGTGGCTATTACGCCACCAACGCGATAGATTCAAGGCAGCCTGGAAATACGTCGAGGAGGTAGCGTCGCGAGCGAAGCAAGATTGAGGAGAGAAAATTCGCAGGGATGGCGTGTATAAGTAATACATAACCGACCGAGAAATTTTTTCGACGAAAAGATTGCCAGTACAGCAGCTACAGCAATCTGGCAGGAAAATCTACTCTACCCTCGTGATGCGGATCTTCTTGTTGCTGCCTTCGCTGGACAGCATGAAGGAGTTGAAGGAAGAGCGACGCACGGTGTAACGCTGCCCGACTTCGATGTCGAACCTGTCGGTGCCGATCTGCTTCCAGGTGCCGCCACCGTCGAACTCGATGGTCCAGCCGGTGAAATCATTGTGCCGTGCCGAGAGGACGGTATAGGAGCGCGAGTCAGGACCCCTGTTCTGCTGCCTTTCCTGCTTCAACTCAAGACCGAATTCATCCTGTCGCTGCTGTTGCTGAACATTGCCCTGATTGGCAGCGGTATCCGGCGCCGCCTGTCGCGTGTTGCGCGGCAATCTTACGACAGGCAGGTTGCTGGCGTCTTCGGCCGCGCGATCATAGCAGGCCAACCGCTCCTGGGCGTTGTCGATATCAGCGCACGAAGCAATCCCGCCCTGGCTTAAGGCAGGCAGGCTGGCCAGAGACAATAACAGGGCGCCTGGCAACAGCAGGCAGGTAGTAAGTGATTTCATGGGGATATAGTAACCGATTGAACCTATCTGACAGCTGAACGACGCTCAAGCATTTCTTCCTGCGAATCCTGCTGTTCACGCATGCGCTCGGCGCGGGTCAAACAAACGCGACGGCGAAAATTGGTCCCGGTAACTTCTTCGCGACGGCAAATCATTTCGTTCGGATCATCCCCTGAAGAGGATGCCTGCGCCGTGTCTGTGCTGCCTGATGCGGATGCCTCTTCTGAAGTTTGCGGGGACGCACACCCGACCAGCACCAGAATTGCTAACGCTATGAATATATTAAATAATTTAGCCATTTTCCGCCTTTTTTGTGCAAATACTGTGGAATTTATGACGGTGAGAATAACCGCACTGTATTTCATTTACCAGATTTTAGTACACTAACCGGCCTGTCCTTGGGGGAATCCGTTTTCCAGTTTTCATGCCAATCACCCTGCTCGCCGAGATAATGGCGCAGGTGCAGAGTGAGAATCGAAAAGAAGTTAGAAGTAGGGCAAGAATTGTACAAGAATTGTAATAGGTGACCCGGAAAAGCCGGTGATCACAACAAGACGAATTAGGAGTAGAACATGTTAAGCAGAATACTGGTACTTGTTGCGTTAATCGGTTTGGCCATTCCGGCCATGTCACAGACCGGGCACCCGGCCAAGGGCTCCTGGTCCGGCGACCTGACGCCGTTTGCCGACAAGGAACCTGAACGCATCCGCCTGCTGATCGACGCCTGGAACGGCGAACTGTCCGGTTCCATCAACCCGGGCCGCCGTGGTGTGGAAATGAGCAGCGTCATGCTGGACGCCGCTTCCTGGACCCTGACCATCCGCGCCGACATGCCGCAAGGACGTATGGAAATGACTGGCAAACTGAGCAATCTTGGCTCATGGACCAACCGCAAGTACCGCGGCTCCTATACACTGGGTGATGAAAAAGGCACGTTCGACATTACCCTGAATTGATGAATATCAACGGGCAACGAATTCAACTGTTTTTAAATACCGGTAACTGAAACAAACATAGCCTGAAACAATCCAAGCAACTGAAGCAGGTATATTTGGACCAGGTTTATCTCTTACGGAGAACTTTTATGAAAACCAAACTGATTACACTGGCTCTCAGCATCCTGGGTGGGCTCACCTCACTCCAGGCCTCAGCCCATCACTCGTTTGCCGCGGAATTCGACGGCAATTCCCCTGTCCACGTGACCGGTACTGTCATCAAGGTCGATTGGACCAACCCGCACACTTACATCTTCGTGGAAGTGGAAAACGATGAGGGCGACTACGAAGAGTGGGCCTTCGAAATGGGCAGCCCCAATGGCCTGATGCGCCGCGGCTGGACCCGCAACACCCTGGAAATCGGCACTGAAGTGATCGTGACCGGCACCCGTGCAAGGGATGGCAGCTATAAAGGCAACGTGCAGACGGTCGTAATCGCTGACACCTGCCAGCGCCTGTTTGCCGGCACCAGCCAGCGTGACTTTGACGAGAGCAATGCAGCCAAGGAAGACTGCGAACTCTGATCACGCCATAACAGCATTCCATCAAGCGCGCTTCAATGCGCGCTTTTTGTTCACAAAGCATTCATACAGGGGAAGAATACGTGTCAGTCACTAAAACCAATCACTACAAGCTTGCCGTACTGGCGGCAGCCGTTACCGGCGCCCTGGCACTGCAGTCTGTTGCCCAGGCCCAGCCCGGCGCAAATGAAGACCGCGCGTCCACGCCAACCCCGCGCATGGCGGACGGCACTGTCGACCTTGGCGGTGACGGTGTATGGAACCTGCCCTGGGTGACCGATTTTGCCGTGCGCATGCCCGGTTACAAGGAAGGCGATCAACCGCCCATGCTGGCCTGGACCCGCGCCATGTGGGAGTACAACAAGGCCAACAACGTGAAGTATGATCCGGAAGGCTTCTGCCTGCCGCCCGGCGGACCCCGCTCCATGGGTACACCCTATCCTGCCGAAATCATCCAGGATCGCGACCGCATCGTCATCATCTTCGAAGGTGGCGGTCATGTATGGCGCGAAATCCACATGGACGGCCGTCCCCACCCGGAAAACCTGAATCCGACCTATTTCGGTCATTCCATAGGCCGCTGGGAGGGTGACACTCTTGTAGTCGATACTGTCGGCTTCAATGAAAAGACCTGGATCGACTTCGGCGGCTACATGCACACCGAACAGTTGCACACCGTGGAACGCTTCAGCAGGCCCGACAAGGAAACCCTGCACTACGAATCCGTGATCGATGACCCGGGTGCCTACTCCGAGCCCTGGACCGTCAGCTGGAATATCCGCTGGTCCGAAGGCCAGGAACTGGCCGATTATATCTGCCAGGAAAACAATAAATTCCTGTTGGACATGACTGATGACTTTGGCCAGCCGTTTTTCCAGAAAACGGCAGGATTGTAGGAAATTATCAGTTTAAAGAAAGGCGCTACTCCAGCGCCTTTTTTTATGTTTTTTGGGCGCCCGGCTGCGCGGGCGCCTGTTGTCACTGCGAAATTTCCAGTTCCTGTTTCTTTTCCTGCTCTTGTTGTTGCAGGGTCCACATGTGGTGGTAAGTGCCGTTTAGCGCCAGCAATTCCCGGTGGGAACCGGACTCGACTATCCCCCCGTTTTCCAGGACAAAAATACGGTCAGCGTCCACAACTGTGGACAGCCTGTGAGCGATGACAAGACTGGTGTGGCCTGCCGAGATTTCGCGGATAGCTTCCAGGATGGCGCGCTCGGTCTTGCTGTCCAGCGACGAAGTGGCCTCATCGAATACCAGTATTGCCGGATTTTTCAGGATGGTTCGGGCAATAGCGACACGCTGCTTTTCCCCGCCGCTCAGTTTCAGTCCCCTCTCTCCAACAAGCGTATCCTTGCCCTTGGGCAACTGGCTTATGAAGTGGTCCAGGTGCGCCATACGGATGGCGCGGTCCACGTCTTCCTCGGAGGCTTCCGGCATACCATACCGGATATTGTGGAAGATGCTGTCGTTGAACAGGACGGTGTCCTGCGGCACGATGCCAATGGCTGATCGCAATGAATGCAGGGTCAGATCACGAATGTCCCGGCCTTCGATCGTCACCTTGCCGGACTGGCAGTCATAGAACCGGAACAGCAGTTTCACCAGTGTGGACTTGCCCGAGCCGCTCGCCCCCACGACAGCCACTTTTTCACCGGGGCCGACTGTAAAGGTGATATTGCGGATGATTTCCCGATCCGGCCGGTAATGAAAACTGACGTTGTCGAAACTGATTGCGGGTTTTGTTACCTGCAATAGTTCAGCGTCCGGTTTTTCCACCACGCTCGCCTTTTCGTTGAGCAGATCGAACATGCGCTCGATGTTCGCCAGCGAACCCTTGATTTCTCGATACACGAATCCCAGGAAATTCAGCGGCATGAACAGCTGCATCATGAAGGAGTTCACCAGCACAAAATCACCCAGTGTCATATTGCCACTGGCGACACCACGGGCAGCCAGCAGCAGCATGAGCGTCATGGCGACCGCCACGATGAGCGCCTGGCCGCCATTGAGAGCAAACAGGCTGAGCCGGTTGTTGCGTTTCGCGATCTCCAGGGTGGCCAGCAAATCGTCATAGTGCCGGGCCTCGTATTCCTCGTTGGTGAAATATTTCACCGTCTCGTAATTGAGCAGGCTGTCAATGGCGTGGGTGCTCGTGGCGGAATCCGCCTCGTTCATTTCGCGGATGAAACGCGTGCGTTTCTCCGTGGCCATCACGGAATAGATAAAATACAGGATGATGGCCAGGAAGATGACAGCCGCAAACTCCACACCGTAATTCCAGAGGAAAATAATGATCACGACCAGCAACTCCAGCAGCGTTGGAATGATATTGAAGATCATGATGCGCATCAGGAAGCTGACGCCGGATGTCCCGCGCTCGATATCGCGGGACAGGCCGCCCGTCTGCCGGTTCAGGTGAAAATCAAGGTCGAGCCCGTGAACGTGACGAAACGTCATCAGGCTGATACGGCGAATGGCGCGCTCGGTGACGCGGCCGAAGAGCGTATCCCGGGCTTCGTTGAGCATGACGTTCAGGAAGCGTGCCAGGCCATAACCCAGGATCATCAGGAGCGGCACTGCTACCACCAGCGTCTGGCCAGTCGCATTCAACTGCGTATCAAGATCATCAACGATGTATTTCTGGAAGAATGGAAAACTGATCGTTGCGACCTTGGCCAGTGCCAGGCAGCAAAAGGCAATGACGATGCGCACCCGGAATTCCAGCAGATACGGCACGAGCATCCTGAACACGTGCCATTTCATGTCCAGGTTTTCGATGTCGGTGGGTGTCCGGCGCGCCATGGTTAGTGTCCTGTCCCGTAAATAACTGATGTTTCAGAGACCGCAGAAAGCGCCAATACAAGGCGCGGTTCGCCGTTCAGATCGGCCATATTAACAAGAAGCGCAACGCCGTAGTGGCGCTTTGCCAGATCCCGGGCAGGACGCGCTGAAATACCAGTTATTTACGGAACAGGACACTAGCGCTTCACGCTAGCCGGTGTTCTATGGCTTTCAATATGCCAGCTGAATCCAGGCCGCAGGCGGCCAACATGTCTTCTGCCTTGCCGTGTTCGAGGAAGCTGTCGGGCAGGCCAAGGTTCAGTACCGGGACGCCAAGCCCTTCCGCTTCGAGGAATTCGTTGACGCCAGAGCCGGCGCCGCCTTTGACCGCATTTTCCTCGACGGTGACAAGCAGGGTGCATTGCCCTGCCAGGGTAATGAGCAATTTTTCGTCCAGGGGTTTGACGAAGCGCATGTCCACCAGCGTGGCATCGAGGGTTTCCGCCACAGACTCCGCCCGTGACAGCAACGTGCCGAAAACCAGGATAGCCACGCCGCACTTGCCTTCCCGGCACACCCTGGCCTTGCCGATCTCGACCGTTGCAAGTTCCGGAGTCACTTCGCAACCCGTGGCCTTGCCACGCGGATAACGTACCGCGGCAGGCCCCGTATACTGATAGCCGGTAGTCAGCAGGAGCCTGGCTTCCTGCTCATCGCTGGGCGCCATGACCACCATGTTAGGGATGCAGCGCAGGTAGGACAGGTCGAAACTGCCGGCGTGCGTGGGACCGTCTTCGCCCACCAGGCCGGCACGATCGATGGCAAACAGGACATCGAGGTTCTGCAATGCGACATCATGGATGAGCTGGTCATATCCGCGCTGCAGGAAGGTAGAGTAAATGGCGACGACCGGCTTGAGGCCATCGCAGGCCATGCCGGCGGCAAAAGTGACCGCATGCTGTTCGGCAATGGCGACATCGAAGAAGCGGTCGGGATATTGTTCCTCGAAGTCGCGCATGCCCGACCCTTCACTCATGGCAGGCGTGATACCGATGAGCTTGTTGTCGGCAGCCGCCATCTGGCACAACCAGTCACCGAATACTTTTGAGTAGCTGGGCTTGGTGCCGTTCGGGGCTGTGGCTTTTTCCGCTGCGGGCACCAGTTTGCTCAGGGCATGCATGCCGAAGGGATCTTCTTCAGCGGGCAGGTAGCCCTTGCCTTTCTGCGTGACGACATGCAGCAGGCGCGGACCCTTGATGTCCTTGATGTTCTCCAGGATATTCACCAGGCCATCCACGTCATGGCCGTCAATGAGACCGAAGTAGGTAAACCCCAGTTCCTCGAAGATGGTCGCGGGTGACACCATGCCTTTCATGTATTCTTCCGCGCGGTGTGCCGCCTTCCATGCCGGCGGCAGTGCCGACAGCACCTTTTTGCTGCCCGACCGCAACACGTTGTAAGGCTTGCTTGCCCACATCCGGGCGAAGTAGCTCGACAGGCCGCCGACGTTGCGGGAAATCGACATGTTGTTGTCATTCAGGATGATGAGGATATCGCCTTCAAGATCGCCGGCGTGGTTGAGCGCCTCGAATGCAAGACCCGCCGTCATGGCGCCGTCGCCGATGACGGCAACGATGCGACGGTCGGATTCCTGCTGCTGTGCCGCCACCATCATGCCGAGAGCGGCGGATATGGAAGTGCTCGAATGACCGGCGCCGAAGGTATCGTATTCGCTTTCGCTGCGGTTGGTGAATGCCGCCAGACCGCCTGATTGACGCATGCTCAGCATCCGGTCGCGCCGGCCGGTAAGAATCTTGTGCGGGTAGCTCTGGTGACCAACATCCCACACCAGCTTGTCCTCAGGTGTATTGAAGACATAATGAAGCGCGATGGTGAGTTCGACCACGCCCAGTCCGGCGCCGAAATGCCCGCCGGTCCTGCCTACCGTATACAGGAGGTAATGCCTCAACTCCCGGGCCAGCTCTTCCAACTGCTCCTGCGACAGCTCCCGCAAATCTGCAGGGGAATCTATGCTGTCGAGCAATGGCGTTTCAGGCCGCTCGAGTGGAATTTCTTCAAACATCTAAGGAAACTATCCCGCAAAAAAACCGGCTTATTCTACCGTAAAGGTGGATGCCATGTCTGAATTAGCGCCGCCCGGGTCAATGCTTCCGGTCAATGATATAGGCGGCAATCGCCTTGAGCCGGTCGGCGTCCCCGCCAAACATGGACAGGGCCCCAACACCCTCCTCGTACAGCGCCTGCAGTCGCTGGTGGGCCGTATCCAGGCCCAACAGCGAGGTGTAGGTCGGCTTGTTCAGGGACCGATCCTTGCCCTGCTGCTTGCCCAGTACGGCGGTATCCCCCTCGACATCGAGAATATCGTCCTTAACCTGGAAGGCAAGGCCGATGCACCCGGCGTAGGTTTCCAGGCTGTGCAACTGCTCCGGGGTCGCCCGGCCGGTACTCAGGGCGCCCAGCCTGACGCTGGCAATGATCAGGGCTCCGGTCTTGAGCCGGTGCATGCGGGCAAGTTCGTTTTCACTCTTGGCGGTTCCGGCGGCATCGATATCGATACTCTGTCCTGCCACCATGCCCTGCCAGCCGGCGGCATGCGCGAGCGTGCTGACCATGGTTGCAGTGTCCTGGGACTTGTTCGATGGCTGGCTGAGCACTTCAAATGCCAGTGACTGCAGGGCATCACCGGCAAGGATGGCCGTGGCTTGCCCAAAACGGATATGGCAGGTGGGCTGTCCGCGTCGCAATGCGTCGTCATCCATGGCTGGCAAATCGTCATGCACCAGGGAATAGGCATGGATCAGTTCAACGGCGCAGGCGCAATTATCAGCATCCGCTAATGCACCGCCCACTGTCTCGGCGGCTGCATAGGCAAGAACCGGCCGTATGCGCTTGCCGCCGTTATGCACGGCGTACTGCATGGCCTCTTCCAGGTCGGGCGCGATACCAGGTACGGCAAGCCGTTTCCTGAGTTCGACAGAAGCCCGGTCCTGCAGGGATCTGATATAGGCGGAGGTGTCCATGTGATGACGACGCAGCGTAACGCAGTTGCTACTGGTCCCCGTCATCCTCGCTGTCAAAGGGTTCGGCCTCGGGAAGATCGTCGCTGCTCACCAGCACCTGGACCTTCTGCTCGGCCTTTTCCAGTGCCGACTGGCACTCACGGGTCAGCTTGATGCCCTGCTCGAAGGCCTTAAGGGATTCCTCCAGGGTGAGTTCTCCCTCCTCCATGGCCTCGACCAGTCCTTCGAGAGTTTCCAGGGCTTCTTCAAAATTGAATGGGGTCGGTTTCTTGGCCATAGGCATCACCTTGTACGGGAAGCGAGAACTTAACGAAGTCATCCATGCGGGTCAAATACAGCTGTTTGCATGGCATGGGCAACACGAAATCATGCGCGGATACATTGTGCAATCATTAAGGAACTTCGAATACGCTTTCCTGGATTAAGTCTGTATTCAGTAAAAATCGCCGATACTGGCATCCAAGCTTACAGGGCAGGATTATCTACTGTAACCAATTGAATTAAAAGATATTAATAGCCCTGTAAACGGACTAAATTTGGTCAAAAAGGCAGACAGACGTGAACGAACATGGCAAAATAGCCCGAGGCAGCAACACACACCAAGGTAAAAACAACCGCTGTTCACTGCCAAGACTTGTCGGAAGCAGGTGTAAAGATTACATTTGGCATCCCGGTAAGGAAAAGGCAGTAAAAACGCCATTTCAATGTCACTGACTGACTACTGGCATAAAATTTCAGGTCCAACAATTTATTAACCAACCAAGTAACTAACGAGAGTGGGGAACAAATAATGAAGAAACTCTTAGTAACCGGAGCGATCATCGCCAGCTCTATTTTTTCCGTCGGGGCCGTGGCCCAGATGTCCGATGAGGATGCAGCGGCTGCCGTAAAACGTCGCCAGTCTGTTTTCCAGATGCTGTCCTTTGCCAACGGTCCGCTGGGCCAGATGGCACGTGGCGGTGACTTCGACGCTGAAGCGGCTTCTCTTGCCGCCGATCGTGTCGCCATGCTGGCACCGATGATTCCGGACCTGTTCATGGCTGATACTCGCAGCAATGGCCTAGAAACCCGCGCTGCCGATACCATCTGGGACAACCAGGCTGACTTTGCCCAGCTGGCACAGGACCTCGTTGACGGCGCCATGGCCGCCAAAGAAATCCTGGCAAGCCAGGGTGCCGCTGGTGTCCGCGAGGCTGTCGGCCAGATTGGTCCGAAGTGTGGCGCCTGCCACGACCGTTTCCGCCTGGATTGATATTCAGCACAGAAACCGCACGAACAAAAACGCCCCTCTCGAGGGGCGTTTTTTTTGGGCGGGTTAAATTCGCCGATCAATCGAAATTGAAATCGTCCCCTCCACCGCTGCCATCATTGCCGCGGGTAAAGAAAGCCGCATAGGCATCCTTATCTTCCTGCGACAGCAGGGACGTGTGTTCGATCACGTCGGCCATTTCGCCGCCGACAAAATCGAAACTGGCGGTCATGCCCAGTTCCAGCAGGCCGACGAAGTCATAGGCGGTCCAGCTGGAAAGCGCTTCCTCGTTGATTGGAGCACTGACGATGTCCGAGCCCGCAAACTCCTCCGGCAAAATCATCATGCCGAGCCCGTTCCTGGGCGTATGACACTCGCCACAGTGGCCAAGAGCGCGGGCAAGGTAGGCGCCACGAACCATCTGCTCATTGCTTTCGTCGATGGCGGGCGGCTCGCCTTCCATGACATCGGCAAGGATGTTCCAGCCCGCCATGAGGAAATCAAACTGCCAGGCCGGCAGGACATGGTCGGGATTGTCATGATTTACCGGCGCCATGGACATGACATAGGCTGCCAGGTCGAGCACGTCCTCGTCGGTCATGTTCCTGTAAGTGCGGTAGGGGAATGACGGCCAGTAAAAGCCGCCTGACGGGGAGCGGCCATGTTTCAGCGCCAGGATGAAGTCCCGTCCGGTCCAGCCACCGATGCCGGTTTCTTCATCCGGTGTGATGTTCGGGGTATAGAAGGTGTTGGGGAAAGGGTTCTCAACTTCGATGACATAACCGCCAATCGCCGCCTCGGTGCCTTCCGGCTGATGGCATGCCGCACAGCCCCCGGCGTTGTAGATATATTCACCGCGGGCAATGGCTTCGGGCGATGTCGGAATGTCGGGATCTCCCACCATGGGCAGCCCAAAGACCCAGTACAGGCCTCCCAGGAGAATGACGACGACGATGACCAGGGGGATAAATTTTTTATTCATAGTTCCTTTCCTGTCCTGCTTCTATTTCTTGTTTGTGGTGTTGTGTATTTCCGATAAATACAGTGTATCGGTGGACCATTCCCGTCAGCAGGAGACTACCCGCCGAATGAGAAAAAAATAGGTAAACCCGGTTGAATGACATCTGCTTTCATGGGTTTGCCGCCTTGCTTTTCTCGAAGCGCTGCTGCTGTGCCTTGAAGTTCTTCTTGGCCCGCTTGCGCTCAAGGATATGTTCAGTGACCGCCGATCC
The DNA here is from genome assembly GCA_964629325.1 of uncultured Enterobacteriaceae bacterium. Lineage (GTDB taxonomy): Bacteria > Pseudomonadota > Gammaproteobacteria > Pseudomonadales > Pseudohongiellaceae > Eutrophocola. The sequence continues at coordinate 10,602 of CAZVSC010000026.1, forward strand.
CAGGTGGCTTTCGCCGCGGCTAGAGGCCAGCTCGATCTGCTTTTCCCGCTCACGAAATCGCTGCCTGTCCTCACCGGACTGCCGGTCGTAACAACGCGGGCAACTGACGCCTTTCTCGTACCTGTCGCTCAGCTTGTCTTCCTCGGTGATCGGCAGGCGGCAGGCATGGCACTGGTCGTAGCCACCCTTTTCCAGCTGGTGATTCACCGCAACGCGATTATCGAAGACGAAACACTCGCCGCGCCACAGGGATTCTTCCTCGGGCACTTCCTCCAGGTACTTCAGTATGCCGCCCTCGAGGTGGTAGACCTCCTCGAAGCCCTGCTCTTTCAGGTACGCCGTGGATTTCTCGCAGCGGATGCCGCCGGTGCAGAACATGGCGATCTTCGTGTGTTTTTCCGGATCGAGATTGGCTTTTACGTATGCAGGAAATTCACGGAAACTTTCGGTACCAGGGTCGACGGCGTTGGCAAATGTGCCGATTTCCACCTCGTAGCGATTGCGGGTGTCGATGAGTAAAACGCCCGGGTCGGAGATCAGGGCATTCCACTCTGCCGGTTTCACGTGCGTGCCGACCTTGCGATTGGGATCGATGCCCTCGACACCCATCGTCACGATTTCCTTTTTCAGTTTCACCTTGGCCCGGTAAAACGGGATTTCGTCGTCATAGCTTTCCTTGTAAGCGAGAGCCGCAAGGCGAGGATCACTTCGCAGCCAGTCGAGAACGGCATCGACGCCTTCGCGCGTACCCGCGATGGTGCCGTTGACGCCTTCACTGGCCAGGATGAGGGTGCCGCCGACCTGGTTGTCCAGCATGCTCTGCAGCAACGGTTCACGCAGGGATTCAAAATCGTCCAGGCGGACGAAATGGTACAGGGCACAGACGACGATGGGTCGTTGTGGATCGTGGTTCATGTCTATTACCTTTTGCGGCTCGGACCGTAAATCCGGAGCAAAAACAGGCCGCGATTATACTCAGCGGCGGCCGCTGGCGTCCATGCGGGGCCTTTGATCTGGGTCAGGTCCCCGGGGATTTACGCCAGTAGCGTCTGCAGGTTTATGTGGCGTGCGCCCGATTCACCGGGATCCAGACGGGGCATTTCCGCCACCAGGGGGGCCGGCAACAGGGCCTTCAGCGTTGCCAGGTTTTCCTCGTATCGCTGCATGTCGGCATCTACCCGATTGGCGATCCAGCCGGCCAGTGTGGCGCCGTCTGCTGCTATTGCCTGCGCGGTTAACAAGGCATGATTCAGGCAGCCCAGGCGCATACCCACTACCAGGATGACGGGGATATCCAGCTGCCTGGCCAGGTCGGCCAGTGTCTCCCGTGAATTGAGCGGCACCTTCCAGCCCCCTGCCCCTTCCACCAGGGTCAGGTCCGCCTGCAGGTCCAGTACAGGCCGGCACTGCAGGGCAAGCGTTTGTGCGGTCAGGGAAATGCCGGCTTCAGCCGCACAGATGTGCGGGGCTACGGGGTCATTGAAACAGGCGGGGTTAATGTCACGCGGTGACAGTTCCAGTGTGCACTCGCGGTGAAGCAGGAGCACATCCTCGTTGACCCCGTCTGCGTTCACACCGGCAGCGACCGGCTTGAGCGCCGCAGTGGAATATCCGTGCTGCCTGGCAGAGGCGAGTATGGCGCAAGCCACTCGCGTCTTGCCGGCATCGGTATCGGTACCTGTTACAAAAAATGCAGCAGCCATTGCTTAAGGCTTCTCCAGGGCGATGAACACCAGGTCATAAGTGACCGGAATGCCCTTGCCTGCGATGTAATTCATCTCGAAAGCGGATTTGAGCTGCTGCAGCTTGCGCTTGCCCGTCAGGCCGCTGGCCTGGCCGTGATTGAGGTTGTTGGCCCCGATCCCCTTCAGTTCCTTCGCAAGCGCGGAGAGCGACCCATAGAAATACCGGTCCCGGCGGTTCTCCACCATGATGTTGGCGAACGGCGCAAAGCCTGCAGCCGCCTCGATCGCCGGCACAGTGAGAAAACTGTTCACGTGAACATAGTCATCCACTGCCGCCCAGCTGGCGCGCAGTTCTTCCAGGGTATGTTCAGCGAGGGTGCTGACCCAGGCCTGCCCACCCGGTTTGAGAATACGATACAGCTCGGTAAAACAGCGTTCAGGCGACGAACACCATTGCAGGGTGAGGCTGGACACCACGAGATCAAAGGTGCTGTCGCGGAACGGCAGCGTCTGCGCATCACCGCACACCCAGTGCTGCCTGCCGCTTGTTGCCTGCAGGCGGGCATGGGCTAGCATAGACGCGGAAATATCCAGGCTGGTCATGTTTGCATCGGGATAACGCGGTTGCAGGCGCTGGGCACAGTAGCCGGTCCCGCTGCCGAGATCGAGGATGTCCTCGACTCGGGTGATGTGGATGCGGGCGGCCAGCTGGTCGGCAACGTCGCGCTGGAAACGGGCGTGGCGATCATAGTGTTGCGCCGCCCTGCCAAAAGAACGTGCCACGCGACTGGAATCCGGCAGGGGATTGAATACTGTCATTGCGCTGCCGCCTGCCCCTTGAGTCTGGCCACGCCTTCCAGGGCATGCAGCAGTTTCAGGAACTGCTCTTCCGTGTGAACGGCACTGAAGGTCACGCGCAGTCGGGCACTGCCAGGGGGAACCGTGGGGGGGCGGATGGCGGATACGAACACACCTGATTCCATCAGGCACGCACTGGCCTTGAGGGTGAGATCGACATCACCGAGTACGATGGCCTGGATCGGTGTCCGTGACGGCAGCAGCTCCAGCCCAAGGTCATCGCAGTGATGGCGGAAGCGTGTCACCAGGTGCGCCAGGTACTCCCGGCGCCAGCGGTCTTTCCTGACCAGCTTCAGACTGGCACGAATGGCTTCGGCCTGCGCAGGTGGCATCGCCGTGGTGTAAATATAGGGTCTGCAAAACTGGATCAGGGTCTCGATAAGCTCTTCGCTGCCCGTGACGAAGGCGCCGCTGGCTCCGAAGGCCTTGCCGAAGGTGCCGATGAGTATCTGCAGGTTATCCTCGTCGATGTCATGTCCCTGCTCACGCCAGAAGGCCGCGGTACCTGCGCCGTCTTCCCCGAGCACCCCGAATCCGTGCGCATCATCGATCATGAGCAGCGCGTCATGTTTCATGGCGGCATGCACCAGACCGGGAAGGTCGGCCATGTCGCCGTCCATGCTGAATACTCCGTCGCTGACCACCAGTTTGCGTGTCGAGTCTGTAGCGTTCAGCAGTACTTCCAGGGCGCCGGCATCCAGGTGAGGGTAGCGGCGGAATGCCGCACCACTGAACAGTCCGCCATCCAGCAGTGATGCGTGATTGAGGCGATCCTCCAGGATGCTGTCACCCTTGCCGACCAGGGTAGTGATGACGCCGATATTGGCCATATAGCCGCTGGCAAACACCAGCGCCCGGCTGCGGCCGGTGAACGTGGCAAGCTCCTCTTCCAGGACATGGTGTGGAGCCATGTGCCCGCTGACAAGATGTGATGCCCCGCTGCCGGCACCGAATTGCTCAAGGCCGTCATGATAGGCCTGGATGACATCGGGATGACCGGCAAGGCCAAGATAGTCATTGCTGCAGAAACTGGTGACATGCTCACCATTGAGGATGATCTCGGTGCCCTGCGGGGAATGCAGGATATGCCGGTGTCGCAACAGGCGGGCTTCGTCACGGGCCTGTAATTGCTGGCGCAGTTCCTGCCGGAATGATTTCATGCAAATGCCGCGGTGTTTAGCGGGCCATCGCGTTGTAAAAGCCCGAGGCTTCCGGGGTGACCGGTTCCAGGACGGGTTCGCCGTCCGTATGCTCGGTTACCGTTTCCGGGTGGATGCCCAGTCGCCTGAACAACTGCATGTCGTCATTTTCCAGGGGGTTCGAGGTGGTCAGGAGTTTCTCGCCGTAGAAGATGGAATTGGCGCCGGCAAAGAAACACAGGGCCTGCGTCTGGTCGTTCATTTCCTCGCGCCCGGCGGACAACCTGACGTGCGACTGCGGCATCAGGATGCGGGCCACGGCGATCATGCGAATGAAGTCAAAGGGGTCCAGGTCTTCGGCATTTTCCAGCGGCGTGCCCTTGATCTTCACGAGGTTGTTGATCGGCACACTGTCAGGATGTACCGGCAGGTTCGCCAGTTCCCTGAGAAAATCGATGCGGTCGTCTGCTTCCTCGCCCATGCCGACGATGCCGCCGCAGCAGACCTTGATGCCCGCATCACGAACATGAGCCAGCGTGTCTAGCCGGTCCTCAAAGGTGCGCGTACTGATAATGGTTTTGTAGTAATCGCGGGAAGTGTCGATATTGTGGTTGTAGTAATCGAGACCTGCTTCCGCGAGTGCCATGGTCTGATCCTGGCTGAGGGCACCGAGAGTCATGCAGGTTTCCATGCCGAGCGCCCTGACGCCGCGGACCATATCCAGGACCAGGGGAAAGTCTTTCTTTGAGGGATGCTTCCACGCGGCGCCCATGCAGAATCGTGAAGCACCGCTGGCCTTGGCCTTGCGCGCCTCTTCCAGCACCTTCTCCACCGCCAGCAGTTTTTCCTTTTCCAGTTCGGTGTTGTAGTGACCGCTCTGCGAGCAGTATTTGCAGTCCTCCGGACAGGCGCCGGTCTTGATGGACAGCAGTGTGCTTACCTGAACGGCGTTGGGGTCGAAATGCGCCCTGTGGATGCTGTGGGCCTGGAATAAAAGATCATTGAACGGCTTGTCGAACAGGGCCTTCACTTCTTTGAAGGTCCAGTCATGGCGCAGTGTGGCTGTCATCGGGTGGTGTCCTGGTTGCTGGTCTATCGGTTGGCGGCTGGCATGGCATCCAGGAAATTCACGGCTACACTGGGGCCAGGCGGCACAGGGACGCATCTTACCATGTCAACCAACGTCCAAAAAACTGTAAACAAGTGGTTAAACAATATACAGTTCTGGCTGCTGCCGCCGACGTGCATCCTGTGCCGCCAATCAGGCCAACCCGGGCGCGACCTGTGTGCGGCTTGTGAATCCGGCTTGCCCCGGATCATGCATCCCTGCCTGCGCTGTGCATTGCCACTGCCGCCCGGATTGCAGGGGCAGGCGCTTTGCGGTACCTGCCAGGTACTGCCGCCGCCGCAGGTCCGGCTCCTGGCGCCTTTCAGCTACAGCCCACCCCTGCCTGTCCTGGTATCCGCTTTCAAGTACCATCACCGCCTGGTGAACGGGAAGGAACTCACCGCCGAGGCGTGCCGCTATATAGCGCAGCACTACCGTTTGTCACGCATGCCCGACCTCATGGTGCCGGTACCGCTGCACCAGGGCCGCCTGCGGGAGCGTGGCTGCAACCAGTCGCTCGAAATCGCCCGGTGGTTGTCCGGCCCGTTGCAGATTACGGTCCGGCACGACCTGGTTTATCGCAGTCGTGAAACACCACAACAGGCCGGTCTCAGTGCCGCAGCACGACGACGAAACCTGCGCGGCGCCTTTCGCATGTCTGAAGACACCGGCTTCGAACCCGGGCAGGTGGTGGCTATTGTCGACGACGTCGTCACTACCGGTAGCACCATAGGTGAACTGGCCCGGGTGCTGCTCCGGCACGGCGCCGCGGAAGTGCATGTGTGGGCACTGGCAAGAACGGTTCTTTGAGCGGCAAGAGGCAAGGAACTAAAGGGTGGGGTTATTTTCTTGCCTCTTGCCCCTTGCCTCTTGCCTCCATTTCATTAGTACATCGCAACCTATTTCCATAGAATGGTTTGGATGATCGATCTCGAATTCGACAGAAGACACCTCTGGCATCCCTATACCACCATGGATCGCCCGCTCCCGGTTTACCCGGTGAAAGGTGCGAGCGGCGTCCGGCTTACCCTGGAAAACGGCACCGAGCTTGTTGACGGCATGGCATCCTGGTGGAGTGTCATTCACGGTTACAACCACCCGCGCCTGAACGCTGCCGTCACGGGACAGCTGGACAACATGGCCCATGTGATGTTCGGCGGTCTTACCCACGGCCCCGCGGTGGAGCTGGCTCGCAAACTGGTGGCACTCACGCCTGCCCCCCTGCAAAAGGTTTTCTTCAGCGACAGCGGATCAGTCGCCGTGGAAGTGGCCATCAAGATGGCGCTGCAATACTGGCAAAACCAGAATGAACCGGCGCGGCATAAACTGCTGACCATTCGCAAGGGCTACCACGGTGACACCTTCGCAGCGATGGCGGTTTGCGATCCCGTGACAGGCATGCACGAGCATTTCTCCGGCATCCTGCAACAGCATTATTTTGCCGATGCACCCCGCTGCCGGTTCGGTGGTAGTGCGCATGCGGAGGATATCGGCAATATGCGCAGCCTGTTTGAGTCACACGGCGATGAAATCGCCGCGGTGATTCTGGAGCCCGTGGTACAGGGTGCCGGACGCATGTACTTTTATTCCCCGGACTATCTCGGGCGGGTTCGCGAACTGTGCGATGAATTCGGCGTCCTGTTGATCGCCGACGAAATCGCCACCGGCTTTGGCCGCAGCGGCAAACTCTTTGCCTGCGAACACGCCGGCATCAGTCCCGACATCCTTTGTCTCGGCAAGGCACTGACCGGCGGCTACATGACCCTGGCCGCCACGCTGTGTACCGACCAGGTAGCAGAGGGCATTTCCAGGAACCGGGAGGTTTTCATGCATGGCCCGACTTTCATGGCCAACCCGTTGGCCTGTGCCTGCGCCCTGGCCAGCATCGAATTGCTGGAGGACGGTGACTGGCTGTCCCGGGTGGCGGCCATCGAGGCGCAACTGGCGCTGGAACTGGCCCCCTGCCGGGACCTGGGCAGTGTCGAGGATGTCCGGGTGCTGGGCGCCATCGGCGTGGTGGAAATGAAAGAAGCGGTCGACATGGCGAAGGCCCAGGCCTTTTTCGTGGACCGGGGCGTCTGGATCAGGCCCTTTGGCAGGCTGGTCTACATCATGCCTCCTTACGTCATCGACGCAACCGACCTCTGCGCCCTGACAGGGGCGATAATCGCGTTTGCCGCAGGCCCGGCTAGCCTATAGAATAGCCGCTTTTTCGACTATAACCCCCCTGAATTCCAGCGGTTTACGCGGGGAAGGCAGTGCAGGATCATGTGTCAGGGGCTTTGTTCAGGGTAAATAAACCATGTCAGATGAAAAGCAGAATATTCTCAAGTTCCTGGAAAACACTTCCGTCGAAGTAACTCCGGGCGGTGCCGTCAAAATCGAGGACTTCCGCCAGCTCCTGCGTCCGGGAACCACCGTGTTCGTGACCTTCCTGCCGGGTTCCGACATCAAGGACACTGTAGCCACGGTCAAGCGCCTGTATGCCGAAGACATGAAGCCGGTGCCTCACTTTGCTGCACGCTCGATCCCAAACAAGCAGTTCTTTGAAGACAACCTGAAAATCTTCCAGGACGAGTGCGGCGTGGAAGAAGCACTGCTGATCGGTGGAGGCGTCGACAATCCCGTAGGCGACTTCTCCAGCTCGATGGAAATCCTGCGCCTGGACCTGTTCCAGAAATATGGCATCAAGAAACTTGGCGTCGCCGGTCACCCGGAAGGCTCCCCCGACATTCCCCCGACCGATGTCACTGCCGCCCTGCTGGAAAAGAATGCCTATGCCAAGGAGCATGGCATCGAGATGTACATCACCACCCAGTTCTGTTTCGAGGCCGAGCCGATCATCGCCTGGGACAAGAAAATCCGCAGCGAAGGCAATGAACTGCCTATCCATATCGGCATCCCGGGTCTGGCCACCATCAAGACGCTGCTCGCCCATGCCAAGGCCTGCGGTATCGGCCCCTCCATGCGCGTCATCACCCGCCAGGCTGCGAATATCGCCAAGCTGATGACCACGCGCATGCCGGACAAGATCACCCGCGACCTGGCCAACTACCAGGCCAACGATCCCGAATGCGGCATCACCCAGTGCCACCTGTACCCGCTGGGCGGCATGAAAAAATCCGCCGCGTGGATGTACGCGGTCATGGACGGTGATTTCGAGCTGAATGACGATGGCGGCTTCGAGCTGACCCGCGAACTGGATATTTAATATTTTGTGACCAGAACTGTGAATTGGTTCACGACACTCCCCGTGTAGTGTGAATCAATTCGCAGACCTCGCCGGGGGATGGCGTAACATTTTAATCAAATCATTTCCCCTGATGATTTTGGTCTCACTAGTCGAATATTGACCCCGGCACCCCAGCCGGGGTTTTTTTTGCCTGCAGTATTGCTGATACGGCACCGATATTTCCGGTACTATTGACCGGAGTCCTGCTAATAAAACCAACGCTATGCTGTTTCACTCTGCCGGCTTCCTGCTGGTATTCCTGCCTTTATTCCTGCTGCTCGCGCACTTCCTGCCTGCGGGAAAGAGCAAGGCCTGGCTGCTGCTGGTTTTTTCCTACCTGTTTTATTCAGGTGCCGAGCCCGCCTTTATTTTCCTGCTGCTGTTTTCTTCCCTGACCGACTATTTCGTCGCACTGCGCTTGTCTGCCAGCACGATGAAAAACCGCCGCATTGCCTGGTTGCTTGTCAGTATCTGCGTCAATCTCGGGTTCCTCGGATTCTTCAAATACGGCGGCTGGATCTCTGCCACCCTGGGACTTGGGTATGCAGACTTCTTCCAGGGTTATGTCCTGCCTCCCGGCATCAGTTTTTATACCTTCCAGTCCATGGCCTATACCATCGATGTCTACCGGGGCAAAACGCGCCCGGAAACCAGCATGCTGAGTTTCTGCAATTACATTGCCTATCTGCCCCAGTTGATTGCAGGGCCGATAGAACGCTTCAATCACCTGGCGCCGCAGCTCGACCGTTTCCGGGCAGGCACCAGCAAGCCGCAGTGGACCGCGGGTATCGACAGGATCCTGCTCGGGATTTTCCAGAAACTGGTACTGGCAGACGGATGCGGGAATATCGTTGATCGGCTGGTACAGGTGAATGCCACGGACTTTTTCAGCGCATGGGCCATAGGCACGGGATTCGGCCTGCAGATCTATTTCGATTTTGCCGCCTATACCCATATGGCCATTGGTATATCGCTGCTGCTGGGCGTACGGCTCAACGAAAACTTCCTGGCTCCTTACCAGGCACCATCCATCCAGGAATTCTGGCGTCGCTGGCATGTCACGCTGTCCAGCTGGTTCCGTGACTACCTGTATATACCGCTGGGCGGGTCACAAAAAGGCCTGCCCCGTACCTTTTTCAATGTTTTCCTCACCTTTACTCTGTGCGGCCTCTGGCATGGCGCCGGCTTCAATTTCCTGCTCTGGGGGTTCCTGCATGGCGGCATGCTCTGCCTCTACAACTACAAGCAGTCATTGCTGCCTTCGGTGAGGCTGCCGGCATTCCTCGCCATTGCGGTCACCTATCTTGCTGTAGCCATTGCGTGGGTGCCATTCAGGCTTTCCGGCTGGCAGGATATCTGGCCGGTATGGCAGGGAATGTTCGGCATCAACGGCTTTGCAGAGCGCCAGGTTTCCATCGCCGATATGGCGATCCTGTTCCTGGTCAGTCTCGCCTGCATGGTGCTGCCGCATGCCGCGAGGCGCTGGCCGGGGGCAAGCGGCTGGCAGGAATCCTGCTTCCTCGCGGTGCTGGCGATTTTTGCGATAATCAACTCGCCGGCCATTACCCAGTTTATTTATTTCCAGTTTTAACCCATGGCGTCAGCAGAAACATTCGGCAACAGAACAGCGCAGGCGGATTCAGCAAGAGTTCGCTCCTGGGTGATCCTGCTTGTCCTCCTGTTTATCCTCAATGGCACCCTGGGTTTCAACCTGGAGCTCGACCGGACTGATTTCCTCAATTTCAATTCGGCCAGCTGGGTGGAAGCCGACTATCGAAAAGGCATCGATGACGAATTCCTGGCACCGAAAAAACCCGGGCAGTACCGTGTGCTTTACCTGTCGAATTCCCATGCGTTTACCGGCGGCATGGTCACCGCACACCTGCAGGGGTTTCTGGAAAGCCTGGCTCCCGGACGCTTCGAAGTCCTGAATATGGCCGAACCGGGAATCTTTGCACCCGACATGCTGCAACGGGGCATGCGCGCCCTCGATTACGACATCGATGTCGCCATCCTGGGAACGAACTACATCAATTTCTCGGACCGCATGCGCCTGGAATTGCAGGCCCACAGTGCGCGATCCTTTTTCAACACGGGGATCGCCAGCCGGCTGCCGGCCGGCTTCTGGCTGCGCAATTACGATATCGGCCTGTACGGCACGGTGCTGACCCAGCGCATCAGCCACCTGTACCGCAATCGCAATGCGTTGCGCAATCTCTGGGAGCAGCCCCTTGCCGCAGCCCTGAGGACGGTCAGCACTGACAATCGCCCCGTTTTTTTCGTGGAGATGGAGCAGGATGAGCGCTGGCGCTTTCCGGATGGATACGACAACAACCTGTTTCAGTGGAATCTCTATGCCAGCGGCAGGCGCGGCCACATGAAGGACATGGAAAGCCTGTTGAACACCTACGCGGTGCAGGATATTCCGTTAATCGCACTCAACCTGCCGATCGATTTCGGCAAGTCTGTCTACACCCAGGATACTGATGACGTGAACCTGTTCAGGCAGCAGCTCAAATCAGTGGCAAGCCGCTCCACCGCCTTTGTCGACTACCAGGCGGATTTTCCGGTTGCATTCTCCACCTACGATGCACTGCACCCGACCTGGCATGGCGCGCGGCTGCACGCCTTCAGCATGGTGTTACAACTGAAGGAACATGGCTGGCTGGGTGATATTTCCGAAGAGCAGTTGCTGGACATGTTCAGGTCATCCGACCAGGGCGTCAGCCAGGCCTATCTCGATGCCATTGACGGCAACTATCCGCCGCACCCCAATCCTTTCGGGTTCAGGCGCTATGATCCGTCCGAACCCGCCAACGCCCGCGAGCTCATGCAGCAGCTGGCTGCCTTTTCCCCCGGCACAGCCAACCATAACTACATCCTTGGCAGGCTGGCACGGGTCATTCGCTTCTGGACCGAATCGGAGTTCCGGTATGCAGGCAATGACAGTGCAACCTGGAATCTGGCGGTAGTCACTGAAATGGATAACGCACGCCAGCGAATGGCGCACTTCCGGCAGGCGGTGACCGAATTCGAATTGCAGCGCCTGGCGGCCCTGGAGATACCTGAGACCGGCGGCCTGGAGCCTGACGCACAGGAGGAAATGACCGTGCAGGGAAAAACCATCGTCCGGCGCGTGTTCAGCCTGCCCACCGGAGATACCATGGTTACGTTGAGTTTGCCGGATGGCAGGATATTCGGCAAAGGCATCAGTGGTGCTGACGGCAGGGTCTTTTACCGGGCAGATATTCTCGGCAACGATTCCTTTATACAGGTCAGTTCACCCGAAGAATTTTCCATTCCCGAATGGGTCATCAACCCCGAGCCGAATTCCCGGTGGGGTATCTGATCTCACTTGCCCAGTTTTTGAACTGACTGGCCGCCTATACCGTCCATAATGTCAGCCACTGTCATTGCGGTCCCCGGAAATTCAAAATCATTGCCAGCAAGTTCCGCCAGCGGTTCCATGACGAATTTTCTAGAAGTGGCCCTCGGATGCGGCAGGGTTAATTCGGCGGTGTCGACGCTGTGTGCACCAAACAGGACCAGATCCAGGTCCAGGGTGCGGGCCTCGTTTCTGATGCCGCTGCGGGTACGGCCCGCGGCGTCTTCCATGGCCTGCAGTTTATGCAACAGGGAAATGGGCGTTTCCTTGTCTTCCGGAATGATGCCGGCCATCGCATTGTAGAAATCCGGTGTGCCGGCCGGACTGTCGACCGGACTGGTCATATAGATGGAGGATCTCAGGATCTCGTCACGGGAGAGATGTTCCAGCTTGCTGAATACAGCCATGATGGTATCGATCGGGTCACCGGCGCCTGAAGGCAGGTTGGCGCCGATCGAGATGAAGGCGTAACCGGAGAAGTCAGGAGTTGCCGCCATGACGCTGCCGGTACTTACTGGTGATACTGCGCGGACAATTCATGCACGGCATCGACGAAAGCCGTGACATGGTCGGGGTTCACATGCTGGTGGATGCCGTGGCCGAGGTTGAAGACATGGCCATTGCCGTTGCCGAATTGCTCCAGGATCAATCCGACTTCCTTGCGTATGGCGTCAGGTTTTCCGTAAAGGACGGCCGGATCCATGTTGCCCTGCAATGAGACCCGATCGCCGACACGGGCGCGGGCCTCATTGATCGGCAGCGTCCAGTCGAGACCAATGCAGTCGCAGCCGCTTTCCGCGATCGCTTCCAGCCAGTGGCCGCCGTTTTTGGTGAACAGGATGACCGGTATTTTCCGTCCATCCTGCTCGCGAATCAGCCCGGCCACGATTTTCTTCATGTAGGACAGGGAAAACTCCTGGTAGGCATGGGAGCTGAGCGCCCCGCCCCAGGTATCAAAGATCTGCACGGCCTGGACGCCCGCAAGAATCTGGGCATTGAGGTAACCGGTCACTGACTGCGCCAGTTTCTCGAGCAGCTGGTGCATGACCTCCGGTGTATTCATGAGCATGGACTTGATGCGTGCGAACTCCTTGCTTGAACCGCCTTCCACCATGTAGGTGGCCACGGTCCAGGGACTGCCGGAGAAACCGATCAGGGGCACACTGCCATTCAGTTCACGGCGGATCAGCCTGACTGCATCCAGTACATAGCCCAGGTCCTTTTCCGTATCCACGACATCTAGTGCTTCGACATCGGCGGGAGTCTGCACGGGCTTGCGGAACTTAGGCCCTTCGCCGGCGGCAAAATACAGGCCCAGGCCCATGGCGTCAGGAATGGTGAGGATGTCTGAGAACAGGATGGCCGCATCCAGCGCATAGCGGCGCAAAGGCTGCAGGGTAACCTCGCAGGCCAGTTCCGGATTCCGGCACAGGCTCATGAAATCGCCGGCCTTTTCCCTGACCGCGCGGTATTCCGGCAGGTAACGTCCGGCCTGGCGCATCATCCATACCGGGGTTACATCCACGTCCTGCCTGAGCAGTGCGCGGAGGAATCGGTCGTTTTTCAATTCAGTCATGAAGGCTCAGGTATCAGACTTCCAGGTAATCGAGAATGCTGTTGGCTGCCTGGCGGCCTTCCCAGATGGCCGTAACCACGAGGTCGGCACCACGCACCATGTCGCCACCGGAGAACACTTTCGGGTTGGTGGTCTGGAACGGGTAAGTGCCTTGTTCCGGTGCCAGCACCCTGCCCTTGTCATCGGTGTTGATGCCAAAATCGGCAAACCATGGCGCCGGGCTTGGCTGGAAACCGAAGGCGATGAGCACGGCATCCGCTTCCATGACCACCTTGCTGTTGGGAATGACTTCTGCCTGGCGGCGGCCGTTGGCATCGGGTTTGCCCATGCGCGTCTTGACGAATTTCACACCGGCGGCGTTGCCGCGGTCGCCGATGATCTCCACCGGCTGGTGGTTGAAGACGAACTTCACGCCCTCCTGCTTGGCATTACGCACTTCACGGCGCGATCCGGGCATGTTCTCCTGGTCACGGCGATAGACACAGGTCACCGACTCGGCACCCTGGCGTACAGCGGTGCGTACGCAGTCCATGGCGGTGTCACCGCCGCCCAGCACGATGACTTTCTTGCCTTTCATGCTGATGTATTCAGCCAGGTCGGCCTGGTAATTCATGTGGTGGTTGGTGTTCCCGATAAGGTAAGGCAAGGATTCGTAAACACCGGCCAGGTCCTCACCGGGGAAACCACCCTTCATGTAGGTGTATGTGCCCATGCCCAGGAACACGGCATCGAATTCCTGGACCAGTTTTTCAAAGGCAATGTCGCGACCCACTTCGGTGTTGAGACGGAACTCGATACCCATCTCCTCGAATATTTCGCGGCGCAAGTGCATGACGCTCTTTTCCAGCTTGAACATCGGTATGCCGAAGGTAAGCAGGCCGCCAATCTCCGGGTACTTGTCGAACACGACCGGTTTCACCCCGGCACGCACGAGCACGTCGGCACAACCGAGGCCGGCCGGACCGGCGCCGATTACCGCCACGCGCTTGCCGTTGGGCACGACGTCGGACATGTCCGGGCGCCAGCCCATCTCGAAGGCCTTGTCGACGATGTATTTTTCGACATTGCCGATGGTGACCGCACCGAAGCCGTCATTAAGCGTGCAGGCACCTTCGCAGAGCCTGTCCTGTGGACAGATACGGCCGCACACTTCTGGCAGGGTGTTGGTCTGATGACAGAGCTCGGCGGCTTCCAGGATGTTGTCTTCCTGCGCCAGCTTCAGCCAGTTGGGAATATAGTTGTGGACCGGACACTTCCATTCGCAGTACGGATTACCGCATTCAAGGCAGCGCTCTGACTGCACCTGGGCGTCTTCCGCCTCGTACGGTTGATAGATCTCGACGAATTCGGTCTTGCGAACCTCCAGCGATTTCTTTTTCGGGTCCTCGCGGTCCTCGGTAAGGAAGCGGAAGGTGTCTTTTGACCTGGCGATAATATCGGACATACCACTAGTTTCCTGTCACGGTCACGTCATTGAGCAGCATCTTCAGGCTGGCCGCCTTTGGCTTGACCAGCCAGAACTTGCGCGTGAAATCCATGAAGTTCTCGAGGATGTGCTTGCCCCAGTCGCTGCCGGTCTCGATAACGAACTCCTCTATCACACTGCGCAGGTGACTGCGGTATTCTTCCATGCCTTCCATGCGAATACGGTGCACTTCCACCAGTTCATGGTTGTACTTGTCGACAAAATCCTTGTCGAGGTCGAGCACATAGGCGAATCCACCGGTCATGCCTGCACCAAAGTTGTGGCCGGTACGGCCAAGCACCGTGATGAGACCGCCCGTCATGTACTCGCAGCAGTGGTCACCGACGCCCTCTACGACGGCCTGTGCACCGGAGTTACGCACCCCGAAGCGTTCACCGGCCGTGCCCGAGGCGAACAGCTTGCCCCCGGTCGCGCCGTACAGACAGGTGTTGCCGATGATCGCGGTATCCTGCGTGAGGAAGCTGCTGCCGGCAGGCGGCACGACAACCAGCTTGCCGCCGGCCATGCCCTTGCCTACGTAGTCGTTGGCATCGCCAGTCAGGTGCATGTGCAGACCGCCGGCGTTCCAGACACCGAAGCTCTGTCCGCATGAACCGGTCAGGCGCAGGTTTACGGGGGCGTCATTCATGCCCTGGTTGCCGTAACGCCTCGCGATTTCGCCGGACAGGCGGGCGCCGATGGAGCGGTTGAAGTTCTGCACCTTGTAATTGAATATGCCGCCGTTCTTGTTCTCGATGGCCGGCAGGACATCCTTGACCATCTGCTCGGCCAGCTCACCCTTGTCCTTCGGCACGTTCCTTTCAGTTATGCAGAAGCGATCCTTGTCCGCCGGAATCAGGTCATTGTGGAACAGGCGGGAGAAGTCCAGGTTGGCCTGCTTCTCGGTTTGCGCCGGCAGGCGCTCGAGCAGGTCGGTCCTGCCAATGATATCGGTCAGTTTTCCGATACCGAGTCGCGCCAGCCACTGGCGTGTGTCTTCGGCCACGAAGCGGAAATAGTTCATGACCATTTCCGCCTGGCCAATGAAATGCTTGTCACGCAGGCGCTTGTCCTGGGTGGCGACACCGGTGGCGCAGTTGTTCAGGTGGCAGATGCGCAGGTATTTGCAGCCCAGCGCCACCATCGGCATGGTGCCGAAACCGAAACTTTCCGCGCCTAGAATGGCCGCCTTGATGACGTCGAGGCCGGTCTTGAGGCCGCCGTCAGCCTGCAGGCGGATGCGGCCGCGCAGGTCATTGGCTCGCAGGGCCTGCTGCACTTCGCTCAGCCCCATTTCCCAGGGCGTGCCGGCATAGCGGATGGAGGTCAGCGGGCTGGCGCCGGTACCGCCGTCATGCCCGGAAATGGTGATCAGGTCGGCATAGGCCTTGGCGACACCGGCGGCGATGGTGCCGACGCCGGGGCCTGAAACCAGCTTCACGCTGACCAGGGCTTCCGGATTGACCTGCTTGAGGTCGAAGATCAGCTGCGCCAGGTCCTCGATGGAATAAATGTCATGGTGCGGCGGCGGCGAAATCAGGGTCACGCCGGGAACGGAGTAACGCAACCGGGCGATCAGCTCGTTGACCTTGCCGCCGGGCAGCTGGCCGCCTTCACCGGGTTTCGCACCCTGGGCGATCTTGATCTGCAGCACTTCTGCATTCACCAGGTAATGGGGGGTGACACCGAAGCGACCGGAAGCGATCTGCTTGATCTTGCTGACGCGATCGGTGCCGTAACGGGCCGGGTCTTCCCCGCCCTCACCGGAGTTGGAGCGTCCGCCCAGGCGGTTCATGCCCTGGGCCAGGGCCTCGTGGGCTTCAGGTGATAACGCACCGAGCGACATGCCGGCGGAATCGAAACGTTTCAGGATGGTCTCGATGGGCTCGACCTTGTCGATGGCAATGGGTTCGACATCCTCGCGCAGGGTGAACATATCCCGGATGGTGGACAATGGACGGTTGTCCACGAGCTGTGCAAAGGCGCGGTATTTTTCATAGTCGCCGCTTTGCACCGCATCCTGGATGGTCCTGACGACGTCCGGATTGATCATGTGGTATTCGCCGCCGTGGATGAACTTGAGCAGGCCGCCCTGCTGGATCTTCTTGCGCGGAAGCCAGGCGTCCCGGGCCAGCAGCGCCATGTCATGCTGCAGGTGGCTGAAGTTGGCACCGCTGATGCGGCTCGGGGCACCCGGGAAGCACAGGTCGACCACTTCCTCGGCAAGACCGACGATTTCAAACAACTGCGCGCCGCGGTACGAAGTAATCGTGCTGATACCCATCTTCGAGAGGATCTTCAGCAGGCCCTTGTTGATGCCTTTACGGTAATTCTTGTGCGCTTCCAGCGAGCCCATGCGCAGGATGTTCTTGCTGATCATGTTGTCGATGACGTCATAGCTCAGGTAGGGATATACCGCCGTGGCGCCGTAGCCGATCAGGCAGGCGATCTGGTGCGCATCACGTGCGGAAGCCGTTTCGACGATGATGTTGGTGTCACAGCGCATTCCCTTCACGCTCAGGGCATGGTGAACAGCAGCGGTCGCCAGCAGGGCATTGATGACCAGCTGGCCTTTTTCCGGCAATCGCTCGGACAGGAACAGCAGCACCTTGCCTTCACGGACATGGCGCTCGGCTTCTTCCGTGACCTTACGGATAGCCTGCTCGAGACCCGTCTTTTCGTCGTAAAGGAGGCTGATGTGGGCGCCGGCAAACCCGGGGCGCTCTATGTTTTGCAGTGTGAAGAACTTGCGGGGCGACAGTACCGGCGAGTGCAGCACGACACGGTCGGCATGTTCCGGGGTCTCCTCGAAGATGTTCAGCTCCTTGCCGAGCCGCGTTTCCAGGGACATGACAATGGTCTCCCGGAGCGAATCGATGGGCGGGTTCGTCACCTGGGCGAACTGCTGGCGGAAGTAATCGTACAGCGGTCGCACATGACGGGAGAGTACGGCAATCGGCGTATCGTCGCCCATCGAGCCGGTGCCTTCGGCACCTTTTTCCGCGAGCGGGCGGAACACCTGGTCGGTTTCCTCGAATGTCACCTGGAACATTTTCATGTAGCGTTCGCATTCCTCTTCGGACATCGGGCGCAACTCCGCAGTGTCCTCGGAAAAACGTGACTCCAGGTAGCTGGTGTTGTTCCTCACCCACTTGGCGTAAGGCTGGCGCACCTTGAGATAGTCGGAGACATCGTCGGTATGCATGATCTTGCCTTCCTGGGTATCGACAACCAGAATCTGGCCGGGGCCCACCCTGCCCTTGGCAACCACATCTTCGGGCTTGTAATCATTGACACCAATTTCCGAGGCGCAGGTCAGGTAGCCGTTCTTGGTGACCACCCAGCGTGACGGTCGCAGGCCATTGCTGTCGAGTACGCATGCGGCGAAGCGGCCGTCGGTGAGCACCACGCCGGCAGGGCCGTCCCAGGGCTCCATGTGCATGGAGTTGAAGATATAGAAGCTGCGCAGTGCGGCATCCATGTTTTCCATATTCTGCCAACTCGGCGGCATGATGAGCCGGATGGCCTGGTAAAGATCCATGCCGCTGGTGACAAGCAGTTCCAGCATGTTGTCCATGGAGGAGGAGTCCGAACCGGTGAAGTTGACCACCGGGGCCAGCTCCTCGATGTTCGGAATGGCTTCGGACTTGAACTTGTTGATACGCGCCACGGCCCAGTTGCGGTTGCCGCGGATGGTATTGATCTCGCCGTTGTGGGCGAGCATGCGGAATGGTTGTGCCAGGGGCCACTTGGGCAGCGTATTGGTGGAAAAGCGCTGGTGAAAAGTGCACATGGCCACTTCGATACGCGGGTCTTTCAGGTCCAGGTAAAAATTCGGCAGGTCCACGGGCATCATCAGGCCCTTGTAGGAAATGACCGAGTCGGACAGGCTGCAGATATAGAAATCTGGATCATCCGCCAGCCGGATTTCGGCCTTGCGGCGGGCTACGAACAGCTTCACGGTCAGTTCTTTCTTGGAAAGTCCCGGAGCATTGACGAAGACCTGCTCGATGGTGGGCATGTTGGCCAGGGCCATGCGTCCGCATACCGAGTCATCACAAGGCACCATGCGCCAGCCAAGCACTTCCAGGCCCTGGTTCCTGATTTCCTCATCCAGAACCAGCTTTGCGTGTGTGCCTTTTTTGGGATCCTGGCTCAGGAACACCATGCCCACACCGTAGAATTCGGATAATTCGGCCTTGAACAGTTCGCGGGCGATTTCGCGCAGGAAGGAATCCGGCAACTGCATCAGCAAGCCGCAGCCGTCACCGGTGACGCCGTCAGCAGCGATGCCGCCGCGATGCGTCATGCAGGTCAGGGAGTCGATGGCGGTTTCCAGCAGATCATGACTGGGCTTGCCTTCAATATGGGCCACTAGCCCGAAGCCGCAGTTATCTCTGAACTCATCTGGATGATACAGACCCGTCCTCATAATTCCTTCTTAAATCAACTAGTTAGGGGATTGTTTAAGGGAGAAAATACCCTTGGATTTGGCGCAAGGGAGCCGGCCATTTTACATAAATCAGGAAAAGTGGGCAACGTATGAAATACTTGCCAGCATAGCATCCAGGCCAGTAAAAACGCGGGCTCCAGCCCGAGGGCCTGAAGCCGGATGAGTATTTTCCCGTAGCCATTCCACGGGTGATATCGCATACTTGCCGGCGGGATAAAACCTCATCAAACCAAGCCATGTGTAGTAAACCTGTCACCGCCAGGTTGGCAATACTGCCATACCTGATCGCCGTCATTGCCTGTTCAGCCCTTGCTGCCAGCACCCGTGCCGGAACCGACTACTTCAGCAACGCGGACCTGGGCCGGTTGCAGGCCTATTGCCGGGACAATACCGGCCTCAGCACCTCCGGCAGGAAGAAGCTGCTCCTGTACCATCGCAGCGGCTATATCCCCTCCGTACATTTCCAGTTGCCGGACAAGATCCGTGCCGACAGCCTCGACTCGGCGGCAGCCGTGCTGTGCCTCGAGGATGCCCCCGAGGTAATCGAAACCTGCAATTTCAGCATCTTCCTGTCTGTGGACCGGGTGCGCCAGCGCTACCGGGTGGATGCGCTTTCCCCCGACAGCAACGGCAACCGGCTTGCCGGCCTGACCATCGACGGCCCCGTCCCGAAAGCGTGCAGTGAACTAGGTACTTTGGACAGTTCCGTCACCGCGGTCACGGGTGATGCGGTCAGCGTGGACAATGTGCTCGATTTCATCAGCGCCAACGGGCTCGACCGGGAGGACAACGATCGCGACGGTCTGCGCAACCTCGAGGAGTTCAAGCTGGGCACCGATGCCGATGATGCCGCGAGTCCCGGTGCCAGCTCTGCCGTCCGCGTCAACAATGCCACCAACACGCAGATCTATGCCGGGGAAACCGCGGAGATCCGCATCGATCTCTGGCCCGGCTCTTTCATCGGCAACACCGCAGATTACTTTTTCTGGGCCGACACGCCTGACGGTCAGGTCGTACTCCAGTTCCCGGCCGGTCTGGTGCCGATGACAAACCTGGTGCCGGCGCTGGAGGATACCCCGCTGGTGAGCCTGTTCAACTTTCGCCTGTTCCGCCTGAAAGGCCTGCCGGTCGGCGAGTACGCATTCCATTTCGAGGCGCGCGATGCACAGGGCTCCATCGAGAAGGGCAGCGCCAGCCTTGCCGTTGTCACGGACCCCTGCCGTGAAACCGTCCCGCTGCCGATATCGGTTGCAGGTGACTGGGATGCCGGTTGCACGGCAACGGCCGACAACGATGCCGGCTTCCTGGCCCGCTATTACACCTTCACCCTGTCGCAACAAAGCGCGCTGATGCTGGCACTGGCTGGCGAATCGGCAGCAGAGATCATCCTGCGGGAAGGCAGTGGCCGCAGCGGCGCCATCCTGCGCCGTTCAAGCATCGTCGAGGACACCCCGGTACTGGGACTGTCCCTCCCGGCCGGCACCTATACTGCGGAAATAATGCTGAAGAGTACTGCAGCGGGTTCACACAATTTCGAACTGGCCTCCAGCGAGGAGGTCATTCCCTGGCAGTTCAACGAAGTCACCGCACAGGCCGGCATCAACCATGTCCACGGCTACAAGGACGGTGATTTCGACACCAGCGATCCCAGCTACGAGCGCATCCTGCAGGGCGGCGGCGTGGCGAGTGGCGACTATGATCTCGACGGCTGGCCCGACCTGTACGTGACAGCGGGCAGCGCCGGGGCGAACCTGCTCTACCGCAACCAGGGCGACGGCACCTTCGTGGACATGGCCGAATCTGCTGGTGTTGCCTTTACCGGCCGCAAGGATGCCGGCGCCACTTTCGCCGACATGGACGGCGACGGCTGGCCAGACCTGTTCGTGGGCGGTGTCAACGGCACGCCGCCGCTGGTCCTGCGCAACCGCCAGGACGGTACTTTCGAGGATGTCACTGACACATCCGGGCTGAGCGCCATCTCCAATGCCTATGGCGCATCCTTCGCCGACTTCGACAGGGATGGTGATCTCGACGTCTACATCAGCCACTGGAACGACAGCCACCAGGGGAAATACCTGTTCACCAATGACGGCGACGGCGTTTTCACCGACGTCAGTGCCCAGGCCGGTATTCCTGATGGCCTGATGGCGGACTACACGCCGATCTTTGCAGACATAGACAATGACGGCTGGCTTGATCTGCTCGTTGCTGCCGATTACGACACCAGCCAGGTATTCATCAACAACCGCAACGGGACCTTCAGGATCGCGACGGATGCCAATGTCATAACCGATGAGAACGGCATGGGCGCAAGCGCAGGGGATTATGACAACGACGGTGACATTGACTGGTTCGTGACCAGTATCTTCGACCCCTCCGGGTTGCCCGATAACGAATTCACTCAGGGCGCTGCCGAGGCCACCGGCAACCGCCTGTATCGCAACAAGGGCGACGGAACGTTCGAGGATGTCACAGAAACTGCCGGTGTTCGCCTTGGCAGCTGGGGCTGGGGCAGTTGTTTCGCCGATTTCAACAACGACGGTAACCTGGACCTCTTTCACGTCAACGGCTATGTCACCGGCAACTTCAATACCAACGCGGGCTTCCTGACGGACGAATCCCGGTTGTTCATCAATAACGGCGACGGCACCTTCGATGGCAACCAGCATGACCTCAACCTGTCGGACAGGGGCCAGGGCCGCGGCCTGGTGTGTTTCGATTACGATCTCGATGGCGATATCGACATATTCGTGGCCAACAACCAGCAGGCACCCGCCCTGTACCGTAACGATGGCGGCAACGACCTGAATTTCCTGCATGTCAGGCTTGGCGGCGAAGCGCTCAACTCAGAAGCTATAGGCGCCAGGATTACCGTTGCGACCGGGGCGTTGAGCCAGATACGTGAAATACGCGCCGGCAACAATTTCATCTCTTCCAACCCGGCCGAAGCCTACTTCGGCGTGGGCACTTCTACAGTCATCGACGAAGTCAGGATCACATGGCCTTCCGGGGAGGAGGAAGTGTTCAGCAAGGTGAAAGCCAACCAGATGCTGACCATCTTCAAATAACAGCTGAAGGCTCAAAGCTCAAAGCAGTTCATCTGCTTCGCAAAGTAATCATTATCTATTTGGCTTTTGGCTTTCAACTCTGAAAACAAAAAGGCCGCATTCTTGCGAATGCGGCCTTTTGTTTTCCGACTAACTGTCTAATTGCTTAGAAGTTGGCTCTCAGACCAATGCGGAACGTACGTCCCACAGTGTCGTAGAAAGTCGGATTGGTGGAACCACCGGTACCAGTACCCTGGAGGGGTGGATCCTTGTCGAACAGGTTGTTGACGTTACCGAACACCTGCATATCGACGTTGGCGACATTGAAGCTGTAGGCAGCGTTCAATGACCAGTTGATATAGTTCGGTGCGCGGTTTGTCTCGATGCTCTGTGCGTTGGTCGGATCGAAACCTGTATCTTCAGGTCCGATGCGGTCAGCGTAGAGCTGGCCACCATCGATCCAGCGAGCAGACGCCGTGACCGTGAATGGACCGCTGATGTAGGTGTTGATCCACTGTGCAGACCAGCTTGGCGCGGCTGACCAGTCGGACAGGAAGCCGTTGGTCTGGCCGGTGGTGCCGGCGATGTTGCGGATCAGTGACGGATCGTTCTCCGTCGGCTGGATCAGCTGCTCCAGCATACGGGTCGCAATCAGCCTCGAGGTGATCGTGCCCGCGCTGAACTCGCCAGCCCAGTCTGCAGAGATATCGAAACCACTCGCTTCATACGCGCGGAAGTTACGCGCGGTTGGTGTGACGGCATCGATCTGCGAGAAGCCCTGGGTCAGGTCGCCAGCGTTGAACGGCGTACCAGTGATCTGCTCACAGTAGGACAGGATGCCGTTGAAGCAGCCGTCCAGCACCAGGCCTGTGTTGGCCGGGGTGATGGCATCTTCGATTTCGATGTTGAAGTAGTCCACCGCGAAACGCACGTTGGCGAAGCTCGGGGTCAGCACCACACCTGCGGTGAGTGTATCCGACTTTTCAGCTTCCAGGCCGGTGGTGGCACCACCGCGCAACTCGATCGTACAGGGGTCACCGGTGTTGGTGAAGAAACCCTGGCTGAGGTTGCCGGTCCACTGGTTGGAACAGAAGCCGAACGGACCACCGCGCTGCAGGTCCTGGCCGTAGTACAGTTCACGGAAGTTCGGTGCACGCAGGTCGCGAGACAGTGAACCACGGAAACGTACGGAGTCCAGTGCCTGCCAGTTGGCAGTGACCTTCCAGGTGGTGAAATCGTACTTGAACGTCTGGCCGGGGCTCGGGGTACCGATACCGGCAGTGTTCTCGTACTCGGAGTTACGGGCTGCCAGCTGCATGTCGAAGGTTTCGGTGAACGGCAGCTGGACTTCGGCGAAGTATTCGAAGACGGAGACATCGCCGCCAAAGGTTTCGCCATACTGGATCAGGTAGTCGCGACGGGCGTAATCCGGCTGCGACGGGTCGGAGATATTGGCAATGGACTCGTCACGCCAGGAAACACCAACCGCCGCACGGATCGGACCGGCGCCAAAACCGTCAAATATCTCACCGGAGGTGACGAATTCGAACATGTCCTGGTCTACAGTGGTCAGCTCGAGCAGGCGGCCCCAGGCGTAGTCGTAACCACCGCCGTCATTCAGCTTGCCAATGCCCAGTACGTTGATCGGCTGACAGCCGGTGACCAAGCGCGGGTCCTTGACGAAACCGGGAGGAATGCCGTCGCGAATGATGCGGCAGACCGGGTTGCCGGTACCGTCGTCAACGGCGTCCAGTGCGAAGCCGAAGCGCTCCAGCTGGATGTTGCCGTTGACCAGCTGGGTCCTGTCGGATTTGCCGTACTGGTAGTAGGCATCCCAGGTCCAGGTGGTGTCGCCCCAACGGCCGCTCAGACCCAGGGCATAACGCTCGAGGTCGGTAGTGGTTTCGTTGTAGGTGTCCACTTCATCGGAGTAGTTCTTGTTGAAGAAACACGGACCGAACGGACAGGGGTCTGTGCCTGAGGCGCGTAGCTGCGTCAGGTAGTAGTTGTCCGGGGCCAGGAAACCGAAAGTTGTGTCCAGTGAACCCTGCGGGGTGTAGGTATCAACGCTGCCCACGGAGCCTTCGATGAAGAAGGTCAGGTCGTCGTTGATCTGATGGTTGTAAGCGGCGAATACGACGTCGCGTTCAACCGGGGAGCGCAGGTTGGTGTACTGGTACTGCAGGCGACCTTCACCACCCTGTTGACCGACGGTCGGTTGACGCGGACGCAGTGAGCCACAGTTCGCATCGGCACAGACCTGCTGGGTGATCGGGAAGATCGGATGGCTTGTAGCGATATGATCGTTATTGCGGACGTTGTCCCTGATGATGTACCGGGTGCCAGAGGCGGGCCAAGTCGGGTTGGTGATTACGGCGATGTTCTTGGCGCACCAGTCGCGGGTATCGATACAGCTGCCGATACCGCCGGCATCCTGTGCTTCGATGCCAATGACGAAGTTGCCGTTGTCACCGACTTTGGTGCCCCAGGCGAGGCCGATGTGAATGTCTTCACCGTCGTTCTGGCCGGTAATACCGTAGTCAACTTGTACCTTGCCGCCTTCCAGGTCGCGGTCCAGCAGTACGTTGGTTACACCGCCGATGGCGCCGGAACCGTAGGATGCGGAGGCACCGCCGGTGACCACTTCCATCCGGTCAATCAGGATGGAGGGAATGAAGTTAAGGTCAACACCGTCACCCTGGTTGGTCGGCACGTGACGACGTGAGTCGACGAGTGTCAGGGTACGTGAACCGAAGAACGGGTTCAGACCACGCAGGTTGGCGATGTTGGAACCGTTGAAAAAGTTGCCGCCCGGGTTTGCCGTCGGAGTATTGTTGCCTACGTTGGAGGGCAGGCTGGCCATGGCGTCGCCCAGATTTACGATACCCAGGTTATCCAGCAGGTCAGACCCAAGAACGGTTGATGGTTGAGCGTTGCTGAAATCGTCGGAACGGATACGGGTACCAGTTACCGTGATTTCTTCCAGTGCCTCTTCGTCCTCGTCCTGTGCGAAGGCTACATTACTGAAGCCGGCGCCAAGAGCAAGGGAGGCAGCCACTGACAAGGCTAGTTTCTTCTTGCCAATGGATAAGAAAGGTCTGTATTTCATCCTTTTCTCCCCTTGAGATATGTGTTTTTGGAATATGTTGGTTTTGCTTTCACAGAGCGGACAACCACGGAGGCCCTTAGTGCTTAATGCTTAATGGCTTCTTTTCCGCGAATACAGCTGGCTGTCTGCTCCCACGAAAGTTTCTGCACGTGCAGAAAATTCCTGTAAAAACGCCGCAATTGTTGCATCTATACCCCGACTTAGCAAGCGTTGGGGAAAAAAATACTGCCGCGGCCAGTGTTCAGAAAAGCTTTAAATACAACAGGTTGCGGACGATGCTTCGAGCAAGCCTCACGTTTGGCAAACCAATTGTTCGCGGCTTTCGAAAGGACTGGAAATGGCGGCTCGAATACGGGTGAATTTTGCCGGAAAACTGCCGGATCTCAGAGGCCGGCCGCCAGCGCAGCGGCCAGTTGTTGCGTTTCCACGGCCTCGCTGACGAAAGCCTTGCCAAGCTGCTCGAGCAGGATGAGCTTGATCTTGCCGGATTCGGCTTTCTTGTCCCGACTCATGAGGGAAATGAAGGTATCGGCATCCATGGCGTCCGGCGGACTGACCGGCAGGCCGGCACGGCTGACCAGGGTGCGCACGTAATCCGCATCGGCCTGGCTGAGCAGACCCTGCCGCCGGGAATAGGCTGCAGCCATCACCATGCCCGTGGCGACAGCTTCCCCGTGCAGCCAGGTACCGTAGCCCATGGCGGTTTCGATAGCGTGGCCGAACGTATGGCCCAGGTTCAGTATGGCGCGAATGCTTCCTTCCCGCTCATCCATGGCGACGATAGCGGCCTTTTCCTCGCAGCTGACCCGGATGGCATAGGCCAGCGCTCCCGGATCCCGGGCCAACAGGTTGTCCAGGTTGGCGTCGAGCCAGTCGAGAAATTCACGGTTGTTGATCAGGCCGTACTTGATGACTTCAGCAAGTCCGGCTTTGAGTTCGCGGTCGGGCAGCGTACCCAGGGTGTCGCAGTCGGCAAGCACGCATTTCGGCTGGTAGAACGCGCCCACCATGTTCTTGCCCAATGGCCGGTTCACACCGGTCTTGCCACCCACGGATGAATCCACCTGTGACAACAGTGTGGTGGGTATCTGTATGAAATCGATCCCGCGCTGGTAGGTAGCCGCCGCAAAGCCCACCATGTCACCAACCACGCCGCCGCCAAGTGCGATCAAGGTGGCAGACCTGCCGAAGTTTGCCTCTAGCAGGTGGTCGTACAGGGTGCTGACGGTATCGAGCGTCTTGAATTCCTCGCCATCGGGAAAGATGAACTGCGTGGTATCGAAACCGGTCAGGGCCTGGCAAACCGTTTCCATGTACAGCGGCGCCACGGTGTCATTGCTGACCACGCACACCTGGCGGCCACGGATATGCGGCTTGATCAGGCTGGCATCCCCGAGCAAGCCTGTACCGATATGGATCGGGTAGCTTCTGTCTCCCAGCTCCACCTCGACCAGTTGCCGGGTGTCGTTGGTATTGTCAGAGCTCATGGACTTCATGACCGAACAACTGCTTGACGATATCACTGCTGACAGACTTCGGGCTGCGACGGTTGGTCATCACGACGTAATCGGCTATTTCACGATACAGCGGGTCACGGATTTCCATCAGCTCCTTGAGCTTGCCTTTAACATCGGTCACGTTCTGGATCAGCGGCCGGCGCGAGTCATTCTTGGTGCGCTCGACCTGCTGCCCTATGGTAGCCATGAGATAGACCACTGTTCCGCGGCTGTGCAGGTATTTGCGATTTTCAGGTGACAGGACCGCCCCACCGCCGGTTGCCAGTACGATACCCTTACGACTTGTCAGCTCCTCGATAATACTTTTTTCACGCTTGCGAAAACCTGCCTCGCCTTCGACATCGAAGATCCAGGAAATATTGGCTCCTGTGCGGTCCTCGATCTCCTGGTCGGAGTCGATAAACTCCTTTTTCAGTTCGCGCGCGAGCTGGCGGCCGATGGTGGTCTTGCCTGCACCCATCGGTCCAATCAGGAAAATATTGTCCAGTGCCTGTTTCATAGCATGCGGATTAAAACGGAATTTGTGGCAAATGCCAAAATAAAAATTCCGGCATACCGCTTTCACGATAGCCGGAATTTGTTCCCGGTACAGGAACTGTTGTTACATGAAGTCGTTGATAATGGACGGCGTGATGAAGATCAGCAGTTCCGTCTTGGTGTTGGAATTCTCTGTGCGCTTGAACAGGTTGCCGACATAGGGGATATCACCCAGCAGCGGTGTCTTTGAAACCGTTGTGGTTACTTCCTCACGGAACACGCCACCAAGCACGATGGTATCGCCGTCATTGACCAGCACGCGGGTGTTCACCACGTTGGTGGATATGGACGGCACTGCGCCGGCACCCGGCACTACGGAATCCTGATTGATGGTGAGCAGCATGTTGATGCGGCCATCAGGCGTGATCTGGGGTGTCACTTCCAGTGCCAGCACGGCAGCGATGAATTCCACCGCTGTACCACCCGCAGTACCGCCAGCCTGTGACTGGTAGGGAATCTGAAGGCCGGATTCGATACGCGCCTGTTGCTGGTCCTGCGTCGTTACTTTCGGCTGGGCGATCACTTCGCCGTTGCCGCTTGCTTCCAGTGCAGACAGCTCGAGTTCCAGCAGGCCTTTGCTGCCGGCATATCCCAGGGCGATGGATGACGGCGACTGCACGCCCATATCGACAACCAGTGCGTCAGGGAAAGTAGGCCTTGCCACTGAATTAAGGGCTTGCGCCTGCGCAAGTGTCGCGCCACCGGCTACGGCTTCGGCAATAGCTGTGTTATAAGCATTGATATTGTCGCTGAGCTCAAGGCTCGCTGCCTGGCTGCCGGTCAGGATGAACTGGTCGCCAAGCCCCGGGAAGGTCTGGGCGCCGCCCCAGCGGATGCCCAGGGCATCACTGAAGTTCGTGGAAGCATTGACGATTCTGGCTTCGATCAGCACCTGGCGCACGGGAATGTCGAGTCGGCGGATCATGTCGCGCACTTCCTCGATCACCGAAGCCACGTCCTGGACGATCAGGGTATTGGTCCTGGCATCTACACGTGCCGTGCCGCGCTCGGAAAGTATGCTGCCGCCTTCTCCAGAGAGCAGGGCCGCCAGTTGATCTGCTTCGGCATAATTGATTTCCATGTATTCGGTGATAAGCGGAGCCAGGTTCAGCTGCGCCTCGGTGTTTTCCAGTGCCTGCAATTCGGCGTCGGCGATTTCACCGGCCGGGGCAATGTACATGACGGAGCCTTCAATACGCTGACCCAGGCCTTCGGTACGCAGCACCATGTTCAGTGCCTGGTCCCAGGGAACGTTGACCA
>CAZVSC010000027.1:0-38748 GCA_964629325.1 uncultured Enterobacteriaceae bacterium
GCTATGGGTCGAAAGCAGGCAGTCACGACGACATTCCCCACCGTGCCACCGTACGTTTTTCCAGTGTCTTAAACACCCCGTTCTCGACCAGCAGCCCGAACAGGATCACCGTCAACAGCCCCGCAAACACGTCGGGAATGAGCAACTGGTTCTTGCGTTCGAAGATGTACCAGCCAAGGCCGCCCTCTCCCGACGTGGAGCCAAACACCAGTTCTGCCGCGATCAGCGTGCGCCAGGCGAAGGCCCAGCCAATCTTGAGACCGGTGAGGATGCTGGGGAAGGCGCCAGGGATGAGGATACGCACCACATAGCGCAAACCGGTGAGACCGTAGTTCTGCCCGACCATGCGCAGGGTGCGACTGACTTCCTTGAATCCGGAATGGGTATTGAGCGCCACCGCCCACAACACGGCGTGGATCAGCACGAAGATGACACTGCCCTCGCCCAGGCCGAACCAGATCAGCGCCAATGGCAAAAGCGCAATGGACGGCAAGGGATTGAACATGGCGGTGAGTGTTTCCAGCAGATCGGCGCCGATGCGCGTGGCGCTGGCGAAGGCGGTTAGTACCGCAGCGATGGCGAGACCTGCTAGGTAGCCCTTCAGCAGCAGCGTGATCGTGTATACGGTTGCGCGCGGCAAATCACCCGAGACGATATCCTGCAACATGGCCACGACCGTACTGGTAAAGGTCGGCAGCACCAGCGCGTTATCCAGTGTCCGGGCATAGCCTTCCCAGATGACAGCGATCAGCACCAGCAACAGCGATTTGCGCACCGCGGCGTTGTCGATGAGCCTTGCCGCCATGGAGCGTGCAGGCGCTTCGATGGCCGCGGGTACGGCTTCAGGCTCGTAGAACAGTTCCGTTCTGCTGGGATTACTCATGGGAGGCTCCTCCGTCGAGTTGCTTGCCGAACAGCATTTCCTGGATACGCGTTGACAGGCGCTTACCGGATGCGTCTTCAGTGTCCTGGCCGTCACAATTGATTTCCGCCCGCGCCTGGCCCGGGTGCGGGGTCAGCAGCAGTATGCGTGTGCCAATCCGGATCGCTTCCGCGATGGAATGGGTGACGAACAACACCGTCGACCTGGTTTCGGCACAGAGCAGAAGCAATTCTTCCTGCATACGGTCGCGCGTCAGCGCATCGAGTGCCGCGAACGGCTCGTCCATCAGCAGGATCTCCGGCTCCATGGCCATGGCGCGCGCGATGGCCACGCGCTGCTTCATGCCGCCGGACAGCGTGTGCGGGTAACTGTCGGCAAACTTGCCCAGGCCGACCTTGTCGATATACATGTCGGCGCGTGCTGCTGCCTCGGCGCTGTTCATGCCGGTAGTGGTCAACGGGAAGGTGATATTGCCGCGCACGGTCTTCCACGGCAGCAACTGGTCGAATTCCTGGAACACGAAAGCGCGGTCGGGGCCTGGCGCAGTGACGGTCGAACCTGACAGGATGATTTCCCCGCCAACCGGCTGCATGAAACCGCCAACGGCCTTGAGCAGTGTCGATTTGCCGCAACCGGACGGGCCCAGCAGCACGAAACGGTCGGATTGATGGACGTCGAAACTGAGCCGGTGCACCGCGGTGACCACCCTGTCTTCAAGCGGGTATTGCAGGGTGACATCCCTGACGGTCAGTAGCGGCTGATCAAAGGGGTCAGAGTAAGTTGATTTCGTTGTCTGCTCGCTAACTGCCACGTGTTACGCCCCTATTGAAATCTTGACATCAACTTACTCTGACCCCTTTGATCCTAACTGCCGGGCAGGTCATGGATGTCGTCGAAGAAAAAATCACGCCAGGAGGCAGCCCCGCGCCCGAGCGTGCCGATGCTGCGCATGAAGTCGGCGTAGCGTTTGACGTTCTGCGGAGTGGATGTGAAATGAATGTCAGGATCCTGCAGCATGGCCGCAATCTCTGCAGGCGGCAATCCGGCATTGCCATTCACGCTCACCAGTACCTCGGCTGCGGCGGCCGGCTCATCCTGGATGAACTGCTGAGCCTCGGCGAGTGCTGCCAGCACGGCGGATACCACCTCAGGATTGGCATCATGGTAGGCGGCGGTGGTCGACAACATGGTGAACGTGGTGGCGCCGCCCATGACCTGGTCGGTGGTCATGATGGTGCGAATCTGTGGATCCTGGCGCTCGCGCTGGTGAAACGGCGGCGACGTGAAATGCGCGGTGATGTCGCCCGCGCCGGACAGCATGGCGACGACGCCGTCCGGGTGCGCCATGCTGACGGTGTAACGGTCGTAATGTTCGGCATCGGCGATGCCATACTGCTCAGCCGCCACCATCTGCATCACGATCGCGGGAATGGACACCTTGATGGCCGTCACCGCAATCTTGTCCTGCTCGGAAATATCTTCAAGCGAATTAAATGTTGGCGAACGCGTATTGAGGTACATGGGCAGCGCACTCATGGCGGCCACGCCCCGCACATCCAGCGAATCGCGGGTTCTGTCCCACAGGGTGAGGAAGGCGGGCGGTCCCGCTGCGATGAAATCCACCGAGCGCGACAGCAGCGCATCATTCATGGCCGAGGGACCGCCGAGGTCGATCCACTGTACCTGGATATTTTCCAGCCCGGCCTGTCCGGCATGTTTTTCGATAAGGCCCTGCTCCTGCATGACATGCAGCGGCAGGAATCCCACGCCGCCGGCGCCGAGCGGAATGCGCACGACGGTGCCCGTCTCGTCATTGCCGCCGCAGCCTGCCATGGCCAGGACGGCAATACATAAACTGGCATATCTCAGGAACTGGGTCATGGCGCACTCAGCCTGACCATGTCGCCGGCATCGGCAACATCTTCCAGACCCCAGCACAGCGCGATGAGTTTTTCGGCGTGTTCTGCCGGCAGCGCCAGGATCGCCTGGTCGCGGAATTTCTCGTCGAGGAAGCCATTGCTCAGCGGCCGGTGAATATTGCCGAGGGACTGCTCGACGAACAGCTTTAATGTTTCACCGTTTTGCATGTCTACCTCGATGGCGCACTGGTCCTCGGTGACGCTGTCATCCGCCGTGGCGCTGACCAGATCACGGATGCGCTTGATGTCAGGATCGTTGACGGCATCCATGGTGAATTCCTGGATGCCGCCCTTGCCGCGCACCAGGCCGATGGCGCAGGCGTGGTAGATGGAATACTTGCTCTGCAGTTCCCGGTACAGATCGCGCTTGTTGCACAGGTCCAGCACCAGCGGGGCGACGCGCACCCGCACTGCCTTCACCTGTTTCGGGTCGAGGTTGTATTTCACTTTGAGCTGGCTGCAGCCGTCGATGGCCGGGTGCACGACCAGGCCGCAGGCATAGGGCTTGTAGGCGTTACTGCGCAGACCGAATTGCTGGCCAAGTCCGTTGGTGATCTTGTCGAGGTCATATTCGGCGGCGGTGACCGGGGCAAAGCCGCGCGGTCCTTCTATGCCCTGCTCGCCGGCAGTGAAGTTGGCCTGGGCCAGCAGCGCCGCTGTGTAGCCGTTCTGCGCCGCCCTGCCCGGCTGCCAGGATTTGGCCATCGACCCGAACATTTCACGAACACCGGCTGCCTGTGTCGCCGCCAGGCCGAAGGCCCACACCATCTGCTGTGTATCAAGATCGAGCAGTTTGCCGATGGCTGCCGCGGCGCCGAATACGCCGGTGGTCGACGTGATGTGCCAGCCCGCTTCATAGTGGGCGGGATACACGGCATCGCCGATGCGCGATTCCACTTCGAAACCGAGGATGAAGGCGCGCATGAAATCGGCGCCGGTGACAGTGTTGGCGCCCGCATAGGCGAACAGCGCGGAAGCAACCGGCACGCTGGCATGAATGTAGTTGGTCGGCAGGGTGTCGTCATACTCGTGCACGTGCGAGCCGATGCCGTTGAACAGGGCGGCATGCAATGCATCGACCGTTTCGCGGCGGCCGAGCACATTGGTCGTCGCCGGCCCGGTGAAGGGACTCAGCACCCGCATGGCCACGTCGAGCGCCGGCTCGATGCTGCCGCCGAGCGCGCAGCCCAGGTAATTGTGGATGGCGCGTTTGGATTCCTGCCAGACATCCCCGGGGATGTCTTTTTCGTTCACGGAGACGACGTATTCGGCCAGGGCGTGGGTCGGGGAATTACTGGACATCATGACTACTCTTGTATTGGTTCTTGTATTGGTTCTTTTATTGTTCTGTTATTCAAACATACGCCACTCGGGCATGTAATTGAGCCCCAGGTTGACGATGCGCGTGATGAGCGCATCGTACTTCATGCCCATCACTTCCGCCGATTCGGCGAAGTCCTCGCCGTGGGACAGGTTGGGATTGGCGTTGGCTTCCAGCAGGAACAGGCTGCCGTCCTCGCGCAGACGGAAATCCAGTCGGGCGTAACCGCTCAGGTGCAGGGCCTTGTAGATGCGCCGCGACAACTTGTCGAGTCGCGCCAGGCCGTTCTCGCCGAGCTTTTTCGCCGCCCTTGTCTTGATGCCGTGTTTCTCCTGGTACTTGCGGTCCCATTTCACCTTGCGCGTGGCGATGCCTTCCTGCGCCCGGGACAGCGACCCGAAATCCATCTCCCACGGCGTCAGCGTGGTCAGGCGCGTATTACCCATTACGCCGACGTAGATTTCGCGTCCATCGATATATTCCTCGACCAGCGCATCGCTCTGCACCTGGGTGTGGATGAATTCGACGCGCTGGCGCAGGCTCTTCATGTCATCGACGATGGAGGCCTGCGAAATGCCGGCGGAGGCATCCTCGGTGGCCGACTTCACGAACAACGGGAATTTCAGCTTTTTCGGCTCGGCAAAGCGCCTGCCAAAGGGAAACAGGTGGAACGCGGGCGTGGCGATGCGGTGCCAGGCCAGCACCTGCTTGGTCAGCACCTTGTCGCGGGACAGCAGCAATCCGCGCGGATTGCAGCCGGTGTAGCGCTGCTGCATCAGTTCCAGGAACGACACGACATGCATGTCATAGGTGGGGATACCGGAGAACTCCTCCAGCAGGTTGAACACTACGTGCGGCTTGGTTGCGCGAATCGTTTCACGCAGTTCCCGCAGGCTGTCGTACACACCTACCAGGATCACTTCGTGCCCCATGTTGTACAGAGTCGAGTAAACGTTGTACTCGGTACGTACCTCGTCGATTTGCTTGTCGGTCAGTCCCTCGATGGTTTCCGGAGGCACCAGGTCCTTGTGCGTCATCAACAGAATGCGGTAGCGCTTCACAGTGTGTAGTTCTCCCTGTTGCGTTGCAGGATATCAAGCACGATGCGTTCGTGCAGCCGCACCACCTTGCGCTTGGCTTCGCGCGTCGACTGCCGCAGGACGAGATCGAGATCACGGGCGCGCTGCCTGACGGTACGGATGGCATGGTCAATGAAATACGGGTGCAGACGGGCGCGACGCTCCAGCAGCCGTCGCAGCTGCGGATCGATCTCGCGCACGTAGCGGCTGGCGGGCACGCCACGCGGACGCTTGTCCCTTGCCGTGAACACGCGGGTAATCCACTTGTCGTAGCGTTTTTCGACGGCGCCGTACATGGCGATGCGTTTGCGGTAATGCTGCCCGAGCGTCATGTCGAGCTCTGAGAGCGGCTCGATCACGGCACGACTGCGACGCTCTGGCTTTTCTTGCGCAATCTCGCCCATCAGTTCGTCGACATATTCGAGCTTGCGCAGCGCCGGCCAGTCTTCGTAATCGCGGCGCCAGCGTGCCTTCGGCTGCATCCACACGGCGAAGGTTTCGGCGAAATCCTCCGTAGGATGGCTTTGCGCGTACCAGTGCCCGATATGCAAAACGTAACGGCGACTGCCCGGCCGTGGAGTATACATGTTCCTGTAGGGTTCGGAAGCGCGGCCGAAGATTTTGCGCCAGCCTGTGCGTCGGCGCAGGGCATAGGCATTGTCGATGGCATGGCCGGCCTCGTGGCGCAGAATACGCATGCGCCACTTCATGCTGCCACCTTCGACATCACCCATCATCTTGCGCTCCAGCTGCGCCAGCCGCGGATGGGCCAGGTAGAACGGAATGGCGATGCCGGGAATGCCGTCCGGACAGAACCACTCGGTGGACAGCCAGCAATGCGGGCGTACGGGAATGCCGCGGCGCTCAAGTTCGGCGTGGAGGCGCTCGACGGCCGGCCAGATCGGACTGCTCTTGAGCTGGAGCTTCAGGTTTTTGAACTTCATGCCCAGCAGCTGCTCGTCATCGTAATCCGCCCAGTGGTAATCGGGCAGTCGATTCTTTTTACGGTGACGCTTGCTGCTGGAAGCCATTGGCAGATGTTACCTGAAAATTGGCATGGCTCAATCAGCAGTCACCGGATATGTCCGTCGGCTGGCATACGCGGGACTGATAAATTATCATGCCTCCGCCCAGGCGACATTACCCGACAGGCGCCTCTGCCCAGAAGCCCTGTCTTTACAGGTTCCACAATTCCCGTGCTCATGCACACCAGATCAAGTTATTCAATGAGGCGGCTTTCACGGCGTCATAAAAACCGCTGGCTTCCACTGGCTGGGCTGCTCGTGTTCACCCTGTTCAAGGGTATCGTCCCGGCCGGCTTCATGCCGGGCTCGCTGGCTTCCGGTTCCCCGTACATCCTGTGTCATGACGATCTGAGAAGCGCCGTCCTGTTCGACCTGCTGGCGGATCAGCAACACCATCCAGCACCAGATACATCTCAGGATACTGATCACCACCATGATCACATGGACATGGCGTTGGCTGCAGCCATCGCGCCAACCACGGATGCACCGCCAGCCCACGATTATCCGGACGGCAACTGCGATTTCGCCAGCAGCTTCGCCAAGGCATTAACCACCCCCGCCCACAACTTCACCCCTGAACCGGCAGTCACCGTACCGCCCACCTTCCTGGTGGTCAGGGAACTGTCCGCCATCGCCTATATCAGGCCGCTCACCCGCGCCCCACCCCTGACAGCCACCGTTTAATTCTTATACCCGCTTATTTTTTATTCAACGTAAGCCTGCGGCGCAGTGGCCGCGGGCAAGGCTGTATTTATGAAATTTGATCGTTCTGCCGGTCTCATCCCGGCTACCTGTTTTGTTTTACTCGGTTCGTTCACCGATACAGGCGTACTGGCACAAGGCCACATCGAGTTCGCGCCCGAGGGGCACGCACCAGCTGGCGTGATGGGCGACCACCGCCACGATGCCGGCGAATGGATGTTCGGCTATCGCTACCTCTCCACCGATTATTCCGGCCTGTACCAGGGCTCAGGCAAAATCTCTGCGATGACCGCGGCAATGGCGGGATATGCGATGGTGCCAACCAGCATGAACATGGAAATGCACATGCTGGACATCATGTACGCCCCCACCGACAACATCACCCTGATGCTGATGCCGATGTATATGACCATGGACATGACCATGATGGCGACACCGATGATGCCTGGCATGGACATGGGCCACGCGGGCCATGCAACGGGCGCGCACTCACACAGCGTATCAGGTCTCGGTGACACCAATGCCAGCGCACTCATCGGCCTGGCACATGCCGATGACTGGTCGTTGCATGCGACCGTGGGCGTCAGTATCCCCACCGGCTCGGTGGACGAGAAAGGCGCCACCGGCAATTACACCCATTACGGCATGCAACTGGGCTCCGGCACCTGGGACTTCATGCCAGGCCTGACATACATGGCAAAAAGGGATGCCCTGAGCTGGGGCGCCCAGGTTGGCGCGGTGCTGCCCATGGAGGACAGCAACGACTCCGGCTTTAGCGTGGGCGAACGCTACTTCGCCACGGCCTGGACCGCTTACCGGGCAACCGACTGGCTGAGCCTGTCCGGCCGGATGGTCTACGACCGCAAGGGGGACATCAACGGGCATTACGACGGTCCGCACAACCACACCAGCCCGCCTGACTTCCAGGCGAACTACGGTGGCGAATTCGTGGACTTCGGGCTGGGTTTCAATGTCGTTGCCCAGCACGGACCGCTGGCAGGCATCCGCGTGGGTGTCGAATGGATGGAGAACGTGAAAGCAAGCTTCAACGGCATCCAGCTCGGCAGGGACGACGGCCTGAATATCAGCCTGGCCTACGCCTTCGAGTGACACACTATCAAAGGGGGTCAGGAGTATTGGCTTTTGACCCCTTTTTAATCCACTTGCGCCATAAGATCGAGCAGACCGTTGACGATGGCATTTTCCGCACACCCTGGCTGTAATCGCGATGACAGCACTTCAAAGGTGTTATAGCCGAATGCAGCATCGTTGGGAATGTAGCCTGAATTGGCGGTGCCGTTGGTCAGGGTCGCCATCATGGTGTGCTTGTGCAGGGACTCCTTTTTCAGGCGCTGCGCAATCAGGGTATAGACTTCCGCGTTGACGGCGCCGAAATAGACATCACCGATACGTAACATCCCGAGAAGAATGCTGACGTCGTCACCGGGGACATAGGTGCCGGGATAACCTTCACGGCCGCTGTCGGTGCGACGCCGTCCAGGGCATGAGACACTTGCCTGGGCACCAGCGATAACGACAGTGCTTGCTGGACGCCCGAGACTGGCGCGCATCACATGCAGCACTTCCTCGCCAAGCATCTGGCCCATGGTGTCGAGCATCCGGCGCTGTTCGTTCATCAGTCGCGCCACCACCGGATTGTCCCGGTCCAGCCCCATGCCACCGGGCAGCATGGCGTTGCTGATATCCTCGCCGCGTGCGGCATAATCATCGATGCGCACCTGCCGCAGGTCATAGGTCTGCTGGAAGTAAATCGGGTTCTGGTCGCCGGCAGCACCGAGGGACCACACCGCCACCACATCATCGCCCAGCGATTCCTCGATATAGCGTGAGGTGGCGCCCGGAATATCACCGCTGACTTCATCGAGCTGGCCGGCAATGACGCCATGCACCGCATAGTTGTAGTACACAGCGATGGGATCCCCTTGGGGAGTTTCAAATGTCACCACAGCCACGGTCTTGTCCGAGGGACCCGCATAGTTCGGCCCTTCATCCCAGAGCCCGGTGGCCGGGTTGATCATGTTGCGGTTGACATTGATATAAGACTCGCCAGTGCCCCAACCCATGCGCGCCGGCTGCAGGTCGGCGGCGGCTTCCTGGATGGCTTGCATGACGAGGCCGGCAAAGCCATCGCCCTGCTGGCGGGGCACGCTGTGGGTGTGGGTGGCCGAGAGCAGGAGATGTTCGGGCCTGATACCCGCCTCGGCCTGGGCGCGGGCCGCTACGGTCTGCCATAACGGCGTCGGTATACCGCCCATGTCCAGGGTAACCAGAGCGGCGCGGATACCATTGTTTTCGATAACAATGGCGCGGGCATAGATGCGGTCATGGATGCCGCGGTACAACTCTGGCAGGTCATCAAGGTCCGGCGTGATATCCACTTTGGCCGCGCCCACCAGCATTGGGGCGGTCTGGGCCATGACAGCCTGGCTGAAGACAATGGCCAGGACAAATAAATACCTGGCTGACTTGATGATGACCTGCATGACAAACCTCACGCTATTCAACCAACGCCTGGTAGATGAGGACCTGGATCTTGTCCAGCAACGCCTGGTCGCCTGGCAGCGTCTGCGCATTGATGACATAGGCCAGGTCTTCGGCGGGGTCCACACGGAAAGTCGTGGTCGCCGCGCCGCCCCAGCCAAAACTGCCGGCGCTGTCCAGTTTGCCAAGCCTGGCCGGATCGAGAACGACCGACACGCCCAGGCCGTAGCCCGTGGAGGACGGACCAGTGCCGTTGTTGATGGAAGGGATATTCTCAGGCAGGTGATTCATGGCCATCAACTCCACGGTCTTGCGCCCGAGGATGCGCTTGCCATTGAGCTCCCCGCCATTCAACAGCATCCGGGCGAAGGCCAGGTAGTCACCCGTTGAAGAAGACAGGCTGAGTGTGGCGAAGTGATGATCGGTGAAGCGGGCATAGCGGTCACCATCTTCCGGCGTCAGGCCGCCATCACTATTGGGTGCATGTATCCAGGCGAAATCGGCGCTGCGCGATGCCGGTACGCCGAACATGGTGTCCTTCATGCCAAGCGGGTCGAAAATGTTTTTCTGCAGGTATTCGCCAAACGGCATGCCGGACAATACTTCCACCAGGTAGGCCTGCACGTCGTGCCCCAACCCGTAGACCCATTGCTCGCCCGGCTGGTAGCGCAACGGGACTTTACCCAGCCTGACGATCTCGTCACGCAGGGAGTCCAGTTCGAACATGCCGATGCCGGCTTCGCGGTACATGACATCGACGGGGTGATTGCCGAGCCCGCCCGACAAACCAAGCGTGTGACGGAATGCATCCTGCACGGTCGGTTTGCGTTGCAACGGTTCCAGCATGACCTCGCCGCCGGCGTCGGTGCCGGCATAGACCTGCAGGTCGGCGAATTCGGGTATATACATGTCGAGGGGATCGTTGAGCCGGAACTTGCCCTGCTCGTACAAGGTCAGCAGCGCGACGCTGGTTATCGGTTTGGTCATGGAATACAGGCGGAACAGGTTGTCAGCGGTCATCGGCCGCCTGGTGGCCGCATCGGCGAAACCGTAGGCCTTGTTGTGCACGATGCGGTCATGGCGCGACACGGCCACAACGACGCCTGCAACCCTGCCACTATCGACTTCCGCCTGGATGGCACGATCCAGGACGGCCAGGCGTTCACGCGAAAAACCTCCGCCTTGCGCCTGCACGTTGGCAAGCGGCGCCAGCACGAGCATGAGCGTAACGAGCAAGTGTCGTAGCCGTATCATGGGATGTCTCCTTTTTTTATTGTAATGCCAGGTGTTCGGCGAAGAACGGCAGCACGTTGTCGATGAAGCGCTGGCCGACGCGGTTGCCGTGATTGCCTGCGTAGATTTCGTAGCTGTGCTTGATACCCAGGCGGGTCAGCGCGGCATCGAGCTGGGTATTGGTGGCTGCCAGGCCATCCTCATCGCCCACGTCCAGCGCGATGGCGCGGTACTGCGCCAGTGCGGGTACATACTGATCAACAAAAATCAGCGGCGAGTTCGCCGTCCATTTCGCGGCAACCAGCGGCTGTTCCACTCCGTCCACATATGGCAGGTCGAAGTAATACGGCGGGTTGCCCGGATTCGGCGCCCAAGCCGCGGCCTGGGCCTGCAGCGAATTGTCGAAACTGCCGGGTTTGTAGAACTCGATGCCTTCAGCCATGCGCGCCTGTTGTGTCGCGACCCGTTCCATGTCCGGTGCATTGTTGAGCAGGCAGCAGGAACTCATGGCATAGAGTGCGCCGAACACCTCCGAACGCTTCATGCCGATGCGCAGCGTGCCGTAGCCGCCCATGGAATGCCCGCCGAGTCCGCGGCTCTCGCGCGCGGCCAATGTGCGGTAGTGGCTGTCGATATAACCGACCAGGTCATCGGCGATCCAGCTTTCCCAGTCGCCGACAGCGGGTGAGTTGGAATACATGCTGCCGCTGTACTTGTTGAAGGCGTCCGGCATCACCAGGATGAAATCATCGATGCCGGCCTCATCCACAGACCCCGGCAGCCTGAGCACGCCATCCACGTAAACTTTCGCGCCGACCCCGTAGCCATGCAGGAAATACACCACCGGGTAGCGCCTGCCGGAACTGGCATACCCTTCCGGCAGATAGATGTAGACGTCACGATCGGCGCTGTCGCCGTTGAGATTACCTTCCAGGGAAGGACTATGCACCTGGATCAGGTGCAGTTCACCCTGCGCTTGCGCGGGAAGCGCGGCCGCCAGCAGGACCGCCAGAATAAAAGCCATTCGAAAACAGGTACTCAGGTATTTCATGGATTCCACATCCTCTTGTTGGTTTCACTTGCCTGGCCGGCAAGATAGCAAAGCCGCACCTTCCTTCAAACCGGCTTGACGCCAGTTGTCCCGAATTGGGCCAGGCGTGCCGCCGCCGGTTTACCGGCGCGGTTCCATAATAGTCCCATGCACAAAAGCAGCGAGAACAAGGTCGCCAGCATGAAGCCGTAGCGGATATTACCGAATGCGTCGCTCACCGCCGCCATGGCCAGCGGGCCAACCGCCGCCGCAAACGCCGTGAAGAACAGGATGACGCCGGCGATGGCGCCGTGCTCATCCTTCGGGAAGCAGCTGATGCCCTTCGAATTCAGGGTCGGGTACATCACCGACATGAACAACCCCGACAGCGGCAGCAGCCACACGGCCAGGCCGGGGCCACCGGCGAGACTGCCGGCGAAACACAGGAAAATGCCCACTGCCAGCACCGCCAGCACGGAATCCCACGCCAGGTGGTTGAGCAGCCAGGCGCCGAGAAAGCGACCCGCTGCACGCAGGATGAAGAAAATTGTCAGTGCGTAGGTGGCCAGCCAGGGGGTGGGACCTGTGTAGTCTTCCAGCCACGTCGGCATCCAGACATAGATCGCCACTTCCACGGCTACGTACAGCATGACCAGCGTGGAGAAACCCAGCGCGTAGGGGTTTTTCATCAACTTCATTGTCTGCGCCAGGGATCCCTGCTCGGCGCTGGTATGCTGGATGGCCGGGTAGTCCACGAACAACGCGGTGAAGGTGAGCGCACCACAGATGACCGCGGCGGCCACGTACAGAAATTTCCAGGAGATGCCGGCAGTGATCAGTGTGGCCACCAGAGCGGGACCGACGATGGCGCCGAGGGCGAAGAATCCTTCCACCGTGTTCATCAGCGAGGTGTGCTCGCGCGTGTCGCGCGTGATGTCACCAATCAGACCCAGGGCGCCAACCTTGAACACGCTGACGCCAACACCTGACAGGCCAAGCAGCACGATGAAGAAACCGAAGGTATTGCCGAAAACGAACAGCAGCGAACCGATGCCATACAGCAACAGTCCGAGCACGATGGTGCGCTTGCGCCCGATGCGATCAGCCAGGAAGCCCAGCACCAGGCCGCCGAGAGCGATGGCAATCATGGGAACGTAATGGAAGGCGCTGGCGGCGCTCAGGCTGAGACCGAACTCATCGATCAGGGAAGGAATGATGCTGCCGACCGCGTCCGTGGTCATGGCGAACATGAAGAACATCATGCATGTCAGGACCCTGATCAGGCCGGCCTGGTGTCTGGACCCACGTGGCACCGCCATTGATCCCCCTGTTTGGTGTCGCTTTTGTTATCCCTTTACCGGGACAGCAAAGGTCTGCATTATAGGTGCCCCGATTCTGCGCAGTAAACCGGCCTGAAACAACAAGAGAAAGCTCAAGGAGACTCTGCATGACAACACCATGGCGCGTTATACATGTCCTGACTGCCACCCTTTTCAGCGGTCTCGCCGGAATTGCAGTCGCGCAACCCGGCGACGCCATGCGGGAACTCAACTTGCGACCGGACGAGCCGGGTACAGGCCCCTTCGCGGCCATGAAGGAAGCGGATCCGTCACTCTCCGACCAGGTGGTGTACCGCCCCGCCAATCTCGACGCCATGGGTGATATAAAGCTTGGCGTGGTGGCCTGGGGCAATGGCGGTTGTTCCTTCGACGGTGCCAGCAGCCGCTTCCATCTGCTGGAACTGGCTTCCCACGGCTACCTGGTGATCGCCGGCGGCCAGATACTCAGTGGCCCCGGCGCACCGGAGCGCAAGCCGCTGGCGGAAGGCGAACAGCCGCCGAGAACATCATGGCAATCCCTGGCAGCCGCCGTCGACTGGGCCCTGGCGCAAAACGACAATCCTGACAGCCTCTATTTTGGTCGTATCGATCCGGCCATGGTCGCCCTGTCCGGGTTCAGCTGCGGCGGCGTACAGGTCAACCATGTCGCCGGCGATCCGCGCGTGAAAACACTGGTCATGCACAACACCGGCATCCTCAATGATCCATTGC
Source organism: uncultured Enterobacteriaceae bacterium (assembly GCA_964629325.1). Classification (GTDB taxonomy): domain Bacteria; phylum Pseudomonadota; class Gammaproteobacteria; order Pseudomonadales; family Pseudohongiellaceae; genus Eutrophocola. Next base: position 13,746 of record CAZVSC010000027.1, read on the forward strand.
CCATCGAGAACCCTGTTTCCGACATGTCCCTGGGCAAGGACGCGCTGGCCGATATTCACACGCCCCTGATCTATATCCTGGGCGGCGAAACCGACATCGCCTATGCCAACGGCATGGATGATTACGGGCGCATCAACAACGTGCCCGTGGCAGTGGCCAACATCGACAAGGGGCATGGCGGCACCTTCAATGACACCAACGGCGGCAGCGCCGCGCAGGTGGCGGTGAAATGGCTCGACTGGCAGTTGCGTGGCGAGCGCGATGCCGCCCTGTACTTCATCGGTGCGGAATGCGGCCTGTGCAGGGACCCGGAATGGACGCTGGAACGGAAATTTCGCGGCGTGGTCGCACCCTGATATAGCGCAGGCGACCGCAGTTCCCTGGTGAAGAATCGCGTCCAACTGGTCACTTACATCGACCGGCTGTCCGGCGGGGGCATCAGCGACCTGGCCGTGCTGCTCAACGGGCCGCTGGCAAGCCTGTTCAGCGGCGTGCACCTGCTGCCTTTTTACGATCCCATCGACGGCGCCGATGCCGGCTTCGACCCGGTCGACCATTCCCGCGTCGATGCCCGCCTCGGCGACTGGGTGGACATCCGGGACCTGTCAGGGAATGTTGAAATCATGGCCGATCTCATCGCCAACCACATTTCCCGGCAATCGCCGCAGGTGCAAGATTATCTCACCAGGGGCCGGGCATCGGCCTGGGACGGTCTATTGCTGACCCGCGAACGGGTGTTCCCCGAGGGCGCCGACGACAAGATGCTCGGTGCCATCTACCGCCCCCGTCCGGGTTTGCCCTTCAGTGAAACCACACTGGGTGACGGCAGCACGGTCAACCTGTGGACCACGTTCACGCCCGACCAGGTCGACATCGACGTCACCAACCCGCTCGGCCGGGCCTACCTCGACGGCATCCTGGAAACCTTCGCGGATAACGGTGTCGGCATGGTGCGCCTCGACGCCGTCGGGTATTGCATCAAGAAGCCCGGCACGTCCTGCTTCATGCTGCCGGAGACCTTCGATTATATCGATGCGCTGTCAGGCAAGGTGCGCGCGCTCGGCATGGAAGTGCTCGTGGAAATTCACGCGTATTACAAAAAGCAGATCGCCATCGCGGAAAAGGTCGACCGGGTCTACGACTTCGCCCTGCCGCCCCTGGTGCTGCATGCCTTCGCTTTGAAAACGTCCAAACCGCTGAAACACTGGCTGGACGTGCGCCCGGCCAACGCCATCACCGTGCTCGACACCCATGACGGTATCGGCATCATCGATATTGGGGCCGGTGACAACGGCGAACCGGGGCTGGTGCCGGACGCGGAGCTGGACGCCCTGGTGGAATGGATTCACGACAACAGTTCCGGTCAGAGTCGCCTGGCCACTGGCGCCGCCGCGTCCAACCTGGATCTTTACCAGGTCAACTGCACCTACTACGATGCCCTGGCGCGAAACGACCGGCGCTACCTGCTCGCCCGGGCCATCCAGTTTTTCACGCCGGGAATACCGCAGGTGTATTACATGGGGCTGCTGGCCGGCACCAACGATATGGAGTTGCTGGCGCGCACGGGCGTGGGCCGCGACATCAACCGTCATTACTACACCCCCCGGGAAATCGATGCGGCGCTGCACACAACGATAGTGGAAAAGCTGTGCGACCTTATCCGCCTGCGCAATTCGCACCCGGCCTTCGGCGGCAGCTTCGAGCTGCCTGCCTGCCCGGACACCGAACTGGTCATGACCTGGCGTCATGGGCAAGATACGGCCAGCTTGCACATTAATTTCACAAATGACCATTACAGCCTGGAATACACGGATTGCGGGCGCCCCGCCCGATTGCATCTGGGGTAAACCACCCATTTGCATTCAATACCGTTCGGGGTTAATTTTACCCCCTCAGGACAGTGACAAAAATTTCTGAAACTGCTTATGACAAGGCACCTGCCACACCAGGCTGCCTGGAAACCGGGCAAGACCCGGCTTCATGGCAACGGGGGAAGCCATGCTGAAATCCACACCGGCACAAGCCGGTAAACTCTTTCTCGCCATCACCTGCGCCGTCATGAGCGGCACTGCAGATGCGCAAAATACCCGCACTGACCGCATCCAGCGGGAGCAGATCGAGGAATATTGCATCGGCTGCCACAATTTCGAGGATTATGCCGGCAGCCTCGAGCTCGAAACCATCCTGAATGACCCTTTATCGGCCCACGCCGAGGAATGGGAAAAAGCCATCCGCAAACTGCGCGCGGGCATGATGCCGCCGCCGGGCCAGGACCGCCCGAACACCGAAGCATATCTCGCGCTCACCGAGTGGCTGGAAAACCGCATCGATGAGGCCGCCCCGCTCAATCCCGGCACCAAGACCCTGCACCGCCTCAACCAGAGCGAATACGCCAACGCCATCGAGGAACTGCTGGGCATCCGTATCGATCCCTCGCTGTACCTGCCGGCGGATTCCGCCGCCCGTGGCTTCGACAACCAGGCCGGCTCGCTTACCATTTCGCCCACCCTGCTCGAGGCCTACACCCGCGCCGCCTCGCGCATCGCGCGCATGGCGGTGGGCACCTGGAATTCACCCACCGAGATGACCTACATCGTCGACGCCGACAATTCCCAGAACGTGCAGCTCGACGGCATGCCCTTCAACACCCGCGGCGGCATCGCGGTGGAGCACAATTTTCCGGCCGACGGCGAGTACGCCTTCTCCATGCAGAACTTCGGCCTCGGCAGCTACATCCCCGGCGAGAAGCTGGAGATCAGCATCGACGGCGAGCGCATGCACCTGTTCGACTACACCGGGCTCGGCATCTTCGTCGGCATGGGCGGCGATCACGATGGCTCCCTCGACGTCACGCTGCCCGTGAAGGCCGGCACCCATCTCGTCGGTGCCACCTTCGTCGCCACCAACTTCCGCCCGGACATCGGCCTCATCCAGGAATACGATCGCAAGTCCATCGAGAACAACGACCTGCCGCAGGTGCAGTACCACCCCGCCATCGGCATGCTGAAGATCTCCGGCCCGTTCAACGCGCAGGTGTCGGTGGATTCACCCAGCCGCGAGAAGATCTTCATCTGCAGCCCGGCCAATGCCGACGAGGAAGCCGAATGCGCAGAACGCATCCTGCTGTCGCTGACCCGCAAGGCCTTCCGCCGCCCGGTCACTGAAACCGATATCGCACCGATGATGACCTTCTACAACGAAGGCCGCTCAGGCGGCTCGTTTGATGACGGCATCGAGCTGGCCGTGCGCCGCCTGCTGGCAGACCCCGAATTCCTGGTGCGCCGCGAGCAGGAACCGGCCAATGTCGCCGAAGGTGAAAGCTACGCCATCACCGACCTGGAACTGGCCTCGCGCCTGTCTTTCTTTTTATGGAGCAATGTGCCGGACGATGAGCTGATCGATCTCGCCGCCGCCAATCGCCTCAGCGAACCCGCCGTTCTGGAAGCCCAGGTGCGGCGCATGCTGGATGACCCGAAGGCCGACGCCCTGGTGCAGAACTTCGGCCAGCAGTGGCTGTACCTGCGCAACCTGCCGACCACCTCCCCCGACGGCATCTTCTTCCCCGACTGGGACGCCGAGTTGCGCCGCGCTTTCCAGCAGGAAACCGAACTGCTGTTCGAGAGCATCATCCGCGAGGACCGCCCCATCACCACCCTCCTCGATGCGGATTACACCTTCGTCAACGAGCGCCTCGCCAAGCATTACGGCATTCCCAATATCTACGGCGCCCATTTCCGCCGCGTGAACCTGGGCCCGGAACTCGATTACCGCCGCGGCATCCTCGGCCAGGGCAGCTTCCTCGCCCTGACCTGGGCGGAGAACTTCCGCACCTCGCCGGTCAAGCGCGGCGTATGGGTGCTGGAGAACCTGCTCGGCACGCCGCCGCCGTCACCGCCGGCCAATGTGCCCGCGCTGGAGGAGACCGGCGAGAACCGCATCACCAACCTGCGCGAGCAACTGACCCTACACCGGCAGAACGAGCCCTGCGCCACCTGCCACGCCATCATGGACGGCATCGGCTTCGCGCTGGAAAACTTCAACGCTGACGGCAAGTACCGCACCATGGCCGGCCATCCGCGCCAGTTCGGCGGACAGTCGTCGCCGATCGATGCCACCGTGGAATTGTGGGACGGGACAGTAGTGAACGGACCCAGCGGCCTGCGCAACCAGCTGCTGAAATATTCACCGCAGTTCGTGCGCTTCGCGGTGGAGAAACTGATGACCTATGGCGTCGGCCGCGGCACCGAGTATTACGACATGCCACAGGTGCGCGAGATCGTCGCCAATGCACAAGCCGATGATTACCGCTTCTCATCGCTGGTGCTGGGCGTGGTGAACAGCCCGCAGTTCCGCATGCGCATGAAGACAGCGAACAACGACCTGGCCGGCAATTGACCGGCAAGAGAGAGCACTTATGAAACTGATCACGAAGAAACACCTGCCGCGCCGGACCTTCCTGAAATCCGCTGGCGTCACCGTGGGCCTGCCTTTCCTGGATGCCATGGTGCCCGCTTTCGCACAGGCCTCGGCGCCGCCGAAACGCTTCGTCGGTGTCTGGCATCCGCACGGTGTGGCACCGGGTTACTGGAGCCCGACCACGGTAGGTGCCGACTTCGAGTTCTCCTACGTCACCAAGCCGATAGAAAAACTGCGTGACTACGTCACCCTGATCAGCGGCCTCGACATCCCCGAGTGCTATTCCACGGAAGAGGAACCGGGCGGTAACCATGCCCGCGGCGCCGCCATCTTCTCCGGCGCGCGTCCGCGCCGCAACGCCGTGGCCCCCTATCTCGGCGTCACTATCGACCAGCTCATCGCCCAGGAATTCGGCCGCGACACCATCCTGTCCTCGATTCAGCTCGGCGTGGAAGACGCCGGTAATTACGGCAACTGCAACTGGGGCTACAACTGCGCCTACACCAATTCCATGTCATGGATCTCCCCCACCGAACCGCTGCCCACCGAGATCAATCCGCGCGTCGCCTTCGAGCGCCTGTTCGGCACGGGCGGCAGCGCCGAGGAACGTCGCCGCGGCCGCACGCTGGATGCCTCCATCCTCGATTCCGTGGCCGACAAGATTCCCGAACTGAAACGGGAACTGGGCAATAGCGACCAGGCCAGGATGGACAGTTATCTTGAGAATATCCGCGAACTGGAGCGCCGCATCCAGATCGCCCTGAACAACGGCGTCGAGGAGCCTACAGAAGAAGTCCCCTTCGGCATTCCCCAGGACAAGGACATCCATTTCCGGCTCATGTTCGACCTGATCGCGCTGGCCTTCGAGGGCGACATCACACGTTCTGCCACCATGATGCTGGGGCGCGACCTGTCCGGCTTCAACTTCCCGGCTTCCGGTTCCACCGGCGCCTGGCACGGCTCCAGCCACCATGGCGACAAGCCGGACAACATCGCCAACTACGCGAAAATGAACCGCTACCATTACAGCATCGTCGCCGAGTTCCTGCACAAGCTGCACGACATGCCCGAGGGCGATGGCAACGTACTCGACCATTCACTGATGTACATGGGCTCCAACATGGGCAATTCGCACCGCCATGCCCACGAGAAGATTCCTGTGGCCCTGATAGGCAAGATCGACGGCACCTTCAAGGGCAACCGGCATATCCTGTTCCCGGACAACACCGAGAAGCATGCCAACATGCTGCTCAGTTTGTTGCACTTGTATGGCATCGAACGGGACAGCATTGGCGGCAGCACGCACCTGTTGCCGATTGCCTGAGGGCAGGGGTAAGAGGTACTTTGAATTTTGCAGGGATTAGTGTGACAAGAAGTAACTACATGGCAAGATTATCTGGCATCGTGATGCTGATGCTGGTCTGCGGCATTGCGACCGCGCAGATCCGCCGGCCGCCGACCTGGCCGGACATCCCCCTGCCCGGCGGCCCGGTGCGCGACGTCATCCTCGACAACTGCACCCAGTGCCACGGCATCGACGACTACGCCTTCTACGCCTTTGACCGAGCCGGCTGGAAGGACCTGCTCGACACCAAGCACCAGGGCGACTTCGCCAGCGGCATCACGCCGGCCGACGAGGCCATGCTGCTCGACTACCTGGTCGGCAACTTCGGCCCCGAATCGATTCCCTTCCCGCGTGACTACGTGCCGCCGGAAATCGACGAATTTTTCACCAACGCGGACGCTCGCATCTTCATGGAAGTGCGCTGCACCGCCTGCCACACCCTCGATCCCATATTCAGCACGCGCAAGAGCGAGGAAGGCTGGCGCGTGGCGCTGGTCAACGAACGCGAACGCGGCGCGGAGCTGAACGACGAGGAACTGGAAAAACTGACCGAGTGGCTGGGCCGCGCACGCGGCGTGAATCTGTTTGAATAATTTGTAGGTCGGATAAGGCCCGCAGGGCCGTCATCCGACAAAACAGCAGGCAATAACAACGTAGTCCGTTAAAGGGTCACCAAACCCAGGATCACAACATGCGACTGAAAAAATCCTCCCGGGAAATCCTTTTCTCACTGGCCCTGCTGCTGTTCATCGGCGCACTGGTCATCGCGCTGCCGACACAGGCGCAGCAGGTAGCCAACGCCATGCAGCGCGGCGACTTCAGCCAGGTGCAGCGTTTGATCAACGAGGGACACGATGTCAACGAGCGCCAGGTCGACGGCGCCACTGCCCTGCACTGGGCCGCCCAGTGGGATGATGTCGATTCCGCCCGTCTGCTCATCGAGAACGGCGCCGACGTCAACGTCGCCAACCGCACCAGCGCCACACCGCTGGAACTGGCCGCCATCAACGGCAGCGCCGAGATGCTCGAAGCGTTGCTCGAAGCCGGCGCCGACCCCAATGCCCGCGTCACCGTCACCGCCGACACGCCGCTTATGCTCGCCGCCAAGACCGGTATTCCTGCCGCCGTGCAGGTGCTGATCGACCATGGCGCCGACGTCAATGCGCGCGAGGAATGGGGCCGCACCACGCCGCTGATGTGGGCGGTGGCCGAAGGCCATACGGCTGTCGCGAAACTGCTGCTGGACAATGGCGCCGACATTGAAGCGCAGACGATCTTCATGCCGCCGGATACGACCCGCGGCTTCGAAGGTACACCACCCCGCGACCGCCAGTCCGGCGAGACCGGACCCGTACAACATGCCAGCGGCGAACTCACCCCGCTGCATTTCGCGGCCCGTGACGGCTATATCGACACGGCAACCATGCTGCTCGACGCCGGCGCCGACATCGACGCGCTGGTGGCCGACGGCAAGAATGCGCTGAGCCTGGCGATCTTCAACGGCCACTACGCCCTCGCCGACATGCTCATCGACCGCGGCATCGACGTGAACGTCGCCGATGCGCGTAATTTCACGCCGCTGTTCTGGGCCGTGGACCGCCGCAACATGGAAACCGCACCGAACTTCCCGTGGGTGATCACCGAGGATCCCCTGCCGCTGGTGAAAAAACTGCTCGACGCCGGCGCCGACCCCAACTTCCTCGTCAATGACACGCCGCGTGCCCGCATGCGCGGCGGCTCCCCGCGCATCGTCTTCGCCACGGCGGTCATGCGCGCGGCCTTCGCCGGCGACCTGGAACTGACCCGGCTGCTGCTCGATTACGGCGCCGACCCGACCATCAAGTCCAGCGACAACGAAACCAGCCTGGGCGCGGCCGCCGGCCTCGGCTTCATCCACGGTTACCAGTTCGGGCATCCGTACAGCGAACGGCTGGAAGTGGTGAAGCTGCTGGTGGAGGATTACGCTCTTGACGTGAACTGGCATGACGATTACGGCATCACCCCGCTGATGGCCGCCGGCAACCTCGGCGATGTCGGCATCATCAAGTACCTCATCGACGCCGGCGCCGACCTCGGCGATTTCGACCTTGGCAAGAAGAACGACGGCCAGTTCGGCGCCAGCATCGAACCGCTGATGCCGATCGACTACGCCATCGGCGTCGGCACCTTCCGCCCCAACAACGCCATCGTCCTCAACCAGGAAGCGGTGGATCTCATGCAGGCGGAAATGGCCAAGCGCGGCATCGAGCACGTCACCAGCGAATGCACGCTGCGCGGCTTCACCTGCTCCTACGTGGACATGGACCCGCGCGCGGTAGTGCCGATGCGCATCGCCGAGGCCCGCGCGCACCAGACCGGCCATCAGGTGGAAAGCATCACCAAGAATTCCGGCCTGGTGGTGGAAGAGGACGCGTGCCTGTCGGTGGCCATCTCCTTCAACGACGCCCAGACTGAGTATTGTGAGCAGGGCGAGGAGAACTGAGTAGTACAACCAGTTTTTAAAGCAGTATTTCCGGCCAAACCTGGAATCTCCCACTATATTGATTTAACCAATCAACATCGAACAGGGAGGTTCGCTGTGCCGGAATTATCACGTTTCTTCGGAATCGTGGTCAGGATGTATTACGACGACCATGAACCGCCGCATATCCATGTCGAATATTCCGGGGACATAGCGGTTATCGATTTTCAGGGCAATATTATTCAGGGAACGCTGAATTCCAGAACGGCGCTGTACCTGACCAGGGAATGGATAAACCTGCATCTGGTCGAACTTGAAACAGACTGGAATTTGGCAAAAAATGGCCGGGAGATTCGCAAAATTGCACCCCTTGAATAGCAGGTTTAGTGAAATGTGGGACATGAACAATGTGGTCAGCCTCCACTACGAATCGAACTACACCTACCGGGTAACGTTCGATGACGGTCTGTCCGGCAACATCGACTTTTCCGCCTGGCTCGATAAGGGCCCGGTCTTCACCCCCTTGAAAGCTCTGGATTTATTCAAACGCGCCCGCATCGAAGGTGGCACAATCGCCTGGCCGAACGGCGCGGACATTGCGCCCGAAACCTTGTACAACAGGTTGGCGCACAGTCTGACCCGCCCATAAAACCCATCAATACAAACACATAAAAACTATTAATTAGTCTAATGCCTCCCTGCGTGGTGAAATATCCGGCAGGACATTCCCGTTACCTGAAAAACAACACTTCCGGCGACAAGACCCGAAGGATTCCGCACATGCCACATTCCCGCCTGAGACGCCTGTTTCCCCTGGCGTTAGCCGCCATGCTGTCACCCCTGCCGGCCCTGGCCCAGGACCTGAGTCCGGACGCGCAGCGCCATATCGACGCCGCCCGCGCCAGCGCTGCCGACCTGCAGCCGACCTACGATTTCTTCTGCGTGCCCGGCAATGCGCGCCCTAATGACTTCGGTGCGCCCGACATGACACCCACCCGGTTGTTCGACAACCTGTACGTGCTCGGCAACGCCGAAGCGGTGGTGTACGTCATCGATACCGGCGCGGGCCTGGTGCTGCTGGATGCCGGCATGCCGGGCACCGGGGAAAGTGTGCTGGTGCCGGGACTGCAGGCGTTGGGACTGGATCCCGCCGACGTCACCGCCATCCTGCTCGGCCATGGCCACAGCGACCACTACGGCGGCGCCGTGTATTTCCATGACACCTACGGCACCCGCATCGGCACCACCGAGGCCGACTGGCAGACCATCGAGGCCGATACCCGCACCGATGCGGCCATCAAGCCGGCGCGCGACCTGGTGGTCAACGACGGCGTACCACTCAACTTCGGCGGGACCGTGATCACGCCCGTCGCCGTGCCGGGCCACACCCCTGGCGCCCTCGCCTTCATCTTCGACGTCACTGATAACGGCACACCGCATACCGCCGGGATGTTTGGCGGCACCGTACTCGCCACTGCATACACGCCGATGCCGGGGCTGGTGCAATATGTGGCCTCGATCAGTGCTTACCTGGAAGTTGCGCAGGCGCACGGTGTTGACGTGGAAATCCAGAATCACCCGATCTTCGACGACACGCCGGCGCGCCTCGCTGCCCTGGCGGCGCGCTCACCGGGGCAGCCGCATCCGTTCGTGATGGGCATGGAGCGCTACCAGCGTTTCTGGCGCATCGTGGCCGAATGCATGCAGGCCGACATTATCACCCGCGACGCCAGCGGGCGTTGACGCATTGACCCTATTTCAATTCCGCAGAGGCACCATGAAAAAATCCACTACATTACTTTCGGCCCTGCTCCTGGGCGCGTTCATTGCCACCCCGGCGCACTCGCACCACTCGTTCACCGCGGTATACCAGCCCGACGAGAGCATCACCATCGAAGGCAAGGTGGTGCAGTTCCTGTTCCGCAATCCGCACTCGGTGCTGCACGTGCTGACTACGGATGCAGACGGCAAGGAAACGCGCTGGGCCATCGAATGGCAGGGCGCCACCGCACTTGGTGCCGGGGGCGTGTCCGCACAGACCATTCGCGCCGGCGACCCGGTCATCGTCACCGGCCATCCCGGCCGTGTGGCACAGGAGCACCGCATCCTGATGCTGACCATCGAGCGCACCACCGACGGCTTCGGCTGGGGCAACGGCGAAGGGGAACGCGTGGAATGATGAAACAAATGAACCCTGTGCACCTGGCCCTCCTGGGCGTGTGCCTGCTCCTCGACAGCACCCTGGTCTTCGCGCAGCCGCCTGGCGGACCGCCCGGCCCGCCACCGACGCCGCGGCAGGCCGCGCAGGTGGACATGGAAGGCTACTGGGTGGCGCTGGTCACCGAAGACTGGCTGTGGCGCATGATCACGCCGGAAAAAGGCGACGTCACCAGCGTGCCGGTCAACCCGGCCGGGCGCCAGGCCGCCATGCAATGGGACCGCGAACGCGACATTGCCGACGGTGAGCAGTGTCGTCCCTTCGGCGCCGCCGGCCTGATGCGCATGCCGCTGCGCCTGCACATCACCTGGGAGGACGACGACACCCTGCGCATCGACACCGACGCCGGCGAGCAGACCCGCCTGCTGCATTTCTCGCCCGATGACATCACGAACACGGAACACACCTGGCAGGGCAACTCCCTGGCCGCGTGGACCCGGTCCATGGGCTTCGACCTGCGCGTGGTGTTCGGCGGCCCGCCACCGCCGCGCGGCCCGGTCAAGGCCGGCCTGAAGGTGGTGACCGACCACCTGCGCCCCGGTTACCTGCGCAAGAACGGCATTCCCTACAGTGAGAACACCGAACTGACCGAATACTTCACGCGCATGTCCGCCGCCGGCAACGATTACCTCACCGTGCTGAGCGTGGTACACGACCCTGTGTACCTGAACGGCAACTTCGTCACCTCCTCGCATTTCAAGCGCGAGCCGGATGCCGCCAACTGGGCCCCGTCGCCCTGTTATACCGCGCCGCCCATGGCAGCACAGGAGGATGCGCAATGAACAAGACATTCCTGATACTGATGCTCGCATTGCTCTCCACACCGATGCGCGCCCAGGTGGATTTCGCTGGCGAGTGGGACCATCCCGGCCTGTTCGGCCACGAGGACATCAACGACCGCGGCCAGGGCCCGGAGCTCGGCGATTACCTTGGCCTGCCACTTAACGCCGCCGGCATGCGCAAGGCCGAAAGCTATTCAGGCTCGTGGCTGAGCGTGCCGGAACACCAGTGCACGCCCCACCCCGCCGCTTACCAGACCTGGGGTCCGAACACGCTCATCGTCGGCAAGATCTTCGATCGTGTGGAACGCGACCAGGTCGCTATCCGTCTCGACGGGACCTTCGGACTCGACCGCATCGTGTGGATGGACGGACGGCCGCATCCGCCGGAAGCCGCCGTGCACACCTTCAGCGGTTTCTCCACCGGCCACTGGGACGGCGATACGCTGGTGGTGGAAACCTCGCACGTGAAGGCCGGCTGGCTGCGCCGCAACGGCACCGCCACCAGCGAGAAGATGAAGATGACCGAGTTCTACCAACGCTTCGACGACTACCTGCTGGTGACCACCATCGTCGAGGATCCGGTATACCTGTCGGAGCCGTTCATCCGTACCACGGAATACGAACTGGTGGACCGCCCGATGCCGATCCTCGGTTTCCCGTTCACCCGCAACGACGGCCCGACGTTCTACCGCTGCTTCCCGTCCGAGGAAACCACGTCGGACAAGTACTACGTGCCGCATTACCTGCCGGACGAGAATCCGCTGCTGGAAGAGTTTGCCGATAAATACCATGTGCCGCGCTGGGCCCTGGCCTCCGGCGCCGCCGCCATGTACCCGGAATTCGCCCGCCGCCTTGAAAATGGCGAGGATGAAGTGAGTGCCGCGCCCGCGGTGGTCACCGAATCGCCGCCGCCGGCACCCGGCCTGCAAACGCTGCAGGTGCGGAACAACATCTGGCTGATCACCGGTGCCGGCGGCAACATCACGGTACAGACCGGTATTGAGGGCGTGCTTATCGTCGATTCCGGCCTCGCCGCCATGGCAGTTGAGGTGCGCGAGGAGATCCGCCGCATCGCCGGCGACAAACCGATCCGCTACCTCATCAACACGCACTGGCATCCGGATCACACCGGCGGCAACGTCGTGCTGTCGGATGAGCCGAACCAGCGTGCCGCCATTCTTGCCCACGAGAATGTGGGCCTGCGCCTTGCGCTTGCCGAACAGGAAGCGGGTTTGCTGGTGATGGATACCTATTACGGCGACAACAAGGTGATCTACTTCAACGGCGAGGCCATCGAGATCATCAAGGTGCCCAACGCGCACACCGACAGCGATTCGCTGGTGTTCTTCCGCGGCTCCGACGTTGTGGCCGCCGGCGACATCATCAGCACTGGCGCCTTTCCGCGCTCATACGCCGACCAGGGTGGCAGCGTGCAGGGTCATATCGATGCGCTGAACCGCATCCTCGACATCACCGTGGCGGAAACCCGCGCACAGGGCGGTACGCTGGTGATCCCCGGCCACGGCCGCCTTTACGATGAATCCGACGTCGCCGAATACCGCGACATGTACACCATCCTGCGCGACCGCGTGCAGCGCGCCATCGACAACGGCATGACGCTCGACAGCCTCAGGCAAAGCCGACCGCTGCTCGATTACCAGGGCGTGTTCGGCAGCAGCGGCGGCACGTGGAGCGACGACACCTTCATCGAAGCCATGTACAACAACCTGGCCGGCAATTAACGCAAACGGACATTGAAGAGAGATCTCACGATGCGACACTCAATACGCAACCTGCTGGTACTGGCACTGACCGGTTTCGCCGCGACAGCCGGCGCCCATCACGGCAGCAGTATTTCCTACGACATCGACAAGCTCTGGACCACCTGGGCCACGGTGACGGAATTCCGCTACATGAATCCGCACCCGACCATGACCTTTGACCGCGAGGTCGAGGGCGGCGAGGTGGAGCACTGGGTCAGCGAGCTGTTGACCAACCCGTCCATGATGGCGCGCCAGGGCTGGACCAAGGGCAAGACCAACGAACAACTGAAACCGGGCACACGCGTGAAACTTACCCTGGGCACCTCCCGCGCCGGCGGCTTCAGCGGTATCGTCATGAAAGTGCAGGCGGAAAACGGTGACGAAATCGGCGGCAGCCGGCCCAACATGCAGGCACCTGACCTCGATGGTGTACCGGGCGGCCTGCAGCCCGAGGGCGACATCGTGTTGCCGGGGCAGGCCACACCATGACTACGCGCTTCCTCCTTCTCTTCTTGTTGGCCCTGCAGGTCCCGTTCCAGGCTGCAATCGCGCAGGATGTGACCTTTTCCGATACCGACACCTCGGTCTATGACAAGCGCGATTTCAGCGGCCTGTGGAGCCGGGCTCCGGATATCTCCGGTCAACCGCCATGCCCGGAATGCCGCGACACCCTCATCTTCCCGAACTACGGTTTTCATGGCACGCCGCCGCCGCGCACGCCCGAGGGCCAGCGCCGTTTCGAACTCAACAAACCGGCACGCGGCCTGGAACTGGACAGTGAGGCAGCCAATGCCCGCCCGGACCTGGACATCGGCTTTCGCCGCGCCATCCTGCCCGCCTTTGGCAACGACCCGGAAATGCGCTGCGAACCCCTGGGCCTGCCCCGGCTGCTCACCTTCGCCGGCGGTGGCGGCGTCATGGAGATGGTGCAGGCCGGTGACCGCATCCTGCAGTTGTTCGAATGGACCTGGGATTTCCGCGATATCTGGCTGGACGGCCGGCCGATTCCCGACGTGGAGGATTACCTGCCACGTTTCAACGGCTACTCCGTGGGCGAATGGCAGGGCGATACCCTGGTGGTGACTTCCACCGGTTTCGACGACCGCCAGTGGCTCGACCAGTACGGTTTTCCCATCAGCGACCAGGCGGTGCTCACCGAGCGTTGGGACCGGCCCAGGCCGAATCGCCTGCGCCTGGTGCTGACACTCGATGACCCTGTCATCTATACCGCGCCGTGGACTTCCAGCACCAAGGTGTGGGCGCTGATTCCCAAAGAAGACATGGCCATCGGCGGCTGGTCCGGCATCCTCGAGGATCGCTGCGTACCGAGCGACGAATCCCTGTTCAATACCTTCCGCGACCGCGCCGCCGGCCTGAACAGCGAGTGATCGCCTGAATCGCCAATGCTGAGAAACACCCGGTCAAGCTATGGCAGCGTGGCGAAGTGGCTGCACTGGCTGATCGCGCTCTGGGTGCTGGCGGCCTATCTCATCATTCTCTATTTAACGAGCCGTTCCGACGCCTTCCCCCTGCCCGGCCTCAACATCCACAAGGTGGTGGGCTTCACGATCCTGGTGCCGGTGCTGTTTCGCCTGGCCTGGCGTGCGATCAATCCCATACCCGACCTGCCGGCACACATGCCGCGCTGGCAACGCCGTGTGTCCGGCCTGAGCCATGGCCTGCTGTACTTTTTCCTGATCGCCATGCCGGTCACCGGCTACCTCGGCAACGGCGGCGGTGTGGATTACGGGATATTTCGCATCCCGCCCTTCCTGGGTTCACCGGTCTCGGCCTGGACCTACGAGACCTTCGGCATTTCGGACTCGCAGTGGGACAAATTTTTCGATACCTTGCATTACGGCATCATGGGACCGTGGCTGTTCTGGGTGCTGATCGCCGTTCATGCCGGCGCCGCCATCTGGCACCATTTTGTCCAGCGGGATGATGTCCTCAAACGGATGTTGCCCGGAAACCAATGGCAATAAGAAGCATCAGGAAACAATAAAAAGCACAACCAGGGGGAATTCATGTCCAGCACTGCATCCGAGGTGTCACGCCCGGCCATTCTCACCACCTTCGGCGCCATGATCGGTCTCGCACTCGGCCCGAGCGTCATCGCCAACCTCACCGTGTCGGCCTACATCGGGCCCATCGAGGCGGAGTTCGGCTGGTTGCGCTCCGACGTGTCCTTCGCCTTTTCGCTGGTGGCCTACATGATCGTGGTGATGTCGCCGCTGCAGGGCATGCTGGTCGACCGCTTCGGACCGCGCAAGGTCGTGCTGACCTCGATTCCGCTGTTTGCGCTCAGCCTGGGCGCCATCTATTTCACGCCGGACAATATCTACGTCTATTACTTCCTGTGGGCGCTGGTGCCGATCGCGGGCCTGGGCCTGTGGCCGCTCGGCTACCTGCAGGCGGTGACGCCCTGGTTCGACCGCAAGCTTGGCCTGGCGCTGGGCTGCGCCAATGCCGGTATCGGCGTCGGCAGCACCTTTTTACCCATGCTGGTGATCGGCCCGATCATCGCCGCCTACAGCTGGCGCCATGCCATCCTGGCCATCGCGGCGCTGGTGCTGTTCGTGAGCTGGCCGGTGGTGGCGTATTGCCTGAAGGAACCGCACGGCGGCGACAGTGCGGCGCGCAAACTGGCCGCTGCCAGCCGCTCGTTCGGCCTGTCGTTCAGGGATTCGATGCGCGAGCCCACCTTCTGGATGCTGAACCTCGGCTTCTTCCTGCTGGGCATGACCGCCACCAGCCTGGTCACCCAACAGGTACCGCTGCTGCGCGACGCCGGCTGGACGGTGGAGGAAACCACGCGCCTGCAGACCACCTTCGGCTTCGGCCTGTTGTTCGCGCGCGTCGCCGTCGGTTTCGTCATCGACCATGTCTTCGCCCCGCGCGTGATGACCACCGTGTCCATCGGCGGCGCCATCGCCTGCGTCCTGTATGCCGTCGCACCGGAATGGGGTTACGTGAGTGCGCTCTTGATCGGCTTCCTGCTCGGTGCCGAATTCGACGTGCTCGCCTTCCTGATCAAGCGCTACTACGGGTATCTCGCCTACGGCCGCGTGTACGGTGTCATCTTCGGGGTGTTCTACCTCGGCTCCGCCGTCGGTATCTGGGGCATGCCGAAACTGCGCGAGATGACGGCCGATTTGTCCTACGACAACGGCCTTTATGCCGCGGCGGCGATCCTGCTGGCCTCCGCCGTACTGATGGCCTTCATGCCGGCCTATCGCTACGCCGCCGGTCATGTCGTGGAGACCACGCCGAGCCCGACCAACTGAGAAATTTACGGAGAACATCATGCTCTATATCGTGCAATTCGAAGACAAGCCGGATTCCGGCGATCTCAGGACCAGACTGCTGGAAGAGCATTTCGCCTTTCTGGACAGGATGAAGGAACAGGTGCTGGTGGCCGGCTCAATGCGCGAGGTACCCAGCGACAAGCCCCTGGGCGGATTGTGGATCGTCGAGGCGGAAGACGAAGCCGGCGTGCGGGAAGTGTTCAAGGACGATCCGTTCTGGACCAACGGGCTGCGCGCGTCGGTGCGCATCAACCGCTGGGCCAAGGCCTTTCCGGACCGCAAGACATTGGTATGAAAAAGGCCGGGTTTCCCCGGCCTTTTTTCCACTTCAGTTCAATCCCACGCCAGCGGGCACCCCGGCATCGACAGGCCGACGCTGTCCACCTGCGCGCACAAGGCCCTGGCGTTGGCCTTTTGCTCTTCCAGGATGCGATGCACGTCCGCAATGGGTGTGACGCGGCCGTGGATGGGCACATCCCTCTCGACGTCGAGATCGCGGTAGGCGAGATTGTCATCGTAGGTATTGCCCCAGAAATACACTTCCCAGTTCATGTCGAACAGGTCGCCCTGTATCAGCAGCTTGTGTTCGGGAATGTAGGCCAGGAGGCCATCGGCCATGTGCGCATTGCTCATGGTGTGGTAGACGTCCACGGTCAGTGAATCGTCGGACAACTGCAGGTGATCATCCACGGCCAGCGTGCTGATGGGACGCGGGTTGCGGCTGAGATTGTCGTGGAACGTGGTGACATTGCGCTCGCTCAATGCTTCGAACCAGTCCATGTTGCCTTCCTGGGCGACGATGGTGATGCCCTCGGCGATGGCTTCACGCAGACCGCCGGTGTGGTCGAAATGGTGGTGGGAAATGATGACCTGGGTAATCGGCTTGCCGGGCACGGTCTCATAAGCCTTCTCGATGATGGCGCGCGACCAGGCGCGGTTGGTCGGCAGTTCGAACAGGGTCAGGTGGTCGGTGAATTCCAGCAGCACCGAATTGGCGCCGTTGTTGCCGATCATGTGCCACACATGCTCGGCGACGGGTTCGGCAGTGACGGTGTAGTTCGGCACCGGCGCCGGCGCGTTCCTGACATCTGCCGTGGCGGCTTGCGTCGCGACCGGGCCGTTCACCACGTAGCGGTCGATATGCAGGCGCATCATCACCGTGTCCTTCCAGTCAGACACCACGTTCACGCTCATCGGCAGCAGCAGGCCATCCACCGGCAACCAGGCGCTGAACTGCGCCCACTGGGTGAGTTCACCCAGGTTTTCATGGGGCTCGAGCCAGCTGACCCAGTGCGGCAGGCCGGTGTCGTTGTTTATAGCCAGCGTGAACATCGCACCCTGCCCTGTGGTGACATCCACCAGCGTCAGGTTGCCGTCGCGGCGGCGGTTGCTGACGGTGCTCGCGGGATCGAGGGCGGCGCGCACCGCCATGAGCGGGTGGGACAAGAGGTCCATGCGACGGGTCAGTGCGGTTTCATCCGACGCGCGCCGGGCCGTGCCGTTGGGCGCAACGTCGAAGGCGACGTCGCCGTCGAGATTCTGGTTCACCGGCAGGCCCTTCATCATGGCCTCTGCAGCGAAGATGAAGGCGCGGTACATGCGCGCGGTGACGCGGGTGCGGTCATTGGCAAGATCGATGTCACGCACGTAGGCGGACATATTGGTCATCTTTTCCGGCGCGTTCGGTTCGGTGGTAATGAGGCTGCCGCCATCCTGGTAGGAGTCGTGGCCGTAGCCAACCATCCGCAGCGTGTCGACCGCTTGCAGGGCGGAGACGCCCCCCATGGCATTGGCGGCGTCGACGGCGACCTGGCGCGCGTCGCCACCGGTGGCGGCGCAGCCGGTAAGGACGGATATCGCGAACAGGCCAGCGACGGCAAATTTATGTGTCGGTTTCATCGAGATTCCCCAGTTGATGTTTCGAGTCCGAAAAGTCGGGTTTAATTATTCTTTCACGTCAGCCATGTCGGATGCGGCCTTGAAGGCCTTTATGCCCCAGAGGGTATTATCCGACCTGCTCGGACCCTTGGCGGTAGATCCAGAAAAAGGATGCTTTTTCCCTTTATCGTTTTATCGTTTTATCGTTTTATCCCTTTATCGATTCGAGTCCGCAATGTCGGATGACGGTCCTGCGGACCTTATCCGACCTACTCGAACCGTTATTCTTCTGGCCGTTCCCAGCCCTGCTCGAAGAATTTCTCCCAGTTCTGCGCCCACGGGCGACCGAGGAAGTCGATGTAGCCTTCATCGAACGGCGTCAGCTGTGACGGGCGGCCGTCAGGGCCGAGGACAATGCCGTTCTCGACGCGGCACTCCACGAACAGGTAGCGTGACTCCGGGCCGTCGATGCCGGCTGTGCGGTCCCACGGTGTAACGATGCGCAGCGGCTGCGCAAAGGCTTCCGGGTCATAGAACACGGCTTCCCAGACCAGGCCTTCGCCGTCGTCGGCGCGGCGGATGATCTCGATCACTTCCAGTTCGTTGCTGAACTCGAACATGGAATGGCTGGTGGTCCAGCCCTGCACGTTGGCGGTCCAGGCGATGAGTGTTTCACCGTCCCAGAAGCCGACGGTTTCCCCGTACCATTGCGGAATGAGCGTGGAGTGTTCCTGGTTGATGAGCACCTTGCGGATATAGTTGTCGGCGACTCCGGCCAGGAACTGCACCTGGTTCGGCGTCATCAGCACTTCCATGTCGCGGATGCCCCAGACATACCACCAGCGCATCAGGCCCTCGGGATAACAGAAGGATGCCATCCATTGCGGCGCATTGTTCACCGCCTCGTGATAGTTCATCTGTGTCATGCGCTTCTGGTATTCGGGTGTCAGCAGGGAGACCATGGTTGCTGTCTGCAGGATATTGCCATTGGTCCACTGACCCGGCGGCGGCTGGAAAAACGAGCCGCGGAAATACCAGCCGTCCCACTCCGGCAGGGTAGTGCGCGTATGGGTGGTGAAAGTACCGTTCTCCTTCGCCTGTGCCATGAGGGCGCGGTAGTGCTCCTCGGCTGTGGCATAGGGATAGGGACTGAAGATTTCGTCGGCACTCATGCCGTAGCTGCAGTCACCCCAGTGGCCGACCCGGTTCTGCACCCACATCATGGTGAGCTGGTCCGGTGTGTTGCAACGGGTATACCGTGGATCCGTCCAGCTTGCGCTGTCGAAATAGAAATTTTCCGTGGTGAACAGGTCCACCGCCAGCGGTTCGATACCGGGCGGTGGTGATTCACCTGAATAACGGTCGTTTTGCGGCCGCTGCGCCATGGCGGGCAATGCCAGCATTACGGCCAGAATGCCTGTGATGATTCTTGTCATAGTGACCTCCCTGCGCTCAGCCGTTTTCCGACAGGTAGACCGTGCCGGTTTCCTCGTTGCAACCGCCTTCAGGCATAGTCATGCCGCAATTCACCAGCGCTGCCCCATTGGGCATGGCGCCAAAGGTCTTGCCGTTGCGCAGCGGGTTCAGTTTCACCGTAATAATGGTGCCTTCCGGAAAATTGTCGGGCGTCACACCCAGGCGGGCGATGCGCGTGGCCGGCCCGGTTTCCACACCCCAGGCAACGGGCTTGCCCTGTTCATCGAGGATGGGCGCGCCGGAATCGTCCAGCAGGTCGAAGATCAGTTGCGCATGGTTGGCACCCGGAATGTATCGTGTGAGGCGGCCGGTAAAGGTCAGCACCTGCTCCTGGTCATACATGGCGAAGGAATGATGGGCCTGGCCGGCAAGCGGCGCCAGGCTAAAAAGGACGGTGCCGGCAATGGCCAGCCAGTGTTTGCGGTTCAATGGATTTTCCCCCGTACAGGTAATAGCCGCGCGATTCATGCGCTATACCCTGAAGTCTATGCCAGCGAAGCAATTTGTAAAATCGATTGTTTTGATGGAAGACAATTTGCTATCCGGATACCCATAAAAACTGGGCCGACGGGCCTATTTACGCCGCCCTGTGGCTGTGTCCCTGGCGCAGGTTTTCAGTACCTGGATGAACCAACCCAGGCCCTGGTCGCGTTCGCGGGCTTCATGGTACTGCGCCATGATGCGCATGACCGGGAAGTCGAACGGCATGGGCGCCATTTTCAGAGGCAACACCTGGGCGAACTTGCGTGCCAGCCTTTCCTGCATGACCGCAATCCGTGGCGTGTCCAGCAGCAGCCAGGGCACTGCCGAGAAGTTCGGTGCGTAGACGTCGATCTTGCGTGAATACCCGAGCTTTTCCATGTTGCGCTCGGTGAATGAGGGGTCGCGTTTCGGACCCAGCGTCACCGCCACGTGGGCGGCATCGAAAAATCGCGCGGTCGAGAGCTTTTTGTTGAACAGCGGATTGTCCTTCCAGGCGACCACCACGCAGGGCTCCTCGAGCACCAGGGTCGCCGGATGCCCGGGCAGCAGGAATTCCTCGGGAATCAGCATCAGGTCGATCTCGCCGCGCTCGAACACCCGGTAGACCGAATCTTCCGGCAGGCGCATGTCCAGCCTCACCCCGGGGGCCTGCGTGGCCAGCGCCTTCAACACCTGGGTCATCAGCACGGTGACGATGTAGTCGGAGGCCATGAAGCGGAACAGGCGTTCCGTCTGGGCCGGATCAAACTCGGTGGACATGGCGACGAGATCGTCGATCTGCCGGGTGACGCGTTTCAGCTCGGGCAGCAGGTTTTCGGCAAAGGAGGTCGGCATCAGCCGCTTGCCATGCATGACCAGCAGGTCGTCCTGGAAATATTCACGCAGTCGACCCAGGGCGGCGCTGGCGGCGGGCTGGCTCAGGTGCAACCGCCGTGCGGCGCGGGTGACGCTGCGTTCCTCCAGCAGAATATCCAGCGCCACGAGCAGGTTGAGGTCCAGGCCTTTCAGTCGCATCGCGCCCTCTTACCTATTAACAGGATTGATACCATTTCCGTGAAACCAATAATTTTCTGGATAATAACAGGAATGCCGGAATACCGTTCAACTCTGGCGAAAGAATCACGGCACCGAAGCGCCGGGACGGACGGATGCGTCTCTGGACAAGTCACCTGACACACGTTTATTCTCCCGGTTCCTCGATTAACAATAAGAAGTAGCAAGAATGCCCCATGTCACCAGGGCCGTGGTGGAATTCATCCGCGACGCCAGGCTCGATAATTTTCCCCCCGATGCACTGGCCATCGGCAAACGCTGCATCATCGACGGCCTCGGCGTCATGCTCGCCGGCTCCGTGCAGCCGGCCGCCGATATCGTCACTGCATACACCGGCACTGTCGGCGCTACACCCGAGGCGACCGCCTTCGGCCGTGCCCCGTTCAGGACCGGCGCCGCCCACGCCGCATTGGTCAATGCTACCGCCGGCCATGCCCTCGACTGGGACGACACGCAACTGGCCACCAGCGCCGACCGCATTTTTGGCCTGCTCACCCACCCGACCGTACCGCCCCTGGTGGCGGCGCTGGCCATCGGTGAGCGGGAAGGCGTGTCGGGCCATGATTTCCTGGAAGCCTTCCTCACCGGCTTCGAGGTCGAGTGCAAGATCGCCGAGGCGATCAACCCGTCCCACTACAAGCAGGGATTTCATACCTCGGGCACCATCGGCACCTTCGGCGCGGCCGTCGCCGCCGCCAAGCTGCTGGATCTCGATGCCGACCAACTCGAACACATGCTGGCCATCGCCGCCAGTTCCGCCTCGGGCATCCGCGTCAATTTCGGCAGCATGACCAAGCCGCTGCATGTGGGGCGCGCCGCCCAGAACGGCATCGTCGCCGCCGAACTCGCCGCGCGCGGATTCACCGGCGGCCATGACGCCCTCGACCCGCCGTGGGGCTTCTTCAGCACCTTCAGCCACGGCCAGGGCTTCGACGAGGATCGCATCGTTGATGTGCTCGGCAACCCGCACACCATCGTCAGCCCCGGCGTTTCCATCAAGCCCTATCCCTGCGGCGTGCTCGGTCACCCCACGATGGACGCCATGCGCCGGCTGGTCATCGACAACGACGTCAATCCTGACAACATCACGGCGATCCGGGTACGCGCCGGCTCCAACATTCTCAACCCGCTGCGTTACGACATCGCCACCAACGAACTGGAGGCGAAGTTCTGCCCGGCCTTCATGGTCGGCGCCATCGCCCTGCGCAGAAAGGCCGGCGTTGCCGAGTTCAACGATGAATTCGTCCAGAGCGAGCCGGTGCAGGCCATGATGCGCAAGGTGACCCGCGTACTCGATGCCGGCATCGAGGCGCAGGGTTGGGAAAAGATCCGCAGCACGGTCGAGGTGGACCTGGTGGACGGCTCCACGCTGGTGCAAAAAGCAGACGAACGCTACCGCGGCGGCCCGGACCTGCCCTTCACCCGCGACGAGCTGTATGAAAAATTCAGCGACTGCGCATCGTTACTGTTCGACGATGCGGCGATCAAGCGCACCTTCACGCTGGCGGAAGCGGTGGACGAATTGCCGCGTCTCAGCGAACTCATCGACAGCCTGGCCGGGAAACCCTGATGGACCTGGCCTGGATTTCAGTGGCGTCCCTGCTGCTCGCTGTGATCCTGAGCTGTACCACCACCATCAACATCGGCGTGCTCGCCATGGCCATGGCCTTCATCGTCGGGGTGTTTATCGGCGACATGAGTCCAGACGATGTGATCGCCGGTTTTCCCACCGACCTGCTGTTCACCCTGGTCAGCGTGACCCTGCTGTTCTCCATCGCCAACTGCAACGGCACGCTGGCCCGTTTCACAAACCACGCCGTACGTCTGTGCAAGGGCAACGCCATGCTGCTGCCGTCCATGTTCTTCCTGGTCGGCTTCGTCATCGCCACCATCGGTGCCGGTGCCACGCCGGCCAGTGCATTGCTCGCGCCACCGGCGATGGCCGCGGCGGCCCGCGCCGGCATTTCGCCGCTGGTCATGGCGGTGGTGGCCGGCAACGGTGTGCTGGCGGGCACCCTGTCGCCCTTCTCGCCGAACGGCATCATCGCCAACGACATCATGGCGCGCATCGGCCTCGACGGTTACCGGTGGTATACCTTCGGCTTCAACGCCTTCGCGCATCTGCTGGTGGGCGTGGCCGGCTTCTTCCTCTTTGGCGGCATGAAACTGATGCGCAACGGCGGCACGGACGATGAAACACTGCCTGCTGGCGAAGACCTGGCCATGCAGCGCCGGCACTGGCTGACGGCAAGCGGCATCGTGCTGCTGATCATCGCCGTGGTGGCCTTTGCCCTCGATGTCGGCATGGTCGCCATCATCATCGCCGCGGCGCTGATCCTGCTGCGCAGCGTGGACGAGGCGCAGGCAATCAAGCGCATGCCATGGTCCGTGATCGTCATGGTGACCGGCGTCACCGTGCTGGTGTCCCTGCTCAAGGAAACCGAGGGCCTGCTACTCATCACCAACGGCATCGCCACCATATCGACGCCGGCCACCATAGAGGCCATCGTCGCCTTCGGCGCCGGCTTCATTTCCGTTTACAGCAGCACGTCCGGCGTGGTCCTGCCGGCCTTCCTGCCCATGGTGCCGTCACTGGCGGACCAGCTCGGCGGCATCGAACCACTGCCCATCGCCCTGTCCATGTCGATGAGCGCGAGCCTGGTCGATTTGTCTTCACTGTCCACCGTCGGCGCGTTGTACATGGCCAGCGCGGCGGAAGGCACGGACACACGCAAGCTGTTCAATGCGCTTTTGATCTGGGGGCTCTCCATGTCGGTGGTCGGCGCCCTCTTGTGCTGGGTTATTTTTGGCTAACGTCATGTCAATGGAAACACGATGCGTATAGCGATACTCGACGACATCCACCGGGCATGGGACGCCACCGATGGTGTCCGTAAACTGCGCGAACAGGCGGCGGTGGAAATCTTCACCGGCCCGACGGCGGGACCGGAGCAGCTCGACGGTTTCGACGCGGTTATCGCCAACCGCGAGCGCACCCGCTTCGACCGCGGTTTCCTGGCCGCGCTGAAGACAGTCAAACTCATCGTGCAGACCGGCAACCACGCCGCCCACATCGACTTCGCCGCGGCGGAGGAGCTGGGCATCACCGTCGGCAAGGCATCGGGCGGTTATTCCGTCGGGGCGGCGGAGCTCGCCATTGGCCTCGCCATTGCCGGTATGCGCCGGATACCGGAGCTCGACCGGAAACTGCGCGACGGCGAATGGGAAGTGCCGTCGACACCCATCCTGCAGGGCAAGACCTTTGGTGCCGTCGGCCTCGGCCGCGTCGGCAGCCATACCGCGCGCATCGCCGCCGCCTTCGGCATGAAGATAATCGCCTGGAGCCCGACACTCAATGCAGCGCGCGCGGCAGAAGCCGGCGCCGACTACCGGGATCTCGATGCTTTAATGCAAGAAGCCGACGTCGTCTCCATCCACGTCTCACTCCTCCCGGAAACCCGCGGCCTGATCGACGCCAGGAGGCTGGGCCTGATGAAAAAGTCCGCCTGGCTCATCAACACCGCACGCGGCCCCATCGTGGACGAAACCGCTCTCGTTGACGCACTCCAATCAGGACGCATCGCCGGTGCCGGGCTCGATGTGTTCGACGAGGAACCCTTGACGGCAGGCCACCCCCTGACCAAATTGCGCAACGTCGTGCTGACGCCGCACATCGGTTGGCCGACTGACGCCGGTTATGCAAAATTTGCCGAAGCGGCATATGAGGTTGTTGATGCCTTTTTGGCTGGCAGGGATTTCCCCCGGTTCGGCGCGCACTGATCCAAAGGTGAACCCTTTAACAAGGGCCGCTAACGACCCA